>JAJZYB010000007.1 GCA_021806135.1 Thermoplasmata archaeon
TAGTGCATCTGTTGTCCGGCAGGGCATGGCAGAGCAGCCACGCGCTACGGGATAAGGGCTGAAAGCATCTAAGCCCGAAACCCCCCTCGAAAAGAGACACCTTAAAGATCATCCGTAAACGACGGGCTCGATAGAGCCGGGGTGTACGGTGGAAGCTTCGGCGACCACCTCAGCCCGCGGCCACTAACGATCGCAAGCTACCTCTTTGGTGCACTCTCCGTCATACAGGATCTGCGTATTGCGTTGCCCCCCGTCCCGGGCCTGCCCCCGGGACGGCGCCCGGCCCTCCGTTGGGGCCTGGCCCTCGGCCAACCTTTCTCTGCCCGGGGCCAATGCCTCCCCCTGATGACCGAGCGGCAGGGGACCCGATGACGGACCCTGCCCCGGGGGGTTCCGGCAGTTCGCCACCCCCCAAGCCACGAGACGGGCCCGGGGGGGCCGTGGCGGAGCGCTGGCGCTCCCTCTCCTATCCCGAGGCCCTCGCCGCCCTCACGGTGGACCCGGCCCGGGGCCTCTCGGCCGCCGAGGTATCGCGACGCCGGGGGAGCGCGGGCCTCAACGAGGTGGCCGACCGCCCCACCCCCGCCATCCTCCGCCTGCTGAGACAGTTCTGGGGGCCCACGGCCTGGATGCTGGAGGTCACCGCGCTCTTCGCCGGCGCCCTCGGGAACGCGGTGGATGCCGTGGTGATCGCCCTCCTCCTCGTCTTCAACGTCGTCTTGGGATTCACCCAGGATTGGCGGGCGGGCCGCGCCCTCTCCCTCCTGCGGCAACGCCTCGAGGTCCGCGCGAGGGTATTGAGGGACGGGTCGTGGACGGCGGTCCCCGCCCGGGAGCTCGTCCCCGGCGATCTCTTGAGGCTCCGGGCCGGGGACATGACCCCGGCCGACGTGAAGCTCGGCGTCGGGGAGATGGAGACCGACGAGTCCGCCCTCACCGGCGAATCCGCCCCGGTCGACAAGAGCCCGGGCGCGCTCCTCCTCTCCGGCTCCGTGGTCCGCCGCGGGGAGGGGACCGGGGTGGTCATCCTCACGGGGGCCTCCACCCTCTTCGGCCGGACGGTCTCCCTCGTCCGGAGCGCCCACCCGAAGTTCCACGTCACCGAGGTGACGAACCACCTGGTCCGCTGGCTCCTGCTCATCGTCGGGGCCTTCCTCTCGGTGGGGTTCGCCGTGGCCGCGCTGGAGCACCTGGCCCTCCTCCCCCTCCTCCCGTTGATGCTGGTCCTGCTCATCTCCGCGATCCCGGTGGCGCTCCCGGCGATGTTCACCGTCTCCACGGCCCTGGGCTCCCTGGAGCTCGTCCACCGGGGCGTGCTGGTGACGCGGCTGAACGCCAGCGAGGACGCCTCCAGCATGGACCTCCTGCTCACCGACAAGACCGGCACCCTCACCCAGAACCGCGCGGAGATCGCGGAGACCCTGCCCGGCCCCGGCCTCACCCGGGAGGACGTGATCCGATGGGGAGCGGTGGCCTCCCAGGAGGCGGACGAGGACCCCATCGACCTGGCCTTCCTGGAGGAGGGCCGGAAGATCCCCGGGCCTCCCCTACCCCAGGCGGACCGGTTCGTCCCCTTCGACCCGTCCACCCGCCGCACCGAGGCCATCCTGGGGGCGGGGCCCCAGCGTGTCCAGATCGCCAAAGGCTCGCCCGGGACCCTGGCCCAACTGGCGGCCCTTCCCGGGCCGGAGCGCTCGGCCCTGGAGGAGCGGGTGAAGGCCCTGGCGGATCGGGGGCTCCGCTCCCTCGCCGTGGCCCGGCGGACCGGCGAGGGGCCCTGGCAGCTGCTCGGGCTGGTGGGGATCCAGGACCCCCCCCGGCCGGATGCCCGGGCGCTCATCGCGGAGCTGCGGGAGCAGGGGGTGGGGGTCAAGATGCTCACCGGGGACTCCCAGGCGGTGGCCCAGCACGTGGCCCGGGAGGTGGGGCTGGGCTCCCGGATCCTGGACGGGGAGGATTTCCGGCAGGCGGTCCCGGCCGGTCTGGCCGGGGCCGGCCGACGGGCCGAGGAGGCCGACGGGTTCTCCCGGGTCTTTCCGGAGGACAAGTTCACCATCGTGAAGGCGCTCCAGTCCCGCGGCCATCTCGTGGGAATGACCGGGGACGGGGTCAACGACGCCCCCGCCCTCGCCCAGGCGGAGGTGGGGATCGCCGTGAGCAGCGCCACCGACGTGGCCAAGGCCTCGGCCAGCGCGGTCCTCACCGCTCCCGGTCTCGAACCGATGGTACGGATGGTCCAGGTGGGCCGGGAGATCCACCAGCGGGTGGTCACCTGGGTCTTAAGCAAGATCGTGAAGACGTTCCAGATCGCGGTGTTCGTGGTGGTCGCCTTCCTCCTCCTCGGCCAGTTCGTGGTCAACACGTTCGACGTGGTCCTCCTGCTCCTCACCGTGGACTTCGTCACCCTGGCCCTCGCCACGGACAGCGTCCGCGGATCGAAGGCCCCCGCCACCTGGGAGATGCCGCCGTTGCTCCGCACGGGGGTGGTGGTCGGGACCCTGGCCCTCGGGGAGTCCCTCTTCCTGCTCGCCCTGCTGCGCTCCCTGGCCCCCGGGGTGATGGCCTCCCCCACCCTGCTCAACACGGTGGGGTTCGAGATCCTGTTCTACTTCGGGCTCTTCACCGTGCTCTCGGTCCGCAGCGAAGGCCACTTCTGGGCCCGCCGGCCGGGGCGGGACCTCCTGGTGGCCTGCGGCATCGACCTGGGGGTGCTCACGGGGCTGGTGACCGTGGGGATCCCCTACCTCTCCGCCGTGCCGCTCCCGGTGACGCTCCTGGTGCTGGGCCTGGTGGCGGCCTTCGCCTTCGGGGTGAACGACGCCGTGAAGACCCGCCTGCTCCGTTCTCGCCGCAGCGCCGGTACGACGCGCGGGGGAACCTACGGTCCTGCGGCCCCTCGTCGAGGGGAGCCCGTGGGGACCCCGTAGGGGAGCGAAGGGCCCGGGCGCTCTTCCCCGGAGTCCCGGACGCCGAACGAGGGGAGGAGCGCGCTGGGGTCCGGAAGCTCCGTGGGCGGCAGATACTGCTCGAGCGGGGCTCCCCGGATCCGGATCACCCGCCGGGCGACCTGGGCGCAGTAGCCGCAGTCCGAGCATCGGGTCCGGTCGCAGTCGGTGGCCAGGACCCGCTTGAGGAATCCCGGGGGGAACGCCCGGTTGTCCAGTTCCATCTCCCCCAGGGCCTCGAAGGCGGCGGAGAGCGGTCCCACCACCTCGGGCACGTCCCCCCGGACCCGGAGCCGCCGGAGGGCGCCCCGGGGGCCCCGGTTCTGCACGTAGCTCAGCACGTCCAGAAGGTTGCCCGGATAGCGGCGGGCGCTGTAGGCCCGCGCGGCCCGGAGGAGCCACTCCGTGGGGTGGTTCCTCCCGGAGATCTTGAACCGGTGGACCCCGAGCTCCTCCAGGGCGGAGAGGTCCTCGGGGCGGACGAAGATCCCCGAGACGAGCTTCACCGGGTCCTTCACCACCTCGAGGCCGCACTGGAGGAGGGGGTACTCGAACCAGGGCGCGTCGGTCCCCTCCTGGGAGGCGAGGGAGCTCGTGCTCAGGTGGTGGAACCGGAACGGACAATCGTGGATGCAGGTCTGGTTCACCAGCACCTCCACGCGGGCCCCCAGGTCCACGAGGCCGCGCAGCAGCCCCCGGTTCCGGTTCGCTTCCTCGAGCACGAGGGTGTCGGCGCCCCGCTGTAGGAAGTATTCCCCCTGGGCGACGGTGCGGATGCGGGCGAAGGTGGAGACGCTGAGCCGGAGGTCCGGGTACTCCCGGTGGATCCGGTCCAACAGGAGCGGAACGGCGACGACGAACCCATCGACCCCCCAGTCGACGAGCCGTCCGACCTCCCGGGAGAACTGATCGAGGAAGGATGGGCGGTACTCCTTCAGGCCGGTGTCGGCGCTGTTCACCGTGGCATAGAACCGACGGCCGGAGGCGTGGACCTCGGCCAGGTGCCTCCGGAACCCTTCCTCCGTCACGTTGGGAAGGATGTTGGGGGGCCGTCCGCCCCCCACCAGGCTGGTGGGGAAGTTCCCGAAGAGGGATTCCACGGGGAGCCCACTCAACCCGGGGATGAGCTCAGGGTCGAAGTTGGAGGCGAGGACCAGCTCCATGTCTCCCCGAACCGTGCGGCCGCTTACGCTTTGGACCGCACCGGTAAGGGTCGGAATCCATCCGTCCGGAGGCCTCCCCTTAGCCCATGGTAGACGGATCCCTCCCGCCGGCCGATCTGGAGAGCTTCCGACGAGCGCTGGAGCGTCTCGACCGGGAGATGCTCACCCTCTACTCCCGCCGGCGCCAACTGGTCCGCGACCTCTGGGAGCACAAGCGGGGCCGGGGGCTTCCCCTGCGGGACCGGGGGCAGGAGCAACGGGTCCTGGAACGTGCCCGCAAGGCCGCGGGGTCCGAAGGGATCCCCCCGGCGGAGGCGGAGGCGCTCATGCGTTGGCTCCTCCTGGCCTGCCGCCGCGCGGCCCGCTCCCCGCCCCGTTGGGTCGGCAAGGCCCGGGAAGGCCCGAGGGACCGGGGATCCCTGTCGCGGGGGGGCCCTCTTTCCCGACGCGACCCTGTCCGGCTCATGGAAGGTTCATACGCACAATTTGCGTCCGATGGACATGCGGGACCCGGGCCGGGGAGGAAGGTGGGAGCGAGGCCCCGTGGAACCGGCCCTTGAGCCCCGGGAAGCTCTCGTTGGGGTCGCCCTGTCGGTGCCGCCTGTCACCCACTGGCTGCGTCGCCTCACCGAGTGGCCTGGCCTGAGCTCGCGCCTGTTGGCCTGCCAACCGCTGCCGCCGTCTGGCACCCGGGCCGTCCATCTGCTCGAGCTCGCGGGCCCCGAGCAGGAGATCCGTGCCGCGGTCTCCTCTGTCGCTCATTCTCCGTCCCGCACCGTGGCGCTCTCGCCCGATGCCCGCGACCGGGTCCTGCTCCGGGTCGTCTCCCGGACCGGGAGTTCCTGTCGTGCCCTCTTCCGGTCCGGAGGGATCTGCCGGACCTGCCGGTTCCGGACCCCCCGGGGACCGGACGGCCGGGTCCGCTGGGAGATCCTGACCACCCGTCCTCCCCGCCCGCTCCCGGAGATGGAGCAGCGCGCCTGGTCACGGGGCGGAGCGGGGGCCCTCCGATCCCTGCGCAATCCGCCTCCCTATTCCCAACTGACTGGCCGGCAGGAGGAGGCCCTCCGCTGCGCGGACCGACTCGGGTACTTCTCGGTCCCCAGACGGGTCGGCCTCGGAGCGGTGGCCGGGGCCTTGGGGATCAGCCGCTCCTCCGCCGCCGAACTGCTCCGTCGAGGGGTCGCCGTGATGATCCGGTCCCTGGACGGCCCCCGGCTCTCGACCGCCCCGGCCCCTCCGGGAGCCCGGGGATAGGACACGCCGCCCGGGGGCCGGGGCGGGAGGGACCCGTCCCGGCCGGTGGGAATTGGTTCAGGTCAGGAGCCCCCGGAGCACTCGGTTCCGCCAGCCGTCCCCGGAGAACCGCTCGCGCAGGTTCCAGGCCTTCGCCAGTCCGTACGCGTAAGGCGCGAAGGCCAGGAAGACGAACACGAGCGCCAGCATGAGGTCCCCGCCCAGATCGGTGTAACCGGCAGTGCTCCAAGACGCCCCGATGGCGCTGGGGTAACCGCCGAAGCCCCCGAAGGCCCAGATGAACCCCATCACGAGGGCGCTCCAGATCGCCGCGGGCCGCTGGAAGAGGCCCAGGATGAGGAAGAGCCCTCCGAAGGTCTCACCGAGCCCTATCAGGGTCCCGAAGAGGACCCAGTTCGTGGTGAGCCACGCCGGCGTATAGAACTCCCCGGCGACCACCCCCTGCATCTGCCCCGTGGCGAACAACACCCACTTGAGGGTCCCGTCGAAAAGGAAGATCGCCCCGAACACGATCCGCATCGCCGATAGGGTCCTTACCGGCCAGGCCGTGTCCGTCTCCGAGACCGATGGGACCCGAAAGACCGTCTTCGTCTCCGGGACAGCCTCTGCGGTCCTCACTCCGACATCCACTGTTGCCATGTTTCCTACCTTGGTCCCTCTGGACCCAGGCCGGAGATGGGGAGGATGCGCCTTGTGCGTACCCTCCGGACCGTAAGGAGAGTCCGGAGACGCTCGGGTGAGCCTCGCCCGACCCTCATCAATCATTTAGTCCGGGAGGTCGTGGGGACCCTATGGTCCGGGAGGGTGGCGGGGCGGAGGGCACCCAAGCAGACCGCGGCACCACCCGACGTGTGCAGCGGACGGGGAGTTCGTCCCTTGCCGTGACCCTGCCGAAGTCCTGGACCGAGGCCATGAACGTCCGGGCCGGGACCCCTCTGCGGTTCACCGACCTGGGGGGAGGCCGCTTAGAGATCGCCATCGGGTCCACGAACGTGGGGGGTCAGGAGCACCCCCAGCCCCTGCGGATCGAGGCCACCGACCTCCCTCCCCAGTTGCTCTCGCGTCTCCTCGTCGGGTCCTATGTGGTGGGACAAGACCACGTGCACATCACGGCCCGGGGAGGTCTCGGCGGGCCGCAGCGGCAGGAGATCCGTGCGCTGGCCGCGCGGATGCTGGGGATGAACATCGTGGGGGAGTCGCCCGAGGGGGTCGAGGTCCAGAACTTCGTGGATCCCACCCGTTACCCCTTGCCCCGTCTCCTCGACCAGATGCTGCGCCTTCTCGGGATGGAGCTCCGCTCGTGCCGGCAGATGCTGTCCACCCGCGATCGGGCGGCGCCGGCCGAGTTCCCGGGTCGGGAGGAGGAGATCGACCGGCTGTATCTCCTCATGGTCCGGCAGCTCCTCATCGCCTCCGATGACTTTCGCGTGGCCCGGGAGATCGGCGTGGAGAGCCATCATTACCAGATCGGCTACCGCGTGGTGGTGAAGATGCTGGAGGAGGTGGGAGACCTTCTGGCGTGGATCGGGCCGGAGCTCCAAGGCTCGCTCGACCGCCTTCAGGACCTCCCCCAGGGCCCGCTGGGGAATATCGACAGCCAGTTCCAGAAGCTGGAGACGCGCCTCGAGGCCACCATGGAGGCATTCACCCGCCTTTCGGTGACCCAGGCCAACGCCACCCTCAACGCCATCGAGGAGGACCTCGCGGCTGACCCCGCGCTCCTCAAGTCCATCACCGGTCGGATCCGGGACGTCCCCACCGCGAACTCTGTCCAACGGATCGGTTCGGGTCTCGCCCAGGCCCTGCAGATGCTGGCGGTGGTGAACGAGATCACCATCAACCGCGCGGTGGAGCCCGAGACCGTGGCCCGGTCACAGGGACGAGTGGTCCTCGACACGAGCCGGAAGGCCTGAGAGGGCGTCCCCGGGCGGAGAGGGGATCCTGCGACCGCTGGGCATACCGCCCCTCTTGTTCCCGGCTGACCGGTCCGCAAGAGGAGGCGTTCCGCTGTGCGGACCGGCTCGGACATTTTCCGGTCCCCGACAGGCTAGCGTCCGATCGGTGTTCGGTGCCCCGGGGATTGGCCTCTTCTGCGTCGTCGAACCGCTCGGTCGGGAGGGCGGCGTGATGCTCCAGGTCACGCATAAGCCCGGCCTTTCCGGCGCCCCGACGTCCCGCAGGGTTCTCTGGAATGGGCGGGCCATCGCTCCGGGCCCTTCCTGCCCGCCGGTCAGGTCCACCATGAGGAAACTTCGCATGGGTCCGAGGGTCGGTCCGTTCAAGGGGTCGGGGTACGCCCCCGACCGGTGGTCACTGCCCCGGCCCTCTCGGCCACGGACGCCTGCGCTTGGCAGGCGCTCCCGGCCGGGAGCCACGTTCAGGGCGGTTGACTTGGGAGCCAAATACCCGGTCGCGGCGTTCGCCGGTCGCGGAGGCTCACCGAGCCCCGTGAAGCAAAGGGGGAAACAACGATGACGTTCATCGACAACCTGGGCATCGAGCTCGACGTGCTCATCCTCGTGACCGTGGCCGTCTTCTATACGGGGATCTGGGTCTGGTGGGGCCTCCGCAAGCAGGACCCCAAGGAAGCGAATGCCAGCCTGCGGGGAGGCGGGGCCGTCCTGGGGCTCCTCGGGGGGTTCCTTCTGCTCCTGGGGCTCTGGGGGGAGTTCACCTGGCCGCTCCCCGCCTCCTAC
Source organism: Thermoplasmata archaeon (assembly GCA_021806135.1). GTDB lineage: Archaea > Thermoplasmatota > Thermoplasmata > Lutacidiplasmatales > UBA184 > JAKATE01. The sequence continues at coordinate 8,062 of JAJZYB010000007.1, forward strand.
AACATGCTCTTCTACGATCCCACGGTCCTCGCCGGGATCATCCTGGTGGGGTTCGCCGTATCCCTCTGGTTCAAGATCCCCTCCCACCTGATCGGGATCATCGCCTTCGTCTCTGGCTGGGGCGTCATCTACTACGGCGCCCGGGCCTATCTTCTGGGCCTCACCAACGAGCCGTTGGACACGTTCGCCATGTACTTGGCCTTCGGAGCCCTGGCGGTGCTCTCCATGCCCGTCACGCTCTTCGTGGACTGGTATGTGACCCGGTCCCAGACGCTGGGAGCCTCTGCCGCTCCCTCCTACCCGAAGATGTGGAACTATGTCCTGGGTCTCTTCCTCCTGTTCGCCGTCCTCGCGGGGGCCGCGTCCATCTTGATGGGGTTCAACACGGTCTGGAGCCATCTGGCCAAAGCTCCTTAACGGTGGGCCCGCCGGGGACCTCTCCCCGGACCCCGGGGTGGTCGCCGGGGACCGCTGTGCGCCCGTCCCTGGGCGAGACGGCGGCCCCCGGCCCCGGGAGGCAAAGGATAAGCGCGGTGGGACACCGGCCCGGGGCATGGTCCCACTCTCGCTGGAACAGGCGGACCAAGCCCACCGGAACCTGGTGGAGGCCACCTGGGAGTTCATCCGCCGGTTCCCTCGCGCCCATCGCGAAGCGTGGCCAGAGGCCACCGCTTTCCGCTCCGGCGTCCCTGTTCCCGACGCGAACCAGTTGATCCTGCCGGCTCCCCCCGGTGACGTAAAGGCCCTGGTCGGGCGGGCCCGAAGGTTCTTCCCTTCGGGTTACCCGTTCGAGATCCTCTCCCCAGCGCCGGGGGAGAGGGACCCGTTCGCCGGGTTCCCTTCGGCGGGGTCCGGTCCTGCCTTACGGCTGCCCGGGATGTGGATGGACCTCCCCCTGTCCTTTCCATCCCCTCCCGCCGGGCTCTCCGTCCGCACCGTGGCGGACCGAGAGGGTCTCTCAGACTTTCGGAGGGTGATGGGCTCCGTCTACCACATCCCTGCGGGGTTCCTGCGGATCGTCTTCCCGGGATCCGCGCTCCGGGGGGACGGGTCGGCCGCCCGGGTGCGCCTGATCCTGGGGTACGCCGGCCCACGGCCGGTCGCGGGCTCCGTCCTGGTGGCCACGGACGGGATCGCCGGGGTCTATTGGGTGGCCACGGACCTCCGTCAACGTCGCCGGGGCTACGGGGAGGCCGTCACTTGGGCGGCGCTCGCCGCGGGAGAGGAGCTCGGGGCCCGGGCGGGGTTCCTGCAGGCGAGCCCCCTCGGCCGCCCCGTGTACGAGCGCATGGGGTTCCGGACGGTGCTCGAGTACCAGCCCTGGCAGCCGCTCCGTCCGCGGCTCGACCGCATGAGGACGGGCCTGCGGTTGCTGGGGAGCGTCCTGGCCAGTTCGTTACGGCGAGCCCCGGTCCCATCTTCGACCGGCCCGTAACCGGTCCGTGGTCTCTTCGAGCTTCTTCCTCCGCTGGCCTCGCTTCCCCTCTGACCTGACGGGGTACGCTCTTGGGACGGCGAAGCACTTCTCCGGTTCGGTATTCCCTGCACACAGGCACGAGCACTCAGGGGTGTATGCTGCAGGTACTGGGTAGGTGCCTGACTCTACAACGCTCTACTCGAGGAACCGCTCGCTCTCAGGAAGTTCGGGTGTCGTAGAACTCGAACGAGGCGGAGGCCCGGGTGGACGTGACCCGTCGGAAGGCCGGGCCGGGACGGAGGACCGAACGGGACGGGTTGGTTCTGGGACGCCCGCTGACCGTCCGGAGGGTGTGGACGAAGCGGGGGCCTCGGTTCTGGGACATGGGGGTGGAGGAGCCCGGTGCGGCTCAGGCCGGGGCCCTGCCGCCACGGACCGGGGCAGCGAGCGGAGTCGGTACTCCGGGTCGTCTAAGATCGAAGCGGTCTGCGTTCATCACTTTGTTCCATGCTACCACGAAGTCGGCCACGAACTTCCCTTGCGCACCGGTGGAGCCATAGACCTCCGCAAGGGCGCGCAGTTCGGAGTTCGACCCGAAGATGAGGTCGACTCGGGTGCCGGTCCACTTCAACTCGCCGGTCTTGCGGTCGTGTCCCTCGAACACATTGTCATCCGAGGTCGCTACCCAGTCCGTGCGCATGTCCAGCAGGTTCACGAAGAAGTCATTGGTCAGCGCTCCGGGCCGCTTCGTGAGGACTCCGTGTTGGGACTCTCCGGCGTTGGCGTTGAGCACCCGCATGCCGCCGATCAGAACCGTCATCTCCGGCGCAGTCAGGGTCAGCAGTTGCGCCTTGTCGATGAGAAGCTCCTCGGCCGGCACGGCGAACCCGGTCTTGAGAAAGTTGCGGAAGCCATCCGCCACCGGTTCAAGGTAGCCGAAGGACTCCACATCGGTCTGCTCCTGCGATGCGTCCGTACGGCCGGGCGCGAAGGGGACGGTCACGTCCTGCCCCGCGATCCTCGCGGCCTGCTCGACACCCACGCAACCACCGAGGACAATCAGGTCGGCAAGGGACGCCCTCGTTCCGTCGGACCGCGCGGTATTGAACTCTCTCTGGATGCCCTCTAAGGTTCGTAACACCTCGGCCAGTCGGGCGGGCTGGTTGACTTCCCAATCCTTTTGTGGAGCAAGCCGGACGCGCGCCCCATTCGCCCCCCCGCGCTTGTCGGAGCCGCGGAAGGTGGCCGCCGAGGCCCATGCGGTCGAGACGAGCTGAGAGATGGTCAGGCCCGAAGCCAAGATCTTGGCCTTCAGGTCTTCGATGTCCTTGGCGTCGATCAGCCGGTGATCGACGGGGGGAACCGGGTCTTGCCAGACCAGCTCCTCCGCCGGGACCTCAGGTCCCAGATATCGTGAGCGAGGACCCATATCGCGGTGGGTGAGCTTGAACCACGCCCGGGCGAAGGCGTCCGCAAACTCCTCCGGGTGCTCGTAATAGTGCCGCGAGATCTTTTCGTAGACCGGATCGAACCGGAGAGCGAGGTCTGTCACGAGCATCGTTGGAACGTGATGCTTGGCCGGATCGAAGGCATCCGGAATGGTCGCCGGGCCCCCTTTCGCCGTGAACTGATACGAGCCGGCCGGACTCTTCGTCAATTCCCATTCATAGCCGAACAGGTTCTCGAAGAAGTTGTTGCTCCACTTCGTCGGCGTCGTGGTCCACGTGACCTCTGGGCCGCCACCGATGGCGTCCTTGCCTTTGCCCGTGCCGAACCGACTCTTCCAGCCGAGGCCCATCTGCTGGATGGGCGCCGCCTCCGGTTCCGGGCCGACGAGCTTCGGATCGCCGGCGCCGTGGGTCTTGCCGAAGGTGTGTCCACCGGCGATGAGCGCGACGGTCTCCTCGTCGTTCATGGCCATCCGCTTGAAGGTCTCCCGAATGTCCCTGGCCGCGGCGCGCGGATCCGGGTTGCCATTCGGCCCTTCCGGATTCACATAGATGAGGCCCATCTGCACGGCGGCGAGAGGACTCTCGAGTTCCCGGTCGCCCGTGTAGCGCTTGTCGCCAAGCCAGGTGTCCTCCTGGCCCCAGTAGACCGATTCGTCCGGCTCCCAGGCATCCCGGCGCCCGCCGCCAAAGCCGAAGGTCTTGAAGCCTGTCGACTCGAGCGCGACGTTGCCGGCGAGAATGATAAGGTCAGCCCAGGAGATCTTGCCACCGTACTTCTGCTTGATCGGCCAAAGGAGCCGACGTGCCTTGTCGAGGCCCACATTGTCCGGCCATGAGTTGATCGGTGCGAACCGCTGTTGGCCGGTGCCAGCGCCGCCGCGGCCATCAGCGACACGGTAGGTGCCCGCAGAGTGCCACGCCATGCGGATGAAGAGCCCCCCGTAGTGGCCGAAATCCGCCGGCCACCAGTCCTGGCTATCCGTCAGCACCGCTCGGAGGTCCTTCTTCAGCGCGTCGAAGTCGAGCTTCGTGAACTCTTCCCCATAATCGAACTGCTCGCCCATCGGATTGGAGAGGGCCGAGTTCTGGCGGAGAATCCTGAGGTTCAACTGCTTCGGCCACCAGTCATGGTTCGACCTCATTCCAAGGTTCGTCGTCCCGTGCACGACCGGGCACTTGCCCACCTTCTTCTCACTCTCACTGCTCATGTGCTCCTCCGAACTCTACCGGCCTTCCCCTTCGACCTCAAAGGGTTTCCCGGGCCGCGTCCAGTCCGCCACACTGGATTTAGTTTGCGGCGAAAACTGCTTTGGGATGGTGAGCGGGGGGTCCTCGGCTTGCCGGAGGGTCACCGTTTCCCGGCCGCCGGCGTCTTGTTCGTGGTGCGGCCAGTTGGACTGGCTGCTGAGCCGCCCCGTCGCTGGGGGCGTGCTGGCGACCCTGGAGGAGGGGTGACGCGCTTACCTCTGAAGACCCCGAGGAAATCCATCCCGTAAGTCGCACGCCCTGTCCAGGGGTGTGGCCTCGAGCCCACGACGCCCGGTGTCTACTCTGGTCCGTCCTACGGACGAGCCTGCCACAGAGCCTGGGCGCCGTCACCGACGAGAGGTTCTGGGACCGCGTCCCGGAAGACGCGAACCTCTGTAGGGGAGTTCGGGCGAGTGTAGACACTCTCCCTTCCGTCGGGGGGCTCGAGACCATGCGAGCCCATGGGACAGGAGATGGCCTGCCCTTCCCCGGGCCCCCGCCGTCGCATGCGCTACTTGGTCCTCAGGGCCCGGGCGGCGAGGAAGAGGGCAAGGGCGACCAGGCCAACGGCCCAGGCCAACAGCCCCAGCAGATAGACGTAGACCGGGTGAGGGTAGTAGGAACTCCCGAAGAACGTCTCCCGCATCACGTCCACCGCCAGGGAGATCGGGTTGTAGGCCGTGATGTTCTGGAGCCAACCCGGCTCGGTCCCGACCGGATACAGGGCGTTCGAGGTGAACAGGAGCGGGAGGTTGAGGAGGTTCACCACCCCGAAGTACGACTCCACCCGGGAGAAGAGGAAGCCAAAGGCGAGGAACAGGGAGGTGAAGGCGATGGCCAGGATGAAGACGGCCAGGATGACGGCCCCCACTCCCAGGGCCCCGACGTTCTGGGTGACGGTCATCCCCACCAATCCGGGGACGTGGGCGAAGGCCAGCGCCAGGCCGAGGACGATGAAGATGGGGAGGACCACCAGGAACCCCCTAAAGAGCAGGATGGAGGAGAAGATCGTGCTCCGACGGACCGGGGTGGCAATGGTCCGTTGCATGATCCCGAGCTGCTTGTCGAAGATCACGCCGGTGCCGGCGAAGAGGGCCGAGGTCACCGCCACCAGGCCCACCATGCCCACCGCGAAGTAGGAGAAGTAGTCCGGGGCGCCCCAGAGCGCCGCCCGGAGCGCAGCCTCGCCCTGGGGAGAGCTCCCCACGAGGGCCCCCAGGTTGAAGGCCTGGCCGAAGAGCAGGAGGTACAGGATGGGGGTCATGAGCCCGGCCACGATCCACATGGGGGCCCGGACCCAGCGTAGATACTCCCGTTTCAGCAGGGCGAAGAGCTCGACCAGCATCAGCGTCCTCCCCTGGCCCGGGCGCCGAAGGCAGAGGCCTGGGCCGCCCGGCCGTCATCGTAGCCCTCCTCGCGGTACGCCTTCCCGGTGAGTTCCAGGAAGACCCGGTCGATGCTCGGGCGCTTGACCGTGATCCCCTCCGGCGTGACCCCGGCGCCGTCACAGGCCATCACCAGGGCCGATACCAGCCCCTCGGCCCGGGAGCACTTCACCTGGTAGAGGTCCCCTTCCCGCCGGACCTCCCGGACCCCGGGGACCCCCCGCAGGGTCTCGGTGAGGTCCCGGGCGGCGCCGGGCGTCCGCAGTTCCACCACGTCGCCCCCGACCTTCTCCTTGAGGGCATCGTTGGTCCCGGTGGCGATGATGCGGCCGTGGTCGATGATGGCGATGCGGTCGCAGAGGTTCTCGACCTCGTCCAGGTAGTGGGTGGTCATGAAGATCGTCACCTGCTGCTCCCGCCGGAGCTCCTGGATGTAGCGCCAGAAGCCGGCCCGTCCCTGGGGGTCCAACCCAATGGTCGGCTCGTCCAGAAAGAGGATCTTCGGGGTGTGGACCATGGCGACCGCCAGCTCCAGGCGACGTTTCATCCCCCCGGAGTAGCCCTTCACCCGGCGGTCCCCGGCGTCGGCGAGATCCATCCGGGCGAGGAGCATCTCGATGGGGGCCCGGCACTCGGCCGGGGTCATCCCGAAGAGCCCGCCGGCGAGGATCAGGTTCTCCCGGCCCGTGAGCTCCCCGTCCGCCGTGGAGTCCTGAAAGACAAGGCCGATCTCCCGGCGCACCTGCGCCGCCTGGGTGGCCACGTCGAGGCCCGCCACCATGGCGCGTCCCCGGGTGGGCGTCAGCAGGGTGGTGAGCATGGAGACCGTGGTCGTCTTCCCGGCCCCGTTGGGGCCCAGGAAGCCGAAGATCTCCCCGGGCGCCACCTCGAAGGAGACCCCTTTGACGGCCTCCAACTTTCCGCCGTAGGTCTTGCCCAGGTCCTCCACCTGGATCACGGCCTCTCCCGGCGGACGCGCGGAGTTCACGGCCCTCCCGGGTAGGGCGGTCGGGCTCTCCCGGGGGCGGGGGCCGGGAGGGGGTTCACGCGGTCAGCCTCCGGAGCCGCTCGAGGAGATCGGTCAGCCTAGGGAGCTGCGCCTGGAACCCGGTGGGGTCGGAGCGTCTCAGGTCCTCCAGGTAGGCGACGAAACCGGAGAGCTCACGGACCGCCTCCTCCGGGGTCCTCGGCAGCGGACCGGCGAAGCCACCGCACCCCCAGGGGCTGGACCGGAGGCGTTCCGTGAGCTGATAGCGTCCATCCGGCCGTTTCTCGATGAGCCCTTCCCCCGTCAGCTGTTCGAGCAAAGGGTAGATCGATCCGGGGGAAGGGCGCCACCAGCCATGGGTGGCGGTGTCCATGTCCTGGAGGATCTCTGCGCCGGTCCGGGGGCTGCGAGCGAGGATCTGGAGGACCCAGTATCGGAGGCCCCTCGGGTGCTTCTGGCCTCTGCGGACGCCCCACATGGCTCGGAAAAACGATATCGATTAACCGATATAAGGGCTTGGGGCGCCCATGGCAGGCGCTCCCTTCCAGCCTCTACTCGTCATCTCGCCGGCGCCGGAACCGCCGGCGCACGGGTCCCCCCGGTGCTGGCCTTCCTTCCCGGTCCCCGCCGGCCGGACGGTCCCGCCCATAGCCCCCACCGGACCCCCCTCCTCCGAACCCGCCACCACGGCCACCGCCGTAGCTCCGGCCCGGGCCGGAGTCCCGGAAGTTCGTCCTCGGCCGGTATCCGCCGCCCGGGCGGCCACCCCCGCCCTCCCGGCGTCCGTAGCCCCCTCCTCCCCGGCCATAACCCCCCCGGCCACCTCCTCCTCCCCGGGACTCCCGGGGTGGGAGGGTGAACTGGTTGCCGCACGACGTGCAGACACCGGTCACTGATCCATCCTCGTTCGGAGTGAACCGGAGCGGGGCTCCGCACTCACGGCACCCGCGTCGGGGCGCTGCCTCTTCCCGGCCCCAGCCAGAGCGTGCCTGGGGACGTGGACGGTCCCAGCCTCCTTCCCGACGGGGGGGGGCTGGCCGGCCCAGCTGGAAGGTGAATTGGCTCGAGCATTGCTGGCAGGTCCCGATCACTTGCCCCTCCTCGTTCTCCTCGAACGAGAGCGCCTCGCCGCACTTCCGGCAGCCTCGGGTGAAGCCTCGGTCCCCTTCGCGGGACCCCTCCGAAGCGCGGGTCCGGAACCGGGGCCGGGAGGGCTTTGGCCTCTCCTCCTCTTCGTCCTCGTCCTCCTCCTCGTCCTCCCCGCCCGCCATATCGGGGGTGGCCGGGTCCGCGTGCGCGTTCTCCTCGGCCCCTTCCGGGGCGGGAGGGGTTGCGGCCGAGCCCACCTCAAAGGAGTTGCCGCAGACCTCACAGACGGCGGATTGGCTCCCGTCCTCGTTCTCTCGAATGGCCAGGTCTCCGCCACAGTCCGGGCAGGTCTTCGTCATGGGTGCCCGAGTGGCAGACATCTGGCCTACTTCATGACCACCCAACGGCCCGGGAGGGGCTCCGGGCGGGGGTTCGCCTAGGGAATCGACCGGGAGGGCCCGTTCTCCTGAGTGCCGGACGCCAAGGCGGAGTGGGCTCCAAAGGGGCCCTCGTCCCCTTCCTCCTCCCCTTCGTCCGCGGGAAAGGGCTGGGGGTAGGGGTGGGGAGCCGGGATCGGAGGCCGGGGGGGGAACTGCTGCGCCAAGGTCTTCCTGGGGCGGGGTCGGTTCTCGGTCACTAGGTTGGCCGGACGCCCTCCAGGTCTTAATCTTGTGCTTGGGAGGCCCGGCCCCAGGATACGAGGGCTGATGCCCCCGGCTGCTCTCCGCCGCCCGTGCCGGTGACCGAGGACCTGCTCCTCCTGGTGGCCCTGGCGGGGGGGTTCGCTCTCGGTCGGGCGCACCCGCTGCCCCGTCAGGGCCTCTGGGCCACCCGGGCCACCATCCTTCTCTTGGTGGGCTCTCTTGGCGTCTTCCTCTCCGGCGAGGGTCCCATCAGCCCCCTTGGGGTCCTGCTCCCCTCCCTCCTGGTGGCCGCCGTCCTGGTTGGCGCGACCACCCTGCTGGTCCGGGTGATCTCTGGAAGCCGTTCCCGGACCCCCCGCCCGGTCCGGGGAAAGCTCACCCGCTCCAGCTGGCTGTTCCCCCCCGCGATCTTGTCCTCGCTCCTCGTCGGATACGCGTTGGGATCCCTCCTCCCTTCCCTCCGGCCAGGCGGGCCACCCGGGATCGAGCTCTTCCTCCTCGCTCTGCTCTTCCTCGTGGGCTGGGATGCCCAGGTGAACCTCCACAGCCTCAAGCAGGCGCCTCTACCGCTGGCCGGCGCCTTTCTGGGCGCCCTGCTCGCCACGCCCCTCCTCCTCCTGCTCACCGGTGAGGCGTGGAACGTCGCGCTCGCCACCACCTTCGCGTTCAGCTGGTACACCCTCGCCGGACCCGCGGTCTCCCAGGCCGTCTCTCCCACCGCCGGGCTCATCGCGTTCCTCGTGAACTTCCTGAGGGAGGACCTGACCATGCTGACAGCCCCCTGGCTGGGAGCCTTTGCGGGAGCCGAGGGGATCGCCGCCTGTGGCGGGGCCGCCTCCATGGATACCACGCTCTACTTCGTCACCACCTACGGTAGAAAGGACGCGGCCGCCCTCGGGTTGGCCGTGGGGACGGTGCTGACCCTCCTCGCTCCGATCCTCCTGGGGGTCCTCCTTTCGGGGATCTGACCCGGCCACACGTCCCCCCCGGAAACGGCCCGGGTACGGGTCCCATCGGCCACGCTTGACCGAAGCCTTTTAGCGCGGACACCGGGTGCGGTCGGACGAGGCGAACATGGTCACTTCCACCGCCCGGACGAACCCTCCTGAGACGCCCCGACCGACGCCGAAGGCCTCCCGGGGGGTAGAGATCAGGACGGAGCTCCCCGGGCCCAAGGGGAAGGCCATCGTGGAAAAGGACCAGCGCTACCTGATGACCTCCACGAAGACGGCCCCCATCGTCGCGGACCATGCGGAGGGGGTCTGGGTCACCGACGTCGACGGGAACCGGTTCCTGGACTTCGCCGCCGGGGTGGGCGTGATCAACACCGGCCACTGCCACCCCACGGTGGTGCAGGCGGTCCAGGACCAGGCCTCCCGGCTGATGCACTTCGCCGGCACCGACTACTACTACGAAGTGCAGGCCCGGCTGGCCGAGAAGCTCGCCCGTTCCGCCCCCGGTCCGGCGGAGAGGAAGGTCTTCTTCGTGAACTCCGGCACCGAGAGCGTGGAAGCCGCGCTCAAGCTCGCCCGGTGGAACACGGGGCGCCCGCTCTTCCTCGGCCTCATCGGGGCCTTCCACGGCCGGACCATGGGCTCCCTGACCATGACCGCCAGCAAGGCCCCCCAGCGCCGGCGGTTCAACCCCCAGGCCGGGGGAGGCTTCCACATCCCGCCTCCCAACTGCTACCGCTGCCCGTACAAGCTCGAGTATCCCAGCTGCGGGCTTTACTGCCTGAAGATCCTGGACGAGCTCTACTTCCCCAGCGTCCTTCCCCCCGAGGACGTGGCTGCCTTCGTCACGGAACCGGTCATGGGGGAGGGCGGGTACATCGTCCCTCCCAAGGACTACTTCACCACCGCCGAGAGGATCCTCAAGCCCCACGGGATCCTCCTCGTGGATGACGAGGTCCAGGCCGGGATGGGCCGGACCGGCAAGCTCTGGGCCATCGAGCACTTCTCCGTCACGCCGGAGATCCTCACCTCGGCCAAGGCGCTGGGAGGAGGCCTCCCGCTGGGGGCGACGATCTTCAACAAGGAGCTGGACTACTCCTACCAGGGTGCACACTCCAACACGTTCGGAGGGAATCCCGTGGCCTGCGCGGCCGCCCTGGCCACCTTCGACGTCTACGAGCACGAACACCTGCTGGAGAACGCGCGGCGCCAGGGCGACTATCTGAAGAAGCGGTTGGAGGAGCTCCAGACCCGCTACGAGGTCATGGGCGATGTCCGGGGGTTGGGGCTCATGGTCGCCACAGAGTTCGTGAAGGACCGGCGGACCAAGGAGCCGGCCGTGAAGCTCAGGGACCGGGTGGAGACCGAGGCCTACCGCCGGGGACTGATCCTGCTCGGCTGCGGCGCCTCGGCGCTGAGGTTCATTCCCCCCCTGGTGGTCGAGGAGGCCCACCTCGACGAGGCGGTGGAGGTCCTGGAGGCCTCGCTGAAGGCCGCCCTCGCGTCGAAACCCACCTAACCGCCCTGCGGAACGAGTCCGGTGCGTAGCGCGCTCTTGACCTCCGAAGGGCTCTCCCTCGCCTCTCTCCCGGACCCTTCGCCGCCCCGGGGGGGCCTCCTGGTCGCCCTCCGCGCCTGCGGCGTCTGTGGGACCGATCTGGAGAAGGTGCGGGGCGGGTACCGCGCCACCGGCCGCATCGGGCATGAACCCGCGGGAGTGGTCCGGGAGGTGGGTGAGGGGGTCGAAGGCTTCCACCCCGGGGACCGGGTCTTCGCCCACCACCATGTCCCTTGCTACGCCTGTGAGGTCTGCCGCGCCGGGGCGTTCACCTTCTGCCCCGCGTTCCAGTCCACGAACCTGGACCCCGGCGGCTTCTCCGAGCTGTTCACGGTCTCCCGGGCCCACCTCGACCGGGGTGCCGTCCTCCCGCTCCCGGAACAGGTATCGGACGAGGAAGGGACCTTCGTTGAACCGCTGGGATGCTGCCTGGAGGCCATCGCGGCCGTGGGGCCGGTGGAGGGAAGGCGGGTCCTCGTCCTGGGGCTCGGGCCCATCGGCCAGATGTACCTCCGTCTCCTGAGGACCTTCGGGGCCAGCTGGGTCGGCGCCGCTGACCTTTCCCCCGTCCGGCGGGCGCTGGGAGAGGGGGGCGGCGCGGACGAGCCCCTCGACCCCCGGGACCCGGCGAGGCTCAAGGAACGGGTCCTCCGGGCCACCCACGGCACGGGGCCGGACCTGGTGGTGGTGGCCACGGGGGCTCCCAGCGCCATCGCCGAGGCCTGTCGTCTCGTCCGGCGGGGGGGCACGGTGAACCTCTTCGGCCTTCCCGAGAAAGGCCGTTCCCTGGAGGCTGAGCTCCAGGACCTCTACCTTCGAGGCATCCGGCTCGTCCCCACCTACGCCACCACCGAGACCGGGACCTCCCGGGCCCTGGCCTTGCTGGCCGCCGGGCGGGTGAAGGTCTCCGACCTCGTGACCCACCGGTTCCCGCTGGAGCGCATTGGGGAGGCCTTCTCCATGGCGGCCCGGACCGAGGAGGCCGTGAAGGTGCTCGTGACGGCCTCCCGGTGAGGTGGGCCGCCGGCTAGCAAGCGATAAGAAACGGTCGGCCCCTGGCCGGGTCCGAGGACCGAGACCATGGACTGGGGCTGGCAGAACCGGATGGCGAGGATGTTCCCGGCTCCGACCGGGCGCACCGTGATGCTCGCGGTCGATCACGGCTATTTCATGGGCCCCACCCACGGCCTGGAGGTCCCCCGCCAGACCCTGGCCCCCCTCCTCGGCCTCTGCGACGCGGTGGCCCTCACCCGGGGTGTGCTGAGGACCAGCGTTCCGCCTTCCACCACGACCCCGGTGGTCCTCCGGGTCTCCGGGGGGGCCAGCGTGGTGGGGGCAGACCTCTCCCACGAGGCCCTGACCACCTCGGTGGAGGATGCCCTTCGCCTCAACGTCTCAGCGGTGGCCATGAGCGTCTTCGTCGGCTCCGCCCACGAGCATGAGAGCCTGGTGAACCTGGGAGCCCTGGTGAACCAGGGCGAGGCGGTGGGCCTTCCGGTCATGGGGATCACGGCGGTGGGCAAGGAGCTGGACAAGCGGGATGCCCGGTACCTCTCCCTGGCCTCACGGATCGCCGCTGAGCAGGGGGCACACGTGGTGAAGACCTACTACTGCGAGGACGGTTTCTCCCGGGTGGTGGAAGGATGCCCGGTGCCGATCGTGGTGGCCGGAGGGCCCCGTCTGGAGACGGACCGGGCCGTCCTGGAGCTGGTCCATGCCTCCATCTCCGCCGGCGCCCGGGGGGTGGACATGGGCCGGAACATCTGGCAGTCCGACCATCCCGTGTCGATGCTCAAGGCCATCCGGTCCATCGTCCACGAGGACTGCACCGTGAAGGAGGCGCTCCAGGCGCTGGAGGAGGCTCGCCTGGCCCCGACAGCCCGGGAGCCTCGCGCCGACGCCTCCCCCGTCCGGGCCTGACGGGGCGCCTCCCCCCCCGGGCCGGGTCCGGGTGGAGGACCGTACCGTCCAGAGCCTGCTGACCCGTTCCCGCCGGGGCGCCCTTCACTACGGGTTCGCCTACTCCGTGAACCCGTACCGGGGTTGTCCGCACGCCTGCGCCTACTGCTACGCCGACTCGGTCACCCGGGACGACCGGCCCTGGGGCTTGGTCCTCGACCGGAAGGTCGACGCCCCCCGGATCCTGGCCCGGGAGCTGCGGCAGGCTCCCCGGGGCCTGGTCTTGCTCTCCTCGGCCACCGACCCGTATCCTCCGGAGGAGGCGCATTCCCGTATCACCGAGGGATGCCTCCTCGCCCTCCGGGAGGCCGGCTTCCCCGTGAGCGTCCTCACCCGGAGCCCGTTGGTCCTGCGCGACCTTCCGCTCCTCCGGGCCTTTCCCGACGTGGAGGTGGGCTTCTCCTTCACCTCCTCCCGGGACCGACCGGACTACGAACCCCGGGTGCCGCCGGTGGCCTCCCGGTTGCGGGCGCTCCGCCGCCTCTCCGAGGGATCCATTCCCACCTTCGCCTCCGTGGCCCCGCTGCTGCCGGGGACCTCGTCGGAGGACCTCCGAGCGCTCGCGGAGGAGCTTGGGGAGGCGGGGGCGCGGGCGGCCTTCGTGGACCCCCTTTCGCTCTCCTCCTATCCCGCTGCGGCCCGCCGCATGCGGACGCTGGGAGGACGGGAGTTCGCTCCCGGTGAGGCCGAGGAACTCCTCCGTCGGTTCGAGGCGGACGCCCAGCGGGTGGGCCTACCGGTCCATCGGAGGCTCTTCGCCTGGAGGCGGGAGGCCACTCCCGCCGCAGGAGGATAGACGGCGTTCCGCCGCCGCTCAGACCGGCGGGTTGGGGCCTTCCACGGCCCGGCAGACCCCCACGAGCCTCTCGTTCGGCGGGATCACCACCCCCGGGCCGAGGATGGAATCCTTGACCGAAGCACCCGGACCGATCTTCACATCGTCCAGGATCACGGAGTTCTCCACCCGGGCGTCCCGGTCCAGGTGCACGTTCCGTCCGAGGGTCACGTAACGTCCCACGATGGCCCCCGCCCCGGAGGAACCCGCTCCCACGGCGACGGGGGGGATGACCTGGGCCCCTTCGAGTCGGCTGGGAGGGGGCAACCGGTCGGTCCTGGGGTGGTCGAAGAGGAGCGCCTGGGCGTTGAGCAGCCGCGCCGGGGTGCCCGCATCCTCCCACCAGGCACGGTAGCGCATCCCGAGGACCTTCCGGGGCAGCAGGCCGGGGAGGACCTCCTTCTCCAAGCTGACGGCGACCCCCGCCGGGATGGCCTCGAGCATCTCCCGATGCCAGAGGGAGACCCCGGCATTGATCCACCGGCTGGGGGCGGATTCCCGGGGGGGTTTCTCCACGAACTCGACGATCCGTCCGGAGGGATCGAAGCGGGCCACCCCGTACGGCGAGGGGTCCTCCACCTCGACGAACCCCATGATCCCGAGCCCGCCCTCGGTCCCGAGGGTCTGGGAGAGGGGCTCCAGGTCAAAGCCGGCGATCACGTCCCCGTTCAGGAGGTAGAACGGGTCGGTGGCCTCGAGGGCCACGTTCTTGAGCCCGCCCCCCGTGCCCAGCGGCGTCGTTTCCCGCACCAGCTTCACCGGACGCGGGTACGGGTGGGCTTCCAGGTAGGACTCGAACACCTCCGACTTGTAGCCGCAGGCGAGCACGATCCGGTCCACCTCGGGGGGCAGGAGGTCGAGCGCATGATAGAGGATCGGTCTTCCGGCGACCGGGATGAGCTGCTTGGGGACGCTGTAGGTCACCGGCCGAAGACGGGTCCCGAACCCTCCCACCAGCACCACCCCGGTGACCCCGCTCATGATCGGATTCGCTCCTCCGGCCGGAGGAGGCGCTGGGCCTCTTGACCCTTCACCGAGGGAGGGCTGGGGCTCCACAGCCATCCTTAAGAATCGGCCGACACCTCGCGGGGAACATGAGCGAAAGGTCCGCCGGTCATCCCCGGGGCGATGCCGGGCACCCGGGCTCCAGCCTGAAGGGTTCGGCCATCCCGGTGGGCTGCGGCATGGAGGGGTGCCACGAGACGACCCAACTGCGCTTCGTCGGCCCCTCCCCTTTCGAGGCCTTCCGCTTCGACGAGGAGGGATGGACCGTCGTCGAGGACATGGACGATGGGCGGACGGTCTTCCTCTGCCCCGCCTGCACCGAGGCGTTCGAAGAGGAGATGGAGGAGGAGGATGAGGAGGAGGACGAGGACGAAGAGGACGAGGAGGCGGAACTGGAAGGTCCCGCCGGGAAGGGCCCCTAACCTTTCCCCGTCCGGACGGGTCCCCTTCCTCTCCTTCCCGGCATCCCCCCGCTCCGCTGTCCCCTTCGGGAGCACGGCGCCGTGCTGATCTCCCCGGAGCTGAGGCCCCTGCTCCTGCGGGAGGCCCGGGCCCTGCCCCTGCTCTTTGGAGGCTACGCCGTGGAGTGGCCGGGCGGCACCCTCGTGGTGAACGAGCGGGTGCCGGCAAGCCGCTTCAACTTCGTCCAGGACGTGCGTCTCGGTCCGGGGCGGATCCTCGCCTTCGTGGAGAAGGCGCTGGAGCACTATTACCAACGCGCCCTGCGGCCCACCTTCGAGCTTCCGCACGACCTGCCGCAGCCCGGGACGGTCCGGGCCCTGGCCGAGGCCGGCTACGCCTCCCTGGGGACGGATCGGTCCCGGGAGGTCCTGCTCCGGGAGGAGGGAGAGCTCCCGCCACCGGACCTGCGCTACCGGGTCGGCCCCGTGTCGGAGGAGGACCAGCGCACCTTCCTCGGCTTTTTCGCAGAACCCCGCCACCAGATGGAACTGAACCGGTATCTCGAGGAGGACGTCTCCCACCCCCATCCGGGGGAGCGGACGGTCCCGTACCTGGCCTGGCGGGGGGACGACCCGGTGGCCGTGGCCCTCTTCCACGAGGAAGGCCCGGTGCGGGGGATCCACGCCGTGGCCACCGAGCCCCGGTACCGGGGTCAGGGGGCGGCCTCGGGGCTCGTCACCGAGATCCTCCGGACGGAATCCCGTCCCCCCGCCCGTCGATGGGTCCTGGTCCGCGAGGGGCCCGGCGTTCCGGAACCCCTCCGCCCGCTGGGCTTCAACAGCGCCCTTTCGTTCGAGACCTACGGGCTTGCGGCCCACCCCCACCCTCCGGAGAGGGCTCCGGGATGAAAGGGGGCCTTCCCCGAGCTTCAGGGCAGTGGCACGGGGCGGTCCCGGCCGGTGGGGGTCTTGGACCAGCCGAAGAAGTGCACGTAGAGGAAGATGTTCCCGAAGACGGCGGCGGCGTAACCGAGGAAAGGGACGGAGAGGGCCAGATTGTCCACCGCCCAGCCGGAGAAGGCGGTGGCTCCTCCGGCCGAAGCGACCCGGGTGGCCTGATTGGCGCCGCTTCCCTCCGCCCGGTCCTCCGGCGGGAGCATGCCCATCATGGCCGAGGTCTGGGTGGGGAGGGCCACCACCCGAAGGGCGGGGAGCGCCAGGTAGATGGCCACCGAGACCGGGAAGATCCGCAGGAAGGGGAGCAGGACCGCGAGGACCGCTCCGGTCCCCCGGGTGTACGAAAGGCTCGGGACGAACCCCCAATGTCGTTCCAAGAGCGGTGAGAAGAGCAGGGCCACCGTGGCCGAGACCCCGCTCGCGGCCGCGTAGAGGGACATCTCCCCTGCCGGCAGATGGTAGACTAAGACGAAGAAGGGCACCAGGAACGGGGTGATGAGCCCCTGGGAGACCCCGTTGAGGATCCCCGTGGCGCTGAACTTCCGGATGACCCGACGGGAGCCGGTGGTGGGGCGGTGGCCCCGGCGGATCTGTCGGATCTCCACCGGGATGGTGATGCCCAGGGCCGCCACCGAGAGCACCAGGCCCAGAGGGAAGAGCCGTCCGAGCGGCACCACCGCGACCAGGAGGGCACCCAACGCCGAGCTCAGACCGTTCACGAAGGCGAGGATGCTCAGCCACCGGGTCCGTTCCAGGGGGGGGACCAGATCCGCCACCAGGGCGGTCTGGAAGGGCTGGACGGCGCCCCCCACCCCGCCGCCGGCGAGCGATCCGGTCGCGCTGAAGCCCCCCAGGGCGGCGCCGAGCGCGACCAGAACGAAGCTCCCGGGGAAGGAGAGGAGGAGGCAGGAGACGGGGAGGAGGGAGAGGGCGAGGAAGTACCCCCACCGCTGGTGGTAGCGGCTCCCGAAGCGCCCCAGGCTGAAGGCGAGCAGAGCGGTGGAGAACCCCCCGCCGGCGTAGAGGAGCCCCAGGACGGTGACGCTCTCATGGAGCTGGGTGAGGATGAGGTAGGGAAACGCGAGGTTGAGGAAGCCGGCGGCCAGGCTACGGATGACCCGGCTCGTGGTGAGGAGCGCGAGCGAGCGTTTCCACCGGGGGAAGGGGGAGACGGTGGGGTCCAAGAGGGTCTCTGGAAGGCCCGGGGGTCTCTCGGGGTCCGTGGTGGTCGTTCGCTCACCTCCTAGGTCCGTCCACCGGATGGGGGGGCCCGTGGAGCGGCCGGTCGACCAGAAGCCGCTCCCCTTAAGACCCGGCGGACCGGGCTCAGAAGGAGAACCACGGCAGGCGGGCGGCCGGGGACTGGGGCTGGGCGATGAGCTCGTGGAGCGAGCCCCCCTGGTCGCCCGGGGCGTAGCCGTGCCGCTGGGCCAGCTGGTAGAGCAGGAAGAGGGCGTCCTCTGTGCTCTCCACCCCGAGCGAGCCCTCCAGGTCCACCAGGAGGGTCCCCTTGAGCTCCCGGACCATCCCCGGCAGGTCCACGGTGAATCCCTCCTCCCCGCCTTCTGCCTTGGAGCGCTGGGCCAGGCCGAGGAGGGTCCCCGTGGCGAGGGTGAGCAGTTCCGGGCCGCTGACCCGGTGGCGTTCCCAGCGCCAGTGGGTCCGAGGGTCGACCGGGGAGCCCGGAGACCGGACCAGGATCCGGACGAAGAAGCGGGCGAACGGGTCGGGCCGGGCGGAGCCCTGGGTGAGCCCTTCCACCACCCGTCGTGCGTCCTCGTCCCCGTCCACGACCAGGATCGAACCCCAGGGCGGGGAGGCCTGGGCGGACCGGAGGCCCCGGGACCAGCGGGCGAGGAGGGCGGAAGGGCCCTCCGGGGGAGCGGCCCGGTCCTTGAGGGAGGAGAAGACCGGGAGGGGCCGCCCGGGAAAGCCGGGGGTACGGACCCAGAAGTCCGCCTCCGGGACGGGGCGACCGGCACGGGGGGAATCGGGGCGGTATCCCATCCCCTCCAGCACGCGTTGGACCCCGGGCCGCTCGCTCGGGGCAGGGTTCGCGGGGGGGTTCCTGGGCATGCGGCCACGGAGCGCGTCCGGGGTTTAAGGTTCCGGGGAACCCCGGGGTAGCGGGAGGGGAGCGAGGGTGTTCAGCGGAAGGGCAGGCGGTAGGCGAGCCAGTTCACGACCATGGCGAGGGCCACCCCGGTCAGGTAGAGCCCCGAGAAGATGAAACTGCGGAGCGCGACCGGTCGCTCCACGCTCCGCAGGAGCCCCGCCAGGAGGTAGGTGAACCAGAACCCCAGCGCCAGGGCGAGGGCCAGGAAGACCGCGTAGTCCCGCAGCAGGAATCCGAAGGCCACCGTGGGCAGGAGGAGGAGGGCCCCGGAGTAGAAGGTGATCCGGCCGGAGCGCAGCAGTTCCCCCGGGGCGGGGAGCATGGGGAGCTGGGCGCGCTCGTAGTCGTCCTTGAGGGCGAGGGCCAGGGACCAGAAGTGCGGCGGGGTCCAGAGGAAGACCAAGACCGCAAGGAGGATGCCCGCCGGGTTGAACGATCCCACGGCGGCCGCGCAGCCGGCGAGGACCGGCGCGCTCCCCGCGTATCCGCCGATGACGATGTTCCAGCGTGTCCGGCGCTTCAGCCAGATGGTGTAGACCCCCACGTAGACGAGGGTGCCCGAGGCCAGGGCGAGGAAGGAGAGCAGCGGGAGCCACCAGGCGGCGAGGCCCCATCCCAGGGCGGTGATGCCCAGTCCGAAGGAGAGGACCTCCCGGGCCGAGAGCCGGTCGGAGGGGAGCGGCCGGAACCGGGTCCGGCGCATGAGGACATCCAGGTCCCGGTCATACCAGTGGTTGAGCGCGGCGGCCCCGGCGGAGGCGAGGGCGCCGGCGACCAAGAGTTCCGCCAGGCGAAGCCAATCGGCCGGGTAGGTGGGGTCCCCGGCGAAGAACCCCGCCACGGCCATGAGCAGGATGAGCCCGGTGATCCCGGGCTTGGTGAGGGCGAGGTAGGCCGAAGCGCGGGAGGGCACCTTCCTCTCCGGTCCCTCTGCCCGGGGCTCCGGGGGCCGCTCGATCGGGCGGTCCGGCCGGCCCGGCTCAGGGACCGGTGGCGCGGATGGCATCATCCTCCCCGAAGAGGCTCACGCGCCAGCGGGGGGGAAGGTGGGGGTAGTTCACCAGGAGGGCCACCACCAGGATCACGGCGAAGAGGAGGACGGCCACGGCGAGGTGGAGGATCACCACGATCGGGTCCGCCTGGGTGAAGATGATGACGCCGCCGAGGGCCGCCTGGAGGACCACCAGCCCCAGGGAGAGCGCTCCGAGGCGCCGGACCACCCGGCGACCCGGTTCGTAGGCCAGCACCAGGGCCAGCAGGGTGAGGATGAGGGCGGAGAGGGTGAGCGCGGCCAGCCGGTGGGAGAACTCGGCCACGACCTCGCTGGTCAGGGTGACCGGGAGAAGCCCGGTGCCGTTGCAGGTGGGCCAGCTCGGGCAGGCCAGGCTCGCGTTCGACGCGGTCACGTCGGCCCCGATGACGATGGTCACGTAGGTCCAGAGGGCCGTGATGACGGAGACGATGCGTACCCACCGGTGGCCCCGGGGATGGGGGACGTGGGGAGTGGGGGCGCTCTCGGTCATGCCCACGGGTCCTCCGAGGCCGGGGTCCCCCGGTAGCGGCTCATCACCATGTTGAAGACGAAGAAGAGCTGGGCGATGCCGAAGATCGCCGCCCCGATGGTGGAGAGCAGGTTCAGCTGGGCGAAGTTCAGTCCGATGGGGGTGGAGAGGCCCGGGATGTAGGAGTACACCCGTCGGGGCATCCCGCCCATGCCCAGGAAGAACATGGGGAAGAGCAGCATGTTCGCCCCCACGTAGCTCAGGACGAAGTGCCAGTTGGCGAGCTCCTGGTTGTACCAGCGCTTGGTGACGATGGGGTAGAGGAAGTAGATGCCGGCGAAGGAGGCCATGAGGGTCCCCCCGAGGAGGGTGTAGTGGAAGTGGGCCACCACGAAGTAGGTGGCGTGGGCCAGGTAGTCGATGGGGATGGACCCGAGCATGACGCCGGAGAGCCCCCCGATGAGGAACATGGTGAAGAAGGCGATGAGGAACCAGGTGGGGGTCTCCAGCCGGACGGACCCGCCCCACAGGGTCCCCAGCCAGTTGAACATCTTCACCCCGGTGGGGACGGCGATGGCCATGGTGGTGAGCATGAAGGTGAACCGGACGTCGGTGGCCTCCCCGGTGGTGAACATGTGGTGCTGCCAGACCACGAAGCCCAGGATCCCGATGGCGGCGATGGACAGCGCCATGGCGGTGTAGCCGAAGATGTGCCGGCGGACCATCTTCGGGAGGATGGTGGAGACGATCCCGAAGGCCGGCAGGATGAGGATGTAGACCTCCGGGTGCCCGAAGAACCAGAAGAGGTTCTGGTACATGAGCGGGCCTCCCAG
Organism: Thermoplasmata archaeon; assembly: GCA_021806135.1. Lineage (GTDB taxonomy): Archaea > Thermoplasmatota > Thermoplasmata > Lutacidiplasmatales > UBA184 > JAKATE01. The sequence goes on from JAJZYB010000007.1 coordinate 28,403, forward strand.
CGGGGAACCGTTCACGGCGTAGGTGAAGTGGGTCCCGAAGTTCCGGTCGGAGAGGATCATGGAGAGGGCCACGGAGAGGGAGGGCATGGCGGCGAGGACCAGGAAGCTGTTGATGAAGACCGACCAGACGAAGATGGGCATGTTCCAGTAGGTCACGCCCGGGGCCTTGTGCTTGATGACGGTGACGATGAAGTTCACCGCGCCGAGGATGGAGGAGACGGAGAGGATGTGGAGTCCCGCGACCCAGAGGTCGATCCCGTGCCCGGGTTCCAGGGTGGCCAGCGGCACGTACCCCGTCCAGCCGGCATTGGCGTTGGACAGCACCAGGATGATGGCCGCGGGGGGGAGGAGCCAGAAGGCCAGGTTGTTGATCCGGGGCATGGCCATGTCCTTCGACCCGATCATGGTGGGGAGCAGGTAGTTGCCGAACCCGCTCATCAGCGGCATGATGGCCAGGAAGATCATGATCGTCCCGTGCTCGGTGAAGAGCGTGGAGTACATGTCCGCGGAGATGCCGATCTGGGAGGCGGCGATCCCCAGGGCCGGGATCCCCAGGTCCGCCCGGATGAGGATGGCGTAGACGCCTCCCACGAAGAACATCAAGAAAGCGAAGACGATGTACATCAGTCCGATGTCCTTGTGGTCCGTGGTCACCAGCCAGCGGAGCACGTGGCGGCGGAACCAGTACGGGAGCGGGCGGCTGCGGGCGACCTTCTGGTAGGCCAGGTCCCGGGACCGGTGGAGCACGTCCAGGACGTGGAAGAGGAGCCCGCCGCCGAGCGCCATGAAGGCGATGGCGAAGCCGAAGGTGCTCTCCACCCCGGGCGTGGTCAGCGGGGGAAGGGTGAGGATGAAGCCCGCGAGCACCCCTTCGCCGGCGAGGACCAAGACCACTCCGGCGATGTAGTAGTCCAGTTTACGGCTGATGCCCTCGGGGACCTCCTCGCCGGAGGGGTAGCTCACCACGCCGGCATAGGCGATGAACACCCCCGCCGCGAAGGGGATGAGCCCCACCGCCCCCAGGGTGCCCTGGACGGAACCGGTCACCGTGACCTGGATGGGCCCGGTCAACGGGCTCGAGCTGTTCACGTAGAAGTACTGGCCCGGGGCGAGGTCCATCTGGAATCCGTTCGACTCCCCGGCGAGGACGGCGATCCGTGGGCCCAGGGTGCTGCAGCTCGGGTCGGTGCCGCAGGAGAAGACCTGGATGACGGAGTTGTTGGTGCTCCCGACCCAGCTGACGTTGTAGACCACGTCCTGGCTCAGGCCGTAGGGGGTGCTGTAGCCCACCACCTGGGAGGGGTTGATCGGTTGCGGTCCGCTGGAACCGGCAGGGGCTCCGGTGATCACGAAGCTCCACGTGGGGCTGGCCGGCGAGACCACCAGGGCGCCTCCGATGACGAGGAGCACGAGCCCGAGCACCAACAGACCTCTTCGCATGGCTCCTCACTCGAACAGCCGGATGCGGCGGGAGAGCGGGTTACGGAGCCGGTCCAACCGGTAGACCACCCCGAGGGTGAGGTAGAGGAAGAAGACGAAGCCCACGCTGCCGAGGATCCCCAGGGGGAGCATGAGGGCGACGGCGCCTCCCCCCAGGGCGGAGGCGAAGGCCTCGGCCCCGGCGATCCCCGAGGCCATCCCCGATAGCGCGAGCAGGGTGAGGACGACCCAGATCACCCAGGTGCGGACCCGGGGGGGGTTCGCCGGCCCCTCAGCTCCCACGGGCGGACACCTCCTGGGGAGGCGACGCCGTCGGGCGCGGGGCGGGGAGGGAGCCCACCGGTGCGGGGGGGCCTCCCGGGGCGGGGCTCTTCGCCCGGAGTTCCCGGGCGAGCATCCGCCGGCGGTAGTTGGCCTTGTACAGCGGATAGAGGATCATCAGCGGGATCGCATTCGCGGCCACCAGGATCCCCAGGTAGCTCCCGTAGATCGTGGCCGGGATCTGCACGCCGGGCATGATGCCGCCCCAGATGGTCATGAGCACGAAGAACGAGACCAGGAAGTTCCCCACGAAGACCATGACCGGCCGGTCCCGGGGGTGGCGACGCTTGCCCCCGTCGAGCCAGGGCAGGATCTGGACGATCCAGGGGAGGAAGAGGATGAAGAGCAACAGCGCCGTGACCGAGCCCACCGCGACCACGGGGGTCACGTACTGGAAGTCGGCCATCTTGTAGAGCCAGAGGAAGTACCAGTCCGGCTCGGGGGAGGCGGCCCCCGCGGTGGAGCCGTAGTAGACGGGGAGCTGCCAGGGCCAGGCCGCGGCGATGAGGAAGAGGAGCCCCACGTAGAAGAGGGCCCACTTGGTCATGTAGAAGAAGACCCGGGGGAAGAAGCGTCCGAGCTTCCGGTCGTCGTGCTCGGTGAACTTGTTCTTCGCCCGGGGGTCGCTGGTGGCCCGGGGGGCGATCCCGTGGCTCTCGAAGAGGGAGAGGTGCGCGTAGAGCAGCCCGGCCAGGGCGAGGGGGATCACCACCACGTGGAGGGCGAACATCCGGGAGAGGAGGCCCTGGGTGGTCCCGTCGGAGATGAGGAGCCGGGCGGCGAGCGGCCCCAAGGTGGGGACGGAGAGGGTGAGGGAGATCCCCACGTCGGTGGCCCCCACGCTGAGCGCGGTGAAGGGGAGCAGGTAGCCGGTGAACCCCATGCCCAGCATGGTCACCAGGAGTAGGGTCCCGACCATCCAGGAGAGTTCGCGGGGGGGCTTGTACACCCCCGTGTAGAACCCCCGGAAGAAGTGGACGAAGGCCAGGAAGATGGTGGCGTACGCCCCGTAGAGGTGCGAGGAGAGCAAGAGCCAGCCCATGGGGACGCTGGTGATGATGTAGTTGGTGGAGGCCCAGGCCTCGGGAGTCCCCCCGGGCCCGGTGAGCGCGGCGGAGGGGATGTAGTAGAGCAAGAGGAGCAGTCCCGTGACCACCTGGACCAGGAAGGCCGTGGCCACGAAGGCGCCGGTCCAGTACGAGGCGTTGAAACTGAAGGCGGGCTGCGGACGAAGCGCCCAGGTCTTCACCCCGGCCCGGTCCTCCACGAAGTCCCAGATCCGGTCCAGGGAGCGGTTCATGGGGGAGCGCCAGGGTGGGGGTGCGCTGCCCGGGGGGGGGGGAGGTCCGGAGGGTTCGTTCGCCATCCTGTTCTTTGCGCCTCCCTACGCGGGGCACTGCTGGTTGGACGGCGTGAGGTTCGAGGCCTGGGAGCGCCCGGAGACGCCGGTCCCGCCGGTGAGGCTCGTGAAATGGTCCTTCACGGGGGGGCCGATCATGCTGTAGGCGTAGATGTTCCCTTGCGCGTCGGTCTTGAGCAGGGTCTGGGGGATGGGGAGGACCGTGGGGCCGGTGAGGATGGCGGCCCCACCCCCGTCCGAGGTCTGGGAGACGAACGGGTCGTAGGTGGACCCGTGGCAGATGCAGTGGATGATGGCCCGCCCGTTGTTGAAGTTGCCGCACTTTCCCGCCGGGTAATAGGAGATGAACGGGGGGACACAGCCCAGGTGCTGGCAGATGGCGCTGTAGGAGACCACCCCGTTGTTCGGTCCGATCCCGTTCGGGGCGGGGGACCCCAGGTAGAGCAGGAAGTTCGGCTCGTTGGTGAGCGGATAGTTGTAGAGGGTCAGTTCGTTGGAGTCCGGGTTGATGTGGCTCGCCACGTTGTCCACCGTGACCGCCGACCCGTCGCTGTAGAAGAGCTGGACCGTGGGGTAGCTCGCGAGCCCCTTGAGCGGGGGCTGGGCGTACTGCAGGGCCCCGGCGACGGCACCCCCGCCGGCCACGGCGGCGAGCCCTCCGATGGCCATGAGCTTCAGGATGTTCCGTTTGGCCTCGTCGACCTGTCCCTGGGTCTTCGGGTTGTTGAGGTCCGCCGGGGCCACGTGCCGGACCACCCCGGGGGGGGTCCGGTCGAAAAGGGCCAAAAAGTCGGCGAGCCGCTGGTCGTAGGCCTCCTCGCTGAAGTACGACGGTGCTCCGTTCATGGTTGCCGTTCCTCCGATTCCCGTTCCCGCTCCTTCCGGAGCCGGAATTCGAGCTCCTCCTCCCCCGTCACCGGAACCTCCTCGGCTTCCCCGGGAAGCTCCGCCTGGTCCGCGTCCTTGTAGACGTAGAGGATCACCATGATCCCGAAGAGGACGAGCACGACGGTGGTCAGGTTCAGCACGAAGAGACAGTTGAAGCTCGTCCCCCCCACGCTCACCGGTGGGAGGGGGCAGGAGATGGTGGTGGGGAAGCCCGGGGTGGAGGGAGGAGGAGAGCTCCCGTTGAGGGGGGCCACGGCGGAGAGCCTGCCCGCCGGGGAAGGGCCCGTCGCTGATGCGTTCGCGCCCGGAAAGGAGAGGGCGCCGACCAGCCCCACGATGAGGAGGAGGCCGAGGGAGATGCGTAGAGCCGTGCTGCCTCTCATGGTCCGCCCTCCAACGGGTCGTCGGGGGGGAGAGGCTCGACCCTATGAACTTCACCCACGGACCAGACCCCTGGAGAGGAGACCGACACCACGGACGGGGGCGGGGAACCGAGCGTGGCTCCCGGGGAGGGCCACGGCTTGGAGGCGGCGTGGCCCTCCCCGGTGGCGGTCGGGGCCGGCGCCGGTGAGCGGGACCCCGGGTCGGTGGCGTCCCGGAGCTCCCGGAGGAACTCGTCCCGCATCCGCATGACCTTGGCATAGAGCCGTCCTGCGGTGCGGAAGAGCTCCCGGTTGTCTCCCCCCAGGAGGAGGAGGCCGCCGGCGAGGAGGAGGATCGTCCAATCCACGTCCGAGAAGAGGCTCATGCGGTCCCTCCAGGGAGGCCGCCGCGGCGGGGGGCGGTGGAGTGGCGCTCGTGCCGTTCGGCGGCCACCATGCCTCCCACGTAGAGGCCCATCATCGGGATGGCGATGAGCAGCATGGTGATGCCGGAGTTGTCCGGGGTGATGAGCATCCCGAAGATGAGGCAACCGAGGATGGCACCCCGCCAGTGCTTCCGCCAGAAGTCCGCCGGCACCAACCGGAGCCGGCTCAGGGTGTAGATGAAGACCGGCAGTTCGAAGACCACGCCGAAGGCCACGGTGTAGAGGAGCGCGAAGGCGAGGAAGCTCCCCACGCTCAGGACCGGGGCGAGGTTGAGGGCACCCACGTAGCGGAAGAGCAGCAGGAAGGTGAAGGGGGTGAGCCAGAAGAGGGCCAGGAAGAAGCCCACGGCGAAGAGGAGCGTGGCGGGGAGGGCCACGCTGCGGATGAGCGCCCGCTCGTTGGTCCGGAGGGCGGGGACCAGGAAGGCCCCCACCTCGTGGGCGATCCAGGGGGTGCTGAGGACGAGGGAGAGGAGCAGTCCGATCTCCATCTGGGCGACGACGGAGTCTCCCACCCCGATGTTGAGGAGGGTGACGCCCGGCGGGAGCATGTCGTGGGTGAACCAGAGGAACACCTGGGCCGTGATGTTGTAGAACGGGCTGGGGATGGGCAGCACGAGCGGGAAAGGGAGCCCGGCGACCGGGAAGGCCTGGAGCTTGAAGAAGAGCAGGAAGCCGAAGAGCGGGACCACCACCCAGAGGATGCGGACGACCCGTCGCCGGAGCTCGTCCAGCACGCTGAAGAACTGGTGGAGCTCGCTCATGCCCTCTATCGGGAGCCCGGCGGCTGGAGGGCGACGCGTTCGGGGCCTTCCTGCCGGTTAAGGAAGAAGGTGACCAGGGGCTTCTCGGCCGGGCCCTCGAGGACCCGGCCATCGCGTCCCGCGAACCGGCTGCCGCACCGGGGGCAGGACCAGCGGTCCTCCCGGGGCTCGTAGAGGAGGGTGCCGGCGTCCCGAGGGCACAGGGTGCTGGCGCATCGGAGACGGTCGGTGGGGGTGAGGAGGGCCTGCCCCGGGGAGAGTCCGGGGCCCGGGGCAAAGAGCCCGGCGCCCTGCTGGCTCCCCATCCAGTGGAAGGGCAGGGGGCCTTCCCTCAGCTGGCGGCGGAACTCGAAGAGGCTCAGGTACCGTCCCCCCTGGACCAGGCGCCACTCGGGGTCCAGGAGAGGGCGGGCATCCGAGCCGGGAGAAGGAGGGGCGAAGGCGGGTCCCGGGGCAGGGGAGGGGGGAGCAGTCGGCTCCAGAAGCTGACGGACGGGGCGGGGGAGCCCCAGGGTGCCTGCGGCGAGCGCCGCTCCGGCGAGCAGCCCGAGGTCGGGTCGGGTCAGGGGGCTTGGGGGGTCTACCGGCGTTCTCCGTTCAGGGCGTCCGCTCATCGGTCCGTTCGCTCAGGCCCGGGCGTTCAGCGCAGTTGGGCCTGGTCCCGGGCCACGCGGGCGTTGCTCTGGGACTGGGCGAGCTCGAGCTCGGACTCCGTCTTCCCCTTCTTGAACTCCCCCACGGCCCGGCCGAGGCTGTGGGCGAGCTGGGGGATCTTGGCGGAGCCCCAGAAGAGGATGGCGAAGACCACGGCGATGATGATCCAGTCGTCGATGCTGTCGAACATGGGGGGACCTGCAGGGGCACCGTGACCACGTGCCTTATGGCGTTCGTACCGGAGGTACGAATCAGTATAGACTGTTCGTACTCGCTGACGGTGATCCGGGGTCAGGGGGAAGGGGCCGCCCGCCCCTCCCGGGCGTCGCCGGTGACGGCCCGGTCCATCGCCACCTCCACCAGGCCCTCGAGCTTCTTGCCCCCCTGGCGGAGGGCCGCGTTGAAGGAGGGGAGGGATTGCCCGGAGACCCGGCGGGAACGCTCGGGCCTTGCCGATTCGAGCTTGCGTTGGAGGTTCTTGACCTGGTCCCGGGCCGCACAGGCGTGGGCCAGGGAAGGGTGGACCAGCGCGTCCACCACCATCTCCAGCGCGGCCTTGTAGCTTTCCAGGGTCTCGGCCCGCGCCGGGTTCACCGTCCTCCGGCCCCGGGAAAGCGTGGGGAGGAGCTCCACCAGGATCCGGCCGCTCTCCCCCAGGGACTGGACCACCACCCGCCAGGAGAGCAGGTGCCGGGGGTCCGGGCTGCCGATCTCCCGGGCCAGCGACCAGTCTCGGCTCGCCAACTGGAGCTGCCGGACGAGGAGGGCATGGACCTTTCCGAGCTCTTCGGCGAGGGCGGGGGCGCGTTTGGAGCGGGAAGGCCCGTCCCGACGGATCAGTCCTTGGGCCTCCTCCACCAGGGCGCTCAGGATCATCCGCATCCGTTGGATCATCTGGGGGAGGGCGTACTTGGAGGGGTCCAGGAAGCTCTGGATCACCAGGCGGTTCGGTTCGTGGGCCACCACGCTGACCCCCAGGAGCCGGCGGGCGGCCGCCTGCACCTCCTCGACGGCCTCCAGGTTCAGGGGCACGTCGGAGAGGATCTCGATGGAGTCGTGGCCGGCCCGGTAGGCCCCCGCCACCAGGAGCTCCAGCTCGCCGGGGGACTCGAAGAGGCTGGCCTCCACCTGGAAGGGGGCCAGGGGCTTTCCCCCCGACTTTCCCTGGGCCGGACGCAGGTAGAGCGTGCCGTCGTCGTTCTGGTCGAAGACCACCATGTCTCCGGGCCGGAGGTGGAGGGCCTGGGCCCAGGGCTTAGGGAGGGTCACCGCGATGGAGGAATGACCAGCCTTGAGGACGCGTCGCTCCCTGGATGGTCCTCCCCACGGCACGGTCTCTCCCACGGAAGACGGCTCCCGTGCCGGACGCTGACCCCGGCGGGGTAATAAAGGCCTCTACGCGCAGCGCCCCTGGGGTCTTTCGCGAATTTACTAACGGTGCGGGAGCAGGGATCCGGGATATCCGGCCCTGCTGTTCGGCCGTCGTGAGTTCGTATGTGTACGAACCGTTCCGTCGCTTGCTGGGAAGTTCACGGGGCGCCCGGCTTGGCCGGGGGGGCCGGCTCCTCCTCGTCGTCCGGCTCGTCCCGGCCCTCCGTGAGGTCCAACGGATACGGACGCGAGTCGTTGTAGTATTCCACCCGGCTCGTCAGCGGGGTGCCTTCCGCGGGAACCACGCCCTCCTCCGGGTGCCCCCGCTTCCCGTAGACCACGCCGAGGACCAGCGAAAGGAAGGCGAGGACCACCACCGCGATCACCACATACCAGAAGGCGGCGAAGGACGGGGCCGCCGCCGGGGCGATGCTCTCGTCCACGTAGACGAACCCTTCCATCCCCAGTGGATAGTGGGGCCGGCAGATGAACTGGTAGGCGCCGGGAGCCCCGAAGGTGACGTTCACGTAGATCACCTGGGACGCGTTCACCGTCCGGTCGGCGTACACGTCCGCCGGGGAGAAGAAGCTCGGCCAGTTGGAGTTGGTCGACGGAGGCGCGGTCTTGTTCACCTGGTTGGAAAGGGTGAACGTGTGGAGGTAGGTGCCTCCGACGTTGGAGATGATGAACTCCACCGCCTTGCTCGTCACCTGGACGTCGGCCGGGACGAAGGTGAAGGAGTTCGTCGTGCTGATGTTCACCACCGTGACGCCGTTATGGGCCGGGGGATGCACCAGGGTCCCGTTCGGGCCCGTGGGGCCCGCCTGGGCGGCCCAGCCGAGGCCCGAGAGGACCACGGCCACCGCGAAGAGCACCGCCGCCAAGCGTAACGCACCCATCGCTTCCGCACCCCCGGAGACTTCGACCCGGCTACCTCGCCCTGCTTAAGGCCGTTGCGTATGAACCGGGGCCCGGGTCCTCCGGCCTCCCCGGGGGGTGCAGTTCGTACGCCGGGATTAAGAACGTATGCCGGGTCCCCCAGGAAGGATGGGGGTCTTCTGGTGCATCTGACCGGGGGAGGCGTGTCGGCCTGGGTCCTCTCTGCCCTCCAGTCCCCGTTCCAGTTGACCTACTGGCTGCTCCTCACCATCTTCTTCATGGCCCTGGCGGTGGGGCTGGTCTTCGTGGGACTCTTGGTCTACGGGCTCATCCGTTTCCACGTCCGCGAAGTCCCCGCCCACCTGAAGAACGTGGCCCGGCCTCCCCGGTCGCCCCCGGTGAACCCATGACGGTCGCCTCCGCCTCACCCTCCCGGCCGCCCCTCTCCCCCCGGGAGCGGGCCCGTCGGAACAAGCGGATCGAATGGATCTGGACCATCATCCCGGTCATCCTGGTGATGATCGTGGCCGGGATCTCCACGCCGCTCCTCTTCAACCTCGACACCGGGCCCGCCGCGTTCGGCTCCGACCCCAACATGAACGTCGACGTGACCGGCTACCAGTGGTTCTGGGAGTTCCACTATACCGACCCCTTCGGCAAGGCGCTCACGAACGGGACAGGGGAGGTCTTCTCCAATGGCACGCTCTGGGTCCCCCAGAACGCCATCGTCTGGATCAACGTCACCTCGGGGGACGTGGTCCACTCCTTCAACATCCCGCAACTCGGAGTGCGCATCGACGCGATCCCCGGGCGGATCAACCATTACTGGTTCGCCATCCCCGCCGGGACCGCCGTGGGCACGCAGTTCCTCGCGCAGTGCACGGAATTCTGTGGCGCCGGACATTACGACATGCGCGCGGAGATCATCGTCACCCCGGCCTCCCCTCTCCTTCACCCCATGTCGATCTGATCCCCGCGGGGGATCGGCCGCGGGCGGCAGGGCGTCCACCGTACGGGTCCCGACCGGCCCACCCGCACCCCCGGGGGGTCCCCGCTCGTGTTCCCGACGGGGGAGGCCGCATCGGGGACGCCCGGCGGCCCTCACCCGGCTGGAGCTAGCACCTGCACCACCGCCCGGGCGATCTCCAGATCCTCCCGGGCCCGGAGGACGAAGGCACGGACGGGCGCCGTCGCCGATCCGATCTCCCGGTCCGGCGCCCCCGATGGGTTCCTTCTGGGGTCGAGGGCGATCCCGAGGAACCCCAACCCGTCCGCCGCCCGGGACCGAATGGCCTCGGAGTTCTCCCCGACGCCACCGGTGAACGCGATCGCGTCGAGCCCCCCGAGCGCGGCGACCATGCCGGCGATACCGGCGCGCAGCCGGTGAAGGTAGACCCCCACGGCGAGTACAGCGTCGGCGTCGCCGCGTGCCTCGGCCGCGAGCACCTCCCTGAGGTCCGCGGTGCCGGCCAGGCCCAAGACCCCCGAGCGGTGCTCCAGGGCCGCCGCGAGCTCGGAGGGCGGCATCCCCATATGCTCCTCCAGCCAGAGGATCAGCCCGGGATCGACGGTCCCGGAGCGGGTTCCCATCACCAGTCCCTCCAGGGGCGTGAAACCCATGGTGGTGTCCACGGAGACCCCCTGCCGTACCGCGGCGAGCGACGCCCCGGACCCCAGGTGGCAGGTCACGATGCGCAGCGCACGGGGGTCCCGCTCCATGAGTTCGGAGACCCGCCGGGAGGCGTAGGCGTGGGAGAGCCCATGGAAGCCGAAGCGCCGAAGGACCCAACGCTGTCGCCACTCCCGGGGCAACGCGTAGGTGGCGGCGGCCATGGGCAGGTGCGCGTGAAAGGCCGTGTCGAAAGCGGCCACGGACGGGACCCCTTCGAGCAGCCCGGTCACCAGGTCCAGGGCATGGAGGGACTTGGGCTGATGCAACGGGGCCAGGTCCGTGAGGGCCTCGAGGCGCCGGCGAACCTCGGCGTCCACCCGGACGGGTCCCAGGAACTCCGTCCCCCCGTGCACGATCCGGTGCCCCACGGCGTCGAGGGGCCCCTGGGCGGTGATGAACTGGCGGACGGCGTCCTCGTCGATCCGCCCCCCGGGGACGGGGGAGGTCAGCTCGGAGAGGAGCCGTCCGTCCTCCAGCACCGAGAGCTTGAGGCTGCTGGAACCGGCGTTGACCACGAGGATCCGCATGGTCCGTCCGCCCGGTCAATACGGCCAGACCCAGTTGCGGATCTCCGGCGGGTCCTCACCGTGGGCCCGGGTGTAGGCCCGGCAGCGCTCCCGCTCGTCCTCCATGTCCTGGCGGAGACGGGCGGCATGGGAGGCCAGGCCCGGCACCCGGTCGATCACGTCCATCACCAGGTGGAACCGGTCGAGGTCGTTCAGCATCACCATGTCGAAGGGGGTGGTGGTGGTCCCCTCTTCGTTGTACCCGCGGACGTGGAGGTTCGCATGGTTGTGCCGCCGGTAGGTGAGACGGTGGATGAGGGCGGGGTAGCCGTGGTAGGCGAAGAGGACGGGACGGTCCCGGGTGAACAGGGAGTCGAACTCGGCATCGGACAAGCCGTGCGGGTGCACGGTGTCCGGCTCCATCCGCATCAGGTCCACCACGTTGACCACCCGGACCTTGAGCGAGGGGAGCTCCCGCCGCAGGAGGTCCACCGCGGCCAAGGTCTCCAGGGTGGGGACGTCCCCGCAGCAGGCCATCACCACGTCCGGGTCACCGGCGTCGTTGGAAGCCCACTCCCAGATGCCAAGCCCCCGGGTGCAATGGAGGACCGCCTGGTCCATGGCCAGGTAGTTCAACGAGGGTTGCTTCCCCGCCACGATCACGTTCACGTACTGTCGGCTCTTCAGGCAGTGGTGGGCCACCGAGAGCAGGCAGTTGGCGTCGGGGGGGAGGTAGACCCGGATGATCTCGGATTTCTTGTTCACCACGTGGTCGATGAACCCCGGGTCCTGGTGGGAGAAGCCGTTGTGGTCCTGCCGCCACACGTGGGAGGAGAGCAGGTAGTTCAAGGACGCGATGGGACGGCGCCAGGGGATCCGACGGGTGGTCTTCAGCCACTTGGCGTGCTGGTTGAACATGGAGTCGACGATGTGGATGAACGCCTCGTAGCAGTTGAACAGCCCGTGCCGACCGGTGAGCAGGTAGCCCTCCAGCCAGCCCTGGCACTGGTGTTCGGAGAGCACCTCCATCACCCGGCCCTCCCGGGCGAGGTGGTCGTCGGTGGGCAACCGTTCGGCCCCCCATTGCCGGTCCGTGGCCTCGAACACGGCCCCGAGCCGGTTGGAGGCGGTCTCGTCGGGGCCGAAGAGCCGGAACCGCGTGGGGTTGGCCCGGATCACGTCCCGGAGATACCCCCCGAGGACCCGGGTCGCCTCGGCGAACGTGGTGCCGGGCTTGGGCACCTCCACCCGGTAGGCCTGGAAGTCGGGGAGGGAGAGCTCCTGGAGGAGCAGGCCCCCATTGGCGTGGGGGTTCGCGCTCATCCGGCGCTGGGTCTTGGGCGCCAGCGACGCCAGTTCCGGCAGGAACGCGCCCTCGGCGTCGAAGAGTTCCTCCGGCCGGTAGCTCCGCATCCAGGCTTCCAACTGGGCCAGGTGCTCCGGGTTCGTCCGCACCTCGGGAAGAGGGACCTGGTGGGCCCGCCAGGTCCCCTCCACGGGCAGGCCATCGACCACCTTCGGGCCGGTCCAGCCCTTGGGGGTGCGCAGCACGATGAGCGGCCACCGCGGTCTCTGGCCCGTCGATCCGGACCGGGCCGCTCTCTGGATCCGGAGGATCTCCCCCACCGCGCTGTCCAGGGCGCCCGCCATGGCCCGGTGCATCTCTGCCGGTACGTCCCCCGAGACCCAGTGGACCGCGTACCCATAGCCCTCGAGCAGGGAGGTGAGCTCCCCGTCCCCGATCCGGGCCAGGACGGTGGGGTTCGCGATCTTGTACCCGTTCAGGTGTAGGATGGGCAGGACGGCCCCGTCCTTGACCGGGTTCAGGAACTTGTTCGAGTGCCATCCGGTCGCCAACGCTCCGGTCTCCGCCTCGCCGTCGCCCACGATGCAGCAGACCAACAGGTCCGGGTTGTCGAACGCGGCGCCGTAGGCGTGGGCCAGCGAATAGCCCAACTCCCCCCCTTCGTTGATCGACCCCGGCGTCTCCGGGGCCACGTGGGAAGGGATCCCTCCCGGGAACGAGAACTGGCGGAAGAGACGGCGCAGTCCATCCTCGTTCCAGGAGATGAGCGGGTAGACCTCCGTGTAGGTGCCCTCCAGATAGGCGTTGGCGACCGCCGCGGGACCCCCGTGGCCCGGGCCGATGACCAGGAGGGCGTTGAGGTCCCAGTTCCGGATCACCCGGTTCATGTGCGCGTAGACGAAGTTGATCCCGGGGGTGGTCCCCCAATGCCCCAGGAGCCGGGGCTTCACCTGGTCGGGTCGGAGGGGTTGTCGGAGGAGCGGGTTGTCCATGAGGTAGATCTGCCCGACGGACAGGTAGTTCGCCGCCCGCCAGTAGGCATCGATCCGCGCGACCTCGTCCTCGCGGAGGGGGCGGCCCGGATCCGCTGTCGATGCGCTCACGGGAGGTCCGCGGCCCACACCCGCTGGGGGGAGCGTGGGCTCCCCGCTGTAGCGGGGCCCATCCATGGGGGCGTGTTCCCGCAGGTGCCCGTCCCTGGAGCCGGGGAGGACAGGCGCTTCCCGGGGGGGGATCCCCGCGGGGAGGGTGCTCCAAAGCCGCCATCCACCTTCGGGGGAAAGACCGGGAAGGACGGCCGGATCGCCGGGGAATCCCTAATCGGAGGCAACGGGGCACCGACTGGGGGGAACGCGGAGGGCAGGGGCCCGGTTCCTCTCGCCAGGGTCCCAGCCGGAGTGGAACCCGGCATATCGGACGGGGAGCCGTGGACAGTTAAAAGGCCGGGCCGGTCGGGCCCTCGTCCCTCCCCCGGAGAACCGCCCCTCCGCTCGAACAGGCTTGAGCATACCTCTTCATAGGTCAGGGGGACTTCCTCGCTAGCCATGTCCGGGAAGAAGCGTTCCCCCTCCCGCAAGAAGCGGCCGGTTGCCCCGGCTCGCTCGCGTCGTCCCCCGTCCCGCCCCGCGCGAGCCCGCCAGCCTTCCCCCTCCCAGAACCTCTCCCGGGATCTCTTCGAGACCCTGGAGCTCCTGGGGGATGCCTTCGAAGAGGCGGTGGGACACGTCCTCAAGCGCCCGGGCTCGCCCCTCCTCCTCGCGGGGCCCCGTCTCCCTCTCCCGCTCTCCCGCCTTGTCACCGGTTACGTGGGTTGGCAGATCGAGCTACGGGGCGAGCCGACGGCGGTGCCCTCCCTGCCCCGGGGGGTGCTCTACCTGTTGGCGTCGCCGGCTCCTGTGGGGGCCTCGATGCACCGGACCGGCGAGTCCCCGGTCCAAGCGGTGCGTTGGAATGCGGTCCACGCCCTGGAGCTGGCCAGTGCCGGGGCCCGCCTCCTCCTCCTCGCCGCGCCTCACGACTCGTCCGACCTTCCGCGCTTCCGGACCCTGGCGGAGGACGTCCGCGCCGAGTTCCGGCCGGACCAGGATTGAACGGGCCCCGGTTCAGGGGGACACCGGAGGGGAGGTTCCGGGCCCGTCCGGGGGCGGGGACCCCCGCTTGCGGCGGGAGGTGCTGCTCTCGCTCATGCCCATGAGGACCAGGAAACCCGCCCCCGCGAGCACCACCGCCGCCACGACGAAGAGCCCCACCTGGACCACCTGGCCGACCACCGGCACGGCGTTGGGGGGCTGCGGGGTCACCCCCACGTAGACGCGCCCCTGCATTCCCGGGAAGTGACCGGGGACCGTGCAGACGTACTCGTAGATGCCGTGGCTGGCGGGCATGGTGATCGGCGCCGTCACCACCGGAGGGGCATTGGGGGTCAGCGGGTCGTCCACGAGCGGGGGGTTCGACACGAAGTAGGCGAGCAGTTGGGCGTTCGAGAAGCTGTTGGAGAGGCCGGTATCGTTGGGGATGGAGTCCAGCGTGAACGTGTGCGAGAGCGCCCCCTGGATCCCCACCTCGAAGACGATGGGCAGCCCTGGCGCGGCGATCAGGATCGAAGGGACGAAGGTGATGGAACCGGTGGCATTCAGGAAGACCACCTGGTGCGGGCCTACCACGCCCGCTCCCACGGTCAGGAAGCCGAAGAGCCCGGCCTTGAACTGATACCCACCCGAGGCCAGGGAGAGGAACTCGTAGCTGTCCCCGGCCGGGTCCGTCAGGGTCCGGAAGGTGTGGTTCCAGTACCCGGCCTGACCGGGGGCCAGGGTCAGGTTGACCAGGGAGGCGTTGGCGGGGGCGAAGAGGGCGAGGAGCTTCGCGGGGGTGATGTTCGCCGGGATCACCTGGTTGGGGGTGGCATCCACGGTGAAGGTGTGCGTCACGGTCCCCACGTTGACCAGGTGGAGGGAGAGCGTGGTGTTCAAGGAGACGTTCAGGGCGGAGGGTTCGTAGCCGTTGTCGGTCACGTTGACCGTCTGGTTCACCTGGGCGGCGGGGGAACTCCCGGGGATGAACCGGGCGTACCCGATGTTGGCGGGGCTGACGTACCCGTCCACGTGCAGGAGGTAGGGGATGGAGAAGGCGCTCGCCACCATGGCCAGCGCCACCACCAGGGAGAGGGCTCCCCGGCGGGAGCGCCTGGGTCCACGCCTCCGAGGGGATCGCATCGGGAAATGCCCACGGGCCCGCCGTACATATCCCTGCGGTACGAACCGGCCGGTTCAGGTCCCGCCCCGGTTCTCCTCCCGGGGCACGGGAGGGCCGTGGCGGGGGAGGACCCGGGGCGCCTCCTCCCCCTCGAAGCGGCGGATGAGCTGGGTGGTGACCTCGATGAGGGGGTGGTGGCCCGAACGGTCCACCTCGATGTCCTCCAGGTCCCCGAGGTGGTGCTCCCGGGCCAAGCGTTCCAGCCCGATCTCCACCTTGTCGAAGTCCTCGGGCGTGTCACAGACGAGCACGAAGGCCTGGAGCTGCCGCAGGCCCATCTCCCGGGCCGCGAGGGCCCGGTGATGCCCGTCCACCAGGAGGTAGTCCTCCCCCTTGCGGATGGCGAGCACGGGCTCGGCGAACCCCCGCTCCAGCTCATAGCGCCGGCCCTCGAGCTCGTCCTGGTAGACCTTCCACTGGGTCGGGTGCATCCGGCTCAGCGGGATGGTCATCCGCCGGAGGGTGAAGGTGAATCCGTAGCGGTCGTTCAGCAGGCGCCGGAGCGTCTCCGCCTTCAACGGGCTCGCCCGTTCGAAGTGGCTCCGGACCACGTCCAGGTTGCTGAGGATCCCCACCAGCCGGCCTTCCCCGTCGACCACGGGGAGGTCCCGCAGACCGTAGCGGAAGAGCACCCGGGCCGCATCCTCCAGGTCCATCTCCGGCGTCGCGGTATACGTCCCCGGGCGGATCATCGCCGAGAGCCGGCGGCCCCGGTTCCCGGCGTTCCTCAAGAGCTCCTTGGCCGAGACGAACGCCACGAGCTTGCCCTCCCCGTCGGTCACCGGGAGCCCGTGGTGCCGGCTCTGGATGAGCTGGTCGATGGCCTCCCCGACCGTGGCCTCCCGGGTCACATGCTCCACCCGGAGCACCATGTAATCCCGGACCTTCTCGGCCATGGTGCATCCCGGGGGAGGGACCCCGGAGCGGTTAGCGGCTCCGTTCGTCCCGGAAGTACGAGCAGAGCAGGTGGCCGACGATCAGGTGGGTGTCCTCGATGTGCTGCATGTTCTGGGAGGGGACCACCAGGGAAAGGTCGCAGAGGGCCTTCTGCTTCCCCCCGCCCATCCCGATGAGGCCCACCGTCCCCATCCCCAGCTTCCGCGCCTCCTCCAGACCCCGGAGCACGTTGGGAGAGTTCCCGCTCCCGGAGATCCCCACGGCCAGGTCTCCCGGGCGGCCCAGGTTCTTCAGCTGCTCGGCGTACACCTCGGCGTAGGCCAGGTCATTGGCCCAGGCGAGGAGGGTGGGGACCGGATCGGAGAGCGAGAGGCATCGGAAGCGGGGTTGCCCCGGCGCGATGGTGAGCTTGGCCAGGTCATTGGCGAGATGGCTCCCGGTGGAGGCGCTCCCCCCGTTCCCGAAGAAGAAGATGGTCGACCCGTCCTTGCGCGCCCTGGCGAAAAGCTCCGTCAGTCGTTCGATCCCTTCGACCAGGTAGGGGGCGGTGACGGAGGCCACGGTCTCGGCCACGTATCCTTTGACGTACTCCTCCACGCTCCTTCCCATCGGGCCCTTCCCCCTTTACCGCCCCACGAAGACGATCCGCGAACCCTCGTTGGAGATACGGACCGGCAGGTGGCGGTGTCCCGAGAGGGCCTCGGCTACTTGAGGGCTCTTCCCGGGGGGGGCCACCACGAGGAGGAAGCCACCGCCCCCCGCCCCCGTGACCTTGCCTCCGAGGGCTCCCGCCTCGCGGGCCTTGGAGTACATGGTGTCGATGGCCCCGTTGCTGATCCCGCTGCTCAGGGTCTTCTTCAGTTCCCAGCCCTCCTCCAGGAGGCGGCCGACCCCCTCGTAGTCGCCGGCGAGGATGGCTTCCCGGGTCCTTCCGGCCAGGTCCCGGAGCCGGTCCAGGGCGGGGACGTTCTCGTTGGACCGGCGGTTCTGTTCTCCCAGGATCTGTCCGGAGCGCCGGGTGGTCCCCGTGTAATACAGGGAGAGGTATCCCTCGAAGCGCTCCGTCTCCGCCCGGGAGAGGGGGAGTGGCTCTACGGAGACGCTGTCGTCGGGGAGGAAGGTATAGTGCCGGAGGCCCCCGAAGGCGGCCGCGTACTGGTCCTGCTTCCCGCTGGGCTCCCCCAGGTGCTCGATCTCGATCCGGCAGGCCTCCTCGGCCAGTTCCCGGGGGCTCTTCAACTGGCCCCGGAAGGCCCAGAGCGCGTTGAGGATCCCCACCGCGAAGGAGCTCGACGAGCCCAACCCGGTCCCTTCCGCGGGGATGTCCGAGACGGTGACGATCTCCACCGCCTCGGTGACGCCCGTGGTCCGCATCGCCTCCCGGACCATGGGGTGGTTCACGTCCTCCACCCGGCGGACGTACTCCGCCGTCCGCGAGTAGCTCACCCGGATGTCCTGATCGAACTTCTCGTTCACCAGCACGTAGACGTACCGGTCCAGGGCGGCGGAGACCACCTCCCCGCCCCCCCGGGTGCGGTAGTAGGAGGCGAGGTCGGTCCCCCCACCGGCCAGGGAGACCCGCAGGGGGGTCCGGCTGATGATCACGGGAAGCGGGGATGGGGGGGAGGATTAAGGGTCTTCGGAGAGCCGGGGCCGGCTGGTGGCCGGGCTGGAGGACGGTTCGGGCCGGTGGTGGGGTCGGCCGACCTTGGGAGGAGGCCGGCCCGACCGCCGCCGGCCTAAGAAGAGCCGCTCCACCTCGTCCCGGACCGAGACGAGGGGCTTGAGCCCCGGGAGGGCATCCGCGAACTGCGCGGCCCGTCGGTCCAGGATGATCCCCAGGCCCCGGTCGTCCTCGGAGCGGATCATCCGTCCGAGGGCCTGGAGCAGCGCGCGCCGGGCCGGGGCCACCATGCCGTACTCCCATCCCCGGCCGGTCAGGTGGTCCAGGTAGCGGATGAGCGCCTCCCGGCGTGCGGTGGGGCGGGGAAAGGGGATGCCCACGAGGATCACCGACTCGAGCTCCTCGTCGGGGAAGTCGATCCCCTCGGCCACCCGCCCTCCACAGACCCCGAGGAGGAGCCCGGCCCCCGGGGAGCGCTTGAACCCCTCCACCAGGTTCCAAAGCTGTTCGGAAGGCATCCGGCGGCTCTCCATGACCGCGCCCCGGGGAAGCTCCGAGGAAAGCCCTCGGGCGAGGAACCGGTCCAGCAGGGAGAAGCTGGGGAAGAAGGCGGCCGTCTTCACCGGGAGTTCCGTCAGGACATCCACCAGCGAGCGGTAGAGCCGGGGGAGCGCCTCCGGGTCGCCTTGGAGCTCCTCATGGCGGCTGGTCACGTCGGGGACGTAGCGGAGGACCCGATGGGACGGGGGGAAGGGGGAGGGCACCGTCAACAGACCACTGTCCATCGGAAGCCCCAGGGTGTCCCGGTACTCCTCCAGGGGGGCGAGGGTGCCGGAGAGGTGGACGGAGAGGTGGGTGCCCAGGATGGGGGACGCGGGTTCCCGGGCGTCCAGGGCATAGGCCTCCACGGCCTTGTGGGGACTTGCGATGGCCGCCTTGACGTATTCCGGCGGGTCCACGCCCCCCCAGGAGAGCAGGTGTTCGGCCACCGTCGCGGCGTAGGAGCGGGGGAGGCGACGGGCCTGTCTACGGCGGTCCCGCAGCCGCTCTCCCCACTCGGCCAGGGACAGGAGCATCCGCCGGAGGTCGTGGCTGGTCCCTCCCACCTCGGCCAGGAGCCGGTCCTCGAGTCCGCCGGGAGGCAGGAGCCCGTCCTCCTCGCCGGCGTATTCCTCCACGACCTCGGAGAGGACCTCCTCCACCTGGGCGAGGAAGGCCACGGCGGGGCGTTGGGGGAGAGGTCCCCCGGGGGTCGGAGCGTCGGCGAGGAGGGGGAAGTCCCCGTGCTCCTCCACCTCCTCCCGGGCCCGGTGCACCGTCTCGAGGCCTAACCTCAGGGTGATGCTCTCCCGGAGGTATTCCGGCAGGTTGTGGGCCTCGTCGACGACGAGGTCCACCTGGTCCAGGGAGACCCCCAACCAGGTGAGGAGCGAGGGCCGGATCCTCGGGTGGAAGAAGAACACGTAGGGAGCGACCACCACCGTGGCCTCCCGGCAGAGGCGTTTGGCCAGCTCGTACGGGCAGAGGTTCTCCGCCGAGGCCAGGGCCTTGAACCGGTAGGAATCCGGAGCCTCCTGGGCGATGCGATCGGCCAAACGGGGAAGGTCGGCGGCGATGAGCCGGGCGTAGTAGGGGCAGCCTTCCAGGTCGGTCAGCTCCAGGGTGGTCCTCTTCGCTCCCCGGCCCGGCGGCCTCGCCGGGGCCGGCCCGGTGCGGTCCGGGGCCGGGGGGCGTTCAGTGGCCCGCTTCCGGTCGGCGCAGAGCTTGCCGATCTCCTCCGCGCTCGCCCCCTCCATCTCCGGCAAGGACTCGAAGAGAAGGCAGCGGGCCTGCCGCCCCTCCAGGGCCAGGGCGAGCACCGGGGTCCCGCTCCGGCGGGCGATGGCGCGGGTCTCGGCCAGCACCTGGGCGCTCTGGGAGTGGGTCCGGACCAGATAGAGGATCTTGTGCCCGCTCTCCCGGGCGTGGGGGATCAGCGGGGCGAGCACCGCCACGGTCTTCCCGGTGCCGGTGGGGGCGTCCAGAAGGAGCGCACCACCGCGATGGGTACGTTCGGTCACGTTGCGGAGGATCCCTTCCTGAGAGGGGCGGGTCCGGTACGGGAAGGACCCGCGCGTCGCGCGGCCCCTCCCGCCGGCAGGCCGGGGTGGGGAAGCGGGGGGAGACATTCGTCCTCGTTGCGGGGGGGCCCACCGGACGATAAAGCCCCCCGACAACGGTGGATGGCTCCCCGGGTCGGAAGGGGGGAGCGGTACAACGATGCCACGGGTGGGGGGCTCGCGCAATGGGTTTCGGGCGGGGGTCGTCCACCCCTCCCCGGTCCGTAGGTTAAGACCCTCTCCTCCTGCCGGGGGGATGCCCGGGCGCTCGCCAACCTGAGCGGGTCGAGCGTTTCCACGCTCCGGGCCTCCGGGCTCGGCCCGCGTTGGGAACGGGGATCGGCACGCGTGGCCGCCCCCGGGGCGTGCGGACTTCTGTCGGATCCCGTTCGCCTCGTTCGCCGGGCCCACGGGAGGTTCGGGGCCGTTCCTTCTAGGCCTTCTTGACGGCCTGGACGAGTTCGCCCACCACGTGCTGCGCGTCGCCGTAGAGCATCCGGCAGTTGTCCTTGTAGAACAGGTCGTTCTCGATCCCGGCGAAGCCCTTCCCCTGGCCCCGCTTGATGACGATGACGTTCTTCGCCTGGTCCACATCCAGGATCGGCATTCCCTGGAGGGCGCTTCCCGTCCGCCGGGCGGCCGGGTTCACCACGTCGTTCGCCCCGATGACCAGGGCCACGTCGGTGTGCGCGAGCTCCGGGTTGATCTCGTCCCGGTCGAACAGCTTGTCGTAGGAGACCCCCGCCTCCGCCAGGAGCACGTTCATGTGCCCGGGCATCCGCCCGGCCACGGGGTGGATCGCGAACTTCACGGTGACCCCCCGGGCCTCCAGGGCGTCCGCCAGTTCCTTGACCTTCTGCTGGGCCTGGGCCACGGCCATCCCGTACCCCGGGGCGATCACCACCTGCCCGGAGTACTCCATCAGCACGGCGGCATCGGCGACATCGATGGGCTTGAGGGAGCCGGTGACCGGGCCCCCCGTGTCCGGGCCGCTTCCGAAGGCCCCGAAGAGCACGTTCCCCAGGGACCGGTTCATGGCCCGGGCCATGAGGAGGGTGAGGAGCGACCCGGCGGCGCCCACCAGGGTCCCGGCGATGACCATCGCGTAGCCGGCATCCCCCAGGGGCCCGTTGACCAGGGCGAACCCATCGAGCGCCACCGCGACCCCGGTCAGCGCGTTGAAGAGGCTGATCACCACGGGCATGTCCGCCCCGCCGATGGGGAGCGTGAGCAGGATCCCGTAGACGAGGAGGAGCACGAAGAACGGCAGGAGGTAGAACGCCTGGGCCACCACCACGGCCGCTCCCCCGAAGCCCACCCCCACGAGGAGGACGGCGAAGTTCACCACCTGGCGGGCGGGCAGGACGATGGGCCGGCCCGGTAGCCATCCCTGGAGCTTGGAGAAGGCGATGAAGCTCCCCGCGATGGAGATGCTGCCGATGATGGCCCCTGCCAGGCTGAGCCCGGTGGTGGCGCCGGCGGAAAGGCTCGTGAGGAGCTCCACGGCGGCGATGGCGGCCGCGGCCCCCCCTCCCATCCCGTTGAAGATGGCCACCATCTGGGGCATGTCGGTCATCTTGACCACCCGGGCCCAGTACCACCCCGCCCCTCCACCGATGAAGACCCCCAGGGCGATGAGGGCGAAATTGCCGAGGCCCCCCGTGGCGAAGGTGACCGCCACCGCCACCAGCATGGCCACCCCGGCGTAGAGGATCCCCCGGCGGGCGGTCTCCGGGGAGCTCATCGCCTTCAGGCCCAGGATGAAAGCGATCACCGCCACCACGTAGACGGCGTCGATGACGGTGCCGACCCAGGCGATCATGGGCGGGCCCCCGGCCGCTTGGAGCGGTCGAACATGGCGAGGATCCGCTCGGTGACCACGTAGCCGCCGGTCACGTTCATGGCCCCCATGATGACCGCGAGGAGCCCAATGGCCTCCTCCAGGGGGGTGGTGGCGAAGCCCAGCGCCACGATCCCGCCGACCAGGACGATCCCGTGGATGAAGTTCGAGCCGCTCATCAGCGGGGTGTGCAGGAGGACCGGGACCCGGGAAATGACCTCGTAGCCCGTGAAAGCGGCCAGGATGGCGATGAACAGGGCGGTCCAGACGTCGGCCGCCATCTCAGGGACCCCCGCCGGCGGAGAGGAGGTCCGCCGTCCCCTTGTGGGCCACCGTGCCGTCCCGGGTCACCAGGCTGGCCGCGAGGATCTCGTCGGTGTATCCGGCGACCCGTTGCCCCTCCTTGGTGACGAGGAGTTCCAGGAAGGCCTGGAGGTTCTTCGAGAACATGAAGCTCGCATGGTAGGGGAGCTGGCTCGGCAGGTTCAGCGGACCGGCGATGGTCACCCCGTTGACCACCACGGTCTCCCCCGGCCGGGTGAGCTCGCAGTTGCCCCCGGTCTCGGCCGCGAGGTCCACGAGGACGGAGCCCGGCCGCATGCGCTCCACCATCTCCTTTCGGACCAGGACAGGGGCCTTCCGCCCCGGGATCGCCGCCGTGGTGACGATGACGTCGGCCTCGGCGACGGCCTTCGACACCATCTCGGCCTCCTTCTGCTTCTCCTCGGCGGTGAGCTCCCGGGCGTACCCGCCGGTCCCTTCGGCGTTGATGGCGAGCTCCAGGAACTTGGCCCCCAGGCTGCGGACCTGCTCGCCGGCGGCCCGGCGCACATCGTAGCCTTCCACCACCGCCCCCATGCGGTGGGCCGTGGCGATGGCCATCAGCCCGGCGACCCCGGCGCCGAGGATGAGGACCTTGGCGGGCCGGATGGTCCCCGCCGCCGTGGTCAGCATGGGGAGGAACTTGGGGGTGAGCTCAGCTCCGATGAGCATGGCCCGGTACCCGGCCACCGTGGCCTGCGAGCTCAGCACATCCATGCCCTGGGCCCGGGTGATCCGCGGCAGCAATTCCAGCGCGAAGGAGGTGACCTTCCCGTCCCTGAGCCGGGCCACGATCGGAAGGTTCCGGCTCGCGTTCAACTGGCAGACCAGGACCGACCCGGGAGGGAGGAACCCCGCCTCCTCTTCCGTCGGGGGCTGCACCTTCAGGAGGATCTCCGCCGAGGCGAAGAGGGCCTTGCGGTCGTCCTCCATCCGGGCCCCCGCGGCGGCGTACGCGGGGTCGGGGTACCCCGCCGAGAGGCCGGCGCCCGCCTCCACCGTCACGGAGTGCCCCGCCTTGGCCAACCGCTGGACCACCTCGGGGACCAAGGCCACCCGCCGCTCGAGTGGGGTCACCTCCCGGGGAACGGCGATCCTCACCGACATGATCGGCCGTTCGGGACGCGTGAGGGATTATAGGCTTACGGTCTTCCGGACTTGAGTCGACGCCCGTCACGCTCTTCCGGGGGGGATCCGGGAGCTACCGGCACGGGAGTGCTCTTCTGGTCAACGCACGGAGCGGCCGAAGGCCCGGGACGCCCTCGACCCCGGCCGGCAGGCTACGGGAAAGGGAAGGGTCCGGCGGGCGGCAGGGCGAACGTCGCCAGGGAGACGGCGATCGCGATGGCCATCAGAGCGAACAGGAAGACCCAGGGGGCCAGCTCGCTCGCTCGGTGGTGTACAGGTGCCGGCATCGTTTGCTGCATGGGAACTCCCCCTTCATCTCCTTTGCGCCCCGCGCACCGGGACGCCCGAGGGTCGCGGCGCGCGACTCTCGGGCCTACGGGGGAGTCGGCACCGGTCGGGGAGCCGGACCCACATAATGCACCTCCGGCCTCACCAGCCGGTTGTGCTGGGCCTGCTCCTTCAGATGGGACACCCATCCGGCGGTCCTGGCCAGGGCGAAGGT
Organism: Thermoplasmata archaeon; assembly: GCA_021806135.1. Taxonomy (GTDB): domain Archaea; phylum Thermoplasmatota; class Thermoplasmata; order Lutacidiplasmatales; family UBA184; genus JAKATE01. The sequence goes on from JAJZYB010000007.1 coordinate 52,035, forward strand.
GGGGGGGAAGAGGGGACGGGGGATCCCCGCCGCCTCCAGGACCAGGGCCGCGTAGAACTCCACGTTGAGGCCCCAGGGACGCTCGGGATGGTGGCGCGAGAGGGCGGCGAGCCCGGCCCGCTCCACGGCCTCCGCCACCGCCATCCGCTCCGGGGGCGCCACCGCCCGGGCCAGCTCCCGGAGCCGGCGGGCCCGGGGATCCTCCCCCCGGTAGGCGCGATGCCCGAAGCCCATGAGCCGCTCCCCCCGGGTGAAGGTCGCTTCCACCTCCTCCCCGGCCCGGTCGGCGGTGCCCACCCGGTCCAGGAAGTCCGCCACCAAGGAGGGAGCACCCCCGTGGAGCGGCCCCTTCAACGAGCCCACCGCGGCGCTCACGGCGGACGCCGCGTCCGACCAGGTGGAGAGCACCGACCGGGCCACGAACGTGCTCGCGTTCATCCCGTGGTCGGCCACCAGGACGAAGTAGGCCTCCAACGCCTGCAGCCGCTTCGGATCCGGTGCGAGGCCGGTCAGCCGCCAGAGGTAGGCGGCCGCCTGTCCCAGACCCTCTGGCTCCGCCAAAGGGGCCTCATGGTTCCGGTACCGCCACAGGTTGGGAAGGAAGACCGGCGGGAAGGCCACGAGGAGCTCGAACATCTCCTCGGTGGGGGGGAAGCCATCCCAACCGCGTCCGAGGAGGGAGAACCCGCTGCGGAGCGCTTCCATGGGGGTGGCCTCGGGTGGGATCGCCCGGATCACCGGGGCCAGGTCGCCCAGGGAGCGGCGACGGGCGGCCAGGGTCTCCCGGAGCCGTCGGGCCTCGTCGGGGGTGGGCAATTCCCCCCGGAGGAGGAGGTGCACCGTCTCCTCCCAACCGACGGACCCGGAAAGCTCGGGGACGGAGTATCCCCGGTAATAGAGCTTCCCCTCGCCCCCTCGGACGTCGGTGATGGAACTGTCCCCCACCACCACCCCTTCGAGCCCGCCTACGCGGCGGTCCCCGGGCATGGCCGGACCTCAGTGGGGGGGGAGCGCGGACAGGAGCCGCAGGTCCTCGGAGACCGCCCGGGCGCTCAGGTCCAGGGCGGCGCGTTCCTCCGGCGTGAGGGTGACCTCGTGGATCTTCTCCACCCCGGCGCGGCCCACCGTCACCGGGACCGAGAGGAAGAGGTCCCGGTAACCGTACTCTCCCTCCAAGAGCACCGAGCAGGAGAGCAGGCGGTGCTCGTTCCGGGCCACGGCAGAGACCATCTCCGCCTGGGCGGCGGCCGGAGCATAGTATGCGCTGCCGGTCTTGAGGAGGTCTACGATCTCCCCCCCGCCCTTCTTGGTCCGTTCCACGATCGCCGCGAGCTTCTCCGGGGAAAGGAGCCGGCTGACCGGGACCCCGTTCACCGAGCAATGCGAGAGGATGGGGACCATGGTGTCCCCGTGGGTGCCCAGGGTGAACCCCACCACGTCGCGGGGGGCCAGTCCCAAGGCGTCGGCGACGAACCAGCGGAACCGGGCCGAGTCCAGCGTCCCGCTCTCCGCCAGCACCCGGGCCCGGGGGAACCCGGTGACCTTCCGGACCCAGTAGGCCATCACGTCCACCGGGTTGGTCACCACCACCACCACCGCATGCGGGGCGTGGTCCCGGATGGCCTCCGCGTGCCCCTGGACGATCTGGGCATTCTTCCCCAGGAGGTCGGAGCGGCTCATTCCCGGCTTACGGGCGAGCCCGGCCGTGAGGACCACGAGGTCGCTCCCGGCCACGTCCTTGAGATCCGTGGAGCCCCGGACCCGGGTGGAGAACCCCACCACCGGGGCAGATTCCTGGATGTCGAGGGCCTTCCCCTGGGGGAGGCCTTCCACGATGTCCAGCAGCATCAGCTCTTCGGCGAGGTCCTCTTCCGCCAGGCGCTGGGCGAGCGTTCCGCCGATGTTCCCGGCCCCCACCACGGAGACCTTTCCCAACCCCGCCATCTGGATCCTTTCCCCCGGAAGACCGGTGCAGCGGGGGAGGCTGCCGGCCCTTTAAGCTCCCCCCTGTGACCGGCCCGCCCGCCGCCTCCAGAGGTGAACTTATTACACCCTGCGGAAGTCTCCCTCCTCGTGGACGTCGATGCCATCGTCGCCGGCCTGGCCGAGCGGGACCGCTGGAAGGCTCGGTTGGCGGCGCTCGAGCGCGACTTAAGGACGCTCAAGGGCCGCCGGGCCCGGCTGGAAGGGCAGCTTTCCCGCCTCCTCCGGGAGCTCCGGCGGCTGGAGACCATCTCCGGGGAGGTCCTCACGGCCAGAGGGATGCCCGGGGGAGGAGGGACCGGGAGCCATGAAGGTACGAGTACCTTCCGGCCTATCCGATAAGCTCCAGGACCTCCGGGAGGGGGTCCTCGGCCTCCGGGAGGAGGTCCGGCGGCTGCGTCGGCAGGAGCGTTACCTTCTGGACCAGATGACCCGGGCCCGGCGTCAGCTCGCCTACTATGAGACGCTCCTCAGGGACCTGAGGATCCGCAATGCTTCGCCGGATCGGCTCATGGAACTCCTCCAACGGGGGTAGGTCCCGACGGGAGAAAGGGGAAATGCCCGGGCAGCCTGCCCGGGCATCATGAGGGGGAGCTAGGATGCGTCTGGTGGTCTTCGGGGCCGGGGGGGTCGGGAGCCTCTTCGGCGCGTTCCTCGCCCGGGCCGGGCACGACGTCCTCTTGGTGGGCCGCAAGGAACACGTCCAGTCCATCGAACGGGATGGCCTCCGGGTGGAGGGGGTCACCAACATGGCCGTCCGCCCCCGGGTGGCCACGGCGCTGCGGGCCGGAGAGCGCGCGACCATGGTGATCCTGACGGTGAAGACCTACGATACGGAGGAGGCCTGCCGGACCATTGCCCGGGCCATGTCCTCGCGTCCCATCCTCTCCCTCCAGAACGGGTTGGGGAACCTGGAGGCCATGGAACGGGGCCTCTCCGCCGGAGGGTGGACGACCCCCCGGCTCAACATCGCCCTGGGGGTCCTGAGCTGGGGGGTCACCTACCTGGCGCCGGGGCACATCCTCCACGCCGGCACCGGTTCCCTGGTCCTGGGGGACCTCTCCGGGGGTCGGGCCGCCAAGCGCTTCGCTTCCCTCTTCGAGGGGGTGGGCATCCCCACCCAGTACACCGACGACGTGATCCGGGCCATCTGGCGCAAGGTGATCATCAACGCCGCGGCCAACCCGGTCACCGCGGACCACAAGGTGCTCAACGGGGAGCTCCTCACGGACCCGCTCCGGGGCCAGGCCATCTCGCTCATGCGCGAGGCACTGGAGGTGGCCGCGGCGGAGGGGTATCCCTTCGCCGAGCACGAGGTGGAGGACGAGCTCTTCCGGGTGCTCCGGCAGACCGCGCACAACCGTTCCTCCATGCTCCAGGACGCCCTCCGGAGCAAGCCCATGGAACTGGAGGCGATCAGCGGCGCCCTGCTCGAGCGCGGCCAGCGGCACGGGCTGCGTCTCCCCCACACGGAGCGGATCTACAAGCGTCTCCTGGCCAAGCAGCCGGCCCGGGCGTCAGCGAAAGGCTGAAGGCCCGTTCCCCATCGGGCCCTCATGCGCAAGCGCTCCCTCCGGGAGGTGGAGGTCGGTGGGCGGACCGTCCTTCTCCGGGTGGACCACAACGTTCCCCTGGATGAGCAGGGCCGCGTCGCCGACGACCGGCGGATAGTGGAATCCCTCCCCACGATCCAGTACCTGAAGGAGCGAGAGGCCCGGGTGGTCCTCTTGAGCCACCTGGGGCGGCCGGGGGGCCGCCCTTCCCCCGAGTTCAGCCTTGCCCCGGTGGCGGAGCGCATGTCCCAGCTGCTCGGGGAGGCCGTCCCCCTCGCCCCGGACGCGGTGGGCCCCGGGGCCATGGACGCGGTCCGGGCCCTCGCCCCGGGGGGCGTCCTCTACCTGGAGAACCTCCGCTTCCACCCGGGAGAGGAGGCCAACGATCCGGCGTTCGTCTCCGAGCTCGCCCGTCTGGGGGAGCTGTTCGTGGAGGAGGCCTTCGGCGCCCTGCACCGGGCCCACGCCAGCACCGTGGGGCTCCCCCGCCGGCTCCCGTCCTGCGTGGGGTTCTTGGTGGAGCGGGAGGTGCTCGAGCTGGGGCGCCTGCTCGAAGACCCTCCCCGCCCTTTCGTGGCCGTGCTCGGGGGAGCGAAGGTGAAGGACAAGCTCCCCCTGGTCCGGCACCTGAGGACCAAGGCCGACGAGATCCTGTTGGGCGGGGCCCTTGCCCTGCCGCTCCTCCGCTCAGCGGCCCCCGGGGAACCGGAACGCGATCCGGGGATCGAGGAACTGCTTCACCAGCGCCCCGGGGAGGCCGCCGTGCTCCTGCCCGTGGACTTCCTGGTGGAAGGACCGGGAACGACTGGCGTCCTGACGGTACCGGCGCACCCGCTTCCCCGGGAGGCCCAGCCCCTCGATGTGGGCCCGGAGACCCGGCGCCTCTTCGCCTCCCGTTTGGGGATGGCGGGGACGGTCTTCTTCAACGGGCCCCTGGGAAAGGTGGAGGATCCGCGCTTCGCGGGGGGAACCCGGGAGGTCCTCTCGGTCCTGCGCTCGTTGTCCGGACCCCGGGTGGCGGCGGGAGGGGACTCCTCCCGGGCGTTGCAGGACCTGGGGCTCGAACCCTGTTTCAGCTACGTTTCCACCGGAGGTGGGGCCGCGCTGGAACTCCTGGAAGGCCGCGAACTCCCCGGCCTCACGGTGCTGCCGGACGCGTAGCGGGCCGGCGCGGCGGCTTCGAGGGGGGAAGCCCGGCGGCCCGGGCGGCCTCGGTGGGGTCGGAGTCCACGGCCTCCAGCACCCAGCGCAGGTAAGGCTCGTCGACGCGTGCCGTCTCGGTCTCCACGAGCTCGGGGACCTCGTACGGGTGGAGGCGGCGGATCTCCTCGAAGAGCGCCCCCACCTTCTTCGGGGAGGTCTTGAAGAGGACCACCACCTCCGGGTTCTGCTCCACCTTCCCCTTCCACCGGTAGATGGAGTAGGCGGGGAACTCGGTGGCACAGGCGGCGAAGCCTCCTTCCACCACCCTGTGGCTCGTCTCCCGGGCGCTCCGGGAATCCGGGAAGGTGGTCCAGACGAAACGTAGCGGGCTCGGGGGGCGGCCCTCCCCCAGCCCCGGGGCTCCCGTCATGGGGCCTCCGCTGCTTCGCCGCCCTGGGGAACCGGGTCTCCTCGGCCGAGGAAGTCGATGGTCTGCACCCGGCCCTGGGCCAGGTCGACCAGGGTCGCCTTGGCGGGGTCGGGCCGGATGTTCCGCATCCGCTGGTACTCCGTCTCCGCGAGCCAGGTCGAGGCGTTGATGAGCAGAGACCCGCGCCAGCGCTCCACGCCGTAGGTGTGAGTGTGGCCGGTGACGAAGATGTCGGGGAGGGGATCCAGGAGGAGCCCATCGACGGCACGGGGGGTCAGCGGGGTCTTCCCTCCGTAGGTCGGTCCGAGATGACGCATGGAGAGCATCCGTCGCATGACCGGGAGCGGCTCTTCGTAGCGGGCGTTCGGGATCCGGGGGATCATCTCGTCGAAGCTCCGCCCGTGGTAGGCCGTCATCACGAGCCCCTCCAAGAGGAACGTGCTCGGGTTGGGGAGGATGTGGACGTTGGAAGGGAGCGTACGGGAGAGCTCGGGGGGGAGCGCAGGTTGGGGTTCGGCCGGGCAGACCGCGTCATGGTTCCCGGGCACGGCGAGCACGTTCAGGTGCGAGGGGAGCTCCCGGAGCCGGCGACCGAGCTCGGCGTACTGTTCCACCACATCCGGGATGGCGAGGTCGGCCTCCTGGCCCGGGTAGACCCCGATCCCGTCGACGAGATCGCCGGCGATGACCACGTGCTCCAGTCCCTCCACGAGGTCGGGCGAAGGGCCACGGCCCCGGAGGAACTCCACCAGGTCCTGCCAGGGCTCGGTGAGGAACCCCTTCGATCCGATGTGCAGGTCGGAAAGGAAGAGCACCCGGGAAGGGCGGCCGACCCTCTTGGTGGCGCGTCGCACCGGGACGTCCGGCCGGTAGATGGCCCGGGCCACGGCGAGGCCCCCCTCCTTGCGGGGGGGCAGGACCCGCAGCCCCAGCACCTCGTCGGGGAGGAAGGTATCCGCCCCCCCGGGAAGGTCGCGGGGGACGAGCACGTCGGCGGTTCCGCTCTCATCCTCCAGGCTGAGGAGCCGGTGGTGTCCCTTGTTGGTGACCCGGAAGTCGGAGAGCATGGCGATGATCGCGGTCTCCCCCTCGGCCCGGCCGAGGTTGGAGAGAGGCCGACGGTCGGCGAGCTCGGGGCGCCCTTTCAGGATGCGTGCCAGCCTCAGGAACCGGCCCTTGAGGAGGGCTTCCACGCCTTCGAGCGGCCCGGCAATGCCCAGTGGGTCCGGGTCACTCAACAGTTGATAGGGCCGGGGGGCTGCGTCCCGGGTCGGGGGTGCGCGAGCCGCTCCCATCACTCGGCGGACCATGTCCAGGGTGACGAAAGGGGAGGGTTCGGGCTCGGAGGAGACCAGCGCCTGGGAGAGGTCCCAGGGTCTGGGGCTCCCCAGGATCATCTCGAGGGCGGGCTCCTCCACCAGCCGGTGGTGAGACTCGAAATAGGCGAGCAGTTCGTCCCGCACGTTCCTCGGGGAGGCCACCCGCTCCTCTCGTCCCCGGGATGGGGAACGCCAAGGAGGTCCGGGTTCCTCCCGGTCCATCAAGCGATGCCGCTGTATTTCAAGTCCCCGGAGCCGGGGGGGGCGCTCACCGGTCGTGAGCACCGCACAACGCCTGCTCCGGTGCGTCCGTAGCATCCCCCCCCGTCGGTTCGGTCGATCGGTGAAGGCCATGTGGAACCCGACCCATCCGAGGAGCTACGCCCCCGTCAGTGATCTCGCGTTCCGTTCCCTATTCCCGGAGCCCAGTACCCTGGGAACTCGCCCGGGGGGACCAGGGGCGTTCCCCCCAATGGGAGAGCCCGCGGGTGGGCCCGACGGGGAGACGGGGTCGGCTCGTGTCAGGCCCGGTAGCTCTCCTTCGTCTCGGTGGCGCCCTTGGGGTAGTGCTGCTTCAGGTGCTCCGTGAGGACGGTGGGGTCCGCCTTGAGGTGGCTGGAGTACCAGGAGACCACGAGGTCCTTCAGGGACTTGTGGAGGTCCCCCAGGCTCACCTCCTCGAGGGGTTCGTCGTAGAGGACCGCCTGGCGGATCACCCGCATCCACCCGGAGTACTTGTGATAGGTCTCTCCCTCGCACCACTCGAAGATCATCCGGAGGTGGGAGCGGCCCTTCGCGTCCGGGTAGTACCAGGTCTTGAGCGCGCTGCCGAGCCAGCTGGGAGCGCGGTCCTTGAGCTCCATCACCTGGACAGCGCCGAAGTCGAACGTCTCCTTGAAGGCCCACTTCAGGGGGAACTCGGTGAAGGTGGCGAAGAGGGTCTGGGAGGGTTCCAAGGTGAGGTGGACGGAGATGTCCTCGAAGATGTTGTGGACCTCCCAGAGGTCCTGGAGGAGGCGCCGGTTGAGGCTGGCGCGTCGGGAGGGATCCTCCTCGGCCCGGGCCACGGTCGCCTGTTGGGTGTGGGTCAGTTCCTCCCGGAGGGAAGCGAGGAAGTCGTCCTCGGGAAGGGCCACGGCCGTGCTGGTCTCCTCGTCCTCGTCCGGTGGGAGGGGAACCGGCTGGTCCTCCTTCTTACCGCGTCCTCTGGGCATGATCTCCTCGGGGCCGCGCTACACCCACCGTCTACAAGACCCTTGCCCCGGGCCGGAGGGGGGGATGCGGGAGAAGGAGGCCCCGGTGCGTAGGGGCGGGCACGGGGGCGGATCCGGGCATCGCGGGGGGTAATGCGAGCGCACGAGCCTTTTAATACCCCGCGTGCGTCAATCCCATCAGGACAGCCAGGTTGAGGGAGGGAGAGATTCCCCTCGTTCCGTTTACGGGAGATGCTTATCTTATGCTCAAAGCTAAGTTGATGCACCGGCTCCGGAAACGGGCCGAAGAGAGCTAGTCCTCCTCCCGCCCGTCCGTCCTTGCCGGGGCCCTGTAGGGTAGCCCGGCGCCATGCAACGAGGAAACAGAACATGAACGTAGACCCCAATGCGACGAAATACATGATCCGCGCCCGGATCTCCGCCGACGGTGTCATCGAGAAACCCGACGTGGTCGGGGCGGTCTTTGGCCAGACGGAAGGGCTGCTCGGCGACGAACTGGACCTGAGGGACCTTCAGAAGAGCGGCCGGGTGGGCCGGATCGAGGTGGAGATCGACTCGAAGAAAGGGAAGAGCGAGGGCGAGGTGCTCATTCCCTCCTCCCTGGACCAGGTGGAGACCGCCATCCTCGCGAGCGGCCTCGAGACCGTGGACCGGATCGGGCCATGCAAGGCCCGGATCGAGGTGGTCACGGTGGAGGACGTCCGGACCGCGAAGCGGGCCCGGATCGTGGACCGGGCCAAGGGCATCCTGAACAAGATGATGACCGAATCCAAGGACGTGGGGGCCGACCTGGCGGATGAGGTCCGCAAGTCTGTCCAGGTGGAGGAGATCACCTCCTACGGCCGGGAGCGTCTGCCGGCCGGGCCGAACGTGGACGCCTCCGACGCCATCATCGTGGTGGAGGGCCGCTCCGACGTGCTGAACCTCCTAAGCTGTGGGATCAAGAACGTCATCGCCGTGGAGGGGACCTCGGTCCCGGAGACGGTCCGGGAGCTCTCCCGGGGGAAGACCGTGACGGCCTTCACCGACGGGGACCGCTCGGGGGAGCTCATCCTGAGGGAGATGCTCCAGACCATGGATGTCGACTTCGTGGCCCGGGCGCCCCGGGGGACGGAGGTGGAGGACCTCACCCAGAAGCAGATCATGAAGTGCCTGCGGAACAAGATCCCCATCAACCAGTACCTGGAGATGACGGGCTTCGAGGCCACCGGCGCTTCCCGTGGTCCTATGGACGAGCGCGGGGGACCCGGGAGTCCCCGGGAAGGGAGCGGAGGGGGCCGGCCGGACCGACAGGGTCTCTCCCCACCCCGCCGGGAGGCCCCGGAGCCTGGAGTCCCGGCGCCGAGCCGGCTGCCTCCCGCCCCGCCGAGGCCCGTGGAGGCCCCGCGTCCTCCGCCGCCCCCAGCCCCCGTGGACCCCCGTCTGGCCCGGTTCTTCGCGGACCTGAACGCCCTGGAGAACCCCTCCCGGGCGCGGTTCCTCGGGGATGGGGACAACATCCTGACCGAGATCCCCGCCAAGGACGTGGTGGAGAACCTCGTCAAGAGCGAGGGAGGCATCAAGACCCTCATCTTCGATGGGGTCGTGAGCCAGCGCCTCCTGGACGTGGCCCAAGAGAAGGGCATCCAGGAAGTGGTGGCGGTCCGTTTGGGCGCCATCGGGAAGATGCCCGAAGGCATCCGGGTGTACACCCGGGCGGATCTGGAAGCCCCGGCCTAGGGATCCAGCCCGTTCGGGGAGCTTTCCCGGGGAGGCGAGGAGCGTGAACGGCGCGTCCGGTTCCGGTCGGGGGAGGGGGGCTACCCTCTCCCTGGAGGAGATCTCCAGCACGCTGGAAGTGCCGATCCCGTCCGACCCTCTGGAGCGGGTGATCGGCCAGGACCGGGCGGTGGAGCTCGCCCGGATCGCGGCGTATCAGCGTCGGCACCTCCTCTTGGTGGGCCCCCCCGGTATCGGCAAGTCCATGACCGCCCAGGCGCTCGCGCTCCACCTCCCTCGCCCGAAGCAGGAGCTCCGGGTGGTGCACAATCCGGAGAACCCCGAGCGCCCCACCATTGAGGTGGTGACCCGGGATGACGTGGTCGCGGAGCGGGAGCGGGCCCGGGGGGTGGAAGGGGAGCTCCATCGGCCCCAGGACGTGCCGAACACGGTGGCGGAGCGGCTGGGGTACCGGTGCCCCCGGTGCGGTTTCTACTCGTTGCCCAGCGAGCGGCAGTGTCCGAGCTGCGGGAACATGAAGCAGATCCTCCCGAGCTCTACGGGCTCGTCGGGGAACCCCTTCCGGGACCTGGTGGGGGGGATCTTGGAGGTCACGGTGGGAGGAGCGGGAGGCCTGTCGGAGGCCGTGCGGACCACCCGGCTGAAGAACGGGGTGGAGGAGGTGGTGGCGTACGAGCGAGCGGGGGAGATGATCAAGTTGCTCGACCAGCCCGCGCTTGAACGGCGGCGGCAGTTGCAGCGGGAGACGCCGTACAAGGTGCTGGTGAAGATCGATCGGAACCCGTTCGTGATGTGCACGGGGGCGAGCGAGACCGAGCTGTTGGGGGACGTCCGGCACGACCCGTATGGCGGGCATCCGCAGTTGGGATCCCTTCCGTACGACCGGGTGATACCGGGGTCGATCCATGAGGCGCACGAAGGGGTGCTCTTCATCGACGAGCTTCCGCACCTCGGGCCGTTGCAGCGGTTCATCCTCACGGCCATGCAGGAGCGGCGGTTCCCGATCTCGGGGCGGAACCCGCAGAGCGGGGGGGCGTCGGTCCGGGTGGATGCGGTGCCGTGCGACTTCATCCTGGTGGCGGCCTGCAACATCCAAGACGTGAACCGGATCCTGGCGCCGTTGAGATCGCGGATCGCCGGTGGGGGGTACGAGACGTTGCTGGAGACGGCGATGCCGGACACGGAGGGGAACCGCCGGAAGCTGGTCCAGTTCTGTGCGCAGGAGATCGCGGTGGATGGCCGGATCCCGCCAGCCTCCCGAGGGGCGTTGGAGGAGTTCATCCTGGAGGCCCGGCGGCGGGCGGAGCGGACGGACGGGCAGCGGAACGCGCTCACGCTGCGGTTGAGGGAGATGGGGGGGCTGCTCCGGGCGGCCGGGGACCTCGCCACGGTGGAGCACGCGGAGATGATCGAGGCGGCGCACCTGAGGGAAGCGATCCGGCGGGGGCGGCCGATCGAGGAGCAGATCCGGAGCCGGTATGGGTCGTTGGCCGGCGGGATACGGTCGGACTCCACGGAGTCGCAGCGCGAGGGCATGGGGTATTACTACTGGAACCACCAGGAGGAGACGCCTCCGGGGGGCCCAGGGCCGTCGGGGTATGGCTGAGGGGGTTCGGCCCTTCCGCTACCCTTAAGGCGGCCTTCCGGGTGGGCCGCGGGGCGGGCGCGTGGTCTAGTGGTTATGACGTCTCCCTGACACGGAGGAGGTCCCCAGTTCGAATCTGGGCGCGCCCACTGCGCTTTTCAAGAGCCATCGTGATTCATCGGCTTGCGCCCTCGAGACTTGATCCCACGGCGGACAAGTCTTGCGGACCCGGACAATCCATTTCGCGGCTCGGGTCAAACGCGCCCCTACAACCCGACCAGGGCGTGCTGGAGGACGGATTACCGGAGCTCTTCCAGGGAGCGCCAGAACTCCACATGCTCCGCCTTCCTCGCTAGCGACTTCAGATAGCGGGTCCGCTTCCCCCTGATGATGACGTCGTACGAATCTTCATGCGATTGGCTGGCAACGCGACGTGAATCGCGTCCGCCCCTTCCCAGTTGCCCTTCTACGAGATCGGGGAACGCGGTCACGGCGTCGGCGACCTCGAAGGCGCGGGGCCGCTCCGATGAACGCCGTCGGATAGATTCACCCCAGAGCCTGGTTCTCCTCGTCCGACCTCGAGGGAGGGATGCACGATGAGGTTCACCGTGCTTGGTAGCAGCGGCGCCTGGCCCACGGCCGGACGAGCGTGCAGTGGCTTTCTGCTCGAATCAGCCGGCACGTTCGTTGTCCTCGACCTCGGATTCGGAGTGTTGTCCCGACTTCTCGGGCACTGCGGTGCCGAGGATGTCCGCGCGGTTTTCGTCACGCACGCGCACGCGGACCACTGCGTCGACCTCTACGGCCTCAACCGGGCTCGGGCCTTGCCACGCCCGCCCTTCCCGCCACTCCCGATCTATGCCCTCCCCGAGGTAATGGACCGAGTGGGCAGCCTCGACGGACTCGAGGAGCGCGACCGGCTGAAGCGAGAGTGTGAATTCCACCCGATAGGTCCCGACCAATCGATGGACGTCGGACCGTTCCGGGTCCGGACGTTCGGGCTACCTCACTTCGTCCCCAACCTCGGTTTCCGCATCGAGGCCGACGGTATTGTGATCGCGTACACGGGCGACACCGGACCGACTCCTCGAGTCGCGGAGCTCGCGCGCGGAACCGACCTGTTCGTGTGTGAGGCGACCCACCAGGAGGTGCCGCCCGAAGGCACGAATCGGTTCCTCCTCACAGCGGCCGAGGCCGGGCGGTACGCGCGCGAAGCCGGCGTGGCCCGGCTGATGCTGACGCACTTCTGGCCGGGCGACGACCGAGCGGTTTCTCGGTCTCTCGCCGCACGCGAGTTCGGAGGCGAGATTCTGCTCGCGGAGGAGGGCCTTTCCCTCTTGCTCTCAAGTCGGTAAGAGAGAATCGAGGTTCAAGCCTTGTTGTACCCATGTCCCAGCCCCCCAGCCTGGACTCTATCGTTGACCGAGAGCCTTGCGCCTTGAGGTGAATTCGTCCTCACGATTGAGGATGGATTCCGCCTCGGCCAGGGCGATCGGATCGACCCGCGCAAACCGCTCTCCGAGGTGAGAGAGCGACCCG
>JAJZYB010000008.1 GCA_021806135.1 Thermoplasmata archaeon
GACGGGAAGGATGCCGGCCTTGAACCACCTCCATGCGGTCTCATAGCGCACCCCGGCTTGCCGTGCCCACTCTACGAGTTTCATCGGTTGTGGCATATACAAGTCGCTATAAGACGCTATGTTCGCCCTAACAGTTCAGAACCCCCCGCCAACGGCCCTGGGAACGCACCCCGCTAGAGCGCTCCGGGGCATGAGGGACCCGGTTCGACACCGGGATGCCTGCCCCGGACCGGAGCCTCCCTCAGCCGGGGGCTCCGGAGGCCGCTAGCCCCGGGACGAGCATGGGCAACATGTCGCCCTCCACCGTCCTCCCGAGGTCCGGCAACCGCGCCGGCTCCCGGCCCGGGAGCCAACGGCGGGAGGGGTCCCGGGCAAGCAGGTAGACCTTCGAATCCGGTGCCTCGTCGACCAAGGGGTACCCCAGGAGCCCGGCAAGACGGTGGGCGAAGCCTCCCACCTCCTCGTGGGTGGGTACATGGTCCCGGGTGAGCCGTTGGCGGGAGCGGCCCATGTACACGTAGCCCTTCGGTTCGATGAAATCAGGTTCGGCCAGCCGGTCGAGGGCCGCATACTCCTCCTCCCACCCCAGGTTCCATCCCTTCACCAACGTATGGCGGATGACCCGGCGGGTCTTCAGGTCTCGGAGGAGCTTGAGACTCTCGGTCAGACGGTCCCAGGCATCCTCCTGAGCGGGGAGCGTCAGTCGACGGAAGACCTCCCGGTTGGGGGCCGTCACGGAGCAGTAAAGTTGGGTCGGGAGCGGGTCCAACTGCCGTAGCCCATCCGGGTTCGTGCCGTTCGTCACCAGGAAGGTGGTGATCCCCCGATCATGGCAGAGGGCCAGGAATTCGTTGAGCTTCGGGTAGAACGTGGGCTCCCCGGTCAACGATATCGCCACATGGCGGGGAGCCTGGGATTCGCGGAACCGCTCGGGATCCACCCGATCGTTCCCTCCGAACCCGCTGAGCAGCCGCCGCTGGGCCTCCAGAGAGCGGGAGAGTATCGTGGCCGGTTCGTCGAACTCCTCCAAGGTCTCTTCGTGCTCCCATCCCTGATAGCGCCAGCAGAACCGGCAGTGCAGGTTGCAGGCGTCGATGGACGGGCTCATCTGCATGCAGCGGTGGCTCTCGATGCCGTAGAAGCGCCCCTTGTAGCAGTGCCGCCCTTCGGTGAGCGCCTTGGCCGTCCAATAGCAGACCTTCACGGCCGAGTGCTTCCCCGTCAGTTGGTATCCCTGGTCCTCCAGCAGGGCCGGGTTCAGGTCCTGGTCTCCCACGGCCTCCCTGAGCCGACAGGGAAAATATAGCCTTCCCCGGCAGGCCTGTCCCCGGTGGCGGTCCCCTCCTCGCGCGGGCAGCAGCGGGATCATGAAAGGTTCAATACAGGAGGGACCCCTGGGGTACATTCCACGAGGACCATCCCCTTGGCTCCGGCCCCAGAACCCATTTTGGAGACCACCGATCTGGGGTACGCCTACCGCCCGGGGCGCTTCGCGTTCCGGCACTTGAACCTCACCCTCCACCGGGGAGAGATCCTGGGCCTCCTCGGCCGCAACGGCGCCGGAAAGACCACCTGCGTCCGGGTCCTGACCACCCTGCTCCCCCCCACCGAAGGGAAGGCCCGGGTCCTCGGCTACGACCTGATCCGGGGAGGTCGCGCCCTGCGTGCCCGGATCGGTGTCGTGCTCCAGGCCGAATCCTTGGACTACGTCACCGTGGAGAGGAACCTCACCCTCTACGCCCTGCTCTGGGGGGTGGACCGCGAAACGGCCCGGAGCCGGGCGGAGGAGATGCTCACCCTCTTCGAGCTCGAGGACTCGCGGAAGCGCAAGCCCTGGGCGCTTTCCGGAGGTCAACGACGGAGGTTCCAGGTGGCCCGGGAGCTCATGCACGACATGGACCTGCTCTTCCTGGACGAGCCCACTGCGGGCCTGGACGCGGTGGCCCGGCAGCGGATCCTCGGCTACCTGAAGAAGCGTGCCCAGCAGGGACTGGGGATCATCTTCACCACCCATATCCTGCACGAAGCTGACCTCTTGTGCGACCGGATCGCCGTGATGGAACTGGGGACGGTCCTCACCGAGGGGACCCCCGAGGAGCTCAAGCAACGGCACGGAGGGGCCCGGCAGGTGACGGTGGAGTTCGTGGGTCCGTTGGGGGCGGACGCCCCGGCGCTGACCGAGATGCTCCGTCGTGGGGGGGAATCCCTCACCCTCTTGGAGGAGGCGCCGGACCAGGTCAGCTTCACCGCCCGGAACCCTGAAGCCATGGTGGCCCAGATCTCCATGTGGGCCCAGAGCCGAGGACGACCCCTGGCCCGGCTCTCGGTCCGGGAGGTCACCCTGGAGGAAGCCTTCCTGGGGATGGTCCAGAAGAAGCCGGCAGGGGAGGCCGGATCGTGAGGCTTCCCCCCTTCGCCCGGCTGGTGCTCAGGAACTTCGTCTCCAACCTGGATCCGGTCTCCATCGCCGTCCGCTTCGGTCAGCCCGCGTTCGTGGTGGTGGTCCTGGGCATCATGTTCACCCCCCTCATCTCTTCCTCCGACGCGACCACTGGCGGGAACTACATGGCCTTCCTCGTCCCCGGGATGGTGGCGTTCCAAATGGTCCTGGGAGGGGTGGTCGCCGGCAACCTCTTCTGGCTCGACCGGCGCTGGGCCATGGTCGAGCAGATCTTCTCCGGGCCCTTCCTTCGCAGCGAGTACCTGGCCGGCCTCGTGGTCACCACCCTCATCTTCTCCCTCGCCGGCGCCGGGATCATGCTCTTGGTGGCCCTCCCGTTCGTGGGGCTACCGGCCCTCTCCCTGGAAGGCACCCTGGTGGTGCTGGCCACCATCGCGTTGGGGAGCGTGTTCTTCTCCGGCCTATTGATCGCCGTGGGGAGCCGCCTGCGCTCTGCCAACCTCTACTTCACCATCCAGGCCGTGCTCCAGTACTTCGTCGTCTTCCTCTCCACCGTCTACTACCCGGTGACCTCCAAGACCCCCCGCATCCTGGCGGTGCTCGTCTACGGCAACCCGCTGACCTACGCGGTCAACGCCGTGCGAGACGCCTTCGCCGGGAACCTGGGGCCGCAGGACCTCATCTCCCTGGGGGTCCTGGGCGTCCTGGCGATGGCCATCTTCGGGCTGGCCGCCCTGGGCTTCCGGCACCTCGATCCCGGGCCGGTCCAGTGAGCCGTTCTCGGGCTCAGGCGCCGTGACGGGCGAGGGCGCTCCTCAAACGGGCCAGGGCCGTATCGGCCAACGCCTCGGCCTCCTTCGACCCCTTCGCTTCGGCAAAGATCCGGTAGAGGGGCTCCGTTCCCGAGGGCCGGATGAGGTACCAACCCCGTGGGTTCTGGACCTTCACCCCGTCCAGGGTGAGCACCTGGGTGTCGGCTCCCGCCTCCCGGGTGAGCTCCTCGGTCAGTTCGGAGATCACCACGTCCCGGAGCGCCAACGGGCAAGGCACTTTCCGCTTCACCAGCACGTACGGCGGCAGCTCGGCGAGGACCTCGGAGAGGGCGCGCTTCTCCCGGGCCAGGAGTTCCAATACCTTGGCCAGGGTCATCGCCCCGTCCCGGGCCAACTGATGGGCCGGGAAGAGGCATCCGCCGTTCTCCTCCCCCCCAAAGATCGCCTTCGACTCCGCCATGGCCCGGGAGACCACCGGGGAGCCGACCCGGGTGTAGAGGATCTTTCCACCCAGGGGTCGGATCACCTCCTCCACCGCCAAGGACGAGGTCACCGGGGTGACCACCAGGCCACCACCGGCGGACCGGACGGCATCCCGGGCCAGCAGGGCCAGCATCCGCTCGCCCGGCACGTACCGTCCGTTCTCGTCGACAAAGACGGCCCGGTCCGCATCCCCATCGTGCGCAACACCAAAGTCTGCGCCCACGGCGGGCACCGTCCGCACCAGGTCCACCAGGTTCGCCTCGGTGGGCTCGGACAGGTGCCCGGGAAAGGTCCCGTCCACGTTCCCGTTGAGGGTCGTGTAGCGTACCGAGAGCCCGTGAAGCAGGCTCGGGCTCGTCACCGCGGAAGCGCCGTTCCCGCAGTCCAACACCACCCGGAACTTCCGGGCTGCGATGGCGCCCCGGTCGACCTGACCGAGGATCCCATTCACGTACCGGGGGCCCGCTTCCGGGTCCGGCCGGATCGTCCCCACCCGGTCGAACGGCACCCGAGGAAACGCCCCTTCCGCCACGGCCCTTTCGATGGCCCGTTCCGCTTCCGGCGGGATCTCCAATCCGTCGCCGGCGATGCCCTTGATCCCGTTGAACTCGGGGGGGTTGTGGGAGGCGGTCACCACCAGGGCGTAGCGGGCCCCGAGCCGGGGCACGCTGTACTGGAAGGCCGGGGTCGGGAGCACCCCGAGCTCCAAGACCTCCACCCCCGATGCGGAAAGGGCACCGGCGGCCACTCGGCCGAACGCGGGGCTCGAGGTCCGTCCATCGGTCCCCACCACCGCGGGCCCCGGGGTGCCCAGGACCTGGGCGAAGGCCCCGGCGACCTCGGCGACCACCCGCGCGGTGAGCCCGGCCCCAACGACCTCCCGTATCCCATTGGTCCCGAATCGAACGGCCACAGGGGGCCAAGCGGAAAGAGGCTCATTACCTTTCGGCGAGCACCGGAGGGCTTCCTCCCCGCGTAAACCCCTTTGCCCCCCAGGGCCCTCCCCGCTGCGTGGCACTCCCGACGGAGCCCCGGTTCACCTGCGATGAGATGCTCGGACGCCTGGCCCGCTACCTTCGCTTCCTGGGGTATGACGTGGAGTACGAACAAGGCCTCCGGGACGATGAGCTGGTCCGTCGCTCCCGCGAGGGTGACCGTCTCCTGTTGACCCGGGACCGCATCCTGGCGCAGCGGACCCGGCGGGCGGTCCTGCTGAGGAGCCTCGAAGTGGAGGGTCAGCTAAAGGAGCTCCAACGGGAAGTGCCTGGGCTAAACCGCGGGGTGCGGTTCGTCCGCTGCTCGCTCTGCAACGGACTCCTCCACGAGGCCGACCGGTCCACCCCCAAACCCCCCAAGGGGGTCCCGGAGGACCGCTGGGCCTCCCCGGATCCGGTATTCGTCTGCCGGTCCTGTGGCCAGACCTACTGGGAAGGCGACCACACGCGGGAGATCCGACGGACCTTCGCCCGGGTCTTCGGCCCGGAGGATCCCCCCGCACAGGACGGCCCGCCGTGAGTCCCGGTTCCTCGGATCGCTGCTGGATCGAGCTCTCCGGGGAGAACCCACGACTCGCCCGGGAAGAACTGCGCTCCATCCTCCAGACCCTCGGAGAGGGCTTCCTCCTCCCGGGGCCTGCCCCGGAAGCCTTCGTACCGGTGGCCGGGGCAACCGACCGTACCCTGGGAGAACTCGCCCTGCGGATCGCGCATGCCCGGGCGCTCTACCGCCCCCTGGGGGAAGGGGGACCTCCCGACATCGCGCAGCTGCTGGAACGGGAAGGCGCCCTGGGCGCCACGGCGCGGATCCGGGTGACCTCGGCGGACCCGACGGACGAACGGGCGTCGTGCCTGCGGGCCTGGGGGGATGCGTACCGGGCCCAAGGTGGCCGTATCGACCTGACCGACCCCGAACGGACCTTCCGGGTGGTCTCGGGAACGGGGGGAGGCTCCACCTACGTCCTGCTGGAGCAGCTCAGGGTGGTGGACCGCAAGGCGCTCCACGCCCGCCGCCCGGGCTCGCAGGCCTTCCGCCAACCCGTGACCCTGTCCTCCCGGCTGGCCCGGACCCTGGTGAACCTGGCAGAGGCCCCCGTGGGAGGGACGCTGCTCGATCCCTTCTGCGGCACGGGGGCCATCCCCCGGGAGGCCGGTCTGCTGGGTCACCCCGTGTTCGTTTCGGACCGCAGTGCAAAGATGCTGCGAGGCACCCTCCGTAACCTCGCCCTGGCCGGGATCACCCCCGAACTCGCGGGAGTGGCGGACGTATCCGAGCTTCCGGGGCTCCTCAGAGACCGTCCCCGGGTCTCGGCCCTGGTCACCGATCCCCCGTACGGGAGGGCGTCCTCCACAGGAGGCGAGGGATGGAGGGACCTCCTTTCCCGCCTCTACACCCTGGTCCCGGCGATCGTGGGGGCTGAGGGGACCTGCGTCATGCTCCTCCCTCTCCCGGATCCGGACCTCCCGCTGCCGGCCGGATGGCGGGGACGGTCCCTGGGCCTGGCGGAGCGGGTCCATGCGAGCCTCAGCCGCTACGTCTACCGATTGGAGGGGCCTCACCATCTCCCCGGGCCGGGGCGCGCCAACGTTTCCGCAGGGCTCCCGGGACGCGCCCTATGAGGGCGTGACCGGACCCACCGGACCGACGACCAGCGTCCGGGGCCCACCGCTCGAGAGGCCCAGGACCCCCTGGCAGAGCTCGTTGGCGGTGATCCCCACGAACAGCATCGACGGTTGGGGATCGAAGACCGTGAGCACCAGGGCGAACCTGGCGCCGGCCTCCCCGGTGGCGGGGACGCTCAGGTAGGTGCCGCCCGGCAGGGAGAAGGCGGCCGTGCCGGTCTTCCCGTAGGCCGTCCCATTGGTCAACTGGAGGGACCAGGTGAGGTTACGGGTATAGTTCGCAAGCGCACTTCCTCTCAATTGGACAAGATTGTTGGAGGCGTCCTTCACGAAGACCGTCAGGTTCGTCCCGAGGGTGAACCCATGCCCCACCACGTCCTGGTTCACCAGATCGAAGGAGATCCGGACCGTGGTGTTGTTCGCCGGTGGGGGAAGGCCCGGGAGGACCTGGGCGTTCTCGAGCGTGAAGCTGCCGCTCGGGGCGGAGAGCGGGACCAGCACGAACCCGGTCACCAGGATCCCGGCGGCGAGGAGCCCCACCAGCTGCCGGGAGGGTTTGAGCCCGCTGATGTCGTTGAGGGGCGGCGGATGGCGGACCCCCAGGAAAAGGATGAGCAGCGCGAAGATCCACCAGCCCGGGTAGAAGAGCCCCGCCACCAGGAGGAGGCCCACCGCCGCCAGCGAGACGTAGAAGGAGCGGGTGCCGAGGAGGGCCCGGAAGACGTGCCCCCCATCCAGCTGGCCGGCGGGCAGCAGGTTCATGGCCGTCACCAAGAGCCCCACCCAACCGGCGATGGCCAGCGGGTTCAGGTTCACGGTCACCGGGAAGAACAGGCTGAGCCCCTGGTAGATGAGGGAGCTCCCGATGACCAGGTCCCCGTAGGGGACGCCCAGGAAGACCGGTCCGCAGTTGTTGAGCGGGAGGGCCGGCGACGAATGGGAGAGGAAGAGGCCCAGGAGGGTGAGCGGGACCGCGAGCGCGAAGCCGGCCAGCGGCCCGGAGGCGCCGATCTCCATGAGCGTCTTGCGGTCGGGGATCGGCTCCCGGAGCGAGATGAAGGCCCCGAACGTCCCGAAGATGACGAAGGGGGGAGGCATGGGGATGAAGAAGGGAAGGGAGGCCTCCACCTTCCGTCGCCGGGCGACCAGGTAGTGGGCGAGCTCGTGGAACCCTAAGATGGCCATGAGCGGGACCGCAAAGAAGACCCCCCCGTAGAGGAAATCCCCCAGCGTCAGCCCCGACCCGCCGACATAGGCAGCCCAGAGGAAGGCGCCCGCGAAGAACGTGCTCACCAGGGTGACCGCGAGCAGGATGATGTTCGTGAGGCCCTGCCAGGGTCGGCTGGTGGGGCGCCGGAGCACCTCCAGCAGGTACTCCCCGTCCTGGAAACGGATCTGCCCGATGTAGTTCTGGGCCCAGAGCTCCTGGCGGAGCTCGTCGAACCTCCCTTCCAAGGTGGTGCGGTCCACCTGCACCAGGAAGAGGACGGAGCGAGGGGTCACCCGGGTCTCGTAGACCGGGAAGGAGCGGGTGACGATGGACCGGATCTTCTCGAGCTCCCCCGAGGAGGTGCCGGGCGGGACCACTTGCATCGCTCCTCTCCCCCTCCGGTCAAGCGCCAGGCCCGGCGCCGCGCGCCTCGTCCTTCAGGCGCTTCGCCCGGGCCTTCGTGGTGTACCCGGTCGCCCGTTCCAGGAACCGGTTGTACCGTCGGATGGTCTCCATCTGCACCTCGGGAGGGACCCCGGGATCCATGACCGTGCGGACCTCCAGTCCCTTCCCCTTGATAGCCACGCTCAGGTCCTTGAGGGCCCCGAACGCTGCGTGCAGGCCGTCCGGCTCCTCCCGGGCGGACCCGAAGGACTCGACCAGAATGGCCTGAAGGTCCTTGGAGGTAAGCGTCGGATGGGCCTTCCGATTCACCGGGTAGACGGTCACGGGTTGGGGGAGGAGGGACGGGGGGTACGATTTGACGCTTTCCGCCGGAACCGAGGGCCCGGGACCCGCGCCCGTGTCCCTGGAGGGCCGGACTCCCAGGAGGGGTCCCGTCCGAGGGCCCGGTAGCGTATCCCCGCCGCGCGGAGCCTTTCTTCGTCCACGCTCCGACGGGCGTCCACCACCAGCCGGGCCCCCAGGAGCTGCCAGAGCTCTGCCGGGGCGTCACGGTATTCGGGCCAGTCCGCCTGCAGGAGCGCCGCTTCCGAGGAGGAGAGGGCCTCGGAAAGGCTCCCGCAGAAGCTCACGGAGTCTCCCCCGCCGTGGGCGATGAGGGTCGGCAGCTCCCGCCGGAAGTTTTCGGTGGCGACCGGGTCGTGCAGCCGTACCCGTGCCCCTCTCTTCAGCAACTCCCCCAGGATCGGATAGGCCCGGGAATCCCGCACGTCGTCGGTCCCCGCTTTGAAGGCGAGCCCCAGCAGCGCCACGGTCCGGCCGGCCAGCAAGCCTAAGGCCCCCTCCAGGAGGTCCACCACGTGGCGTGCCTGTCGGGCGTTCACTTCGAGGGCACCGGCCACCAGGGGGAGGCTCAGGCCCCGGTCCCGGGCGAACGCCTGGAGCCCGCGAAGGTCCTTGGTGAAGCAGCTTCCCCCGAAGCCCGGCCCGGCCCGGAGGAAGTGGGGGCCCAGCCGAGGGTCCTGCCCCACCACCTGGAGCACCCGGTACACATCGGCCCCGGCACGCTCGGCCAGGGGGGCGAGTTCGTTCGCGAAGGAGATCTTCAGGGCCAACAGCGCGTTGGAGGCGTACTTGACCAGGGCGGCCTCCGAGGAGGTCAGGAGCACGCGCTCCCCCGGGAATCCCCGGTACGCGGAGAGCACCCGGGCCCCCACCACAGGGTCCTCTGCCCCGACGACGATCCGCGAGGGGTTGAGCGCGTCCTTCAGGAGGCTGCCTTCCGCCAGGAACTCCGGGTTCACGGCGACCGGGATGGTCCCCCGAGCCCGTCCGGAGGCCTTCTCGAGGCGGATGGCCAACTGTTCGGCGGTCCCCGGCGGCGCGGTGCTCTTCACCACGAAGGTCCGGACCCCGGGTTCGTCCCGGAGGTGGGTCCCCAGACGCCCGCACTCCTCCTCCAGGAAACGCGTGTCCACGCTCCCATCCGGCCGGCTCGGGGTCGTCAAGCAGAGAAAGATCACCTGGGCGTGGGAGAGGAGCTCCCCACGGTCCGCGGTCACGTGCAGGCGCCCGGACCGGAGGCACTGTGCGAGGGACTCGGGAAGCCCCTCTTCTGCGAACCAGGGCCGGCCCTCCTGAAGGCCCCGGGCCCGTTCCGGGTCGACCTCGAACCCCCACACCTCCCTTCCCCGCCGGGCGAAGGCCACCGCGGTCGCGAGACCCACATGACCCAACCCGACCACCCCAAGGGTCTCCCCGTCCCCCTTGCTGGCCGGAGGGGCCCGCCGAGGTGGCCGGGACCCCCGGGGATCGTGGCGTCCTCTCATGGGGCGTTCCCCAACCGCTCCCGGAACTCCCGGACGGTCTGCTCCAGGCCCTGGGCGAGCGGCACCCGGGGTTCCCAACCCAACCAGGACCGGGCCCGGCGAAGGTCCGGGCGCCGGTGCTCAGGGTCGTCCGTGGCCCGGGGGATGTGGCGGATCTCGGAGCGGCCTCCCGTGAGCTTGCAGATGAGCTCGGCAAGCTCCGCCACGGTGCGTTCGCCACGGGGGTTTCCCAGGTTCACCGGCCCCCGTACCCGCCGGGGGGGGGCGTCCGCCATCCGTCGCAGTCCCTCCACCAGGTCCGAGACGTAGCAGAAAGACCGGGTCTGGTCCCCCCGGCCCTGGACGGTCAACGGTTTCCCCCGGAGCCCCTGGACGATGAAGTTCGAGACCACCCGCCCGTCGTCCAGCGCCATCCTGGGGCCATACGTGTTGAAGATCCGTGCGATCCGGACATCCACGCCCTCCGTTCTCCCGAAGGCGACCGACAGGGCCTCCGCGAAGCGCTTCCCCTCGTCATAGCAGGATCGCGGGCCGATGGGGTTGACGTGCCCCCAGTACGTTTCCGGCTGGGGGTGGACCTCCGGGTCCCCGTAGACCTCCGACGTGGAGGCCAACACCACCCGCGCTTGGGCCCGGGCGGCCTGCCGGAGCACCGCCAGGGTGCCCAGGGAGTTCACCAGTAGGGTCCCCACGGGATCCGCCTGGTAGCGGGGGGGGCTCGCCGGAGAGGCGAGATGGTAGATCGTCCGGGTCTTCGGGAGGGTGCCGGGCCGGATCAGGTCCCGGCGCAGCAGGTGGAAGGTCCGATGGCTCCGGGCGGAGGTGAGGTTGCGGGGGGACCCCGTGCTGAAATTGTCCAGTCCCCAGACCTCGTACCCATCCGCGAGCAGGCGGTCCACCAGATGCGAGCCCAGGAACCCCCCGGCCCCGGTGACGAGGGCGGTCTCCATCAACCCACCTGCCCCTGGAGCCAGACCCGGAAACGGGAACCGAACTCCGGATCCCGCAGCGCGAACTCCACGTTGGTCTTCAGCCAGAGCTCCCGGTCCCCGATGTCGTAGCGCCGGCCCGAGAAGGCGGCGGCATAGACCGGTTCCCGGGTGGAGAGCACCCGGAGGGCGTCGGTGAGCTGCACCTCGCCGTGGTGCCCCGCGGGGGTCTGCCGGATGGCGGCGAATATCCCCGGGCTCAGCAGGTAGGCCCCGGTGATCCCCAGGTTGCCCGGAGCCTCCCCCGGCTTCGGCTTCTCCACCAGGGTCCGCACCTCCCAGAGACCCGGGGAGCGCTCCGGGCCGTCCACGATCCCGTAGTCGGAGACCTTCTCTGCCGCCACGGGCTCCACTGCGATCACGCTTCCCTTGGAACCCAGGGCATGCCACCGGTCGACGAGCTGGCGGAGCAGCGGGGGATCGCAGAGATTGATGGTGTCTCCCAGGAGCACGCCGAAGGTCTCGCCCCCCACATGGCGCTCCGTGCAGAGGATGGCATCCGCGAGGCCCCGGGGGTTCCTTTGCCGGACGAAGTGCAGCGTGGTCCGATCGCTCAGGGATTCCAGCGCTTGCATGCCGGGGAGCCCGGCGAAGGCAGAGAGCTCCGGGTTGAGATCGAAGTGGTCCTCCAGCGCGCGTTTGGAGCGGCCCGTCACGATGGTGAGGTCGTCCCCGCCCGAGGCCACCGCCTCCTCCACCACGTACTGGATCACTGGCTTGTCCATCACGGGGAGCATCTCCTTGGGCATGCTCTTGGTGGCAGGGAGGAAACGGCTCCCCAGACCGGCCGCCGGGATCACCACCTTCACGGATCCGGACCTCCGGACCGGTCCGGGCCGGTTCGGACGGGGGCGGAGCTCACGACGGGAGGCCCAGGGCCCCCCTTCCGGCTCGGGTTCAAACCGTCTCCATCTCGAAGAGGACCCGGTGTCCACGCAGGGCCTCCGTGAGCCGGTCGGCCAGGGCCATCATCTCGTCCAGGGTCGCGGACCCGTTCCAATCATACCGGAAATCGTAGTTGCCCTGGGTCGGCCGGAAGCCCAGGGCCTGGAGCCGACCCGCCACCAGGGACGGCGAGCTGCCCTCGCTGGAGAAGGTGATCCTCAGGTAGCTCTCCACGTCCTCCCCCGGGGGACCCACCCGGAACGGGGGAATAACCCTTACGAGGGCCCCTCTCCCGTGAGGAGACGAAACGCCGGGAGCGAGCCGGACCGGACGGCCAGGCGTGGGACAAACGCCCCGCGGACGCCCTCTGCGATGTACTCCTCCCGGGTGAGTGCCCCCCGGGTGAGATAGCCCAGGGCCCCGCCGGGGCGTCGGCCCACGCGTCCCCGGGCCCCCACCCCTCCCACCGCGGCTTCCAGGGTGGGGCCCCCGTTCACTCCCTCACGGACCCGTTCGGGAAGCGGGAACCCGCCCGAGGTCGCCACCAGCGTCCGCCCACCTCGGTCGAGCACCACCACCGCGTGGACGTCCAGCGTCCCCTTCGCCCCTCGGACCGGAACGAGCGTGGCCTCTATACCGATCCCGTAGTCTCCCTCGCCCAGCGCCCCCCGGGCCCTCCGGGACGCTCCTTCGAAACCGGCCCGGAGCCCCCAAGGCTGGGGGTTACCCTCACCGGTGTTGACGGACCGTACGGACAGGGTGAGGCCCGGGAAGACCCGGGCGAGGCCCAGACGCACACCGGCGCGCTTGACGGGGTTCGTGGACCCGACCCCCACCTTCAGGGGGGTCCGGCGACGCCCTCCCGCGTCGATGGTCCCTTCCCGGATCCGGGTGGAGGAGACCGGGAGGAGGTCATCGCCCAAGACGGAGGCCACCTCGATCAGGGCCACCGGTGGAAGGCCCTTCTGGCGCCGCAGACGGTTCGCCTGCACCCCGACGTGGATGGTCTCGGGGCTCGCCACCAGCATCCGCGTCCTCCCCTCAAGGAGGGCGCCCCACCGGTCGGTCAGGGGGATCAGTCGGTACTGGCGGCCGGGAAAGGCCCGGGAAAGGTGCTCCCGGAGCCGACCTTCCCGTACTTCGAAGGGTTCCACCACCCCGAGCTTGCGGCCCTCCCGGCGAAGGAACTCCTCGGTGGTGACCCCGATGCCCACTTCCTCCGCCAGGGAGAACGCGGCGGTGAGGAGGGCCTGGTGCCCGATGTGGAGATGGTCGAACGTACCTCCCAGCACCGCACGACGTGCCCGATGTGCCATGATGGTGCCACGCGGCTACAGATGGCTCTCCAGGGTGAGCAGGACGATGAGCAGGATGGCGATGGCATAGAACGCCCACACCCAGAGCCGCCGGCTCCTCACGCTCGCCTGGTAGCGCGTCTGGCACTCCGGACTGCACGTCACATCCTCGGGAGGGATGGAGACCCCGCAGACCTTGCAGTGCTTGTGGGAGGAGATCACCTGCATCCGGACCTTCGTGTCCCCGAACGGGACCCCCCGCGCGAGGCCGGGGAGGGTAAAGGGTTTCGCGGGTCTCCTCAGGGAGGGGACCGGCCGGCTCCCGCCTCCGGGCGGCCGTCGGAGCTCTCCCGGGGGCGCCCAAGGTCCCGGCGAAGCTCCCGGCGCTCCTCAGAGAGGCCGGAGAGCTGGGTGGTGAGGTTCAGCCAAAGCCGGCCCTGGCTCTGGAGGTTCGCCTCCAGGCGGTCCAGGACCTCCCGGGTGCGGACGTTCAGGTCGGTCTCCACCCGATGGAGCTCCTGCCAGAGCTCTTCCCGGAGCTGGCTCCCCGCCTCCCCTCCCTCCCGGCGGAGGTTCTTCCGCTCCATCTCGGCCAGGCGGACCCAGGTCCGGCGCAGCAACGGGAGCATCTTCGTGGTCAACGCCAGGAACTTCCCGTCCAGGGCCTCCAGGTCCCCCCGAAGGCTGTTCTGGAACTCCACGGTCGCCTCTGTGCGCTCCCGGAGCTCGCCTAAGGACTCGGCCAGCAACTGACGATACCGGACCCGTTCCTCTTCGAGGGCGGAGCGGAGCTCCTCCTCCAGATCCGGAGAGTTCGCAGGGGGAGAAACCGTCGCCGGGAGGAGGCGGGCGAGCTCTTCCCGGACCATCTCACGGACCGCCGGCCGAAGGGCCGGGACGGCTCCGTCCGCCATTTGGTCCGGGGGGCGCCGGGCCAGGGCCTCGGCGATCCGCGCTTCCATGGCCTCCGGGGAGAGCCAGAGGGCCGCTTCTGCCCTGAGCTCCCGACGGAAGGTCTCCCAATCCTGAGCCAGGTGCTCCAGGGCCTGGAGGCGGTCCACGATCCGCCCATCGTCCGGCGTCAGGTCCGCCCCCGGAGCTTCTCCCCGGCCTGCCGGATTCGCGGCCCGCGACACCGTCCGCTGTTCCCGCGCTCCGGACGGCTGGCGAGCCGGCTCGCCCGCTGCCGGCCTCGCGACCCCGGGGGATGGAGATGGTGGGGAGGCGGGAGCCGAAGGGCTCGACCCCGGGGCTCCCGGGCTCGGGGCCGGAGGGGAGGAGGGGGCGAGGTCCACGCCCGAGGGGGTTGGCAGGCCCGCAGAGGCCTGCCCCTGGAGCGCGGAAAGGTAGGGGCTGGCCCGGGCCGCGGTCTCTGGGTCCAGCCGGCCCCTCCGCCCGGTCGTGCCCTCCAGGGCCAGGGAGACCGCCTCCATGGCGGCGGCGATCCGGGCGATCTCCCGCCGTCGGGACTGGCCCCCCTCCCCTTCCGGCGTCGTCGAAAGCTCCAGGACCCGGGGAAGTTCGACGCGGTCGATGGCCTGGGCCAGGGCCCCGGAGCGTTCCTGGCTGCGCTGGGGATCCGCCCACCAGGTCACCGGCAGGGTGAGGGGCGGGCGACCTTTTCCCGCCGGGGCGCCCGGGGCCGTGAGATCGACCAGGTGGACGGGGCCTGAGGACCAGAGCTCCACCCGCCTCTGGTGCCGGTCACCGCCGGTCTCGTTCCGGGGGATCCTCAGCAGAGCGAGGGTGAGGGGGAAGCTCTCGGCGAACTCCTCGAACCGGACCCGCTGGACGGGAAGGAAGTAGGGGAAGACCATCAGCCCGGAGAGCAGCACCAGGCTCGACGGAACGCGTTCGAGGAGATCCCAGAGGGCGGCCACCGCGTCGAGGAAGTCCTCGGAGACCAGGGCGAGGAGCGGACGGCCCGGGTCGTATCGCCGGTAGGTGAAGGCCTCGGAGAGACGTTCCACCCACTCCGTCGGGGCCTTCCGCAGGGCCGTCTCCGGCCGGCGGGGGTTCCCCATGGAGAGGTACCAGCGTTTCAATTGGGTGCCCAAAGGCTCGTGCCCCGCCAGGGTCCGGGACTCCAGGACCAGGGTCTTCATCCCGAGGCGCGGTCGGTCCTCGGTGGAGAGGAACATCCGTCCCAGGCACAGGTACCGGCCGTGGACCGCCGGGTAGAGGAACATCCCGGGGTAGAAGGCGAGCTTGCCGGTGGGGTCCGGGTCCCAATAATCGTGGGTGTCGGTCAGGTTGATGGCGAAGTTCCCCACCCGTCGGACCGGTTCGAGGACCTCCTTCCGGTACGGGAACTCGCTGGGAAGGGTGGTGTATCCTGGGCTCTCCGCTTCGTTGTCCACCTGTCGGCACCAGACCACGGCCACCAGTCCGCGCTCCCGGTTCCCGGCCCCCACGGGGAGTCCGGGGGAGGCGGGCCCGGCTGCCGTGGAGGAGCTCGTCATGTGCCCGGTAGCTCCCCACGGTCCCGGAGGACCCTCTCGCAGATGCGGGCCAGCGGCAAGGTGGTGTTCACCATCACCGGGATGCCCGCCGTGGGGCCCTGGTTCAGGTCCATCTCCGCCTGGGCGTCGCCGTAGAGGAGCGGACGCCCCTCTCCGGTCGAAATGGCCGAGGAGACCAGGAACACGTCCTCCCCCACGTCCAGGTTGTTCCCCTCCTGGGCCGCGAGGATGCTCCCCAACCGGCTCCCATCCCGCTCGGTCAGGAAACGTCGGGTATCGAAATGGGAGAGGTAGCCCCGGTGGGTCAGCACCTGCTCCACCTCCAGGTAGAAGTCCTTCAGAAGGTCGGCCTTGGAGATGGCGACCACCACCGGGATCCCCCGTTGCCGGGCGTACCGGAACACCCCCCGGGCCAGGTTGACCTGTTGCGCGCTGTCCCGAAGGGATCCTGGCTGCGGGGTCAGGAGAAGGATGAGCCCATCGGCGTCGGCGGTGAACTGGCCCATCAGGGTGAGGCCCCGGCGCCAGAGCTCCTGGCGCTCCGGCTTCCAGGAGTCGAACCGTGGGATCACGCGGCAGTGCTCCGCCGAGACCTCCTCCCGGGGGCCGTTGAGCCAGAGCCGGTCGTAGGTGAAGTAGTCCGAGATGATCCCGCCGGCCTCGTCCACCGTCTGCAGGACCATGGGGCGGGCCCCGGTCAGGTTTCCCGGCATGCCGTAGCGGAAGCGCAGGCGCATGTCGACGAACTGGTTGTACTTCGTGGGGAGCGGATACTTGGTGAGCACGCCCTGCTCCTCCCGGCCCGCCGCGAGCTCGATGAAAAGCCGGCGCGGGTCCTCCATCGGCCGGTTCACGTAGAGCCGGGTGGTGGATTCCATCTCCGACCCCGGGCGGGTGGGGTCTGTCTCGTAGGTGGTCTCCTCCATGACCACCTCTTCCCCCACGTCGCCAAAGAGCGGGAGCGGCGACGCCGGGCGGGACGGGACGAACACCAACGGCAGGTTGAGGCCGAAGTGCCCGGAGAGGTAGCGGAAGTAGGTGGTCTTCCCGGAGGCCGGGATCCCCACCACCGCGATCTTCGCGCTCGCCGCCGGAGGGGACGGGGGGACGCGCGGGGCTCCGGAAACGGAGCTTCGCGACGGCCGGGCCGGGCCCTTCGGAGTGCCCGGGGCTTTCGTTGTCCGGCGGGTCCGGGAACTGGAACTGGTGGCCATGGGTTTCGGGGTCACCACCACGGAGGTCTCCTTAACGGCTCGGGCTCCTCAGCGCATCTCGGCAAGGGCGATCTCCACGAAGTCGAAGAACGCCTCCAGGGTCGGGTCCCGGGGGTTGTTGCGCAGCCGGGCGTCCTGAAGCTCGCCGAAGATGGTCTCCACCAGGGCCTCGTGCTGCGCCGCCCCGCCCCCGGAGACCCCGGCGTAGGTCCTCCTTAGCTCGAGGATCTGGTCGAAGAGCTCCTCCAGCCGTTTGCGGCTCTCCGGACCCAGCGCCCGGGCCCGGGTCTCGGCCGCATCGAAGAACGCCACCAGGTCCTCGGTCTCCCGGTCCTGCGTGAGCTTGGCCTGCAGGAGGGCCACCCTCCGCAGGATCTGCGTGCGCTCCGGGCCGGCCAGCATCTCCGCCTCCCCCCAGGCCTGGGTGAGGTGTCGGGCCGCCTCTTCGGCCTTGCCCTGCGCGAAGGCCACCCGCGCCTGCCAGTAGAACCGGGTGACCGGCGCGATGAGCCCCCCCTTCTGGTAGAGCAACGTCTCCGCCCGGGTGTAGTCCTTCTCCAGGAAGGCCTGCGCCACCTGGCCCAAGGGTCCATAGCGCTCCTCCAAATTGAGCACCCCCTGGGAGGCCTGCGCGTCGAGCACGTCCACCTCGAGGGGAAGCCCGGGCTGAGGGGGGTGCGGGTTCGGGCCCCGGGGGGTCATGGGCGAGCTACGGTGCGCGTCCCGGAGCCCCCGGGCCGCTGAAGCCGCGGCCTGGGCCACATCATCCGGATGGAGCTCCTCCAGGTTCCGCTGGTCCTCGAACGGGACGTCCAGGAAGGCGGTGACCATCCGGGAGAACAGCTCCTCGCTGGTGATCACCTCCTGGTAGAGCACCGTGCAAGGGAGGCCCAAGGTTTGGGCCCGCTGGGCGTAGGCCTGGGCGAACTGGGCCATTCGCTGGCTGTCCACCCCCTTGTCCTTCTCGCTACCGCTGCCGATGCCGATGATCTGGAGCGCCACGCGGCTGCGCGGGTTGAGCAGGTAGCCCAGTACATCCTGACGGCCCGGGGCCGGTGCCCTCCCGGGGTCGGCCGCCCCTTCCGGGGGGCTTTGGCCGGCGGCGAAGCGCTGGGACATGTTGTCCCACCCGTCGGTGACGAGCACCAGGTTGCCCACCACGCCGCCCCCGGGGACCCGGAGCAGGTCGCTCCCAAGGGCGAGGGCATCCCAGATCGCCGATCGGCCCGCCGGCTGCAGCAGCGCGATCATGTTGTCCAGGGCGGGCCGGATCTCCGGACGGATCTCCGTCAGCGGGATGGCCACCTTCGCACTGTTGCTGAACGTCACCAGCCCGAAGAGTGCCCGTTGGGCCTGCACCGTCTCGAAGATCCGGTAGGTGGCCGCCCGGGCCACCTCGATCTTCCGGCGGACCGCGGCCCCGGAGGAGGGGTCCTCCAGCGGAGCGAGCATGCTCTTGGAGATGTCGAGCACCAGGACATGGCGGGGTCGGGGCGGGGGCCGCACCAAGGGGCTGGGCCCGGAGAGGGCTCCTTCGTTGGGCGCCGGGGGCGAGGAACTCATGGTCCCCGCCCCTTCGGCCCCCGTTCCGCCCCAGCGACAAGCGGGGTGAGGTTCTTCACAAAGGATAGAGAGTGGTGGTCAAGGCATATGGCTTCTTCGGCCCACCGACCCCCCGGTCCCTGGCAGGGCGGCCCCCAGGGAGGGATTATAAACCGAACGTCGGTGGCCCCCCGACGATGGGAAACATCCGCCAGACCTACATCAAACGCGTGGCCATCGAACTGGTCCGTCTCCACCCTGGGGCCTTCACCGCCGACTACCGGCACAATCGGGAGAAGGTGCTGGAGCTCACCGACCTCAAACCCACCGAGGGGGGCGGGAACGGGGTCCGTTACAAGAAGCTCACGAACCGCATCGCCGGATACGTCACGCGCTACCACAAGCGGCAGGCCCGGATCGTCGCCTGAACGGCGGGTGTGGCCCCCGCTCAGTCGAAGATCTTCAACCCGTCTTCCAGGTGCACGAGCTCCACCGGCGTGGTCATCTCCCCCACCACCATCCCTCGGGAGTTGGCCGCGAGGCAGGCTCCCACCAGCGGGATCCCGAAGTTCGCGGTGGACTTGTGCACGGGTACCCGGAGCGTGCTCTCCAGCACCCCCACCTCGACCGGTGTGACCCGGGGATGGACCACCACGCCCCGGTTCGTGGCCACGGCGGCCATGGCCACGGTCCCCAGGCCGGCCACGGTGGAAGGGACCACCGGGACCCCCAGGACCGATCCGATCTCCTGGCGCTGCTCTTCGGTGTACTCCGGGTGCACCACCGCCCCCAGGTCGTTCACCAGGATGGTGTTCCCCAGTGCATTGATCCGGCCGCCCATCCGCCGGACCGGCAGGAAAGCGGCCAGCGTTGCCATCTCCTCGTCCGTGGTGGACTCTGGAAGGACCGCTCCCCGGCTGTTGAAGGCGACGAGCGAGCCGACGACCTCGATGCCTCCCACCGTCGTCCGTGCGGTGGGGACCCCCAAGCAACGGTTGACGAGACCGGCGAACTCCTCCGGCGCCGTGGGGGGAAGCAGGGCCAGGGTCTCCCCCGCCCGGCAAAAGACCCCCAGGTACGGGCTACCGGCGAGCGAGCCGCTCCCGACGGGCAAACCCCTCCCGACCCAGGAGGCCCGGGGCCCCCTTCAGGTACTCTCCTCGGCGAGGTCCACTTCCACCAGGCCGTCTTCGAACCGGATGGCCTTTACGCGAACGCGTGGAGGGATGTGCCCCCGGGACCGGGTCCAAAGGAATTCGTTGAGCCGGGGATCGATCCAGACGTTCTCCGACTTCCCCTTCATGTGGCGCACGATGAACCGGCGCACCGTCTTCAAGGCATGCGACGCGCGCTCCTGCTCCGGGGGAGCGTGCTGGCTTGCCCGGAGGGGAACGACAAACTCCCGTTCCAACTCCTCCACCCGGGTCTTCTCTTCCTTTGCCATCTCCGTCCTCCCTTAGCGGTGCAGATGCCCGCGGCGCCAGCTCCGCCGTTTGGGATGCCGGGTGACCCGCCGGGCCGTCCGCTCCATGACCCAGGCCGGGACCCGGCGATTGCTCTTCTCCGCCTTCAGCAGCCGCAGTTTGCGGGCGAAGGGTTTACGACGGCTCGCCATGGATCCTCGCTTCTCCTCTCCTCTAACGACGGGTGATGCGGATCTCCCGCTTCTCCGGCTGGATGCGCTCCAACAGGGCCCGCAAGGTGGCATCATCCACCTGGCGCTGGAGTCGACCCGCCGAGGCCAGGGCCATGATCTGCTGCTCCACCCCGCTGACCAGGTCAGGCCGGGTCAACCGGAGCCGGGCGAGCCGCTCCCGGGCCTCGGGGGTCAACAGGCGACGCAGGACCTCATGCTGCTCCGCCTGACGCCGTTCCATCTCCGATTGCTGGGCCTGCACCACGGAGGGGTCCATCCCTCCGGAGAGCTGGCCCTGGAGCTGGGCGACGCGTCGGCGTCGGAGCTCGTCGAGTTCCGCCTGGTCCCCCTGGGCCGCCACCATTCCCGTTCCCCCCGGAGCTCAGAGATACTTCTTCAGGGCCGGGTCCTGCGCCACCAGGTCCCGGAACGCTCCCTGGCTGACCCGGGCCAAGAGGCTCTGCCCCTTTCCCGAGAGCGCCCGTCCACGAAGGCGAACCGTGGAGACCAGACCGGCCTTTTCCAGCTGCTGGAGGATCTCTTGGGCCACCGAGCGACTACCGGAGCATGCGTGGTAGGGAGCGCTCCCATTGTCCTTCCGCCCACCATATTCCGCGGCCATCCGGGAGACCCCGAGGGGACCGCGGACCTGGAGCTTGCGGAGCACGGAGGCCGAACGGAGGTACCACCAATCCCGCTGGGACGGGGCCCTCTCCGTATGGCAGCCCGTGCGGACGAACACCGCCCAGTCCGGAGCATGGATGGCGGGCTCCTTGCGCAACTCGTCCGCAAGACGGGGGAGCAGCACGCCCGGAGGGACCTCTTGGGGATGGGTCATGGTGGGGGGCGATTCAGAGAGCCTGCAGTATTTAATGCCGGCCCTCACGACCTCTCGGGCGGACCTCGAACGCCCTCCCCCTCCCCTGCGGAGAGGCCCCCGAGCCGCGGGAGGCCCGGGCATGGGAACCGTCATTCGGGACCCCGACCTCCCGACCCGCATGGTCGCTGCGATCCTCCTGGCGGCAGGAGGCTCGTCCCGGATGGGCGGGGAGCCGAAAGGGCTTCAGGAGATCCCTTCCGAGGGCCCGGTCCTCGCCCGCATGGCGCGCGTCTGCGCGGGGGCGGAGCTCTTCCCGGTCCTCGCCGTGGTCGGTTACCGGGCCGCGGAACACCGCGATCGTCTCTCCTCCCTCCCCCTCCACTGGGTCGAGCATCCGGGCTGGGCCCGGGGCCGCACTTCCTCCGCCCAGGCCGGTCTCCGGGCGCTGGGCGACGACCCTCCGGAGTGTCTCCTCTGGCCCGTGGATGCCCCCTTCGTACAGCTCTCCACCCTCCAGCGGCTCGTGGCCCCCCCGGGGGCCGCCCTGGCCGGGGTGAACTGGAGCGTTCCGGCCTTTCAGGGTCGGCGCGGCCACCCGGTGCTGCTCGGACCTCTGGCCCAGCGGGAGATCCGCCGCTATCCGGACGACCGACCGTTATCGGCCTTTCCTGCCGAACACCCTCGAGCGGTCCGTGAGGTCCCCGTGGATGACCCCGGGGTGACCGACAACCTGGACACGCCCGGGGCCTTCCTCGATGCCCTCCAACGCTTCCGCGGGGAGGTGAAGGCCTGAGCCATGGACCGACGGATCCTCGTGGAAGCCCTCCGGCTGAGCGACCAGCACGTCCCGTACGTGCTCGTCCACGTGGTGGAGGCCCAGGGCTCGGTACCGGGCAAGAAGGGAGCGAGCCTCATCTACCGGGAGGACGGGACCACGATGGGGACCGTGGGCGGCGCCCAGTTGGAGGAGCGAGCCAAGCTTTTAGCCCGGGAGGCGCTGGGCCGGCATGCGGGGGGTCTCCATCATTTCGAGCTCCGGGCCTGGAGGGCCGGGGGCCTTTCCAGCCTCTGCGGGGGAAGCGTGGATCTGGCGGTGACCTACGTCGACCCCCGACCGAACCTGCTCCTCTGGGGAGGGGGCCATGTGGCCCAGGCGCTCGCCCGGCAGGTCCGGCTGCTGGACTTTGACTTCAGTGTCGCCGACGACCGCCCGGAGTACCTCGGTCCGGAGGTCTTCCCGGGTGCCCGCCACCGGATCCTCTGTTCGCCTCAGGACCTCCCCTCCCGGATCGCCGCCTCTGGGGAGCGGTTCTCCCACGTCTACCTCCTGGGGTACGATGCCGCCAAGGACCAGGAGGTGGCCTTCGGACTCCTGCCGAACTTCCCTGGAGCAGTGGGCCTCGTGGCCTCCCGGACCAAGGCCGAACTGACCCGGCGGGCCCTGAAGAAGCGGGGTCTCTCCGAAGAGCTCCTCGCCCGGCTCCGGACGCCCATTGGCCTTCCGCTCGGAGGAGTGACCCCCGAGGAGATCGCCCTGAGCGTGGCCGCCGAGATCGTCCAAGAGCGACACGCCCATGACGGGAAGACGGGAGCGACCCCGCAGGCAGCGCCATGACCCGATCGGTCTCCCTCCGATTGAGGGTCAACGGGGTTCCCCTGGAGCGGAGCATCCCGCCCAACCGGATCCTGCTCGACCTTCTTCGCGAGGACCTGAACCTGACCGGGACGAAACGAGGCTGCGACCTGGGAACCTGCGGCTGCTGCACCGTGTTGCTCGACGGGGTCCCCACGCTGAGCTGCCTGACGTTGGCGAAGCTGGTGGAAGGGACCGAGGTGACCACCGTCGAGGGCCTGGGAGAGCACGGGGAACTCACCGCGCTCCAGAGGGCCTTCGTCGAACGCGGGGCCACCCAGTGCGGGTTCTGCACGCCGGGATTCCTCATGACGGCCACGGCCCTCCTCCGGGACCACCCGACCGTCTCCCGGAAGGAGATCCAGGAGGCCCTCTCCGGCAATCTCTGTCGTTGCACCGGCTACGTGAAGATCATCGAGGCTGTGGAGGCAGCCTCCCGGAGCGGGGCCTCCCCGTCCTTGCCCTGACCCATGGCCAAGAGCGCTTCGGAGCCGGGAGGCCCGACCGCCGAGGTCCGCTCGAACCCGGCCTCCACCGGAGGATACCGGCTCATCGGTCGTCGGCTCCCCCTCGTCGACGCAGCGCTCAAGGTCACTGGACGGGCCGAGTACACCGATGATCTGAAGCGGCCAGGGCTCTTGGTGGGTCGGCTGCTCAAGTCCACGCAAGCGCACGCACGGATCGTGGAGGTGGAGGTCTCCGCGGCCCGGGCCCTCCCGGGCGTGGCGGCGGTCCTCACCGGGGAGCGCTTTCCCACCCCGTTCGGGGTCCTGCCCATGACCCACGACGAGACCGCCCTCGCCGTGGAGAAGGTCCGCCACTACGGGGAATGGGTGGCGGCGGTGGCGGCCCAGGACGAGGAGACCTGCGAGGAGGCCTTCCGGCGGATCCGGGTCCGCTATGAGCCCTTGCCCGTCTACGACGACCCGGAGGCGGGCCAGCGACCCGTGGCGGAGAAGATCCACGCCCGGGCCCTGCGGGACACCAACATCCAGAAGGAGGTCTTCCAGCATTTCGGGGATGTCCCCCGGGCGTTCCGGGAAGCGTACGCCGAGGTCAAGGTCCAGGGCCGCTTCGCCGGGGTGAACCACGGTTTCACCGAGCCTCACTGCGTACTGGCCGAGGCCACCCCCGACGGCCGCTTGACCGTATGGTCGGCCACCCAGGTCCCCCACTACCTCCACCGGGCGCTCTCGGAGGTCCTCGGGCTCCCGCTCCACCGGATCCGGGTGATCAAGCCGGAGGTGGGGGGCGGGTTCGGCGGCAAGTCCGATCCGTTCCCCCACGAGATCGCCTGCGCGGCCCTCGCCCTGGAGACCGGCCGGGCCGTGAAGCTCCTCCTGGACCGGGAGGACGTCTTCTATGTGAACCACGGCCGCCACCCGACCCGGAACACCGTCCGGCTTGCGGCCAACGAGGCCGGGGAGTTCACCGCCCTGGACGTGGAGGCCCTCCTGGACGGCGGAGCGTTCAGTTCGTTCGGGGTGGTCACCACCTATTACAACGGGGTGCTGGCGCTCGGTCCCTACCGGCTCCCCGCCTTCCGGTACCATGGGGTCCGAGCCTACACGAACCATCCCCCCTCCGGTGCCATGCGGGCGCACGGCGGGACCAACATCCGCTACTCCCTCGAGATGGCGGTGGACGCCCTGGCCGAGCGGCTGGGACGGGACCCGCTGGCGTTGCGTCTGCAGAACCTCCTTTCTGCGAACACCCAGACGGTGAACGAGTTCCGCATCACTTCGAACGGGGCCCGGGACTGCCTGACGGCCGTGCGGGAACGGTCCCGGTGGAGGGAGCGGTTCCGGCAGCTCCCCTTCGGAGAGGGGATCGGCGTGGCCTGCGGGTTCTACATCAGCGGGAGCAACTCTCCGATCCACTTCACTCCCCGCTTCCCCCAGTGCACCGTCCATCTGAAAGTGGACATGGACGGGGGAGTGACCATCCATTGCGGGGCCGCCGACATCGGCCAGGGCTCCAAGACCCTGCTCGCCCAGGTGGTGGCCGAGGTCCTGGGGATCCGGATGGACCGGACCCGGGTGGCGGCGGTGGACTCCGACACGGCCCCGGTGGACCTGGGGAGCTACTCCTCCCGGGTCACCTTCATGATGGGCAACGCGGCCAAACGTGCCGCCGAGGAGCTCCGGGAGATCCTCTCCCGGTCCGCCGGGGAGATCCTGGGCCACCCCCCTGAAGAGATGTCCTTCGAGGACGAGCGGATCCACCGGGAAGGCTCCCCCGAGGTGGGGGTCGATTTCCTCACCGCGGTGCATCGGGCCATGGAGCACCGGGGCGCGCTGGTCGCCTCGGGATCCTACGAATCGCAGCCCATGGGGGGGACGTTCAAGGGCGCCAAGGCCGGCACCGCCCCCGCCTACTCGTTCTCGGCCTACGTCAGCCACGTCAAGGTGGACCTGGAGACAGGGTTCGTCGACGTGAAGAAGGTATGGGCCGCCTTCGACTGCGGGCGAGCGCTCAACCCCCTGGCGGTGGAAGGACAGATCGAGGGCTCCATCCACATGGGCCTCGGCCAGCTCCTCTCCGAGAGCATGGACTACCGGGGGGCCCGGCTGATGAACCCCTCTCTCCTGGAATACAAGATCCTCGCCCCTCAGCAGATGCCGGAGGTGGAATGCCTGCTCGTGGGCGGAGAGGACCCGGAAGGGCCTTTCGGCGCCAAGGAGGCCGGGGAGGGGCCGCTCATCCCGGTGCTCCCGTCGGTGGGCGCCGCCATCCATGACGCCCTCGGGATCCGCTTCCTGGACCTTCCCATCACGCCGGAGAAGATCTTCCGGGCCCTGGAACGCTCGCGGCGGGACGGGGGAGCGAAGAAACCGCCCCTCCCTCGGGAGACCACCGAGAGTTAAGAGGACCGCATGCACCTGGAAACGTTCGAGCTCCACCAGCCCACCCACCTCGAGGATGCCCTCGCCGTGGCCTCCTCCCACCCCGGGGAGTTCGACTACCTGGCCGGGGGGACCGACCTCCTCCCCAACTACAAGATGCGGTTGAACCCCCGGGCGCACCTCATCGCCCTGGGAGGGATCCCGGAGCTCCACACCTTCGCCCCGGCCGACGGAACGTTCGGAGCGCTCGCCACGCTCCGGCAGCTCGAGACCGAGGAGGCGGTCGCCCGGGACTACCCGGGACTGGTCGAAGCCGCACGCCAGGTGGCCACCCCACTGGTCCGGGCCAGCGCTACCGTGGGCGGCAACCTCCTGGTGGAGACCCGGTGCTTCTTCTTCAACCAGTCGCCATCCTGGCGGGAGGCGTTGGGGTATTGCTTGAAGGCCGAAGGGGACCGTTGTCACGTGGTCCCCCAGAAGGAACGTTGCTACGCCACCTTCTCCGGTGACCTTGCCCCGAGCCTGGTGGTGTCCGGCGCCCAGGTGGACCTTCTCTCTCCCGAAGGTACCCGGACGCTCCCCCTGGAGGAGCTCTACGACGGACGGGGGGACGGGATCCACCGGACGACGCTCCTTCCCGGGGAGATCCTGGTCCGGGTCCGCCTTCCCCGGGAGGCCCGGGGACGGCCCTCCACCTATCGGAAGCTCCGGGTGCGCCCCGCCTTCGACTTCCCCGAGCTCGGGGTGGCGGCCTCCCTCGCCCTCGAGGGCCGACGGGTCCGGTCCCTGCGCCTGGCCGTCGGAGGTCTGGAGACGCGTCCCCGGTCCTTTGCCTCGCTCACCGACCCCCTGGAGGGGGAGAACCTCACCGACGAACGCATCGCCGACCTCGCCCGGCGCGTCCAGGCGGCGGTCCGGCCCGTCCACAACACCTTCCTCGCCCCGGACTATCGCAAGCGGATGACCGAGGTCTTCGTACGGAGAGCGCTGACGGACCTGAAGGAGGCCTCATGACGCCCGGGACGGAGCCGTCCAGCGCCCGCTCCCCTCCTCAGCGCGCTCGTGAGTTCCGCTACCGCTTCGAACTGCTCCCGCTGGCGGCCCTGCGAGCCCATGAGGCCGTGGACCCGGAGAACCTTCTCCAGGTCTTGGGCAAGATCCGGCGCCAACACCTGGTCGACGAGCCGATCCTGGTGGCGGAGGCCGCTGGTGGGCTGTTCGTGGTCCTCAACGGGCACCACCGCTTTGCCGCCCTCCGGGAGCTGGGGGTGCAACGCGCGCCGGCCTGGGTGGTGGACTACGAGGGGGAGGCGGTGATCCTGGAACGCTGGCCCGGGGCCCGGGTACAGACCCCCCCCACCAAGGCGGAGGTGGTCGAACGGGCCCTCAGTGGCGACCTGTTCCCCCCGAAGACCACCCGTCACCGGCTGACCAGCCCACTCCCCACCCGGGTGACCCACCTGGCCGATCTCCGGTGAGGGGCCATGCCGCAGACGGTTCCCCCGACCCCCGGAAGCCGCGACCCTGCACCGACGCTTCCGGTTCCGTCCTTCGCCGTGGCCCTTACGGTCAAGAACATGCGTGGGTTCTTGCCCGACTGCCTGGCCTCCCTCCTCCCCCAGCTCGGGAGTGCGGGAGAGCTCGTCGTGGTGGATGCCTGCTCCAGTGACGGAACGACGGAGTACCTCCGGGACCTCCAGGAGCACAGGAAGCTCCGGCTGATCGTCACCCCCTGCACCACGGGGCGGGGAAGGCACCTGGCCATCCTGGCCACGGAGGCCCCCGTCCTGGTGACCCAGGTGGACGCGGACCTCAAATTGGCCCCCGGGGTACTTTCCCGCGCCCTGCTGGAGCTTTCCCGCCACCCCCGGTGGGGGGTCCTCGTGGTGGTCGGGCGGCAGGACCGCAACCCGGACTCCACGAAGCTCTACGTCTGGCGCCGGGAGACGTACCTGGCCTCAGGAGGATACCCGGACCGGACGATCGGGGAGGACCTCGAGGTGCTTCGAAGGCCGTTGCGGGAGGGGAGGGTGGGACACCTGGAACTTCCCGCTGTGGGGCAGGACCTCCGTGAAGGTTCACGTTCTCCCTCCGCGCTCGCCTCTCCTTGGGAAAAGGGCCCAGGGTTGTACCGGGTCGCCCTGAGGCGGCTTCGGGGCGGCTGGGACCTCCGCTCCTACCTGAGGTACCTCTGGGTGGTCCGGCGCAGCCTGGTGCGCTTTCTGGCAGGGACCGGCCTCACGCTGGGCGCGGCCCTCACCCTCCGCTTCCGCCGGGAGGCTCCCCCGGGGGGGTCGAGAACGGCAGCGGAAGCCTCCCCCGGGCAAAGTCCTCCACCACCTGGATGAGCAGTCGGTGCTCGACCGGGCGCAGCCGCGCGGCCAGGGATGCAGGATCATCCCCCGTGAGCACGGGGATCCGGGCCTGGGCGATGACCGGGCCGGCATCCAGGGACTCCGTGACTAGGTGAACCGTGGCCCCGGTTTCCCGTTCCCCGGCCCGGAGGACCGCCTCATGGACGTGGGAGCCGTACATCCCCGCGCCCCCGTAGCGGGGCAGAAGCGCCGGATGGGTGTTGAGGATGCGCCCGGAGAACTCCCGGAGCACGGGCCCCCGAAAGACCTTGAGGAAGCCCGCCAGCACCAGGAGCTGGACCCCCCGTTCCCTCAGGGCGGCGGCCCAGGCCGACTCCGCCGGGAGGCCCTCGGGATCGGGTGGGTCATTGAGCCGGGGTAGCAGAGGCAGGACGATGGTCGGGATCCCCAGGGAACGGGCCCTTTCGAGCGCGACCGCCCCGGGCCGGTCGGAGGCCACCAGGACCACCTGGAAAGGGGCCTCGTGGGCCTGGGAGCGTTCCGCCAGGGCGGTCATCGTGGTCCCTTCACCGGAGACCAGGACCGCCACTCGGAGCCGGGAGGACCCCTCTGCCCGTTCCCGCCCCGTCTCGGTCAAAAGCTGGTCCCGCTGGTGAAGTGGAAATCCCCGGAGACCAGCGGAGAGAGCCGCTGGCTGATGAGACCCCGTTCGTCGGCAAAGGCCCGGCTCTCTTTCCCCACCGCTTCCACCTGGGACAAGGTCCCCAGCACGCTCTGGGTGAACCGAAGATTCCTCATGGGGTATGCGATGCACCCGTCCTCCACCCAGTACGTCCCGTCCCGGGTCATCCCGGTGAGCTCCGTTCGACCGGGGTGCACGGTCCGGACGTACCAGAACCGCGTCACGAGGATCCCCCGGTGCAGGAGGGCTAGAAGCCCACGGTGGTCGGCCGTTCCGGGGCGAAGGGAAAGGTGGGTGGGGATCGGCCCGCCGGGCATTTCCGGGGGAAGCGCGTTCCCCGTGGTCCGGGTGGAGGCCCTGGCCGCCGAGGCTCGGTCCTGGCACGGGTCTCCGAAGACCCCGTCCCGGAGCAAGACCCGGCTCCGCCGGGAGGTTCCTTCGTAGTCGAGGGCTTCCGGAACTCCCTCGGGGGAGAGCGGGTCCTCCTTCAATGCGAGCACGGGAGGGAGGGTGGGGATCCGGGAACGCTGGCAGAGGAAGCTCCACCCCTCGGCCACGGCCTGGGCTCCCAGGCTCGAGAGGAACAGGTGGCCCAAAAGATCGCTCACCGCGGCGGGGGCTAGCAGCACGCGATAGCGGCCGGGAGGCACGGCGCGAGGGGGCTCCCGGGGAGTGGTGGCGAGAGCCTCCTGCGCGAGGTCGGTCCAGGGGACCGAAGCCGGGTCCCAGCTCGCCCGTTCCGCCCAGCCCGAGGCTGGAGGCTCCCGGGAGAGGTCCTCGCAGAGGAGGGAGGCCTGCGCCAGGCTCCGGCGGGATCCCCGGCGCAGGCCCGAACTGTTCGCCACCGCCAGCACCTCATATCCCTGGTGATAAGCTCCCGAGACCCGGGCTCCCGGGAGCGCGTTGGTGAGGGCATCGATGGCCCCGACGAGGTCCTGGGCCGCGCGGGTCCCGTCGTTGAGAACCCCCGGTGCGAAGGGGACTGAGGGGACGGGGGTGCCGGGGTCCTTGGGGAAGGCGAAGGGGACCGGGCTTCGCGGGGCGCACCGGGCCAGGGAGCGGGCCTCCTGGACCAGGGCGGCAAGACCGTTGCCGGAGAGGTCGGAGGTGGCCGACACCCCGACGCGTCCTCCCTCCTCGATCACCCGGAGCGAAACGGCTTCCGTCCATTCCAGGTGCGGCTGATAGAGATGGGAGTTGGCGGCACGTAGGGTCAGCCAGCGGCTGCCGTAGTAGCGGGCATCGCCGGGCAGGGGAAGGATCGCCAGGAGGCGATCCAGGCACGCCAGGCCCTGCCGGACGGTGGGGGCCTCCGGTCCCTTGTCCCGCCGGGAGGCTCCGACGAGGGTGGGGGAGGAACGCGCCTTCCGTGCACGCACGCTCGTGACCTTCAACTCCCGCCCCCCACCTGGACCTGGCGGAAGAGGGCCCAGGGCGCCCCATGACCGACTCGACCCACCTGCCCTGGCTGCCCCTTCCCGCAGTTCGGGATGCCCCAGAGGTGCCAGCTCGAGGCGTCCGCCCTCGCCTCCAGACTTCCCCAGAACTCCGGGGTGATGCCCGAGTACAGCGGGTTCCGTACGTATCCTCTGAGTT
Source organism: Thermoplasmata archaeon (assembly GCA_021806135.1). Taxonomy (GTDB): domain Archaea; phylum Thermoplasmatota; class Thermoplasmata; order Lutacidiplasmatales; family UBA184; genus JAKATE01. The sequence goes on from JAJZYB010000008.1 coordinate 29,632, forward strand.
CTCCCTGTCGGATCAACCGGCCCACCTCCGTGCCGAACTGGAAGTTCAGGCGCTTGTCGTCGATGGACCAGGAGCGGTTCGTTTCCAGGTAGATCCCCTGGCAAACCTCGGAAAGCAGGTCCGGAACGCTCCGGGAGCCTGGCGGAAGGTTCACGTTGGTCATCCGGACCAGAGGGGTCCTCGCCCATCCGTCGGCTCGGGCAGTCCCTCCGCTCCGGGAGAGGCCCAGTTCCCCCGCGCTGCTGCGGGAACTGAGGAAACTCACCAATCGCCCCTCTTTCACCAGGGGATACCGTTGGCCCGGGACCCCTTCATCGTCCCAGGGGAAGGTCCCCAGTCCTCCCGGGATGGTGGCATCCGCCTCGATGGTCATCTGCTCCGATCCGTAGCGGAGGGAGCCCTGGTCCCTGGGGTAAAGGAAGCTCGTCCCGGCGTAACCCGCCTCATACCCCAGGACCCGGTCGAGCTCGGTGGCATGGCCGACGCTCTCGTGGATCTGCAGGGCCAGTTGATCGCTGGACAGCACAAGGTCCATCCGGCCCCGGGGGCAGGAGGGCGCGGTGAGAAGACGTTCCGCGAGGTGACCGCACTCCGCTGCGTGGGAGACCAGGTCAAGCCCGGAGACGAACTCGAACCCTCCCTGGGCGTAGTCTCCTCCGAAGCTGGTCGGATACGAGCGCCGCTGGACCTCGCCCTCCCCGATCGCGGTGGCCTCGATGCCAGCGCCCACCTGCAGGATGGTGCTCTGGTAGCTCGCCCCATCGCTGCTGGCGTACCACTTCCGGTCCAAGAACGCGGAAAGGGAGGCCCGCCCGCTCTTGACCCGGGGACCGGTGTGGACGGCCCGTTCCGCCTCCCTGAGGAGGTTCAGCTTGCGTTCGATCGGGACGGTGAACGGGTCCTCCCGGACGGGGGTGGCGTACCGTCCGTTCCGGGGCCCCCGGGTTTCCTCCACCCAGGGCGCCGGAGAGGAGCGTGTCCCCTCCGCGAGCCGGGCGAGACGTTCCGCTCTGTGCGCGCAGGATCGGATGGCCCCGCGGGTGAGTTGGGAGGTGGCGGCGAATCCCCAGCCCCGCGGGCGGAGGACCCGGATCCCGATACCCCGGTCCTCCTGGTGGGCGAGGGTTTCCGCCTGGCCATTGCGGACCACGAGCGTTTCGCTCACCCGAGGCAAGAGAAGGCGGGCGTCGACGAACCGGACCCCCGGGCGGCGGGCCGAGTCCACGGCGAGGCCCACCAAGTCCTCCAAGAGGCTTCCTTCCCCCCCGGGGCCCCCCGGAGACGCTTAGAGGGTCACGCGAAGGTTGAGCTTTTCGGTCAGTTCCTTGTATCGGTTACGGATGGTGACCTCGGTGACCCCGGCCACCTCGGCCACTTCTCGCTGGGTCCGCCGTTCTCCGCACTGCAGGCTCGCGATGTAGATGGCGGCCGCCGAGACCCCGGTGGGGCCCCGGCCGCTGGTGAGTTCCCTTTCCGTCGCGAGCTTGAGGATCTCGTTGGCCTTTCCCTGGACCTCGCCCTTGAGCCGCAACTCGGAGCAGAAACGCTGGACGTAGTCCTGGGGCCGGGTGGGGAGGAGGCGGAGCTTGAGCTCCCGGGTCATGAAGCGGTAGGTCCGTCCGATCTCCTTGCGTCCGATGTGGCTCCGCGAAGCGATCTCGTCCAGGGTGCGGGGTACGTTGCACTGGCGGCAGCTCCCGTAGAGGCTCGCCGCCACCACGCCCTCGATCGACCGTCCCCGGATCAGGTTGTGGGTGACGGCCTTGCGGTAGATCATCGCCGCCGTCTCGCGGACGTTCCTGGGAAGGGTCATGGCGCTGGCGATCCGGTCCAGCTCGGCCAGGGCGAGGGCCAGGTTCCGCTCCGTGGCGTTGGAGACCCGGATGCGGCGCTGCCACTTTCGGAGACGGTAGAGCTGGGCCCGGTTCCGGGTCGGGATGGACTTTCCGTAGGGGTCCTTGTTCTTCCACCCGATCTCGGTGGAGAGGCCCTTGTCGTGGATGGTGAGGGTGCTGGGGGCACCGGCCCGGGCGCGCTTCTCCCCCTGTTCCGCGTCGAAGGCCCGCCAATCCGGTCCCTGGTCGATCATGCCCTCCTCCAGGACCAGGCCGCATTCATCGCAGACGAGCTCTCCGCGCTCGTAGTCCCGGGTGAGGTGATTGGAGCCGCAGACCGAGCACCGGGTGGGGATCGCGCTCTCGGAAGGCGGATCGCCCGCCGGGGGAGTGGCTTCAGCGGTCATGGGAACGGACCTCCGGCCAGAGACGCTGTCCGACCAGGGCGGCCCCCCGGGCGGTCGGCAGAGGTCCCTTCGGTTCCACGACCGCGTAGGGGCGGCTCACGGGCCCGAAGATGCGCATGACCCTTCCGCGGAAGGATCCGTCCTCGCTGGCGAGGGAGATACCCTCGGAGGGGGGGTGGTCCGATCGCAGCAATGGGAAACCCCGGGATGACAACCCTACGATGGTCCCGGCGGGTTGGCCATGGAGGGACCGCGGGGCCCTGGGGAGGCACTCCTCGGAACTCAAGGGATATAAATTATCGCCAAAACGCAGATAAAGGTTTCAGCCTGGCTCGGCCCCATCCGATTCCCCCAAGGACCTGCGCAGGCGCCGGAGCGTCACTTCGGCCCCTTCGAGTTCTCCCTGCCGCAGTTGTCGGGTGGCGGACATGAGCAGGACGGCGGCCTCCCGGACATCGCCGCCCTCATTCTGGCGTCCCTTCAGATGGCCCGCGAGTTCCCGGGCCTCCGCCAGGATCTCCGGAAGCGGGCGGGTGCCCGGCCCGGGCGGTTCCACCGACGCCCCGGAGGAGGAGGGACCCGGCGGTGTTCCGATGAGGTCCGATGGCAGAGCTTCCGGGAGGGCGGCCTCCTCGTTCCCCGGAGGTTGAGGGACCGGCTCCGCGCTCGGGGGGAACAGGAGGCCGGGGTATTCCCGACGTAGCTGGAAAAGTTCCTCGGAAGCCTCCTTGAATCGCCCGGCGCGGGCGTGCCGCTGGAGCGAGCCGACCCGACGCTCCGCCCGGGCCCGTCCCCCGGGAGGGAACGCATAGCGGTCCAGCGCTTCGGTGGCGGAGAGGGCCCGGTCCAGCAGGTTCTGTCGGACCTGTTCATGGACCAGGATCAAGGTGGCGGCCGCTTGGGATCCGGCTTCCCGGAGATCCTCCGCGCTCAGGGTCTCGTCCGCCAGGGAGCCCCGTACCCGGAGCAGGCGCGCGTCGATGATGGCAAGGTCGAGCCCCAGCCGGTGCCCGACGTCCCGGAAGGCGTCGATCCTCAGAAGGGTCTCCTTCAGGTGCTTCCAGTCCCGCTCCAGTTCGTTGAGTTCGTCTTCCGCGACCTTGAGGGCGCTGACCGCTTCGAACTTCGCTCCCTCCCGGAAGGCGGTCCGGGCCCGGGATAATTCTCGCGCCACATCCGCCGCCACGCCATCTTCCCGGAGCCGTCCCTCCCGCTCCTCGAGGTTCGAGGCGGCCTCATCGAACCGGTGAGCCAGGGCCGGTTCCAGCGCTTCCAGGGCCGAGTGCAGAGTCTTGCGGGATTCCTCGAGTTTGCCCCGGGCCGCGCTCATCGCGGCCGTGGCGAGCGCCTCCGCGGTCCCCGTGGGGTCGAGTTCCAGGCTCTGGGCGACCCGGAGGTTCCCCTGGAGGCTGAGCGCCAGGTCCTCCACCTCGTTCGCCAGGGCACCGTCCGCTTCGGGGACCGGCTCCTCCGGAGGCCTCGAGGAGGAGTCGTAGCCGCCGGGTGGGGGGAAGGCGCTGGTGGAGATCTCCTTTCGTTCCGACTCATCTTCCGCCTCCAAGGCGCGTCGGGCCTCGGGTAGCAACGCGGCCGGAAACCCACAGTGTGGGCACCGTATACCGCTAGGGTCGAGGTCACCGTCGCAGATGGGGCAATGCTGCTCCAACTCCTGAGCGGTCACCATAGAGACTCAAGCACCTTCGTATGTCTTAGCCTTTGGGCTTCAGCCCCCGGAAAACGTTCCGACGATCTCCAGCCGGCCGTTCCGGGTCACGGGAAAGTCGGAGGGGACCGGCTCTCCGTCCCACCAAAGTGCCGTCCCCTCCACGAAGAGTCCGAGACCCGGCAGGAGGGTTCGGAGGGAGGTCCCCCGCTTCACCGATAGGTCCGTCTCCGGGTGCCCTCCACAACCAGGGCCAAAAACCACCCGTACCTGGAGCTCGTCGTTCTCGGTGGCCCCGCTCATCGTCCTTACCCTGAGAGGTCTAGGGGGAAGAACGGATGAAGGTCACCCGGAGGGCCTGCGGCAACGGGAGGGTGAGCGCTGAGGGGGAGATTTGAACTCCCGAGGGACGAACCCACCGGTTTTCGAGACCGGCGCCTTGCCGGGCTAGGCTACCTCAGCATCCTTGCCGGGCACAAAACAGACCTCCATCCCTTAACCTCTCCGTCCCTTCCCAGCGGGACGGGGGGGCCGGAGGGGTCGGACCGACGCCCTTTCGCGGGCTGGGTCCCGCCCTGGGCGAAGCAGCACTGCGATGGAGAGGATCGCGGTCAGGCCCTATGGTCGGCCGCTTCCGGAGGAATCGACCTTAGGACCGGCGGAATGGGCCCGTTCACGGGGCTTTGTTCGGCGCACGTAGGGCCCCCCGACACGACGAGGGCACGGAGGAACGGTCCTTCGGGAACCCCATGTAACGAGGCTCCCGAGGCCATTCAGTCGGGAGGGGCGGACTGGGTGCGCCGTCGGGCCGCCTTCATCTTCACGATCCCCTCCATGGGAAGTGGGTCCACCCCCTTCGAATCCGCCCGGAAAAGGGAGAGAAAGTCGCCGAACCAGACCAGTTCTAGCAGGGACCCGAGACGGCTCCGGGACTGGGAGCTCACCCGTGCGGTCCGGATGCCTCGGGCCGTGAGCTCGGCTTCCAGGTACCGGCCTTCCCAGGTCCCGGGGCCCTCGGGGTCCGGGCTCTCCACCAAAGCCACCAGCCGGCGATCCCGCTCGGCCGAGTTGAGCACATCCCAGGCCACGATGGCATTGTGAGCGAGCTCCGGGAGGGTGTCGAAGTGGGAGAGTTCCTTCGCATTCTCCTCCACATCATCCTTCCAGCGTCGTCCGACACAGGCGAACGGTTCCGGGGCATAGGTCCAGAGCTCCCGGCCCTCCCAGGCCTTCGCGAGCTGGGCCGGAGGCCCCTCGGGCGATCCCAGGGCGGAACCCCTCAATCGGAGCTCTTCCACAACCGCCGGAAGGGCCTGCGACCCCACATGAAGTCCCGGTAGAAGTCCCCAGAGGGCACCGAAGAGCAGGCCGAGGCTGGCCCTTGGGGGTTGACCCCCGGGGATCCGTGCCATCGGCACGGAATCCCGCACCGCCCAGCGCCCCAGGGTTCCCCCGGAGGTCACCACCGCGAGGGGGATCGAACGTCGCCGACCTTCCTGATAGCCCTCCAGGACCTCTTGGGTGTCCCCGGAGTAGGAGACCAGGACCAGCCCCGCCGATCGATCCAACCAACGGGGCAACCGGGGGTCCCGCGACGCGAAGACCGGCCGTTGCGAGGCTTCCCCTGCCACGGTGGCGAAGAGCTCCCCGGCCAGCCCGCTTCCGCCCATTCCCAAGAGTCCGACGGCAGAAGGGCTCCCCCAGGACACCGCTTGTTCGGTGCCGGCCTTGAGACCGTCTTCCAACTGGGCCGGGAACGCTCGGGTGAGGTTCCACATCCGTAGGCTCCCCGGGGACGGGTCGGGCATGATCGGGGCTCTCAGCGCCCCCCGTATTTCTGGATTGGCATTTGCGGTCCAGGCTGGACCGGTTCAGGTTACGCGCCCCAAGAACGGAAAGCGTTCCCATCCATCCTGGAGACGGAGGCGCCCTCCCGAGGGGGGAAGGCCCGGGGAGCCCACCCCGAGGCCCTGGACGGCGCTGTCGTAGCGTGGGGCCAGGGAGGGGAAGTGAACGGCCGTCTGTCCTCCTCCGGAAAGAGGCCCCACGGCAGGGCCCTGTGAAAGGAACTGCCCGCCGCCTTCGCGACGATCCCGGGAGGGCACCCCAGGGTGCGCTCCCGACGGGAAGCGGTTCTCAGCCAGGGCGAGGTCTGGTAGAACGCTTTCGTTCCACGGACATCACGGTAGCCTCTATAAGGGCCTTGGAAACATCCTCTCAGTTCCACGATAGACTCTTTAGGGTCCCCGACGATGAGAATACGACCGTAGGTCAGGGTCGGGTGAGGCCCCTCCCTCTGGCCTGGGGTCCGGCCCGGACCGCGCCCGGGAGCAGGAGCGGAGCAACCGATGCAACGAGACTTCCTCAGTCCCCACATGAAGATCCCGACCGGGATTGCGGGGCTGGACCGGATGCTTCGGGGCGGGCTCCTCCCCGGCCGACCCTATCTGGTCGTGGGTCCCCCCGGCTCCGGGAAGACCACGCTCTCGCTGGAATTCCTCCTGCGAGGGGTACGCGAAGGGGAAGAGGTCCTGTACGTGACCCTGGAGGAACCCCCGAACGAGATCCGGGCGAACTTCCGTGGGCTCGGGCCAGACCTCTCACGGATCTGGGTTTTCGACGCGATCCCCGACGTCATGCGCTATGAGAAGACCCCGTTCAAGGACATCGCGGCGGTCCGTTCCGCGACCCAGCTCGGATCCTACCCGGAGTCCATCCGCAAGACCGGGGAGTTCACCAGCGTGGAGGTCACCTTCAGCGCCCTCATCCAGACCTTGAAGATGGAGACGGTCCGACGGCTCTACACCCGGCTGGTGGTGGATTCCCTCACCGCTCTGGAGTTCTTCTGCATGAAAGGCTTCGATGAGCAACAGGGAGCCCAAGCCTTCCTGCGTTTCCTCTCGGACCTGGGCATCACCACCCTGCTCACGGTGGAAACCCCGCCGGAAGACCTCCCGAGCGCCGAACGGCTCCTGGCCCGGGGAGAGCTCCACCTGTTCGACTGGAACGTGGACGGCAAGACCGTCCGGGCCGTGGGGGTCGAGAAGTTCCGGGGCAGTGGACACGATGTCCACCTCCATCCGTTCCGGCTGTCGGCCCACGGCTTGGACGTGGACATTTCCGCTTCGCTGGCCCGGGAGAGCCGGGTCATGGCCGCCATACCGGCCTCGGAGCGGGAAGAGGTGCCCCTGCCGACGGATGCGGAGCTCATGGTGGAAGCCCGTCGGGCGATCCTCGCGCTCCAGGAGGACGTCCGGGGCCTGATCGAACTGGGTCTGGACGTCGATCCGGTCCGGCAGCTGCTCACCGACGCCCACCGTTCGCTCTCCCAGACGCGCACCCAGGCGGCCTTCGAGCAGATCCTGGAGGCCCGGCAGATGGTCAACCACCTCCTCTTGGCCCACGAGGTCTCTCGCGAGTTTTCCGGGCGTCCGTTCCAGCCCACCCTTAGCACTCCCCGGGGCTTGTCCGTCAACGCCGGGTCCGCACCGGCCCAAAGTCCGGTGGTAGGGCTCGGACCGGCGCCGGTAGGAGGACCGGCTCCCACCCCCGAAACTTCTGCCAGCGCCCTGCTCCCGCTTTTGAGCCGTCTGGTGGGGGTCCTGGAAGGGTCCCGGGGGCAGGTGGTCAGCCAGAACCTCTCGCCCGCCTTGCTACAACGCGCGGCCCGGGCCGCAGGGGCGACAGGGCTCACTGCCCCGGGACGAGGCCCGGATCCTGGAGCTACTCTCCGCAGCGGGCTCACGGGACCGCCGAGACCGGTCGTCGCCGGACCGAAGGCCCCGGGACTGGAACGGGTCCGGCTTTCCCCGGCGCTCCCACCAGGAGCGCCCGGGAACCGACGGACCGCGCCCGTCCGTAGGCTCCCGGAAAGGCCGGTGGAGCCGCGTCCACCGGCTTCCGACGGACCCCCCCTTGCCACCCTCCCGTATACCATTCCCCAAGGAGACCTACAGACCGAAGGGGGTCGTCGACGTTCGACCGCGCCCGACCGGGACCCGGGCACCGCTACGCTGGGACTGGCCGGGGAGGGGCCCACCACCGGAGCTCCCCAGCCCCCTGGGACCGAGCCGGGCCGGGAGGAAGGTCCGCCCTTGCCAGGGCAACGGCGTTCGCAATCGACCCTCCCAGGGAATGACCCGGAGAACCAGCCGGGCCCGGACGATGACCCGCCGGTCGAGGAGACGGAGGGGTCGGCCGTGTCTCGCTCCGAGGCCCAGGAAGGCGGAAGCGCGCCCGGAGGGGCGGGATGACCGAAGGGGAACGGATCTCGACCGGGGTCGCCGGGCTCGACCTCCTCTTGGGAGGTGGCCTGTTCCCCGGCCGGCCCTATCTGGTCACCGGTCCCAACGGGAGCGGACGGACGCTCCTGAGCCTTCAGTTCCTTCTCGAGGGGATCCGACGAGGGGAACCCGTGCTCTTGGTGGCCGTCGACGAGCCGCCACACGAGATCTTGGAGAACGTCCGGTCCCTGGGCTGGGACCTCTCCAAGATCCACACCATGGACGCCACCCCCGGGCAACTCGCGTACCGGCGGCTCGGGGACCTGCAGGAGATCAAGTCCCTCCACGACGTGAGGGCCATGCAGGACCTGGGAGAGAACCTCCGGAGGCCCAACCAGGCCACCGACGAGATCTCCATGCAGTCCATCTATCTCAAGCTCCGCCGACAGATGGATGTGCTCCCGGCCCGGCGGGTGGTGTTGGACTCGCTCACTTCCATCCGGCACTTCGCGCTCCGGGCGAGCCCGGACAAGCAGGCGGAGCGCACCGAGATCCAATCGTTGCTCCGTTTCCTCAGCGAGAAGGAGGCGACGACCCTGGTCACCGCCCGCCCTCCCCGCGAGAACGAGCTCACCCCCGAGCAGGTCCTCTGCCGCGGAGAGATCGTCCTACGGAGGGAATGGCGGGGCCACGGCACCGTCCGGACCCTCCGGGTGAGCCGGTTTAGGGGTTCCCCCCACGACGCCGACGAGCACCCGTTCACCATCGACGCCAAGGGTCTTCGGGTGGAGACCGGTGTTCCTCCACCCACTACCTTGGCGGCTCTTCCCTGACCTCCCGATAGAGATCGAGGGTGGCCTTGGCGACCTGACCCCAGCCATAGTGTTCCTCCGCGCGTCGCCGTGCCGCCTCCCCCATCCGGCGCCGTCGGGGGGAATCGGCCAGCAGTTCAAGCGCGAGGGCAGCCCAGCGCTCAACCTGTTCATCGGCAGAGAGCTCCCGAGGTAACAGCTGACCCACGTCGGGGTCGGGCACCTCCGAGGAGAGCACGTCGGTCCCCAGGACGGGGAGGCCACTGGCCATGGCCTCCAGTACCGTGATGCTCTGTAGCTCGGAGACGCTGGGATGGATGAGGAGGTCATTCTCCGCATAGAGGCGCGCCAGGGCCGCATCCCCGACCGGTCCGGTCAGCGCCAGGCGCCCTTCCGAACCCGGGGTGGCCAAGAGCCGGCGGGCGTAGGAAGGGTCCGGCCAGGGACCGGCCAGGGTAAGATGGGCTCCCGGCAGCCGCTCAAGCATCCGTACGGCCAGTTCCCAGCGCTTTCGGGGGTGAATGGCCCCCACTCCCAGGAGACCATTCCCTTGACGTGCGTCCCACCGAGGGGCAAAGCGGTCGAGGTCGACCCCATTCGGAATGACCCGGAGCCGGTCGGGCCGGGTGGGGGGCCGGGTCCCCCGCATGCTCGTGGCCACGGCGCCGTTCAGGGCGACGGTCCTGGTCGCCCGGGCGCAGGCGCGACGCTCCAACCAGAAACCAAAACGCTCGCGTGCGCCGGAGGCTCCGGTCCAGTGGCGGGAGTGGGAGGTGTAGACGAAGCGCTCGCCGGCGAGCAGAAGACGGTTCGCGACCACGGGAGTGAAGACATGGACGATGTCCCGGGGCAGGCCGCGGAGCCTTCGCGGAACCCCCAGGGCGAACGGGTACTCCTTCCAACTCTGACCGCCTCCATCCCGATTCATGATGAGAACGTCCACCCCGAGCGAACGGAGGCCTCGGGAGAGGCCATCGATGGCCCGCTCCACCGCGCCCCAGTCCCGGGGGGGGATCGGGAGCACACCGCTGCCGATCAGCACGACCCGCACGCCGGGGGAATCCGAGGTTGGGTCTAATACGCTTGGGCTCCCGTTACGGTGCACCTCTCTGAGTGAGCCATGGCGACGGATCCAGACCCCTTCGACCCGCAGGAGGCCCGACAGACCCTATCCTACTTGCGCAAGAGGTATGGACCGGAGGTGGACCGGGTGCTGGGGTGGATCCTCGAAAGGTCTGCCCCCACTCCAGACCTTCCCCTCAACACCCCGGTTTACGTCGCGGCCGGGGATCTCCTCGCCCGGACATGGAAGACCACCCGGATCCCTCACGTGAACCTGGTCCTCCGGCCGCTCGTGGAGGCGGGGGTGCTTATCTGGACGGAAGAGGGCATCCGGTTCGATCCCCGGACCTTTGCCCACGCCGAGGAACTCGGTCTGCCCAGGCGTCTGGGGCCCGGGGGCTAGTCGCGGGCCGACGGGGGTGGGCTCCGTCATGCACGGTGGGCAACGATGGTCTTCCCCTGGTTGATCCGGTGGCTGAAGCCCCACACGACGACGAGAGCGGCGAGGAGAGCGACCAGGGCGATCAACGGATCCCCCAGCCGATCCCCCAGCACGAAGGTGCTTGCGACGGCCAACGCCGCCCCGACTGAAGAGACCACGCAGAAGCCGGTGAGCAAGGCGGTGAGGCGGGAGCCCCCAGGGAGGAGGGCGTAGCAGACCATTCCGATAGCGGAAGCCACCGCGACCAAGAGATCGAGGGCCCCGAGGGGGGAGCGGAGCGGGATGCCCAGCACCACCTCCCCGAGTCCAGAAGAGACCAGGGCGAGCAGGAAGGCGATGCCAAAGGTCCTTCCGTTGGAGAGGGCACGCAACTCTGCCGGAGGATAGAGCACGGTCCTGCCCATCCTTCGAGGAAGGAAGTGAGCCAGCAGGAGGAGGGCAAGGGCTACGAGCCAAATGCTCTCATCGAACCGGTCCTCGGGAGACTCAAGAAAGGAGAAGCCCAGCTTCACCGCGAAGCCAGCCCCCAGAAGGAGGAGGGCGCCCCGGTTGATCCGTTTGAGGTCCCGGTTTCGCAGGGCCAAGACGACCATCCCCACCCCCACGAGGACCAGGAAGAAGTCATCCAGGGTGGAGAGCGGGACGTCCAATTCGTCGATGCCGGCGAAAAGCCCGCCCACCACGAGAGTGGCCGCGACGACCCAAGATGCCTGGTATCGGGCGTAGGCGTAAGCCACCTTGTTAGTGACGTCGTTGAGAGCCTCCATGGTTCTGGGAGGGAGCCAGGGGCGGAGGATAGAAAGATTTGCCGCCGATGAGCGAGCCGGGAGGACCCGCCGTGGCCTCACGGGAACCTATAATTCCCGCCCCGGTACCGTGGCTCCCGCAGCCCCGTGGTGTAGTGGACAAGCATACGGGCCTTTGGAGCCTGGGACAGCGGTTCGAATCCGCTCGGGGCTATGCCTAACAAAGGATGAACACCCTGAGTTCGACGCGGGAAATTCCCGGCGATGCCGCCCGGGCGCCTTCCCTCGAAATGGGATCCCGACCCGGAAGACGCCGCGATTCTGCGCTGGAGAGACCACCTCCGGCACGGCGGCGTTTCGCCCGGCGGCGCCTGGTCCTGAGCCCACCGTGGTTCTGCGCGGAAACCGGCTACCCGGCGCACGGCCCCTTGAAGGTCAAGCCGAGGGTGTTCCGGGACGTCTTCTTCGACTTCGGCTCCGCCGACCAGAAGCCAGGTGCGGGCGGGTCCTGCACGGCCGTTCCGCACCGTCCTCTGCGCTGCCGAGCTCCGCGAGAAGGCAGCGGCCCTTGTGAGGCCGTCCGTCGGCTTGCGCCCGGGGGCCCTCGGGAACTTCCTAGGCGACGACGGGCGCGTCATAGGCGACCTGCCCGAGGTCGGGGCGAAGACCGTGCGCTTCCCGAAGACGCCCACACCCATCGTCGTCCGGCGGCACCTCTCCAAGGCGAATCCACAGTACTTCACGTTCACTCGGGAAGAGGGCGCTGCGGCGGTCGTCGACCACCTGCACTCGCGGGTCGAGGCCGGGGCACGCTAGGAGCCGACGACCTCCCTGTACACCCCGGAGCGGAGAAGACCTGCCCAACCGCCGGTTCGTCCGGACCTCCAAGATCGGGAACGCGATCCGGCTCGCACTCCGACCGACGGGGCTGCCGAACCGGCCCTACGCCCTCCGAACGACCGCCGCGAGCCGGTGCGCGGAATGCACGGGTAGAGACCTCCTCTCACATTCCGTGTGGCAACACTGGCTCGGCCATCCAGGCGATCTAGTCGCGTGGCATTCCGTGAACTGGGGAAAGCTTCCCCCGGCGCTGATCGAGGAGACCCGCACGGCGTACCGCCGGTGCGAGCCGCATCTCTCAACGACGCCCACGCAGGATGAGGTGCATGACCGGGACCTCGAGACGAAAGGGCTCCTTCTCCTCGCAGTCGGCCACCCGGAGGAACAGGTGGAGAAGATGCGGGTCCCGGAGATGGAAACAGGGGCCTTGGTTGAGGCGATCCGTAGGAGTCCCGCCCGAAGGGGAGTCGGTGCATCCCAGCGCCAGCATGTCACTCCGGAGTCTGAGCTGCCTCGCTGCCCCTCCGATGTCTGGATCGCGAGGATGCCGGTCAACGGGTCGAAGTGTGTTGCCGAGTGCTCCGGCCGAAATCAATCCCCCACGCAACCGCGGACGGCACGGGAATGCGCCCGAGAACGGGCGCTCTGGCAAAGGCCACCCTTGCTTAGGACACCGGGTGGAGATTTTTCCCTTCCCGAGCTCTCTTGCAGCTCTCTCCCGAATTTTATCCCGAATTTTCCTCTACCCCCTAAGGCTCGTGGCCGAGGGCCGAACGTTCTGGTCAAGCAGCAAAAGAAACCCTTTTCTCTCGGTCGGGAATTTCGCTCAGACTCTTTCAGGAACGAGGAGTTCGAGCGCATGAGGAATTACGACGTCATCGCCGTTGGATCCGGATCTGCGATGTATGTGGTGTATCCGTTCCTCGAACGGAACCCCGAAGCACGGGCTGCGGTCATCGACAAGGACGAACCCGGCGGTATATGCCTGACCCGGGGCTGCATTCCGTCGAAGCTTCTCATCTACCCGGCCACCCTGCGGCGCCTCGCCGAGCGAGGCCCGGGGCTGGGCGTGGACATTCGGGTGGCCGGGGTCGATTTCGGACGCGTGATGGACCGAATGAGAGCGAGCATCGGCGCCGACATCGAAGCGATCTGGAAGGACCTGTCCCGCGCTCCGAACATCGACTACTTTCACGAAACTGCAGAATTCGTTGCCCCGAGAACTCTCCAGGTCGGCTCGGAGCAACTGAGCTCCGAACGGATCCTGCTCTGCACCGGATCCCGTCCCACCATCCCCCCGATCGCCGGTCTCGCCGAAGCCGGCTACCTCACGAGCGACACCGTCCTCCAGCTCACGGGACTTCCCGGGAGCATCGCCATCATTGGAGGGGGTTTCATCGCCGCAGAGTACGGACACTTCTTCTCTGCGATGGGTTCGCTCGTGACGGTCATCGGGCGAAACGCTCGGCTCCTCCCGACCGAGGAGCCCGAGATCTCCCAGTTGGTCGAAACATCGCTGAGGCGGTATCTGACGCTGCGTACGTCCCATGAGGTCACCCGCGTCCGGGTCCTCCCCGATGGCCGCCGCCGGTTGACGACCACCGACCGAACGACGGGGTTGGTGACCGATGTTGACGTCGACCAGATCCTGGTGGCCGTGGGGCGCGAAAGCAACAACGATCTCCTGCGCCTCGACCGTGCGGGGATTGCCACCGATCCGCATGGATGGATCCGTGTCGACGAGTTCCTCCAAACGAACCAACCTGGTGTCTGGGCGCTTGGAGACGCGACGGGCCACTTCCTCTTCAAGCACAAAGCAAACCAGGATGCCTTCGTCCTCGAGGAAAACCTCGTCAAAGGCAGTCGTCGCCGGACGGACTATCACGCCGTCCCGCACGCGGTCTTCACCGAGCCCGAGGTGGCCGCGGTCGGCCTGGGAGAGATCGAAGCCATCGAACAACTGGGCGCGGGCCGCCTCCTCGTCGGAACATATCCCTTCGATAAGACGGCCAAAGGAAGGGCGATGGGAATCCGCGAAGGGTTCGTGAAGGTCCTGGTCGAGAAGGGGACCTACCGGATCGTGGGCGCTCATATTGTCGGTCCCGAGGCTGCGATCCTCCTCCAGGAAGTCGTGGACTTGATGTATGCCCCAGGGCAAAGCTCGCTCCCGATCCGGGAGGGGATGCACATCCATCCGGCGTTGAGCGAGGTCGTGGAACGGGCCTTCGAGGTTCTCCGTCCGGTCGAGCCCTCACCCCGCCTGGCGGTCGAGGTGCCCGGGACGGGTGGACCATGAGACTCCTCGACCTATCCCGCATGGCCCTCCATCGACAGAAGGCACGGATCCGCTCAGGGATGTCCCCACGGGCCGTCGGCCCCTTCACGAAGCCTGACTAGGATCCCAAACGCGGTTCGGAGAACAGACTCGCGACGGATAGCCGAGGAAGTCCTCGAGTGGCAGGAGAGGAAGTGGGGACTCCGTCCATTCCGCCCGCTGGTTGTGGTGGAGACGTGGCGAAAGGCCCAGGGAGCCTACGCGCGAGAGGGCCTCGTTGTCACCCCGGACCTCTCGCACCAGTCCGTGGAGGGGGTGTCTCGAACTCTGGTCCACGAGATGTCTCACCAGTGGTGGGGCTTGGACGCCCTCCCCGGCGAAGAGTGGTTTCAGGAGGATTGCCTGTCCGAGGGGCTCGCCACTTACTGCACCTACCTCTGGATCAGAGACAAGCTGGGGGACTTGCCCGGCGCTGAATTTCTTAGGGCTGCTGGCACGTCAGTCCACGGAATGACAGGCTCGTTGGCCAGGTCTCCTCCTTGGTCTCCGACAGGATGGTCGCTGACACGCTTTGGGGGTTTGCTGGCTCTGTCTGCCCTGGAAAGCCAGGTGCCCAATCTCTCCGAGAGACTCCGTCGGTTCCGCCAACAACACGACGGATCGTTCCTCACCACAGAAGCTCTCATCCGTGAACTGAGCGCTTCAGTCCCTGGGTCGTGGTTGTAAGAACATCTTGCCGCGGATCGGACGTGGCCGGGAGACCTACTGAAACGAGAGGGCCCAGCATAGGGGGCATGATCCCATGGTGAACATCGAGAGTTGCACCTGACCTCATCCGCCCGGAAGCCCCGTGAGCAGTTTCGCCTGGTGAAAGGTGCCCGGAGCACCCCTTCCCCGGCGCTCCGCCCGGCGAGAGGCGGGCCGCACACGAGGCGAACTTAGGTCGGGCCGTGGACATTCTCGAGGACAAGCAGCCCGAACCCCTCCCGCTTGGACCGGCCCCTCTACCTCCGCAGATCCTCGCACGCGGGGGCCATGCCGACGGAGTTTGCCGAACTCTCCCTCCGCCCGTGGAAGGGTCCGGCGCACGGGCCCGACCCGGCCCCCCACCTTTACGTTCGGGGCCGGTATCTCGCCACGACGTTTCACCAGATCCTGGTGGGAGCGGCCCAGCGTACGCCTCCGTTCGCGCTCGTCCCGGCCTCCTCCCTTCTGTGCGGCCACCCTCCGCAGCAACCCCAGGAGCCAGTCGATCCTTCATCGACCCGCTCCAATTACCTTCTCGTTCAGGTGCTCCAACGTGGCCAGGGACACCGGAGCACAGTTGGCAGTCACGGGCCGCCGTCCCCATTCACAGGGGGAGTGGGTCCAGGCTCTTGCGAACCGGCAGGCCCCGGGCATGTGGCCCCCACGGTTGATATGGGGAACACCGGTCATCTCCGGACCGGTGGCTGCAATCACCTTCGACGTCTGGCACACGTTGATCTACCTTTCCCCCTCGGACGAGGATCGCTATCTCGATCTCCAACTCGAAAGCTTGGCTGCCGTCCTTCGGGACTCCCCTCGTTCCAGTCGAGAGGGCCAGGCGGAGACTTGCCAGCCAGAGCAGGCCGTCCTTCAGACCTTCCTGAAAGCCTCCCAGGACGTGGGCCGGGGACGTTCCTTGGAAGACCTGGCCCGGGAAGCCGCCGGTCGGGCGGGAAGAGAGCCCGCTCCCGAACGTTGGGTCGATGCTTGCGAGAGATTGGTCGCCCGACAGCCTTTCCAGGTAGTCCCCGGAGCGCTTAGCCAGCTTGAACGGGTGAGAGAGGGGGGTTATCGGACGGCCGTAGTCTCGAATCTACTGGGCGAGACCGGGCGGTCCATGTGGAGTGTCCTCCAGAAACTGGGCCTTGACCGGTACCTCGAGGCCCGAGCCTTCAGCGACGAGCTGCCCTGGGCCAAGCCCGCGCCGGAAATATTCTGGACTGCGATCCGGCCTCTAGCCACGGATCCGCGGGATGCCATCCACATCGGTGACCTGCCGAACGATGTTCTGGGAGCACGCGCCGCAGGCTTTCGGCTTGCGGCGCGGTTCGAGGGGGCACGGGCCTATGGCCGCCTCTACGCAGCGCTCTGCCACCCCGACGAGCCCATCCTACCTCCCCCGGAACGAGTGCTGGCATCGTGGGAGGAGCTCCCCGGACTGTTAACCGAGATCTTCCCCGAGATTGCCCCCACCGAGGGTGGCCCTGAGCCTCCAGCGGTAGGGTGAGTTACACGGTAGCCGGAGTAAGGGGACGCGCTGGGAGGACTGAAGAGCGCCCCTGAGCGGGCCGCACCTTGCCCACCGGTGCGGGAAACCTGTCGGAGGGGGTCTCTGACGAGCCCGTGGGTCGCAGGGAGGTCCATCCCCCCGGATAAGCCCGTCAAGGAGAGGCCTGCCCCCGGTGTGATCGGGTCAACCGTCTCTACGGCCCTGGCCGGCACCCCCTGGGAGGTTACCCGGGGGAAGGCAAGCTCGACCACCGTTCCACCCAGCCCCGGAGGGGGCCGGGACGTCCTCCCCACCGGTTACCCGTTCCTGCTGTGGCAACCCCCGACCAGGCACCTTTCCGCGGGGACCCACCCCCGTTGTCGATTTGTACTCGGAAAAAATGGGCTCCCTGTGGAAGCTCAGGCTCCGGGCGTGGCTTCGGGGGGTCGCCAGCTAGGCGCAATGCCCAGCCTGCTCCCGGATTCGCCGGCCTCCGGGGCTGAAGGAGGGGTGCCGCGCTTCGCGGTAGGCTCCTCTATGATGCCCCTTGCCAGGGAGGAGTGAGCCCACCATGCCTCCTCCCACCCCGCCCGAACCCCACTCTCACCGGAGCTTTCTTTCGGATTTCATCCTGGGCAGCCAGGACGGACTCGTGAACATCCTGGGGATCATCCTCGGAGTATCTGCCGCCACGAACAACCTGAAGCTCCTCTTGGTGGCCACCCTGGCCGCCCTCGCGGCTGAATCCATCTCCATGGGGGCCGTGGGCTACACCTCCACCCTGGCCCGCCGGAAGCTCTACCTTTCCGAGGAACGCCGTGAGATCGAAGAGATGCATGCCGTGCCGGAGATCGAGCGGGAAGAGGTCCGGCAGATCTTCCGGGACTGGAATTATCAAGGCGCGGAGTTGGAGGAGATGGTGGACCGCATTTGTTCCAACCCCAAGGCCATGTTGGAGCTGATGATGGCCTTCGAGCTCCGCATTTCGCCGGTCTACCCGGAGGAGCCGAGGAACAGTGGCTTGCTGGTGGGACTGGCCACGATCGTGGGAAGCTTGATCCCGTTGCTCCCTTTTCTCCTGGTCCCGGTGAATTTCCTGGGCGACGTGATGGCCAGCGTGGTCCTGAGCGCAGTGACGTTGTTCTTCATCGGGGCCTACGAGGCCCGTACCACCCGGGGATCCCTCCTCCGCAGCGGCCTTCAGATGTTGGTCATCGGGATGGCCGCGGGGTTTGCGGGCTTCCTCATCGGTCACTTCCTAGGAGCCTCGCCTCTTTGAGAGGAGGGACGGTACCCCGCGAGTGAAACCACGGCGGTGGGCCGCAACGACGTCGATTGGGTGAGGGGCGGTAGATCCTCCGGGACGTGCGGGGCTATTTCCCGAGAGGGACTCCCTCAGCGTTGCTCCACCAACGGTTCCTGGTGCCGGATGAAGCGGCCGTGCCTCAGGTCCCTCAAGGCTTCCAGCAGCTGCTCCTGGGTGTTCATGACGATGGGGCCGTACCAAGCCACCGGCTCCCGCAAAGGCCGACCGGAAATGAACAGGAACCGGGCTCCTTCCCCCCCGGCCAGGGCCCGCACGACCTCCCCGGGGCCGAACAACGCAGCTTGTCCCCGATGGATCCCCCGGGATGGTTCTCCTCCAAAAAGCCCCGCTCCGCCAAGAACGTAAACGAAACTCGTGTACCCTCGAGGGATGCCGATCTCCCAAGGCGCCTCCGCCGGGAGCTGGACATCCAGATAGGTGGGATCCACGGGAATCCCCTGGACCAGGCCGGCCTGCCCCTGGAACGTTCCGGCCACCACCCGTACCCTCCCCCCCTCCGCCGTGCGGACGTGGGGCACATGCAATGCTCGCAGGTCCCGGTAGGCGGGAACCGCCATCTTCAGCCTTGCCGGGAGGTTCACCCAAAGCTGGAGCCCCTCCAGGATCCCTTCCTTCGGTTGCGGCATCTCCTGGTGAAGGATGCCGCTCGAGGCACTCATCCACTGGAGGTCCCCTCCCTGGATGTTCCCCTGATTCCCCAAGCTGTCGGTATGCTCCACCCGGCCGTCCAGCATGTAGGTCACGGTCTCGATCCCCCGATGCGGATGCCAAGGGAACCCTGCAACGTAGTCGGAGGGTTGGCTCGATCGGAAGTGGTCCAGGAGGAGAAAGGGGTCGAATCGATGGTCTTGAGCATGGCCGAAGACCCGGTTGAGCCGAACCCCCGCCCCTTCGATGGTCGGGATCCCCTCGATCACCTCCGTCACGGTCCGGGCTTCGCGCGGCATGCCTTCGACCGAGGGTGCCACCGACATCTCCCACTCCTGCCGGACCAGGGGGGGACCTCAGAAATAGACTACGTTTCCCGAAGGGGATGGACAGAGCCTCCCATCCACGGACATGCTCGAACCGCAGAGGCTCCCGGCTCTCTTTGGCCCTGTGACAAACGCTATGTGGAGGCACGTCCGGACCTGCCGTGGACCGGCAAAGAGGACTCGTGGTCCTCGCGTTCTGCGGCCTTGCCGTGGCCTGGGGCCTCAACTATCCCTTCGTCCGGGTGGGCTTGGAGACCACCCCTCCACTCTGGCTCGCCTTCTTCCGTGCCGGCGTCGGCCTCCTCGGGGTCGCTCTGCTATCGTTATGGAGTAGCCGCCGAGTGATCTTCGTAGGGCGGGAGCGGAGGGATGCTCTCCTGCTCGGCTTGCTCAACACGACCCTGTTCTTCGGGTTGTGGTTCTTGGGCGCGTCCTCCGTCCCCCCGGGGGAAACGTCCGTCATCATCTACACCTTCCCGCTCTGGGTCTCGCTTCTCTCAGCCCCGTTGCTTCATCGTTCCCTCGGGAGGATGGAGTGGGTATCGGTCTTGGCCGGATTCCTGGGGATCGTGCTGGTCACCCAGGTATGGACCGTGCTCGGTCCGGGCTCGAGCCCGGTGGCGCTTCTGGAGATCCTGGGGGCGGCGGTTTCCTGGGCCCTGGCCACGGTGCTCTTCAAACGGCGGTTCACAGGACGGACCCTGTGGAGGGCCAACGGCTACCAGCTCCTGGGAGGCACCGCTGGACTCCTGGCCGCCGCTCTCCTCCTCGAGCCGGGAGGGTACGGGCGACCGGGGGTTACCCTCATCGGCGTCGTCCTGTACATGGGACTGATCGGCACGGCCATCGCCTACGCCATCTGGTTCGAGCTGTTGGAACGGTTCCCGGCCGCCACGCTCAGCAACTATACCTTCGCCGTGCCCGTGGTGGCCTTGGTCGCCTCCGCCTTCCTCTTCGGGGAGAGACTATCCCTGGTGCAGGCAGGCGGGGTTGCGCTGGTCGCCCTGGGAATTTTCCTGACTGGGCGGAGTTCGGTCCGGGTCCCCCCCCCCGAGTGATCCACACTGGAACAAGCCGACCGCAGCCGCAGTTTCTGCTTGGAGTTTCCCTGGTCTGGTCAATCGGAAGCCGCTTCCCCCGTCGAGGCGGCGCTGATCGGGGTTATGGGAGTAGAGACGGCAGCGGATGGCGAGCCCGTCCGGACCCTCCGCAGGTCCTCTTCAGGAATAATCCCCTCCCGGTGGAAACGCGTGATCCGGACCACCGCCGTACCCACCACGGCCACTAGGAAGTTAAGGCCCAGGGCCAAGATCGCGATGTAAAGGTAACCGAAAGGGGTATTGAAGAGCGAACTGATCAGGATCCCGAACTTGTTCGTGTCGAGGACCAGGTAGATTCCGGAGATGATTCCGACCGCCCAACCCACGGTCAAGGCCTTTCCGTCCAGCCAGCGCGTATACAGACCGAGGAAGACGGCTGGGAGCGTCTGGGCGATGAGCACTCCACCAAGGAGCTGGAGTTGCACCGCGTAAGTGGTGGAGACCGTGAAGACGAACGCGAGGGCAACGAACTTCACCGCGGCAGAGATCCACTTTGCGGCCTGGGTCTCCCCGTGCGGGGTGATCTTCGGGTAAATCTCCTTGACCACGTTCCGGGTCAGCAGGTTCGCCGCCGCGATGGCCATGATCGCAGCCGGGACCAGCCCCCCGATAAACACCGCCAGCAGGGCGATGCCCGCGCCCCATCCCGGGAGGACGGTGATGATGATCGCCGGTACCGTGAGCGCCCCGTTGGCCGATGTCTTGACGATGCTCAGCGCTGCGGGAATCCCGTAGAGAAGGATCCCGAAGAGTGCCAACATGGCAAGCCCTACCCCGTAGATGGGAAGCAACGCTTGGCTCAGCCTCAGGCTCTTCTTGTCCGAGGCGCTGAGGCAACCGTTGATGGCGTGGGGGTACAGGTAGAGCGCCAGGGCACTTCCAAAGAAGAGTGACCAGAACTTCGGGATGGATATGCTCGGAAGGTCTGCGTACGACGCTGGGGCGTTGGCAAAGGCGGTGGTGAATCCGCCCCAATTGACGAGCACCACCACGATGACCGCGATGACCGAGCCGAAGATCAACACGTCTTTCATGATGGCCCCCAAGGCCGCCCCCCTGAGCCCGCTGGTGAACGTGAAAATCGCCAAGATGATGAACGCCACGATAAGGGCCACTTCGGTGACCGTCTTCACATTGGCCACCCCGAGGAGC
Source organism: Thermoplasmata archaeon (assembly GCA_021806135.1). Taxonomy (GTDB): domain Archaea; phylum Thermoplasmatota; class Thermoplasmata; order Lutacidiplasmatales; family UBA184; genus JAKATE01. The sequence goes on from JAJZYB010000008.1 coordinate 50,726, forward strand.
ATGACCGTCAGGACCGACTGCATGCCCACGATCTGGAGGGCGATGTAGGGGAGCTCTGCCACCACCCCGGTGAGGGCCACTGCCAAAGCCAGGTTCCGGCTGTTGAACCGGTCCTTGACGAAATCCACCGCAGTGATGTACCCCCGGTTCCGGGAGACCACCCAGAGCCGGGGCATCGTGACCACGGCGATCGCGAAAGTAAGGGCCACGTAGGGCACTGCGTAGAAGTAGAGCGCTCCCGCGCCGTACACACCGGACGGGATGGCCACGAAGGTGTAGGCGGTATAGAGATCCGCCCCCACCAGCACCCAAAGCAGCCAGGGGCCCATCCGCTGGCCACCAAGGCCCCATTCGTTGAGGCCCCGAAGGTCGCCCCGACGGAACCGGGCCCCGTAGAACCCCAAGAAGACAAAGACGATGAAAAGAATCACGAAGAGAGCGATGCCGTCGGAACTGAGCAACTCATTCCCCCCGGTTGATGAGCCAAGCCGCGAGGCCGAAGAGAATCCCCGAGAGGACGAGCCAAAGGGTCTGGTACCAGTAGAAGAAAGGGAGCCCGTAGAACTTCGGGTCCACCATGTTGTAGGACGGGACAGAGAGGTAGACCACGAAGGGAATCAGCAGGAACACGGCCGCGGCCACCTGCCACCCTCGAACAGCCACGCATTGCCTGAACGTGTCATGCTATAAGAATCTAACTTCGGTGACCGCGTCGTCACGCTGAACCCCACCCATCCCCTTGGGGAACACTAGCGACCGGGCCTGACCGGCGCCCTCTCCGATGCCGGTTAGGCCTTTCCCGGCAGTGGAGGGGCCGAGGGCGGCCCGTCCGTGTCCTTGTCCTCAGTCACACCCTCCAGCAGATGGAGGATCCCCTGGCGGTCCACAAGGCCGACCACCCGGTCGGCAGAGGCGAGCGAGACCAGGCAGGCGACGTCGGCCTGGCTCGCGTTGAGTTTTCGGAGCGTCTCCAGGGCGTTCTCGGTCTCTGTCACTTTCACGGTGATCGGTCGCGCGAGGTCCGCCACCAACACCTTTCCCCGAAGCTCCGGTGGGACCTTCATGAGATCGATGGACCGGAGCATGCCCACCCAAGCGTCGGGGGCTCCCACCAGGAGAAGGGAAACCCCGGACTGGCTCGAGAGGTTGATGGCTTCCTGGACCACCGCCCCCGGAGGAATCCCTACCGGCGACCTGGCAATGGCCCGAACCGGGGTCCCCTCCAGGAGCCAGGCTCGGAGCTCCTCGCGGTGGGCCGGACTCGCGAGCCGGTTGGCCACTTGCGCAGAGTAGATGTGATAGCGGCCCGTGGCCGCATAGGCGATGAAGATCGCCAGCATGGCCGGCAGGAGGAGGACGTAGCCGCCGGCCATCTCCACCACCATGACCAGCACGGCAAGGGGTGCCTTGGAGATCCCCCCGAAGAAGCTCATCATGCCCACGATGGCGAAGGCCGCCACATCCGGGACGCTCACCAGGGCCGGCAGCCAAAGATGGAACAAGCCACCGAGGGTGCTGCCGATGAGCGCGCCCACCACCACGCTCGTCCCGAAGAGCCCCGCGCTCCCTCCGGACCCGATGGTGAACGAAGTGGTGACCATCCGGACGAGCACCGAGAGCCCCAAGACGATGACCAGAATGAACGTCAGGCTCCCGGCCCCGATCTGCCCGAGCATGGCGGCCTGTACGAACCCGTATCCCACGTTCACCGAGGCCAAGGCGGCGAAGTGGTTCCCTTCCGGGAGGAGGAACCACGTGGCGAGCACCACGGCGCTGGAGGCAAGCCCTCCCAAGGCCACCTTGAGGGCGATGGGCAGCTTGAGCCGGGAGAACCGGCGCTCGGTCGAGCCATAGAGCCAGATGAACCCGACCCCGCTGGCGGCGCAGAGTATCCCCAGCAGCGCGTACAGCGGGATCTGGTTCACCGTCCAACCCAGACCGGCGGGGGTCTCGAAGAGGGTGTTGAAACCATAGAACACCCCGTAGGTGGAATAGCTCACCACGGAAGCGATGATGGCGGGCACGAAGACCTCTGGCTCGAAGTCTCCCATGTACATGATCTCCGCCGCGTAGATGGCGCCGCCCAGAGGCGCCTTGAAAATGGCTCCCACTCCCGCGCCTAGCCCGGTGGCGAGCGCGATGCGCCGGTCCTTGGCAGGAAGATGAAGCAGATCGGCCCACCAAGAGCCGAACCCCGCCCCCACCTGGGCGGTGGGGCCCTCCCTCCCGCCGCTGCCTCCGCTCGCCAAGGTGAGCACGCTGGTCACGATCTTCAGGAACGGGACGCGTCGGCGGACCTTTCCTTCCCGCCGGTGGAACGAGTTGATCGCTTCGTCGGTCCCGTGACCGGCGGTCTCCGGGGCCACGTACTGGATGAGGAGGCCCGCGGCGAGCGCCCCTCCGGTCATGACGACCGGGAGCAAGAGGATCCGGGGGAACGAACTCCCCCAAACCACGATACCGGTGGCTGGGGCCCCCGCGAAGGGGTAGGTGATCCCGACGATGTCCACGAGCAGGAAGTCGGTGGTCTCCTGCCAAGAAAAGAGGAAGAGGGCGGACCCCAGGCCCGCCACCAAGCCGATCGGCACCGCGATGATCGCCCAACGGATGAGGTCCCGCGAGACGCTCCGCAGATCCCCTCCCCGAGCGGTCAGGAACCCCCAGTGCTTCAGCCGTCCACGGAGGGTCCGCGCCGGGGATGAACCGGTTGGTGTCGCTAGCCTATCGGTCGGAGCGGACCCCGCCGTGGCCCCCTGCAGGATCCCTGCTCCCACCAACGTGTAGCCCCCTCGAAGAAAGTCTTACGAGGAGGGCGAGGTATTTTATCTCACCGGGAAGTGGGCCCGGCCAGCACTCTCCACTAGGTACCGTTCCCTTCGGGCTAGGAGAGAACCCCCGGTGGGTCTGCTAGGGTACGAGCACCACACCGGCGCTACCGCCCGCCGGGGTCCTGAGGGGGCTCGGCGGGAGACCCGAGGGACCCCTGCGGTCCGGGCGCCGGCCGCCGTGGTTTGAGGATGAGGCCCATGATGAGCAGGACGAGGGCCACCACGGAGAGCACCAGCCCTAGGCCGAAGAGGGAGGCCAACGCGCCCACGGTGACCACCACGGTGACCGTTCCGTCGGATTGGATAAGGTAGTGATACCCTTTCTGAAGCGTGAAGGTGAGGGTACCGGACGCCCCGGTGGCCGACGCCACCGGGGAGGTCTGGTTGGCCCCTGCACAGGACCCTCCCTGGCCGCAAGAGAAAACCTGGATGGAAAGGGTGGAGAGGTTGCCTCCGGTCCAGACCACCGTGGCGGTGAACGTCCCGAAGACCGTTTCGATCCCCGTCGCCTGGGTCACCAAGGGCGCCCCCGGGGCGATGGTCGAGGTTGCCACCGAGGAGAAGAAGATCGCGATGGTGACCACCGCGGCCAGGAAGAGCACCCCGGCCACGATCAGGAATCCCCGCCTCATCCTGGCCCGCCTGTGGATTTGAGGAGGAACGGGTTACTTAAACACCCGGACCGAGCCGACGGCATCCGGGACTCCCCCCGCTCCCGTCGCTCCAAGGCGCTGGGGCTGGTCCCACGCGCCTTCGACAGGACCCAAAGCCTTTATCCTCCTGACGAGGTGCATGGACAGAATGGCTCTCGACATGGCTCCCGCGCTCCTCTAGAGGGGCCTCCACACCGCCCTGGGTCTGCGCAAGTTTCATGGAACTGCACGAGGCCATCCGGTCGGTCCGTCCGTGCCGGTCCTTCCTTCCCCGACCCGTCCCGGCGGACGCGCTCCGACGGGTGATCGACTCAGCCCGGCTCGCGGCGACGGGGAGCGACCAGCAACCCTGGCGTTTCATTGTGGTCCAGGATGAGGAACGCAAGCGGAAGGTGGCCCAGGCGGTCACCCGAGGAGGGTTTCTCAACCTGGCCCCGGTCCTGGTCGTGGCCCTCGGAGTGGAGGAAGCGGCCCCCGCGCTGGTGGGAGGATACATGATGAGCTACCCGTTGGAGGTGGCGGCCTCCATCCAGAACCTTGCCTTGACGGCGGCGGCGGAGGGATTGGGAGCTTGCTGGTGCACGGACTTCCGGGAGCAGAAGCTCCGGGAACTCTTCCACTTGCCGGAGGGCATCCGCGTGGTGGGGGTCATCCCCTTGGGCTACCCAGACCCGGCAACCCCCACGAACGGCTCCTCTCCTGGACGGATGGGTTTCTCCGAGATCGTCTCCTTCGAATCCTCTCCCTGGTAGGAAGGGACTGGGGCCCGTGGGCGCGGAACTGGTCTTCTATACCTCGAACCGGGCGAAGTACGAGGAGGCCCGGAGCGTTCTCGGAGCCCGGGGATTCCCGGTCCGCTGGCAGCGCCGTTCCTTGGTGGAACCCCAGGCCTCCACTCTGGAGGCGGTGGTCCGGGCAAAGCTGCGCCAGGTGGCCGCCCCTCCCCGTGGCTTCGCCCTGGTGGAGGATTCCGGTCTCTTCGTCCCTTCCTTGGGAGGGTTCCCGGGGGTCTACTCCTCGTACGTGCTGAAGACCCTGGGGCTCGAGGGGCTCCTCCGGGCCTTGCGGGGGCAACGGCGCAACGCTTCCTTCGTCGCGGTGGTTGGGCTCGCCGGGCGGGGGATGCTACGGTTGGGCCGGGGAGAGGTCCGGGGGAGCCTTGCCCCCACGCCCCGTGGAAGAGGGGGATTCGGGTTCGATCCGGTTTTCATCCCCGAGGGCCACTCGCAGACCTTTGCCCAGATGGGGTCCGAGGGAAAGGCCCTCCTATCCCATCGAACTCGGGCGCTCCGGGGGCTGATTCGGTTCTTGGAAACGTCCAGTCCGCCCCCCCGGAGGACCGGATAAAGGGGAGGGCCCGCTCTCCGGAAGGAGAGCGGGAAAGGGTTGAGCCGAACGGGAGGTTCAATCCTCGCCGAAGCCACCGTCTCCCATGCCGCCCATGCCGCCCATGCCTCCCATTCCACCGGGGCCGCCAGGGCCACCGGATGGAGGCGGGCTGGACTTCGACGCGATGACGTCGTCGATGCGCAGGATCATGACGGCAGCCTCGGTGGCCGATTCGATGGCCTGCCGGCCGACCCGGATCGGTTCGACCACGTTGTCGGCGTACATGTCCTCGATCTTGCCGCTGGTGACGTTGACCCCGGCGGTCTTCTTGCCGGCCTTGTGGCTCTTACGGAGCTCGATCAGGATGTCGATGGGGTCCAGTCCGGCGTTCTCCGCAAGGGTCCGGGGGATGGCTTCGAGGGCCTCGGCAAAGCTCTCGAAGGCCAGCTGCTCGCGGCCTCCCACCTTAGCGGCCTCGTCCCGCAGGCGCAGGGCGATCTCCTCTGCGCTGGCCCCACCCCCGGGGACGATCCTGCCATCCTCCACGGCGACCGCGACCACGTTAAGGGCATCCTCCACGGACCGCTCGATCTCGTCGATGACGTGCTCGGTGCCCCCCCGGATGAGGAGGCTCACGGCCTTGGCCTTCGGGCAGCCGGTGACGAAGGTCATCTGATCGTCGCCGATCTTGCGTTCCTCGACCTTCCCCGCCGTTCCGAGGTCCTCCTTCGTCAACTCGCTCACCTTGGAGATGATGTTGCCGCCGGTGGCCTTCGCAAGCTTCTCCATGTCTGACTTCTTGACCCGCCGGACCGCGTAGATCCCCTCCTTGGCCAGGAAGTGCTGGGCGAGGTCATCGATCCCCTTCTGGCAGAAGACGGCGGTGGCTCCGCTCTTCTTGACGGTCTCCACCATCTTCCGGAGCATGTTCTCCTCCTCCTGGAGGAAGGCATTGAGCTGGGTGGGGTCGTTGATCTCGATCTTGGCGTCGATCTCGGTCTTCTTGATCTCGAGCGCGGCGTCCAACAGGGCGATACGGGCATCGTTGACCACGGGGGGCATGCCGGAGTGGACCTTCTCCTTGTCCACGATGATCCCCTCCAGAAGCTGGGTGTCCTCCATCGAGCCTCCTTGCTTCTTGATGATCTGGATGTTGTCGAGCTCCACGTAATGCCCGGCGTCCCGGGGCTCGGCGACGCTGGTCACGGCCCGGACGCAGAGATCCGCAAGATGGTCCCGGTCGAAGGAGACCGACTTCGAGGCCATCGCGGTCTTGGCGATCTTGGCCAGGGTGGTGCGGTCGGTCATCGCCACGGGGTCGGAGATCGCCTGGAGGGTTTCCAGGGCCTTCTGGCTCGCCAGGCGGTACCCGTGGGAGATGACGGTGGGGTGGATGTTCTGCTCGGTGAGCGCCTCGGCCCGCTTGAGCAACTCGCTCGCGAGGATGACGGCGGTGGTGGTGCCGTCACCACATTCCTGGTCCTGGGTCTTGGCGACCTCGACCAGCATCTTGGCGGCCGGGTGCTCCACATCCATCTCCTTCAGGATGGTGACCCCGTCGTTGGTCACGACGACGTCGCCCATGGAGTCCACAAGCATCTTGTCCAACCCCCGGGGGCCGAGGGTGCTGCGGACCGCATCGCCGATGGCCTTGGCCGCCGCGATGTTGTTGGACAACGCGCCGCGTCCCTTCTCTCGCTTCGTCCCTTCCTTCAGCACCAGAATGGGCGTCTGACCCGTCAACATGGTTCTTCTCCTGTTCATGCACCCTGCGGTGCGGGTCAGGGTAGGTTTGCACTCGTATATAAAACAACACTATGCCGAGAGCCCGTGTTGAGTGCCGCTGTTTCTCGGGGGACCACCGGCCGTGAGGATCCGGTAATGCCGGCCCGGCCAGCCCCACCGACCCCCGGTATCCCGTGGGACAGATCTCCCATAGACGGCCTTCCACTTTCTTCCCATCCAAGAAGAGGGTGGATACCTCCTGGAGCACTACCCCTAGCCCGCCTGAGTTCACATCAAGCTGTTCGGGGCCTTCTCCTTCTCCCTCTCGATGACCTTGTTCCTGGGGCGAGCGCCTTCGCTCGGCAACCGTGCCGTCCATGTCTCCAAGATACGTCAGCCACACTTCCCCCGTTCAGCAGAGAAGATGCGCCTCCAGTCTCGCCTTCTCCGTCACGTTCACAGGGGGCCCCTCCGGGTGAGAGCTGACCTTCCGGGGTTCCTGTCCCCGGAGCCGACGGTGCTTCTCCCCGACGAAACCATCGGGGGGGAGGGAAGAGGTCCCGAGTTCGTGGAGAGGGGCATACCTCATTCTCGAGGGGCCCCATGACGTCACCGACCGGAGGGCTTGGCCTGGTAGGGACGATGGTGGACTGGGCCTCCGCCGCCAGTCCACCGTCGGGGAGGAAAGGCCGGCTGCGGCGTTGGGCGACCTGGGCTTCTCTGGAGACCCTCACCCGGCCCCTTCCCTTTCCAACACCAGCTGAAAGGAGGATTCCTCCGGCCGGGGGGGGCCCTCCTCAGGACGAAGACCTCCATGGAGGGAGACCGCGCGAAGGCCGGCCCTCCGGGCCAGCCTGCGGATCTCCTCCGGGGAGTACTCCCTAAAGTCGTGGAACTGCCGCGCCCGGACCCGACCCTCCCCGTCGGCCAGGATGGACATCACCTCCATCCGCCGGCTCCGCGGTCTCCATCGGACCTCATCGTGGAGGACACCGCCTGGGGTGAGCTCCACCTGCTCCCCCACGTAGTGCCGCCGATACCAGGCCGGGTGGTGGAGGTCGAGGACCGCGACCCCCTTGGGTCCCAGCCACGAACGGACCAGACCTAGGAGTCGGGCGTTCTCCTCCTCGCGGAAGTAACCAAAGCTCATCCCCCAGAGCAGGACCAGATCGAACCGGGCCCGACACTTCCACCGACGGAGGTCCGCCCGGACAAAGTCCAGCGTGGCCCCTTCGGCTCTCGCCAGGTGCCGTCCCAGCCGGAGCACGGGGGAGATGTCCACAGCTACCACCCTGTACCCTCGAAGTGCGAGGGGGATCGCCACCCGGCCCCACCCACAGGCCAGGTCGAGCACCCGGGCCCCCGGAGGGAGGGGCACCACCCCCTCCAGGAACGCCAACGCCCGTTGCCCCTCCCGTTCGGACCGATGGGCTTCGGAGAGAAGGAAGAAGCTGCCTTCGGTCCGCCACCATTCATGCCCGGGAACCCGACGAAAGGGGGGAGCGCTCGTCTTGGCCGGGCGAGGGTCGGTCATGCGCCGTAACGGCGCTGGCGGCGCTGGTAGTCGTGGATGGCCCGAAGGAAGTCCAGCTTCCGCAGGCCCGGCCAGAGCACGTCGCAGAAGTACAGCTCCGCGTAGGCAGACTGCCAGAGCAGGAAGTTCGAGATCCTCTCTTCCCCGCTGGTACGGAAGATGAGATCGGGATCGGGAAGGTCCTGGGTGTAGAGGTGATTCGAGACCATGGCCTCGTCGATGGCCTCCGGCTTGACCCGGCCCTGCTCGACCTCCCGGGCAATGGCGCGAATGGCCTGGAGGATGTCCTCCCGTCCCCCGTAGGCGATGGCCACGTTGTAGAAGTATTGGTCATGGTCCCGGGTCCGTTCCTCCGCATACCGGATCGCCTCTTGGACCCGCGCCGGCAAGCGCTCCCGGCTACCGAGGGCACGCACCCGGATGCGGTGCCGGTGGACACGTGGGTCGTCCGCGATCTTCCGAAAGCTCTCCGTGAAGAGGTCCATGAGCTCGTGGACCTCCTCGGTGTCCCGGGTGAGGTTCTCCGTGGAGAGGGCGTAGACCGTGAGGGTCCGAAGACCCACCTCCAGGCACCAGTTCAGGAGCTCCTCGAGCTTCTCCTTCCCTCGCAGGTGTCCCTCCACCCGGAGCAGTCCGTGTCCCCGAGCGAAGCGTCGGTTGCCATCCATGATGATGGCCAGATGCCGGGGAATCGGGCCCCCTTGGATCTGTGAGAGGAGACGCTGTTCCATGGCGTCCCCCGCGGCCTGGGCCAAGGTCTCCCCCAGGCCCCGACGGGGGCGGGGGTTGGGAGGATCGCTGCTCATGGAGGTTCCCGGGCCAGCCGACCACCTGCGATAAGCGTTCGCCGGCCCGACCGGCCGGCCTCGACCCGGACGAATCCGTTAATTAGCTCTGCCGGTGAGGCCCCGCCGAGTGGGGGCCCGTAGCTTAGACCGGCTGGAGCGCCCGGCTGATAACCGGGAGGTCGAGAGTTCAAATCTCTCCGGGCCCACTCCCTCAGAAAAAGTGCCCTTTTTTGGGTCCAGCTCTCAAAGGAGGCGGACGACTACGCGCTCCGCCTGATCCTGGACTACCACTTCTCGCCGTCCCCTCGCGTTTGGACCGTGAGATGGTCTGAACCGGCTGCCGAGATCCTGGCCGAGGAGCTCTGAGCAATGATCGACAGAAGAACCACCCATACCCTCTCTTCTTCCCTCCAACTCTTCCCTTCCCTTCCCGGGTTACACTACCTACCTACCTACCTACCTACCTACCACGGAGAAGAGGAGGCGTGGAAGGGTCCTCCGATCTCTGACGGTGGCTCTCCGATAGGTCTGACAACCCGGGTTGTGAGGGGTAAAACCCACAACCCGGGTGACAACCCGGGTTGTCGTTCTCGAGGGGGCCGAAACATGGGTAACAACCCGGGTTGTGCTTTCCAGAAGGAAGTGGCAAACACTGTGTAACATGCCAGAGCCAGACCTTTCCCCTCACTACCTGCACGGTCCAGAGATCGACTGGAAGCGGTGGCAAGGGCGCCGGAAGGAGGTCACGATCACGCTTCCTGTCGACCTCATCAAGTGGGCCAAGGCCCGGTTCAACCTGTCCAGGTGGACCGAACGGGCCCTCCGGAGGGCGCAGGGAGGGGCTGAGGCCACCTTGGCAGAGCTGCGATCGGACGTCGAAGGGGCCAGGGCGCACCTGGCGGGGCTGGAGGCGCAGTTGGCGGAGTACGAGTCAGCCGCGGCCCAGCGCCTCGCCTCAGAGGCAACCGAGGCCCAGAGGGAACAGTTCGTAGAGAAGCTCGCTCACACATTCTTCGCGTCAGAGCGGGACGACCAGTCCAAGTTCCCGCGTTACTCGAACTTGGCCTGGATCAAGAGCAGGTGTGAGCGTGAGCCTCTGGTCAGCGGCCTGACTCCTGAGTCCGTGCTGGAGCTGGTGATGTCACGCCGAACACGCGGGAAAGGGGAGGCATGATGTCCGGAGGCGAGCAGGTGCCAATCCCGTCAGGCGTCAGGAAACAGTGGGGACGTCATGGCTGACCTGTCACCCACCCCGTCGAGGGGCCCAAAGAGCCGCTCCGGGATCGGAGAGGACTACGACCCCGTCGAGAACTTGACGACTCTGCCGGTTGAGGTGGCAGCGTGACCCGCGTCGCCATCTACGCTCGGGTCTCCACGTCCAAGCAGGAAACAGCCAACCAGGTCCGCGAACTGGAGGCCTATGCGGCTCGCCGCGGCTGGACGGTGAGCCATCGCTTCCTGGAGACCGCGCCTGGGTGGGAGCCTGACCGGGAGCGCCTCCAGCAGCTCTACTCGTATGCCTACAGGCACGAGTTCGACGTGGTCCTCGTGTGGGCCCTGGACAGGTTCTCCAGGCAGGGCGTGGGTGCCACCCTGTCTCTGATCTCCCGCTTGCGCGAGTATGGCATCCCTCTGGTGAGCTACCGCGAGGAGTTCCTGTCCGGGATGGACCCCCGCGTGGCAGAGCTCGTTGCCTCGGTGCTCAGCTGGGTCGCGCAGCAGGAGCATCTGAGGATCTCCGACCGCACGAAGGCGGGGCTCGCGAGAGCGCGAGCGGCTGGCCGCCAACCTGGACGCGAGCGGAAGTACGCCTTCGACGCTGATGCCGCCAGGGCCCTGAGGGCCAAGGGACACAGCTGGAGGGGTGTCCTTCGGCAGTTGGACCTGCCTCGGGAGGCACTTTCCTCCGTCCGTCGGGTGTGCCAAAAGGGGGGGGAAGGTGGCTCGGGGGGCCGGTCCCCTGTTCCGGGTGGTGTGCCATGAGGGACGTTTTGGCACGGCACCCATCGATGCGCCGCTGGGGATACAGGTGCATCGCGGTCGAATTGGGGGCAGGCATCCTCGCCCTTGTCGAGCTCG
>JAJZYB010000009.1 GCA_021806135.1 Thermoplasmata archaeon
AAGGTCGCCCTTCTGGTCGTGAGAGGAGACCCGGGCGTAGAGTGCCACTGCGGGGGAAGGAGGCGTTGGCGGAAGGACGAGGATGGTCCCCGTGGGGAGGCGCACGGCGGGGACGGGAAGGATACCGGCCTTGAACCACCTCCATGCGGTCTCATAGCGCACCCCGGCTTGCCGTGCCCACTCTACGAGTTTCATCGGTTGTGGCATATACAAGTCGCTATAAGACGCTATGTGCGCCCTGACAGTTCAGAACCCCCCGGCTGGTCCTGCGCCTTCCGTCCCGACGGGACGTCCCGGACCTGAAGCGATCGTTCCGGGACCGCCGGACGGCCCGCGCCGTGGGCGCCTCCCTGCACCCGCCGGAAGAACGGAGGGATCCGGCGAGGATGGTGACCCGGACCCGGGAGGAGTACCGGAAGGCCGCCCACCTCTCCCTCTCCGTCGTGGAACGGACCGGCGACCGGTGCGTGGGCCGGGTGGGGCTCCGGGGCCTGGACTGGCACTGACGGAAGGTGGAGAGCCTCTCGTACTGGATCGACCCGACCCGCTGGAACCGGGGCTACGCCACGGAGGCCTCGTTCTTCCTCTGTGAGACGGCCTTCCGGCGTTCACGCATGCGCCGGGTGAGCTCCCAGGCGCTATCGGAGAATCACGCGTCCCTGGCGGTCTTGAGGAAGCTCGGGTTCGTAGAGGAGGGTCGCGAACGCCGGGCCGTGGTGGTGAAAGGGAAGGCCATGGACATGGTGCTCTTCGGCCTCTTCCCCGAGGAACTGGTCGCACGGCCGACGATCGAGGGACTCTGGGGACGGACCCCGACGGGATCCTGAGAGGCGCCCTACCCTCGGGGCGTCGCCCGGCGGCGCCCATCCGTCCAAATACCCGGGCCTCCATCTCCTCTCGTGGCCCCGCGGCCGAAGCGCCCGCCCCGGCGCAGGAAGGACACCTCCCGCCGGCGTCCGCAGCAGGGGAGGGCGACCGCGCCCGCCGCCGTCAGCCCTCCCCCAGACCCGGCGGCCCCCGCCCCGTTCACGGGCAGTACCATCTGCCGGTCCTGTGGCCGGCTCGGACGCCAACCCGTCCCCCGCGAGGTCGCCGAGGCGTTGCGTTCCGTGGCGCACGAGGCGCCCCCAGGGTGGGTCCTGCCGGAGTTCTCCGTGAGTTTCATGGGCTTTTGCCCCACCTGCCTGCGTACGGGTCGGGCCGTGGCGCACCGCTAAGGGGAAGGGGGGTTCCCGTCGCGCGTCCCGGGGAACGGGACCCCGCAGGCGGGGCAGAACCGGGGAGTCGGTGTCGGCACGGGCGCCCCGCAGCCCGGACAGGCCGTCAAGGTTCCCGGGGGGGTCGGCGGGTCTCCAGGGTCCCTCGCGGTTCTTCGGCGCCGTAGCACCCACGCCACGGCGACCAGGGCCAGGGCGGCCACCACCCCGAGGATCACCATCCCTTCCTCCAACGAGGAGAGACCCGAGGGTGCGCGGGCTGGAGCTGCCGGGGTGACGGTGAGATTCAGGGTCGTCCTTCCCCGATATCCGGGACTGGTCAGTTGGAAGGTCACTTCCACGGTCCCCGGGGCCGCCGGGAGGAGGAGATGACCCACCGCAACGCCCGAAGCGTTGGTCGACCAGGGGCTCTGGGGAGCGATCTCCACCTCGAGGGGCGAGGTCTCCACCGAGATCTCAAGGGGCGCCAGCGGGACGCTTCCTCCCGGGGCATTTCCCACGGTGGCCCGGAGGGTCACGGTGAGGTTCTCCCCCGGCGGGCCGGAGGAGGGGACGGCCTGGGCGACCAGGGTGACGTTGATCCCCTGGGAGGAGAGCACGGTGACGTTGGCGCTGCCCGTGCCCACGAAAGCGCTTCCCGTCAGGGTGGCGGTGAGTTCGACGGTCCCTGTGATGCTGAGCACCGGCGCCACGAAGCTCGTGTTGCTCCAACCGTCGGCATCGGTGGGAGGGGCCGGCCCGAAACTCCCGCCGGAGGAGCTGCTCCAGACGAGGGCCTGCCCGGACAGCGGACGGCCGCCATGGGTCGCCCGGGCCGAGACCTCGGCGCTCGCGCCTCCGGAAACCGTGGACGGACTGACCGAGACCGTGACATTGGCCGGCACCGGGGGAGGTCTCTGCCAGAGGACGGTGCCGTTCGGGGGGAAGGCCAATGCGCTCCCCACCTGCAAGGTCCCGAGCGGGAGGGAGCCGTTCTGGGAGGTCCCCGCTTCCCCCCAGCTCGTCCCGGCCCGGCCGGTCCAGAAGGCGGTCACGGGGCTGGGCAGGTAGTACGGGACGCCGGTAAGGACGGTGAGCGCCTGCGGGAGGTCGACCGCCCCCGGGATCCACGCGGTGCCGTTGTACGCCGCCAGGCTCACCAGCGCGATCCCCCCGGTCCAGGTCGCCTCGGAGGCGTTCAACGGGATCGAGGCGGACCCGCCGAAGGGGCTCCCGTTCATCGTCACGCTCCAGGTGGTCCCGTTCGTCTCCTCGGCCCGGAAGTCCAGGGGGGTCCCGGGGGTGGGGGAGTAGCTTCCCACCCCGCAGGTCACCAGGGCACCGGTGGTGTTGTCCAACACCGCCCAGAAGGGCAGAGGATACGGTCCCAAGGTGGAGAGGGCGACGAGCCCCATGGCCAAGAGCGTGGTCCCCACCACCTCCTCGGAGAGGACCAGGAAGGTGGCGTTCTTCGGGACCGGACTGGGCATGAGGAACATGGTGAGGTTGGTGGCGAACCCCCGGTTCGGGACGGCGCGGGGATCCGCGCTTCGGGCGGCGAGGGCCCCACCGCTCCCATTGAGGGATCCCAGGTTGACGCCCGAGGACGCGCTCACCGGGCAGGAGGAGACCGTCGGGGGCGCAGCGGAGGCCCCGCCCCCCGGGAACGCGAGGCTGAGGAGCAGCAGGAGCGCTAGCCCCGCGGCCGACCATCGGGGCCGCATGGTGTTCTCCGGCCGTTGGAGGGGGGCAGGGGGATGAGGCTTTCCGTCAATCTCCGGGGACGGCGGCCGGAGCGGCCGGAGGGGTGGGGACGGAGACCTTCGGGAGGGGCTCCAGCGCCCGGGCGAGCGGCTTTCGGGCCGGCGGGGCCCGGGACCGTGCCGGGCCCTTGCTGAGCTCCCGTTCCACGGCGTAGTTCAGCGCGATCTCGGCCAGGTCGCTGGCGTAGAGCGCCGTCCGCTCCAGGCTCTCCAGGACGTAGGCGAGCGCCACCGCCACCCGCCCCGGACGGGAGAGGATGTCGTTCAGGAGCTTCCGGCGGTGCGCCACCAGGCGTTGGCCGCCGTCGAGGATGGCGTTCGCCCGTTCGGCATTGCCGTCAAAGAGGGTCTCGATGGCGTCGGCCAACAGGTCCCCCGCGACCTTGGAGAGCCGGGAAAGCTCCTCCATCTGGGCCCGGGGGAGCGGGCTGCCCTTCAGCAGCTCGGTGACCCCGGCGATCCGGACCGCATGGTCGGCGATCCGCTCCAGCACCTTGGAGACCTGCAGGAAGGTGGCGCACTCCGGCAGGGAGAGCCCCAGGGTCGCCAACTGCCGCTGGTCCCGGAGCGCGATGGTGACCTGCTTCTGGACGAACCAGTGCAGGCGGTCCACTTCCCAGTCCCGTTGCTGGACGTCCTGGGCGATGGCCAGGTCCCGGGCCTCGAAGGCCGCCATGGCGTCCAACTGCATGGCGCGGACCATCTGGTACATCCGGCGGATCACCGAGGGGAGCGGAAGCGGGTTGGAGCCCACCACGTCCTGGAGCACCACCGCCTCTGCGCTCTCCTCCAGGATCTCCGGTCCGATCATGTGCTGGGCGAAGCCCCGGATGACCTCCCGGGTCCGGGCGTTCATCCGCTCGGGGGTCCGCACCTCGAGGAGGTCACTGCCGGCGATGTACTCGGAGACCAGCGCCCGGAACAGGTGGTCCCGGTCCATCTGGTTGTTGATGGGTACGACGCGCCGGACGGCGCCGGCGGGGGCCGCCTCCTGGGGATAGATCGTCAACGATCCGTCCGGCCGCGGCGCGAAGAGGACCAGGTCACCGGCGTCCAGGCCCCGGTCCCGCACCCACGGCTTGGGGAGCGAGACGATGAACGTGCTCCCGCCGGTCCGCTGGATGCGCCTTCCCTCGAATCCGCCAGGGGTTCTCATGACGGGACCGGAGGAGCGGGCCTATCTATATAGAGGTCCGTTCACCGGGGTCAAAGGGTGGGCTCCTCGTCGGAGCGGGAGCGCTCTCGAGGAGGGTGCTTCGGGGGACGGGGGTCGGCCTCCTCCGGGGGCACCGCCTCCTCGGCGGGAGGGGCGGCGGCCGGCGCCGGATGCGCCTCGGGCCGGCCCCGGGCCCCCTTACGGGGCATCGGGGTACCGTCCTCCTCCGCCGTGGTGGAGACGTCCTCATCCAACCGGTCCATCTCCTCCAACCAGTCCTTCGGGGCGCGCTCCCGGGCCTTCCGAACGGGGGGAAGTTCCTTCACCCGGCGCTCGTGGGGACGGGCGTGCCGGTGGGGGTGGGAATCCCCATGGACATGGAGCGGTTTGGAGAGGCGCTCCCGCGCAGGCCGGGGGATCCTCCGCCCGGGCGGGCTCGGTGGAGGGGGCGTCTCGTCTCCCCAGGGCAGGAGGGTGTCCAACAGGGGCGGCAGTTCGTTCCGCTCCTGGTAGAGGGCCCGGGCCACCAGGGCAAGGGCCACCACGAGCAGGGCCACCACGAGCCACATCC
Source organism: Thermoplasmata archaeon (assembly GCA_021806135.1). Lineage (GTDB taxonomy): Archaea > Thermoplasmatota > Thermoplasmata > Lutacidiplasmatales > UBA184 > JAKATE01. Next base: position 4,687 of record JAJZYB010000009.1, read on the forward strand.
ACAGAGGGGCCGTGAGGATCGAAGTGAGGTACCAGGCCTCCCGGGCTCCCGCCACCTCCGCGTGGTAGGAATGGAGCGTGCTGTTGAACGAGAACCCGTTCCTGGCCGTCACGTGGAGCCAGACCTGGTAGTCCCCTGCCGCCGGGAGATCCAGGGTCGTTCCGTTCGAGGAGGCCGCGAGAAGGATCCGGGGGCAGCCGGCCTGCCCGTTCCCCAGGTCCAGGAAGCAGACCTCCACCGAGGCGAGGTCCGGCAGGCCCACCGAAGGGTAGCTCACCGTCACGGCCGTCCCGGTCCCCGTGAGCGCGACCGGAGGCGGGAGGAACAGGGGCGTGAACGGTACCCCCCCACCCTGAATGCTCAGGTTCGATCCCGCCTCATAGCCCAGCGAGTAGGTGGTGGTGGCCAGGTCCACGGCCGGTGGGGCGAGGGCCTGCCGGGCCGAGGCGTTGAGGTCCAGCGGGACCGTAGAGGTCTTGCCGCCCGGGCCGGTGGTGGTCAACGTCCAGGCGGCGAACCGGTCCACGGGGGGGAGCGTCCAGGAGAGCAACGCCTGCCCGGGCAGGCCCGAGGCCGGGGTGACCCGGAGCAGGGGCGCCACCAGGGGAACGGTGACGTTCACGGGCGCGGAGAGGGCGTAGCTCCCGTAGAGGCTCGTGGTGTTCACCACCACGGAGAGCTCGGCGCCGAGGGGCAGCCCGGTCAACTGGAAGGTGGTGTCGTACCGGGAGATCAGTTGGTCCACCCAGGTCAAGTTCCCCCCGTCGAGGCGGTAGCCCACGCCGTAGGACGAGAACCCCGGTCCGGGGTAGGGGGACCAGGAGAGGTTCACGATCCCCGGACCGGCCGGGAGGGCCACGGGGACTGCTGCGGTGGGGGCCGGGGCGACCACGGTGAACGTCTCCCCGGGGGAGAGGGCGACGTCCCCCACGCTGTCCCGGACCCGGGCCCGGACGGTGTAGCTCCCGGCCAGGGTGAGCCGGGCGGTCACCGTCGGCCCGGTGAGGTTGAGGTCCACCGGCCCGGAAACGAGGAGGTCGACCCCGGGATACGTCCCGCTGCCTCCCGTGGGGGTGGCGTTCAGGGAGAGGAGGACGGGAGCAGCCCCCCGGGTGGCGTTGAGGGAAAGGCCCACGGAGAGCGGGGGGAAGAGATCGAAGAGGATCCGGCTCGGGGGGCTCACCGAGCCGTTCGCGTCGGTGGCCACGGCTTCGGCCCAGGCCGGTCCCGGGGCGGGGAAGGCGTGCTGCACCGTGGCCCCGGTCACCGTGGCCCCGTCCGAGAAGGCCCAGGTCACCGTCACCGGGGAGGGGTCTCCACCGGTCCAGCTGGCCGAGAAGGTGAGGTTCTGCCCCGCCGCCGCCGTGGTCCGGTTCACGCTCGCCGATACGGCGAGCGGCGGGTAGCCGATGGCCTGGAGCGAGCCATCCAGGGTGTGGAGGTAGAGCAGTCCGTTGGAGACGGCAAGATCCCCCTGGGGGGCGGCCGCCAGCGGCAGGGTCCAGCCGGTCCCTCCGCCGACCTGTTCGGCGAGAAGGGCGAAGGCCCCGGCGCCACCGAGCCCCGCGTAGACGTAGGGGCCGGACACGCTGGGGGAGGTCAGGAGATCGGTGGGGCCGTAGAAGGAGACCGCCCCCGTCGTCTGGGAGAGGGCGGTGAGCGGACCCCCGGCCCGGTCCGCGTAGACCCGCCCACCGGCGATCGCGGGGGAGAGGGTGGGTCCGGTCCCGGAGAGCGGGGCCTTCCAGGCGGTCGGCCCCAACTGCGGAAAGGCGAGCAGCTCACCGGTGGCGTTCCCCTCGAAGAAGACGCCTCCCTGGAAGGCCAACGTACCGGCAGTCATCCCCGGGGCGTACCGGGAGGTCAGGGCGCCGGTGGCCAGGCCGACGGTGTAGAGCCGTCCGGCCCCGGCCAGATAGAGCGCTCCCCCGGTGAGGACCGGCTCCCCGGTGGCATTCCCGGTGGGGTTCGGGACCTGCCAGAGGATCGCCCCCGAACTGCCGTTCACGTCGGTGACGGTGGCGTTCGTCACCACGTAGACCTCCCCCTGGAAGGGCAGCGGGGAGAGGAAGGCCATCCCGGGGGCGCCCACGGAAGCGCTCCAATCCTCGTTCCCCGTGGTGAGATTGAACGCGAGGAGCTTCCCCCCGGTGGTCGGCAGGAAGACCGAACCGTCGGCCACGGCGGGCCCCCCCACGAAACGCACGCCCTGGGCGGTCAGGTTCACTTGCCAGCGTACCTCGAGGGTGATGGGGTCGAGCGCCCAGAGCGAACCGGACGGGTAGGCCACGAGCACCGGTCCGTCGGGGGCGGTCACGAGCCCCAGGATCCCCCCGGGGGCCAGATCGATCTGGGCCTGCACGTGCGGGGCGAGGGGCCCCGGCCCCCGGGCGAGGCCGTCGGCGGAGGGATCCGCCCGAAGAACGGGCCACGAATAGGCGGGGGTCCCGCCGGTCACGTTCTCCGAGAGCGGGAAGGTCAAGCGGCTTCCTCCCGTGTCGTTCACGAAGAGCACGCCCGGGACCGATCCGGGGAAGGGAAAGAGGTGGGAGAAGACCTGGCCGCTCCCTCGGACGCCGCCGGGGAAGGTCCAGGCCACCGTGACGTTGCTGAGCGTGCCGGGAAGCCCGGGGGCCGGTGCGGTGGTCCCCCCGGACAGCGATACCTGCCCTTGGAAGAGTTGGGGAGCCGTCCCTTCGGTCCCGGAGAGGGTGGGGACCGCGGTGAGCGGAGGTTCCACCGTGAGGTTGAACGTCCCGGTCCCCACGTCCCCGTGGGAATCCTCCACGGTCAGGGTGACCGGGTAGGTCCCGGGGGATGGGTAGGTCTGGCTCACGGTCCGGTTCCCCCAGGCCGCGTTCCCGTCGCCGAGGTTCCAGGTGTAGTTCACGTAGTCATTGGAACCGCCGACGACCCGGGGGGTGAAGCTGACGGGGATCCCGGCGTCCACCGGAGAAAGGCTCGCCGTGATCTCCGGGTAGACGCCGGTCACCACTGGGATGGCTCCGGGATAGGGATCGCAGAAGTGTCCCAGGTCGCACGCCTCCAGCGTGATGGCGTAGCTTCCGGTCGACGAATACACGTGCGTGGCGCTCCCGTTCAGCCCGGGTAGGCCCACGGCTTCACCCTGGCCACTTCCGTAGGAGACGGTGTACTTCCAGGCATTCCCCCATGGGCCCACCCCTCCTACGAGGGAAACCGTGAGAGGAGCTTTCCCCGCCGCGGGGGAAGGGTCCGTGTGGAGGTCCCAGGGCGGTGGGGCGGAGACGGTGTAGTTCGCCTCTCCTGGCAGGCCGCTCACCACGGTCTCGTTGAGCGTGGGGTCCAACGTCCGTACCGCCACCAGGTAGGGAGAGAAGTTCCCGGGCCACTCGTAGGTGAATGAGGCGCTGTCCGCCGAGCTCGTGGAGGGGTTCCGATAGAGCGTGCTTCCATTCCCGGTAACGAACGAAAGGTTGTAGCTCCCGGGGCCGTTGAGCACCGGAGCACTGGAGAACGTCACGGGCAGCGGGACCACGTTCCCCCCGGGGGCCGCGGAGAACGGAGAGGGCACGGCGACGCTGAAGTTCATGGAAGGCCACCCGGCCCCCCCGAGCCGGGCGGTCACCTGGCTGGCCGTGAGGGGCGTCGTCACCACCGTGACGTTGATCCGGTAGTTCTCCAGCGGATCGAGGGGCGGGCTCACGGTCCAGTTCACGGGGAAGTCCCCCGAGGAGGCCGCCGGGGGGGCGGAGAGGGTCCGCTCCAGGCTCGCCACCCTCCGATTCGTGCCGTTCTCGGTCACGTTGGCGAACAGGCTGTAGGTCCACCCTCCCGTCGAGCTGATCTCCAGGGTGGTGCCCACCGAGTCCACCTGCAAGGCCCCGGTCGGGACGGGGTAGCTGAAACGTTCCACCGCCTGGGACAGAGGCTCCGGGCCGGTGCTGTTGTACGAGTAGATGCCGGACCGGTTGTACGTCAGCTCCAGGGTGGGGAGGCCGGGTCCACCGCCTACGACGCAGTCCCCCTGGGGTCCCGAGCAGATCGCGTTCAACGTCACCCGGTAGCGGGCCGATGCGTTGAGCGATGTCCCCCCCGACGTCGCGTTATACCACGGTCCGGAGATCGGGGGGGTGGTGCCGTTGAGATAGCGGAAGCTCGACCCGTTGCTCAGGTCCGTGACCCGGAGCGCCACCCTCACGCTGGCCTCACCCTGCGGGCTCCGGAGGGATACCTGGGCCCCGCTCAGGCTGGAGACCGCGGGGGGCAGTTCGGCGGTGAGCACCGGCTGCCAGACCGTGCTGGGAAAGGCCGGGGTGCTGTTGACGAGGTAGGAGTTCCCGGAGAGCGGAGAACCCAGGGGGAGGGGGGAGACGGGAACCGGTGGAAGCCCGGCCCCGGATCGGGCCGGGGCGTGCATGGCCCCCGGGAAACCTCCCACGGAGGAACCGACCAGGAGCGCCAGGAGGAGGAGCCCGGCAACGCCTCCCTTCCCGGAGGGGGAAAGGACTCGGGCATCCAGGCGGGCCGGGCTCCGCCGCATCCGACTCCCCACGGCAAAAATCACCTCGGGTACCCTTCTTGAGCCTTCACCTTCAGTGGAAAGGGGGGGAGCCTTCGGGAGCCGGGCGAAACGGATATCCACCCGGCGGGGCCGTCCCGGGGCCATCTCCATGCGATCGACGAGGGCCCGGGCACCCGTGCGTTTTTCCCTGAACGGGCGCTTTGCCTCCGCCCTTCCGGGGGAGACCCTGGCCCAGGCGCTCTTGAGGCATGGGCCCCGACCCCTCGCCCGCTCGATCCGCTACCACCGCCCCCGCGGGCCGTTCTGCGGCATCGGGCAGTGCACCGGTTGCCTGATGACGGTGAACGGGCTCCCGAACGTCCGGGCCTGCCAGACCGTCCCCCAGGACGGGGATGCCGTCCGGGACCAGAACGCCTGGCCGACGGTGGGGCACGACGCCCTCGCGATCCTCGACCGTCTGTTTCCGGGACACGTGGACACCCTGCACGGGTTCCGGAGGCCGGCCTTCCTCGTGCCGGTCTACCAGCAGGTGGTCCGGCGGCTCGCCGGCTACGGGGAGATCCCCTCCCCCACGGTCCCCCCGCCCCCTTTCCCTCCCCGGCTCCTATGGAAGACCGATGTGCTCGTGGTCGGCGGGGGCCGGACCGGCAGCGGCATCGCGGACGCCCTCGCGAGGGCTGCGCCTACCGTGTCGGTGCTCTTGGTCGACCGGCGCCGGGACGGCCCACCGCTCCCCGGTGACCCCCCCCCGAACCTGAGGGTCCATCGGGGCGCGAGCCTGGTCTTCCTTCCTCCCCCCCGGGCGGACGGTTTCCAGGGGCTCCTTTCCCTGGAGTCTGGAGGGACTGTCGATGTGGTGGCCTCCCGCGTGGTGCTCGCCCCCGGAGCGTACGATGGCTCCCTGCTCTTCACGGGGAACGACCGTCCTGGCGTCTTCACCGGAGACGGGGCGCTGGCCCTCTGCCCGCCGGGAGGGACGGTGCCGTTCCGCAAGGTGGCCCTGGTGGGCACGGGGCCCCGGGCGCGGGAAGTGGTCGAGCGGTTCGGGTCCCGGGTGGCCTACGTGATCTCCCTCTTTCCCCTCGAACCCGGGGAGCGGCAATCCTGGGAGGCCCTGGGACCCCGGGTGCTGGATGCCCGCCTCCTCCTCCGGGCTCGGGGCGGGAGGGGGCTCCGGGACCTTCAGGTGAGGGACCGACGGACCGGTGCGGTGGAGACGCTGGCGGTGGACGCGATGATCCTCACCGTCCGCCGCCTCCCGAACGTGCCGCTCTTCTTCCAGGCCGGGGCGGCGATGCATTGGCGCGAGGGAGGAGGGGCCTACTATCCCGTGCTCTCCCCCACCGGGGCCACCCGGGTCCCCGGGCTCTATGGCGCTGGCTCGGCGGCCGGCTACGATGCGCCCGTCCCTTCCCGTGTCCTGGGGGATCGGATCGTGGAGAGCCTCCAGTGCGACCTGGACGGCCGGGAACCTCCCCGCTGGGAGACCCCGGTCCCCGGGCGGGTGTCGGAGGACGGCAGGAACCCCTTGCTCCCGTACTACCATGAGTATCTGCTGGTGCGCCCCCGCGGGAAGGTCCTCCTCTGCCCGTGCGAGGATGTCGTCGTGGAGGAGCTCGACGAAGCGGTCCACGAGGGGTTCCGGGGGATGGAAGAGATCAAGCGTGTCACCGGGGCCGGGACCGGCCTCTGCCAGGGCCGGTACTGCCTGCCCGAGGCGCTGCTCCTCCTCTCCCTGTTCCAGGGGGTTCCCCCTCCAGAGCTGGGGTTCATCACGCAGCGCCCCCCGGCCTGGCCCACCTCAGTGGGCGGCCTTGCCGCCCCCTCTCCAGGACCGCACACCGAGGGTCTGGAGGCGGGGGGGGGCCCATGACCCTGGCGGGAACCCTCCGTCCCCAGTACGACTGTGTCGTGGTGGGGGCCGGCGTCCTCGGCCTCTTCACGGCCCATCATCTGGCGCAGCGGCTGGACCCCCGGCGGATCCTGGTGCTGGACCGCGGTTATCTTTCCGCCGGGGCCTCCGGCCGAAATGGGGGTGGGGTGCGGCAGCAGTGGGAGGCCACGGCCACCATCCGGCTCGCCCGGGAAGCGGTGGCGGTCTACCGGCGCTTCCCCCGCGAGTTCGGCTACAATCCCTGGTTCCGGCAGGGGGGGTACCTCTTCCTCGCGTTCTCGGAAGAGGAGGCCGGGCGCCTGCGGAAGGTCTCGGGAGTGGTCCGCTCCGAGGGTCTGCCCGTCCGCTGGTTGGAACCGCACGCCATCCAGCGCCGGGTCCCGGCCCTCTCCACGGAGGGCTTGGTGGGCGCCACCTATCTCTCCTCCGACGGCGTCATCTTCCCGTTCCCCGTGCTCTGGGGGCTCTACCAGGACCTTCGGCGCCGCGGGGTGGAGGTCCGGACCCGTACGGAGGTGCTGGGCCTTTCCCGGGAGGGACCCCAATGGTCGGTGGGGACCTCCCGGGGTACGGTGCGGACGGCCCGGGTCCTCAATGCCGCGGGAGGTTGGTCCCGCGACCTGAGCGCCCTTGCCGGGCTCGCCGTCCCCAACACTCCGACCCGCCACGAGATCCTCGCCACGGAGCCGGTGAAACCCTTCCTGGACCCCATGGTGGTCACCCTCCGGCGGGGGCTCTACCTCTCCCAGTCCATGCGGGGGGAGATCATCGGAGGGTTCTCCTTGGAGCATCCCGGGGAAGGTACCTCGACCATGCCTTCCTCCTCCTTGTTCCTCCGGGAGATGAGCGCGCAGATGGCCCGGCTCTTCCCTCCGTTGGCGTCGCTCCGGGTGCTCCGGTCGTGGGCGGGTTTCTACGATGAGACCCCCGACGGCTTTCCCATCTTGGGGGAGGACCCCCGCGCCCCGGGGTTCTTCCACGGGAACGGGTTCGGCGGGCACGGCTTCATGTTGGCCCCCGCCGCCGCCCCCCGTTTGGCCTCCCTCCTCCTGGGGGAGAGGACGGACCTGGACGACCGGCTCTTCGGCCCGGGTCGGTTCCTGGGGACGAAGGCGGCTCGTCCGGTCGAGGGTCTCACGCTAGGGTAGCGCCGGTGGGAGGAGGACCGGAGCGGCTCCCGGGACCCGGGTCCCCCGGGGTTGGCCCGCCGCGCTCCCCCGGACGGTGGCGTTCGTTTTCCCCGTCGCCCCTCCCGCCCGCTTCCGTGCCTTCCTTCCCTGGGGCCAGGTTCCGGAGGAAGAGCTTCCCGGACCCGCCGGACGCTTCCTACCCTGGCGAAGGGCCGAGAGGGAAGGCCGCCATGGGCGTGTGGACCGCTCCCAGCCGGGTCAGTTCGCTCGAGACGAGCTCCACCCGACGGGCTGCGGTCATGAGGAAGAGCGTCTCCGGATGCCGCCGGAGGAGGTCGAGCGCCTCCGGCGAGGGCCGGCCCGGAGGGAAACGCTTCACCGTGAGGTGACCCACCCACGGGCGGGCTTCCCGGGGAAAGCCCAGCCCGGCGAGGGCTCCCTCCACCCGCTCTGCGAGCCCGGCCAGGTCCTTCTGCCCCGCAGCCACCCTGGCGTAGAGCACCCGGGGACGTTCCCGGGAGGGAAAGGCGTCCAACCCTTGGAGGGAGATCGGGAAGGACGCCGCGCCCCGCAGGCCCGATTCCAGCGCCAGCCCGATGGGGCCGACCATCGCCTCCTGAACGTCCCCCAGGAACTTCAACGTCAGGTGGGCACCGGCCGATCCCTCCCCCCCCGTCGTACCCAGGCCGGGAATGGTGACCGGTGGAAGTGGAACGGACACGAAGAGCCGGAGCATCGACCGGGAAAGGCGTCCCCCGGCTCATTTGCCTGACGCTGGCCCCGGGTGGGCCTCCCGCCACCCCCGAAGGGCCTCCTCCGCCAACACCCAGACGGTGGCCTCCTGCCGCCCGGCCTCCTTCCTGCGGAGGAAGGCCCGGAGCCTTTCTCCCCCACGGTGGGTGCCGGCGACCCAGAGCAGGTGCGCCCCCTGCTGCCGGGCCTTGTCCCAGGATCGGGCCAAGCGCCGGGGGTCCTCCAGGCCTGAGACCTCCACCTCCACGTGGAGGTCCCGGGTCCCGCCGAGGGGCCCTTTCTGGACCCGCGTGGCCCCTGACGTAGGCCGTGAGGCCGGGGCGACCGTCATGAGATAGCGGGCATCGGGCAGGCGTCGCTCGAACCCTCCTTGACGAGGCATCTCCAGCGCGAGCCCCCGGTAGGCGAGCAAGGCGAAGACGTCCCTCAGCAGCCGCAGGTGTTCGAACGACTCCCGGGGAGCACCCGTGTCCCCCCGCCACCCCAGGCGACCCCATCCCGCCTCCGTGAGGCAGAATCTTCCCGGGGCCAGCGCGTGGAAGAACCTACGGCGCTCCCCCACGGCCCACCAGGGGGGTTTGGGCTCCGGCGGTACCCGGCCGACGAGCAGCCCGAGGAGCCCGTCCACCTCTTCCGTCTCGGGCTCCTCCGGCCGGGTCCCTCCCGCTGCCGGGGAACGGCCGGGAGGAGGGCAGGGGAGCCCCGTCCCCTCCAGGGTGCGGGGGCGCTGGACCGGGCCCGGCAGCACCACCAACCGGGGGAGGTCCTCCCCCACTCTCCTGAGGTAGGCGGCGTGCCGGGGGAGGCGGGCAAAGGCCCCCGTGAACTCGGCCGCGGGGCGCGAACCGGGATGGAGGGGAAGCCGGGGGGCGAGCCAGGGCAGGAACTGCCGGGCGGGGCCCGGGGCCATGCGAAGTCCGAAGACGGTCCCCACCTCGGACCAGGGTCCCCCCTCTCCCCCGGCAAGCCCCTCTGCGCTCCCCTGGGTGGCCAAGAGCAGTCCGACACCGAACTTCCTGGCCTCACGGACCATGGTGCCAAGGAGGCGGGGGGAGAGAAGGTGCGCCTCGTCGAGGACGAAGAGGGTCCGTAGCCGGTCCGGTCCGGGCTGCGCTCCCCGGAGGAGGGCCAGATAGCACCGGGCCAGGAGCAGGTGTGCCACGAAGAGTCCCCCGCCCTCCCCCAACTCCCCTTTGGGGAGGTGGAGCAGGACCGAACGGCGTTGACCCAGCACTCTTTCGGGGTCCTCGCCACCGGTCCGGGGCGACACCAGGGCACGGATCGTCGGGTCGAAGAGAACCCGGGCGAGCCGGTTCTGTACCGAAGCCAGGAAGTCCGGCTGCCGACGGTGGACGCCGACGAGCTCGTCCAGGAACTCCCTGAGCGTGGGGTCGGCCAACAGCGGCCGCAGGGAGGCGGCCTGACCGAACGGGTCGTGGAAGAGACGGGCGAGGTCGTGGAGGTTCCCGCCGGTGCCCAGCACGCACCGGAGCCCGCCTTCCAGTAGCCGCTCCATCCGGGGACCCCAGAACTCGTCCCGGAGGGAGCCGGCCGGGCGGAGGGCGCCCAAGAGCTCCCCCACCAGCCGGGACCCTGTCCCCCCGTCAGCGCTACCGCCTCCGGAGGGAGGAGAGGGAGGAGCCAGCACGTCCATCCCGGTCTCCCCCGGGCCGGGCCCGACGAGAACGAACTCTCCCCGGGGGAGGCCCGGCAACCGGTCGAGGATGGCCGGGGTCAGGTCCCCGTGCATGTCCAGGACCACCAGGGGGATCCCCCTGCGATGGACCTCGGCCGCCCCATGGGCCAAGAGCTGGGTCTTCCCGCTGCCGGTCAACCCCAGGACCAGGACATGACGCAGGAGGGTGGCCTCGTCCGGGGACCATCCGTTCCCTTCCCCCCAGTTCATCGCCCAGGGAAGCGGCGGTGCGCTGGAAGTGGGGGGCGGCAGGGCGCCAATCCTCACGGCACCGGCGGGCGCCCTCCAGGGGAGGGACCACCTTTCCTTGTGCATTCCCGGGGCCGGCCCGCCGTGGAACCGCTTGAGTTCACGGCGGCGCCACTCTCCTTCGGCGGTGCGGTGTGCGCGGGAGGCCGGGGCCCAGGCTTCCGGCACCCCTCCGAGGGCCGGGCCCCAGCTCAACAGGACGCGGTGCTGGGCGAGCAGGGCCTCCCGCAACGGTCCGAAGCCGGCGACGCGGACCTGGCCCTCCGGCGGGTCTCCGCCGAGAAGGATCCCTTGAACGGCCCAGGAGGCCCCCAGGTGGGCGGGGAGCTCCGGGAGGTCATGCTCCGCTGGCGGGGGTCCGGGCGGGGAAGGGAACCGCAGCACGCTCACCGTCGAGGGAGGGAGATCGTTCTCCGGGTCCCAGGTACGGGGGACCAGACGGAGGTCCCCCTGGAGGAGCGCGAGCCGACGCAGTTCCAGATGGATCCCCACCGGGGCGTAGCTTCTGAGGAAGGGCCTTCCTTCCCATTCCCCCTGCTCGAGGGTCCAGCGGGCACCGGGGAGGCGGGAGAGGAGGTCGTATCCCCATCGCACCCACGGGCCGACCGGGGTATCCGGGACCAGACCCCAGACCTCGTAGCAGGAGATCCCGATCATGCCGACCCTCGCTGCTCCTTCCCATCGTGCTGGCGGGGGCGGGTGGCAGAGGCCTCCCCCAGGAGCCGCTCGATGGCGAGGGCGAGCGCGGGGAACCCGGAGGCCCAGGCCCAGGCCGCGGGGGCGGGAAGGGGGAGCGTCTTCCAGAGGAGATCGCCCCGGGCGTCCGGCAGCCGTAGGAACCATCCCAGGGCGCCGGGAGCGAGTTCCACCAGGTGGAGCTGTGGCGTCTGACGCAGGCTCAAGGGAAGGCGGATGGCCCCTCTCCATCGGGCCCCCGGGGGCAGGCGCTTGAGAAGGTCCCGGGGCGGGTGCGGTCGCCGGTCCGACGGGGGACGCGGGGCGGTGGGGTGTTCGTCGCAGGGCGGAAGCGGTTCCGTGGTGCAGCCTGGCTGCGGGGTCTCTTCGGACATGGGTGGTCCTCGTGGACCCTCCCACCGGTCCCGCACCGGCGGCGGGTCCGTTCCCGACCCCTGGCCCCCCGACGCGAGCCCGCCCCTGATCCCTTCGGACCCGGTGCGGTGGAGCACGGCCGGAGGCTTCTGCCGGACTCGGGGGGCTCACCGGGGTTCCGGTGCCCCTCCTCGACGGCCAGGCGGGAGCGAGCGTTTCGCGCTCCCGGCCGTCACGCGGTCCGGTGCGAGGGATCGGGCGGGCGATGGCGTTCTCCCGGACGGGAGGAAGGAGTCACGCCGGTCCTTCCGGAGGGGAGGAAAGCCGATGGGGGCGGGTTCCGGAGCTCCCCCGGGAGCCTCCGCTCATCGGGCTGTCCCAGTTCCTCCGGGGGAGACCCTGGATCTCGCGCCGGGGGAAAGGACCGGGTGGCGTTGGCGTCCGGGCCTCGGCGGCGTTCTCGGTGGCCTTGGGAGGGGGACCGGGAAGACGCTGGGGAGACGGGCGCTCGGATGTGGGCCTGGTTCGGGAGGACGCTCGGAGGGTCGGGGTCCCGGGAGGGAGGGCGACCGTTCCGGGGGCGAGAATCCCGAAGGGCGTGGGGGTTGCGAGCAGGCATGCGCCCACCGCCTATCCTTCCCTTTCCGTGACCGGTGGGAGGTCCCTCGGGTGCGTGCGTCGTTCCACTGGAGCGGGGCCTTTATCCCCCATTCCCTGCCCCTTCCAGGAAGCGAGCAACGTACGCCCATGGCCGCCTCCGGGACCGACTACTACACTCTCCTCGGCGTGGACCCATCCACCGAGGCCCCGGGGATCCGGGAGGCCTTCCGGCGAGAGGCGCTCCGGTGGCATCCGGACCACCGACCCGGGGACCCGAGAGCCGCCGAGCACTTCCGGGCCCTGCACCAGGCTTACGAGGTCCTGACGGACCCCGTGCGCCGCCGCGCCTACGACGCACGGATCTCCGACCGTTCGTCGGAGCATCCCGACGTGGAGGCCCAAGTGACCCTGGGCCTGCGGGAGGTCTTCACCGGCCTCTTGCTCAAGCTCGAGGTGCCCCACGCACGGCCCTGCGGCGGTTGCGGCGGAACCGGCAGGGAATGGGGTGAGCAACGGATGGGCTGCCCGGGCTGCGGAGGGAGCGGCTGGGGGGCTCCGGAATCGCTCTACGGCCTCCGCCTCCGCCCGCTCTGCGGGGTGTGCCACGGCCTGGGGAACACCGGGGACCGGTGGGTCCAGCGCTCGTGCTCGGACTGCCACGGCCTCGGGTCCCTGCTCGCCCACACCCTCCTCGAGGTGCGGGTCCCGGCCGGCATGGACGAGGGGATGAGGTTACGCGTCCCCGGACAAGGCCACCCGCTGCTCCGGGGGGGAGCGGGCGACCTGGTGCTGGTGATCCACGTACGGCCCGGTCCCTGGACGCGCCGGGGCCCGGACATCACGTTCTCCTTGCCCGTATCCACCCGGACCCTGAGCCGGGGAGGGCGCGTGCCCCTGGTCACGCCCCTCGAGCGGCTCACGGTCCGGGTCCCCCGGAACTCGGCCCCGGGGACCGTCCTGAAGGTCCCGGGAAAGGGCCTTCCCCTCCCGGAGGGCGGGGGCCGGGGGGACCTGAGCCTGCGGCTGGAGCGGGCGACCGGGGGCTGAAGCCGGGCTCCCGGGTCACCGCGTGGGCGGGGGGGGAGCCTCCCCGGTCATGAGGTAGTCCTTCAATCGGTGGAGGACCTCGTCCCAGTAGTGGACGTGCCAGGAGCGGGCCTCCTCCCAGGCCTCGCCGGCCTGCCAGCCCTTGTGCTCCAAGGTCACATCGATCCCTTCTGGGCAAGGAGCCACGCGGATCTGCACCTCGGTGAGCCGGGCGCCCCGGTTCATGAGGGCATCGAAGGCCGGGGGGCCTTTCCAGGTGAAGGCGATCTCATCCTGGTCCCGGAAGCGGAGGAGGGTGCATCCCTGGGTCGAGTTCTGGGAGGGGTCCTCCGGGTCCCAGAAGAGCTCGAAGGGTCCGCCTTCCCTCAGTTCGAGCCGGACCCGGGGGGCCAGCCAACGCGTCAGCTGCTCGGGCCGGACGATCGCGTCCCAGACCTCCGGCAGCGGAAGCGCGGGCGTGACCTGGAGCAGGATATCGTCGGGGGGGATGGCACTGGGGGACACGCCTCCTGGGGGCCCATCCCGCTACATGAACTCTTCGCGGGGGGCCTCGACCGGCGCGGAAGGCTGGGGGAGGCCGCATCCTCCTTTTGTCCCGGGCGGCCTCCTCCCCCGCATGCCCGCGGAGCGCCCCATCCTCCAGGTTGCCTTGGACTTCGAGAACCTGAACCGGGCCCTGCAGGCGGCCCGGGAGGCCGTGGCCGGCGGGGCGGACTGGGTGGAGGCCGGCACCCCGCTGATCAAGAGCGAGGGGCTCAACGCGGTCCGGGAGCTGAAGAGGACGTTCCGGGACCAGCGGATCGTGGCCGACATGAAGATCATGGACACCGGGGGGTTCGAAGTGGAGATCGCGGCCAAGGCCGGCGCCGATGTGGTCACCGTCCTGGGAGCCGCCGATGATGACACCATTGCCGAGGCCGTCCGCTCGGGGGAGAAGTACGGCGCCCAGGTCATGGTGGACCTCCTCGGGGTGGCGGACCCAGGCGCTCGCGCCGCGACCGCGGGGAAGCTCGGGGTGGCCTACGTCTGCCTGCACGTGGGGATCGACCAGCAGATGCGGGGGAACGACCCGTTCGAGGCCCTCCGCTCGCTGGTGAAGGTCTCCCCGGTCCCGGTGGCCGTGGCCGGGGGGCTCAACTCCGAGACGGCGCCCCGGGCCGTGGAGGCGGGGGCCCGGGTGATCATCGTCGGCGGGGCCATCACGAAGTCGGAGAAGATCACCGAGGCGACCCGGATCCTCAGGGAGGCGTTGGACAGCGGGAAGGCGGCCCCCTCGGAGCTCTTCCGGCGCTATTCGTTGGACCAGATCCGGGAGGCCTTCCTCAAGGTCTCGTCCCCGAACGTGACGGATGCCCAGCAACGGAAGGGGGCGATGCACGGGATCCTGCCGCGGCTGAAGGACCCCCACGTGAAGGTGGCCGGTCCGGCGGTCACGGTCCGGACCCTCGACGGGGATTGGGCGAAGCCCGTGGAGGCCATCGACCGGGCCGAGCGTGGCGATGTGATCGTGGTGGACGCGGGAGGAGGTGTGACCGGGCTCTGGGGGGAGCTCGCGAGCTGGTCGGCGCACGGAAAGGGGATCGCGGGGGTGGTCATCGACGGGGCCGCCCGGGACCTGGACGCCATCTTAGACCTGGGGTTCCCGGTCTTCTCCCGCCACGTGGCGCCGGACGCCGGCGATGCGAAGGGGCATGGAGAGATCGGCGTGGAGATCCTCTGTGGCGGGCAACGGGTCCGCCCCGGGGACTGGATCGTGGGGGACCTGAGCGGGGTGGTGGTGGTCCCCCGGGAGCGGGCCCAGGAGATCGCGAACCGGTCCCTGGACGTCCTGGAGCACGAGAACCGGGTGCGCGAGGAGATCCGGCGGGGCTCCACCCTGGGGAAGGTCCAGAGCCTGGAGCGCTGGGAGAAGGTGGGCTGAGGGGGCCCGCCCCGAAGCGGGCTGGAGGGCCGGAATCGGTATGAACCTCCGGCCGTGGGGGAGTCCCGCTCCCGTGGTCTAGTCCGGTCAAGGATGCGAGGCCTTCGACCTCGAGGTCGCGGGTTCAAATCCCGCCGGGAGCATCGAGCATCCCGTCGCCCGTCTCGAACCCGTACCACGCCGCGGAGAAGGGCATGGTTCTTCCTCTCTTCCCCCGGACGTTGTGGACAGCCTGTAGGACCTCCAGCTCCGGGAGGAAGGGGACCCGCCGACCGTCCATGGCGCCGCGGCCGGGTGGGGGGCCCTTTGAGCGCCAAATCAAAATAGGTTGGGGACAATGGAATGGCCATGGCACAGTCGGGTCCCGCTCCGCAAGGGGCACCGGAGTCCCTTCCGCCGTACGCCCCCCCTCCCCCGTACGGGTATCCAGTCCCCCCGTCCCACGGGTGGGTCGCGGCGGCACCTCCCGTCCCCCGGGACCCGAGGACGGCCGTCCAGTGGATGCGGATCCTGGGCTTCCTCCTCCTTTTCGTGGGGGTGCTGGTCGCCGTCAGTCTCGCCTCCGCCAACGGCACCTGCTACGCCGGCTCGACCAGTTGTACCGGGTCCACGCTCACGAACTATCTGAGCGGCGCCGCGAACGGGGTCCTGGTCGGGAAGCTGCTCTTCACCGTCGGGCTGTTCTTCCTGGGGGCCAGCTCCGGCCTCATGATCCAATGGCTCTACCAGCGCCCCCACACCTCCCCGGAGACCTCGGACGAGGCCAAGCTGACCCGACGGACACTCTACGGGAACGGGATCATGGCCTTCCTGGTGATCCTGCTCTTCCTCTACCTTCTCCTCTCGGTCGGAGTCCCGGTTCCCTGATCCCGGGCTTCGACACCCCCCGGCCCTTGGGGTGACGGCCGGGCCGCTCCCTTGGGGCCCGGAACCCAGCCCACTCGACAAGAGTCCCGTCTCTCCCGTCGGGATCGCGACAGAATGTCGAAACGACAAAGAGGGACGGTGGCGGGATCCGATCCCGGTGGGGATGTCGGGGGCCGGCGGGGGCCGAACCACCCGCGAATAGCACAGGGCAAGAGTCCCGGCCCTGCCTAGACACTGTGCCTTCGGGACGCCAGGGCGAGTCCAGTCGCGGACCTCCCCTCCTCACTTGAGAGGAAGAGCCGTGCTGGGGTGGCGGCGCCCACGCCACCTGGAGGTTGGGGTCATTCCACCCCCCTTCCAGGAGGTTCGCCGTTCCACCCTGACGGGACCCGTCGACCCGGGGCTCCGAGGGGGGTTGGGGAGAGCGACGAACGGGTCCGGTCGTAGCGGGGGTAGCCCCGGCACCTCTCCCATGCGACTTACCCGGACAGGGATGGCGGAACCAACCATGGTGGGTCTCTCCTCTGCCATGAGCGGAGATCACCGATCCCCGAGCCCCCGGGACGGGGCCCGGGCCATGGGGCCAGCCTGGTCCACCGGTCTCTGAGAAAGCGTCAAGATGCCGGGCCGGGTCCTCCGTCCGGTGGGACCCGTGAAGGTGAAGGATCCGGTCTGCGGGATGACGGTGGACAGCGAGAAGGCCCCGGCAAAGGGAACGTACCAGGGGCAGACGGTCTACTTCTGCAACGAGGGTTGCCGGAAGACCTACGAGGCCCGGCTCAAGAAGCCCTAAGGTCCCCCCGAGCTCCCGCGATGCCCACCGACCCCGTCTGCGGCATGGCCGTGGACGAGCGCACCGCCGAACTGACCCTGGTGCGCGAGAACCGGACCTACTACTTCTGCTCCACCTCCTGCCTGGAGGAGTTCTCGGCCCCAGAACACCAGCTGGGCCGGCTCCGCCGGCGCCTGGCCGTGTCCTGGCCCCTCTCCATCGGCATCGTCCTGCTCACCTACGTCCTCCCCCTCCCGGACTGGCCGTACCTCGCCTTCGCGCTTGCCACCGTGGTCCAGTTCTACCCCGGTCTCCAGTTCTACCGGGGGACCTGGGACGCCTTCCATAGCCGCCTCTGGAACATGGACGTCCTCATCGCCGTGGGGACCACCGTGGCCTACGGCTACAGCACGGTCGTCGTTTGGCTGCCGGGCCACCTGCCGCCGGAATACTACTTCGACGCCTCCGCGCTCATCGTCACCTTGATCCTCACCGGGAACTATCTCGAACACCTGACCCGGGAACGCTCCCGGGGAGCTCTGCGGGAACTTCAGGAACTCGTTCCCACCACGGCCCGGGTGCTCCGGGAGGGCAGGGAGGTGGAGGTCCCGGTATCGGAGGTCCAACCCGGGGATCTCTTCCGGGTCCGCCCCGGGGGCCGGGTCCCGACGGATGGGCAGATCCGGCAGGGGCGGTCCACCCTGATCGAGGCCCTGCTCACCGGCGAAGGCCTACCGGTGGAACGGGCTCCCGGAGACCGGGTCCTGGCCGGGACGATCAACGGCGATGGCGCCCTCACCGTGGAGGCCACCCGGGTCGGCCAGGACACCCTCCTCGCCCAGATCGGACAACTCGTGACGGAGGCCGAGGTCAGCCGGGTCCCGCTCCAGCAGCTCGCGGACCGGATCGCGGCCATCTTCGTCCCCGTGGTCCTGGCCCTGGCCGTCGCCGCCTCCGTCGCCTGGTTCCTCGACGGGGCGGGCCTCACGGTGGCGCTCTTGGTCTTCGTCTCGGTGGCGATCACGGCCTGCCCCTGCGCCTTCGGCATCGCCACGCCGGCCGCCATCGTCGTGGGCACCGGCCGGGCCGCGGAGGAGGGGATCCTGTTCAAGGGACGGGACTCCCTGGAACGGGCGAGCAGGATCGATCTCGTCCTCGCCGACAAGACCGGCACGCTCACCCGGGGGGAGCCCACCCTCACCGATCTCCTCCCGGTCCCCGGCGAGGAGCCGGGACGACTGCTGGCCCTCGCCGCCGGCCTGGAGGCCGGTTCCAGCCACCCGCTGGCCCGGGCGGTCCTCCAGGCGGCCCGGGAACGGGGGGTCCCCGGTATCCCCTTCGACCCGGTGCAGGAAGTGCCGGGCCAGGGGGTCCAAGGGCTCCACGGGGGGGTCCCGTTCCGGATCCTGCGAGGGAAACGCCTCGCCGGGGACTCCCTCCCGCTCGGGAGCCTCGCTGCAGAGCCGGCCCGGCTTCAGGGCCAAGGACGGAGCTGGTCCGTGCTCTTCGAAGGGGACCGGCCCCTGGGCCTCCTGGGCTTCGCCGACGAGATCGCCCCGGGGGTCCCCGAGGCCATCCAGGCGCTCGCCCGGGACGGGATCCGCGTGGTGATGGCCACGGGGGACCACGAGGCAGCGGCCCTCGCCGTGGCCCGGGCCGCCGGTATCCACGAGGTCCACGCCGGCCTGAGCCCCTCGGACAAGATGACCCTACTCGGTCAGCTCCGTGCCGCGGGGCATCGGGTCGCCTATGTGGGGGACGGGATCAACGACGCTCCGGCCCTCGCCGCCGCGGATCTGGGCATCGCCATCGGGGCGGGGACCGATGTGGCCAAGGAGGCCGGGGGGGTGATCCTGGTCCGTTCCGACTTCCGGGGGGTCGCGCTCGCCCTCCGGACCGGCCGCAGGACCGTGGGCAAGGTCCGGGGGAACCTCACCTGGGCCCTGGGATACAACGCGGTGCTCCTCCCCATCGCCGCCGGGGCGCTCGTGCCCGTCTTCGGGCTGGCGGTCTACAACGTGCTGCCGATCACCGGGGCCCTGGCCATGGGGGTCTCCTCGACCACCGTGGTCCTGAACTCCCTCTCCCTGCGCTTCCTTTCCCTCGCCCGGTGAACCCCGGGGGCCCCGGAGGAGTTGCCCCGGGGAAGTACCCCCCGGTCTCCCGGTCCCCTCGGGGATATGAACCCCGGCGGCGTGGCCGCGCGCAACGTGTCGAGCTCCTCCGGCGCTGCGGGCACTTCCCCGAGGGGGCCAGAGGTCCCCCTCCCCGGAGGGTACCACGACCTCGAGGACTACGGGGTCATCGGGAACAATCGTACCGCGGCCCTGGTCAGCCGGGAGGGCTCGGTGGATTTCGTGGGCTTCCCCCGCTTCGACTCCCCCCCCACCTTCCTCTCCCTGCTGGACCGGGAGAAAGGGGGGTGTTTCCTGCTGGGGGCGGCCGGATCCGGGATCAAGACCCGCCTCTCCTACGAGCCGGGGACCAACGTCCTCGAGCACACCTTCCAGGCGCCGGACGGCTCGGAGGCCGTCCTGCTGGACTTCTGTCCCGAGGTGGGCTCCGGCCACATCCTCATGTCGGAGATCCACCGGCGGCTCTCGGTGCTGAGAGGGACGCTCTCCTTCCGGCTCTCCTTCCAACCCCGGTTCGGCTATGCCCGGGAGGTTCCCACCTTCGAGGTGAACCGCTACGGCGCGCTCGCCCAGGCCCCGGCCGGGTCCGCCTCCCTCTCCACCTACCGTCCCCTTCGGATCGAGGGGGCGGGCGTCGAGGGTTCCTTCTCCCTCTCCGCCGGGCAGGAGGAGTGGTTCGTCTTCGCCCACGGCTCGGAAGTGGTCACGCCCTTGGAGGCCTTCCAGCCCGCCCAGCGGCTGGAGAGCACCCTCCAGTATTGGCGGGCCTGGTCCAGCCGGTCCACCTACCACGGCCGGTGGCGCAACGCCGTGGAGCGGTCGGCCCTGCTCCTGAAGCTCTTGTTCTACCGGCCGACCGGCGCCATGGTGGCCGCGCCCACCACCTCCCTACCGGAGGACCCCGGGGGGGTCCGGAACTGGGACTACCGCTTCACCTGGATCCGGGACACGGCCCTGGCCGTCCGGTCCCTCTTCCGGCTGGGGTTCGAGGAGGAGGCCGTGAATTTCATCTACTGGCTGCTCACGCTGATCGTCCGGGACCGGGACCGACTGAGGGTCCTCTACGACGTGGAGGGCCGATCCCCCCCTCCCGAGATCGAGCTGACCCACCTGGAGGGCTACCGGGGCAGCCGACCCATCCGGGTCGGCAACGCCGCCCACGAGCAGGTCCAGCACGACATGTTCGGGAACGTCCTCGACGTGGCCAACCTCCTGGAGATCCACGGGGGGGTGGTCTCCGTGGACCTCTGGCGCGAGCTCCGGCACCTGGTGAACCGGGTGGTGGAGATCTGGGACCGGCCGGACCGGGGGATCTGGGAGGTGAGGGGCCCTCCCCGGCATTTCGTCTACTCCAAGGCCATGTGCTGGGTGGCCCTGGACCGGGCCATCAGCCTGGGCGGACGCCTCGGCATGGTGGCCGACTACGAGACCTGGGAGGGGACGCGGGAGGCGGTCCGGGAGTCGGTGCTCTCCCGCGGGCTCACCCGCGACGGAAAGGCGTTCGCCTGGTACTACGGGGCGGATGGGGTCGACGCCTCGCTCCTCCGGCTTCCCGTGGTGGGGTTCATCCCCGCCCAGGACCCCCGGATGCAGGAGACCGCACGACGGGTGGAGTCCGAACTGGTCTCCGGCCCCTTTGTCTATCGTTACAAGCTCGACGACGGGCTCCCCGGCACCGAGGGGACCTTCCTCCCCTGCGCCTTCTGGCTGGTGGAGTACTACACGCTCCGGGGGGAGCTCGAACGCGCGCGGAGGCTCCTGGAGGAGCTCCTCAGCCGCTCGGGGCCGCTGGGTCTCCTTCCCGAGGAGATGACGCCCGACGGGAAGTTCCTGGGGAACTTCCCCCAGGCCTTCAGCCACCTGGCCTTCCTCCTGGCCTCCACGAGGCTGAACGACGCCCTGGAACGGCGCCGGAGCGTCTCGCCGGTCTCCTCCCCGCCGGACGAACCCTCCCGGCACGGGGTGAGCGGCGCCTCCATCAACGGCTGATCCCGGGGAGCCCCGAGGGGGACCGGCGGCCGTGCCGGCGCTCGCGGGAGCCTCCAGTCCACCGAGGGTTTCAAGAACCCTCGCTCCGGGTCCTTCCTCTGTGACCGCAACCGCTCCGGACCTGATGCCCCTGGTTCCGCCCAAGGCCGAACCTTTCCCCGTCGTTCCCGGGAACGCCCCTGTCCTGGAGCATCTCTCCCCTCACGACCTCGTCACCTACTTCCGCTGCCCTCACGAGATGGAACTGCACCGGAGCCAACACCTCTCCTGGCGGACCGGTGCTTCGCTCAGCCCCCGCACCCCGCCGGGAACGGCCCCTCTGCCCCATTCCCCCCTCTTCCCGCCGCCGGTGGGGGATCCCCGGCCCGTGCACGGCCGGCTGGACGTGGGCCTCCAGGACACGCTCCTCTACCAGGACCCGGACGAACCCGGCCTCCCCTTCCTCTTCCCGCCCGAGCGGAGCCATGCCCATGCGTTCCTGCACGAGCGCTCCCCCACCCTGGAGGACCGCGCCTGGGGCCTCAGCGGGCGGCCGGACTATGTGATCCGCCGGCCGGACGGGCACTGTTTCCCGGTGGAGTACAAGGACACCCATCTCTTCGAGGACTACCCCCGGCACCACGGCCGCCTCTTCGACTTCCTCCAGGTGCTCGCGGAGTGCCGCCTGGTGGAGGCCACCTGGGGGGTGGTTCCCGTAAGCGGCATGGTCTACTACGGGGACACCGCCGGGGGCGGAGAGCGTGAGGGATGGGTCGAGATCCCCTACGGCGGAGCCCCCCGGGCCTGGCTGCAGGCCGCCCTGAAGGTTATCCGGGCCGACCTGGTCCGCGCCCCGGTACCGCAGGAGGGCAATTGCACCCACTGCGAGCCTAACCGGGACGGGCTCTGCGGGTATGCCAGGGCCCGGTTCGAGGACGTGCATCCGAGCCACCGGGGAGAGGCCCCCCGGGCCCGCCGGTTCTATTGAGGCGCCTCTAGGCGCGGGGAGCGTCCTTGCTGGACCACGACAGGCCATGAACCGTCCGGGAACCCCGACGCGGGGAGCTCGGTCGGCGGCGGTCCGGTTCGAAGCGGCCTGTTCCACGGTCCTGCGGGACCCCGCCTTCGCGGGCGTCTACGTGAGCCCCCTGTGGGACCTGCCCGCCCCGGAAGGGATCCTCGCCTGGAAGCGCTCCGTCCTTTGCCGACAGCCGGGGGGCGGAGCAGAGCCCTGGGGCCATCTCTTCCTCGTCGAGGAGTCCCACCCGGGGGCTTTCGCCCTGAAAGAGCTTCGCGACGCCCCGGAGCTCTCCCACCTGCGGTCCCTCCCACTGGAGGGCCCCTGGGATCTGGAGGACGGACCGCCGGCCGTCTCGCTCTTCCTCCGGGCCCGGGACGATCGCACCCGGGCGAGGTTGGGGCGCTTCGCCGAAGCCCTCCGGGCGATCTGGTCCGGGCCCTGAGGCCCCCTTCGCATCAGCGAGCCCCCTCGATCTCGAGGGACTCAGCCCGCGGGGGTGAGCCAGGCACGGTATCGGGGGTCCCGACCATGGATCGCGTCGTCGTAGACCTTCTGGAGGCGGTGGGTCACCGGGTAGTTCCCGGAGCCGATGGGCCGCCCGTCCACCTCCCGGATCGGGGTGAGCCCCACCGCCGTTCCGCTGAAGAAGACCTCGTCCGCCGTGAAGAGCTCTTCCCGGGTGAAGTCCGTCCGCTGGAAGGGGATGCCCTCGTCCCGGGCGAAGCGGATGACCGAGTCCCGGGTGATCCCCCGCAGGATCCCGGAGCTCGCCGGGGGGGTGGAGAGCACCCCGTCCTTCACCCGGAAGACGTTCTCTCCCGGTCCTTCGGCCACCATGCCGGAGGCGTTCAACAGGATCGCCTCGTCGTAGCCTGCGGCGCTCGCCTGCATCTTGGCGAGCGCGCTGTTCGCATAGTTCGCCGCGCACTTGGCCTGCGGGGGGAGCGCCCGGCTGTCGATGCGCGTCCAGTTGGAGACCGTGACCCGGACCCCCTGCTGGGCGCTCTGCTCCCCCAGGTAGGCCCCCCACTCCCAGAGGGCCATGGCCACTGAGATGGGGCTCCGGGTGGGATCCAGCCCCATCTCCCCATACCCGGAGAAGGCCAAAGGACGCAGATAGCTGTCCGTGACCCCGTTGACCCGGACAAGCTCTTTCGCCACCTCGGTGAGCTGGGCATGGGAGTACGGGAGGGCCATCCGGTAGATCTTGGCACTGTTCTCGAATCGGGTCAGGTGCTCCTTCAGCCGGAAGATCGCGGGTCCCTGGGCGGTCCCGTGGGAGCGGATCCCCTCGAAGATGGCGTATCCGTAATGGAGCCCGTGGGTGAGGATGTGGATCTGGGCCTTCTCCCAGTCCAGGAACCTCCCGTCCAGCCAGATCTTCGACAGCGGCTTGATCCCGACCATGCCCGGGCAGGTCCGGGGTCGGGATTAAGGGCATCGGTCAAGCCCCGTTTACGGGCGGTATAAGCCACCCACCGAGGCTCCTCTCGCTCGAGGGACCATGCTGGAGATCCGTTTCCATGGTCGGGGAGGTCAGGGGGCCGTGGTGGCGTCCGAGCTCCTGGCCCAGGCCGTCTTCTTCGATGGCAAGGTGGCCCAGAGCTTCCCTTTCTTCGGAGTGGAGCGCCGGGGAGCTCCGGTCACGGCGTTCACCCGGATCGACGACCAGCCCATCCGGCTCCGCAGCTTCATCGAGAACCCGGACGTGGTGGTGGTGCTGGACCCCGGTCTCCTCAGGGACACCCCGGTCACCGAGGGGCTGAAGCCGGGAGGACTCCTGCTGGTGAACTCTCCCAGACCTCCGGAGGCGTTCTCCCTTCCCCTGGGGGGACGGATCGCCACCTTGGATGCCACTGGGATCGCGCTGGGACGCAAGGTGGGGACCGCCACCATGCCGGTGGTCAACACCGCCGTGCTCGGGGCCCTTGCGCGGGCCACCGGGGCCTTTACCGAAACCTCCCTGGAACGGGCGATCATCTCCTTCGTCCCGTCGCATCCGGAGGAGAACCGCGCCGCGGCCCGGGACGGGGCGGAGGCCGTCCGGACCGAGCCGGTGGCCCCGTCCACGGTGGCCCCCGCTCCGGCACCACCGGCAGCGCCCCTTCCCTTTCCGGAAGGGCCGATGGCGAGCCGGCCCAGCCACGTCCTCCACACGTCCTCCTGGCGCACGCTCCGACCCGTCATCGACCGGGACCGCTGCACCCGGTGCAACTTCTGCTGGGAGTTCTGCCCGGACGACGCCTTCGATCTCGATGCGGAGGGTTACCCGCTGGTGAGGCTGTCCTATTGCAAGGGGTGCGGGATCTGCGCCACGGAATGTCCTCCCGATGCCATCCAGATGGTCACGGAGGCGTGAGGTCCGCCCATGGTGTTCAAGGTGCTCTCCGGCAACGGTGCCCAGGCGGAGGCGGCCCGCCTCGCCCGGGTCCAGGTCATCGCTGCCTACCCCATCACTCCACAGACCACCATCGTGGAGGCCCTCGCGGAGATGGTCGCCTCCGGCGAGCTCAAGGCCCAGTACGTGAAGGTGGAGTCGGAGCACTCGGCCCTCCAGGTCTGCCTGAGCGCCTCCGCCCTCGGGGCGCGGACCTACTCCGCCACCTCCAGCCAGGGGCTCCTGCTCATGCACGAGCTCTTGCACTGGGCCTCCGGACAGCGGACCCCCATGGTCCTCGGAGTGGTGAACCGCGCGGTCGCCCCTCCGTGGAACATCGGTGCGGACCACGCGGACACCATGTCCCAACGGGACACCGGCTGGATCCAGTTCTACCCGGAGAGCAACCAGGAGGTCCTGGACACCGTGCTCACCGCCTACCGTCTGGTGGAGGACCCGGAGATCCGGCTCCCCGCCATGGTGACCGAGGATGCCTTCTACCTCTCCCATACCTTCGAGCCGGTGGACGTCCCGGACCCTGAGACGGTGGACCGGTTCCTTCCCCCGAAGGACGCCCGGGCCATCCTCCGCCCAGGGGTCGTCTCTCGTCTGGGGAGCTTCACCGGGCCGGACCACTACGTGGGCTTCCGCCACCAGGTGGCGGAGGCTATGGACCGGGTCCTGCCGAAGTTGCAGGAGGTGGAGTCCGAGTACGCCCGGCGGATCGGCCGGGTCCTCGGTGGACCGCTGGTGGGCTACCGGACCGAGGACGCCGACGCCGTGCTCCTCACCCTGGGGACCACGAGCACGACGGCGCGGGGGGTGGTCGACGACCTTCGGTCCTCGGGGCGCAAGGTGGGGATGGCGAAGCTGCGGGTCTTCCGGCCCTTCCCGGTGGAGGCGGTCCGCCAACTCGCCAGGACCGTCGGCCGCATCGGCGTGCTGGACCGGTCCTTCACCTTCGGGGCCTTGGGCCCGGCGGCCTCCGAGGTCCGTTCCGCCCTCTACGGGATCCCTTCCCCTCCCTCTGTCACGAGCTTCCTGTCCGGCATCGGGGGGCGGGACGTGGGTCCCCAGGACCTGCGGCGGGTCTTCGAGGCTTTGCTCGTGTCGGAGGCGCCCGGACCCCGGTGGATGGACCTGGAGACCAGCGGGGAGGTGGCGGCCCATGGCTAAGCTCACCATCCCCCGGCAGGAGCTCATGTACTCCGGCCACGCGGCCTGCCCCGGGTGCGGACCGGCACTCGCCATGCGGCTCCTGCTGAAAGGCCTCGGCCCCCGGACGGTGGTCTCGGTGCCGGCCAGTTGCTGGACCGTGATCGCGACGCCGTACCCCACCACGGCCTTGGGGGTGGGGATGCTCGACAACGCCATCGAGGCGACGGGGGCCTCGATCTCCGGTCTTCGGGCGGCCGCGGATGCGCTGGGCCTGGGGGACCTCAACGTGGTCGGGTTCGCCGGCGATGGAGGCACCGCGGACATCGGCCTGCAGTCCTTGAGCGGGATGCTGGAGCGGGGGACCGACGCCCTCTACGTGATGTACGACAACGAGGCGTACATGAACACCGGCGTCCAGCGGAGCAGTGCCACCCCCCAGGGGGCCTGGACCACCACCACGCCGGTGGCCGGGGAGGCCCGGGGGAAGCTGGAGCCGAAGAAGGACATCATGGCCATCGTCCTGGCCCACCACCCGGTCTATGCGGCCACCTTGAACCCCAGCTTCCCGGAGGACTTCGTCCGGAAGGTGGAGAAGGCACGGGAGAGAAAGGGGCCCCGGTTCTTCCACGTGTATGCGGCGTGCCCCCCCGGGTGGCGCTACGACTCGGACCAGACCATCGAACTGGGGAGGCTCGCCACGTACGCGGGGATCTTCCCGCTGTACGAGGTGGAGATGGGCCGGCTCCGGATCACCCGGAGGATGGGCCAGCTCAAGCCGGTGGAGGAGTACCTGAAGGCCCAGGGCCGGTTCCGGCACTTCTCGCCGGAGGAGGTGCAGCAGGTGCAGGAACAGGCCCGGGCGCGATGGGACGATCTCCTCGCCCGGGAACGGGCCGCGAACCCTCCGGAGAGGGCAGCCGTTCCCGGGGAACCCGCCTCCCCCGCCCTGCCTCCTCCCGTGGCTGGGGAGGCCCTGGGGAGAACATGACGCTGGAGCGCCTGGTGGTGGCCATCGACGGCTCGACCGCCGATGAGCGGGTCCTCAGGGTCGCCGAACAGTTGGCCCGGGCCACGGGCGCCTCGCTGAGGATCCTCTCTGTGGCGGCGTCCCCCCCCTCGTACATGAGCACGCGAAAGGAGGTCAACATCCCCCCGGAGGAGACCGCCCGGTTCCACCGGGAGATGCTCCTGCGCTCGGAGGAGGAGGCCCGGGCCGCCGGGGTTGGTTCCGTGGATCATCTCCTGTTGGAAGGGCCCCCCGCCCAGGCGATCCTGGACTCCCTGGGAGCCAAGCCCCCGGATCTGCTCGTGGTGGGTAGCCGGGGGGCCTCGGCCACCCGGCGTCTCTTCCTGGGTAGCGTGTCCAACGCCGTGGTCCAAGCCGCTCCATGCCCCGTTCTCGTGGTCCGCTCCCTCCTACGGCGTCCTCCCGGGGCCCCGCGGATCCGGGACCTTGCGGTGGCCGTGGATGGTTCCCCGGCGTCGACGGTCGCCTTTGCCCTCGCCCGGGACCTTGCCGGCGCCTTGAGGAGGGCCGAGACTCCCGGTATCCGGCTGAGCATCCTGACCGTCCTTCCCTCCCATCCCCACCCGACGGGGAAGAACCCCACCGCCGGGGGCCCTCCCGCCGAAGGGACGGAACTGGTCCGTCAGTTGTCCGAGGAAGCCAAGGCCACCGTCCCAGAGGTGCGGTCCGAGGTCTATGAAGGGCCCCCGATGGACCGCATCCTTGCCCATCTCGAGACCCACCCCACGGACATCCTCGTGGTGGGGTCGCGTGGGCTCTCCCCTACCCGGAGGGTGCTCCTGGGAAGCGTCTCCACGGCCCTCATCAACCATGCCCCCTGCATGGTCCTGGTGGCGAGGGCCCCTCCCTCCAAGGACGATTGATCCCGGGCAGGGCCGGGGCATGACGGGTCCCCTCCGGCGTCCCTCTTGGTGGCGCTCTGACCGCGGAGCGGCGTGGGCCATCGGTTGGGGGGTCAGGGTCATCTACCCCATGGGGTCCTCCCGCCAGGAACCCCCATGGACCGAGAACCGGCGGCCCCGGAGACGTTCTTCGCGAAGTATGCTGCGGCGTACACCACGAGCGAGCGCCACGCCCGCGGCGCGGACCTGGCCATCCTGGTCGAGGCGTTGGCCCCCCGGCCGGAGGACCGCGCCCTGGATGTGGCAACCGGCCCCGGCCACACGGCCCTCGCCCTGGCCCCGCGGGTCCGGGAGGTGGTCGGGCTGGACGCCACCGAGGCCATGTTGGCGGAGGCCCGGAAGCAAGCGGAGAGCCGGAACGTCACGAATGTCCGCTTCCAGCGGGGAGACGCCGGCAGCCTGCCGTTCCCGGCCGGGAGCTTCGATATCGTGACCTCCCGTCGGGCCCCCCACCACTTTCCCCGGATCGACGCTTTCCTGTCCGAAGCGGCCCGGGTCCTGGCCCCCGGGGGAAGGCTGGGGATCTCCGACATGTGCCCCGACCCGGCTTCGGCGGAGCTGCTGAACCACTTGGAGCGGCTCCGGGACCCCACCCACGCGTCAGCGCTTTCGGACCCGGAGTGGACCGCGGGGGTGGCCCGCGCCGGGCTGGGCTTGACCTTCCTTCAGATCACCACCGACCACCTGTCGTTGGAGGAGTGGCTGGCCCCGGTCCCTCTGGGGGGTACCGAAGAGGATCAGGTGCGGTCAGCCTTGGCGCAGGCCTCACCGACCGAGCTCAACGCGCTGGGGGTCCGTTCCGAGGATGGCCGGGTCCTCGGGTGGGAGAAGCGACGGATCCTGCTGGTGGCCACTCGGTCCCGCGAAGCCTCGTCGTCCTGAGGGGGACGGCATCCGCCTGAGGGGCCCCGGAGGGAGACGGCACCCGGGTGCCGTCCCTCTTGCGTCCCGGGGCGATCCAGATCCCCTGGGGCTCGGGGGGGTCCATCCGTCCCTTCCTTCGGGGAGCGTCAGTCCCCCGGAACGGTCCCGAGGCCGGTCGCCCGCCGGTCCCATCCCTCCGTGGCCGGCGCATCCCCCTTCCCGCGGAGGAACTCCTCCAGGCGAAGGAACGGGCGGGGAAGGCCGGTCGGGGCCGGGAAGCCCAGCGTGTCCGAGAGGAGCCAGTCGTATTCGTAGGTGTAGAGCACGTGCCAGCCCAGGGCGTTGAACCCGCGGACGGCCCAGCGCCCCGCCCGGGGGGAGACGCGGACGAGCCGGAGGTCCCGCCCCACGGCGCGGGCGAGCAGTCCCAGCAATTCCCGGTAGGTCATCCGCTCCGGCCCACCGGCCAAGGTGACCGGCGGCAGCCGCCCGGAGAGCGCCTCCACCACCAGGAGGCCCAGGTCACGGTGCCAGATCGGGGAGAGGTGGTATTCTCCGTTTCCGAAGAGCGGGAAGTACCGGTGCCGCCGGAGGAGTCCGAGCATGACCTGGATGAGGCGGTCCTGGGGTGCGAAGACGGCGGACGGCTGGAGGAGGTTCACCTTGAGTCCGCTCGCCAGGAGCGCGGCCTCGAAGGGCCTCCGGCGCGTGAAGTAGGGCAACCTCGCCTCCAGCGCCGGCGGGCCGGGAGGGAGGGAGATCTGGACGAACCGCTCCACCCCTTCCTCCACGCAACGTTGAAGGACCCGGTGCAGCGCCTCGGCCGCGGGAGCGAAGCGACGGTCCGGGCCGGGCTCGCGATACCAGACCACGTTCACCACGGCGTGGAGCTGCCGGAAGAGCTCCGGGCGCTCGGGCAGCTCCCGGAGGTCTCCCGACACGAAGGTCACCCGTCCATTCTCCCTGGCCAGCGGGGTACGGTGGTAGGAGACCACGCTGTACTCCCGGAGCAGTTCCTCCAAGACCCCGGAGCCTACGACCCCGCCGCCTCCCCCGAGGAGGAGCACCCGCTTCGGCCCGGCCATGCCGGAGGACGGGGGGAGAGGGGCTTTATCCCTGCCCAGGCTGCGGGGACCCGCACATGCCCGGTTCTTCGCTCTTCCGGTGGGTCCGGGTGGCCTGGGCCGTGGTGGGGGTCGCCTTGGTCCTCCTAGTCATCCTCTGGGTGGCCATCCTCTGGGCCCAAACGGGCGCCTAAGAGACCCTTCCCGGCGGGAGGGAGAGCCCCTGCTCACCAGAGCCGTCCCAGGGGGTCCTCTTCCCCCGGGGGCACCGGCGGGGGGGGAGGAAGCGTCTCACCGGCCCCGGTCGGGGGAAGGGAGGCACGGTGGCGCGGGCGGAAGGCCATCACCACGGCGAGGAGGATGGTGGCCACGACCACGCCACCGAGCGCCACCTTGAGCAGCAGCCCGCTTCCGGACGAGCCGGGTCCGCTCCCTCCTCCCGGCCCACCGCCTCCCGGAATGCCGTTGCATCCGGAGATCTCCTGGCAGGACTGGTTGTGCGCCTCGGTGGGGGAGACGGGAGCCCCGTAGACCGTGTAAGTGCCCAGCGGGGACTGCGCCGGCTGGGCCGCGGACGACAGAGCGGGCGCTCCGGCAACGTTCTTGGAAGTCCCCGGCAGGTGCGGGGCGAAGAGGGTGGTGGAGGCCACGACGCCGAGGTGCCCGGCCTGGCCGAGCCAGTTGAGCTCCGCCGTGCTCACCTGTTGGAACGGGGCAGGGTTGGGCGAGGTCTCGGAGGAGCCGAAGAGGTCCGCCACCGCGGGGACGAGCAGGACCCCGTCCTCCAGGGCGAACGTGCCGGGGGAGATGAGCGAGAGGGTCATCCCCTGAGTGGGGGTCCCATTGTCGTACTGGTGGACGTTCCCGCTATCGATCCCGGAGACCGCGAAGAGGTCCGTCCCGGACAGGGGGCCGAACCCGGGTCCGCACGGGCTGGACCCGTTCACCGCGATCACCGTGCAGCCCACCTGGTAATTCCCGGAAACGGCGCCGATAGCAGAGGAGTTCCAGGAGGTGTTGGTCGGAGGCGACACCGGGAAGAGCCCGAGCCCGCCGGGGCCCAGGTCCACGGAGACGTTGAGCCGGGACTCCGCGCTCCGGGTCACCGACCCCTTGCCAGAGGCCATGTCCCAGGACAACCGTTCGGTCAGGTTCTGGAGGATCAGGCTCTCACTGGAGAGCAGGGCGTAGGCCGGAAGGCCGACCCCGTTCCCGAGGTAGACGGTCCCGTCCCGGGTGAGGTTAGCCGTCAGTTCATCCACCTCCGAGGCGCTGATGGTGAGGTTGACGAACGGGCCATCGGGGGCACAGGGATTGGAGCAGAGATCGGCGAAGAGGACGAAGCTCATCGTGCGGTTCAGCCTCACGCTGAAGCCGCTGGAACTGGTGTTCTGTTGGGTGAAGATGGCGGTGGTGGCGAAGGAGGCATGCACGGCGTAGCTCCCTCCCAAGACTCCGGAAACGGTGACCACGCGGCTCACGGAGGCTTGTCCCGCGTAGGCCCATTGGACCGGGCTGGAGGCGGAGGGACCGGGGGAGGCGGCCAGTGCCGACCCCGGGACGAGCAGCAGGGCCGCCAACAGGACGGAGATGGGAACGAGTTCCCACCGGAGGCGGAAGGCCCTGCGGGTCATGGGCATCCTCTGGAAGCCAGTAGTCCGATACGCTTACATGAACCTCCGTCCAGTAGGCTTGGGGTCGGTCTGGACGGCGTGCTAAACCATCTCCAGCCACCGCGGGGCAGATTTGCGCGAACTGACGGAGACCGAGGTCAAGGTGCTCATCGCCCTCCTCGCCGCGGAGGACGAGAGCGAGCGCTCCCGTCTGCAGCGGACCGGCCTCCCGCGTTCCACCTACCATGCGGCCCGGCGCCGGGCCTACGAGGAGGGTTGGGTTCACGACCGCTACCTGCCCAACCCCGGGGTCTTCGGGTTACGGACGGCCCGGATCTGGCTCTTGAGACCCTACGCGGACCGGCAGGACGAGCTTCTCCGTCGGCTGGAGTCCCGTCCGGGCACCGTGGTGCTCTGGCAAACCCCGCAATCGGTCTTCGCCGTCGAGGTGGACCTGGACCCGGGTGCCAGGGAAGGAACGGCCCCGGAAGAGGTCAGCGAGGAGCTGACCCAGGAGAGGATGGTCCTTTCGGTCCCCCTGGGGAGCCGGGGCCTTCCCGTCTACTTCGACTACGAGGGTCTGGTGGCCCACCTGGCCTCCCAACCCGGGGCGACGTCGTACCCCCGGGGTCTGGACCGACCCTCCGGCGGAGGCGCCCTGAAGGGTCCCGTCCGTTCTCCCGGCACCTGGCAGACGGCCCATCGGCTGGTGCTCCTGCCGTTCAGCGCACCGATGGAGGGTCGGCCCGGGCATCGGATGGGGCCGCAGGCCCTCCCCCGTTCGCAGCGGCGTCTGCTCGAACTGGGCTGGGTGCACCGTCGGGTCCTTCCGGACCCCTCCCGGATCCCGCCTTTCCGTGGTCGCCAGGCGGACGAGATGGTCTTCGTCCACGGTCGGTGGAGGGAGGGGGAGAAGGCCGACCCGTTGCTGAGGACCCTCACCGGCGAGTGCCGGGTCTTTCCTTTCCTCTTCGCCTTCAACGAGGAGGTCCTCCTCCTCGCGGCCCTCGGGCAGAGTGCTCCCGGCGACGGGGGAGTCCCCGGATCCTCCTCCCGCCGTCCTGTCCTGCCAACGCTCCGCCAATGCCTGGAGAACATCGTGGTCACCCGGGAGCGGGTGGGATCCGTGATCCCCCGGATCGACCACCGCTACGACCGACTGCTGGCGAGGGACGGTGTCCCGCCGGAGAGCGGCTGAGGGCCCCGGTCCCCGACGAACCTCCGGAGCCCCTCCCGGAATCCGATGGGACGCACGTCGAGCTTGTGGATCTCCCGCACCTTGAGGCCGCCCCGGCGCCCTCGTCCAAGGTCCGCTACGCCCTCCCGCCGCCAGACGATCCCGGCCTCCCGGCAGAGCTGGCCAAGGAAGCCCTCCAGGGAGACCACCTCCGGCGAGGCCACGTGGTAGATCCGGCGGGCCTGGCGCTCCAGGATCGCACCGAGGGAACGGGTCAGGTCCGGCACCCAGGTGGGGGTGATCTGCTCTGGGGGAGGGATGGCCAGGGGGGCGCCGTGTCCGAGGGCCTCGGACCACGCCGAGACCCAATCGGGTCGCGAGGGGTGGCGAGCTCCGTACGGTCGGCAGACCCGGACGATGGCCCGTCGTCCTCGGGAAGCGTAGACCCGGGCCTCCCCGATCCCGAGGGCCTCCCCTCCCGCTGAGAGCCTCTCGGAGGGCGGGCTGGGGCGATCCTCCTCGCCGTACGGACCCGCCTCTCCGTCGAAGACCTCGTCCGTGGAGAGTTGGATGAGGTAGCGGTCCTGCCGTTCGGCCTCTTCCGCGAGCCAGCCGGGGAGCTCGGCGCGCAACACCCGGGCCGGTCCCTCCTCCGGCAGGGGGACGGGTGGGGTCTTCCGGGGCCCCGGCCCGGTCGGGGCCAGGCAGGGGACGGCCAAGTTGATCCAGGCCTCGGCCGATGTCCGGGAGAGGAACCCTCGCACCGCCGGTTCGTCGGTGAGGTCCAAGGGATGGAACCGACGCAGCGGCAGTCCCCAGGTACGGGGGTCCGTCCGGCCGGCGGCCTCCAGGACCCAGCCCGGGGGAGGTTCCCTAAGAAGATGGGTGCCGGCGGCGGAAGAAGCGCCGAGGACCATGGCCAGTGGCGGCATCCCGGGGCCTACCGCTGGACGGGTTAAGGGTCTTCTCCCCGGGATGGGCGCGCCCGGACCCGGGGGTGGTCACCCGTAGCGCGGAACGGCGGGATCGACGAGGGTGGCCCAGCCATCGATCCCCCCTTGGAGGCTCCGGACCCGGGGGAACCCCCGCTGCTCGAGGTAGTCCGCGACCACGTAGGAGCGCATTCCGTGATGGCAGTACACCACCACCATCCCCTCCTGGGGGATCTCATCCAGGCGGTCCGGGACTTCCTCCATGGGGATGAACAGCGACGGGTCGATGAGGGCCTGGTCCCGTTCCCAGGGTTCGCGGATGTCCAGGAGGAGGACCTGCTCCTTCCTCTCGAGGAGCTCCCGGAGCTCCCGGGGATCGAGTTCCGTGACCATGGGGGTACGCAAGCCTGCCCCTTCAAAGGGCTTGCCCGGGGTTCACGGGCTGCGGCCGACGAAGTAACGGCCCAGTCGCCGTAGGAACGGCAAGGGCCGGCCGAGGTAGGATTCCACCACCGAGAGCAGGTGGCCATCCTCCATCTCCACGCTCCGGGTCGCGGGGATCGCCAGGAAGTAGCCCACGAAGAGGAGGGCGAAGAGCGCGGGCAGCCACCACCCGGTCGGGTCCCATCCCCGGCTGGAGGCCACCAGGAAGAGGGCCGCCACCGGGAGGCTCAGGGCGAGGAGGGGTCTTGCGAGCACCCCATGGAAGGGGTGGATCCCTTCCAGGAAGTGGGTCTGGACGACGCAGAGGATGGGAAGGAGCGCGGTGGCCGACGCAAAGGCGATGGCCGCCCCTTCCGACCCGAGGAAGGGCACCAGGGCCACCGAGAGGAGCACGTCGGTGAGGGCGCTGGCCACCGTGTCGTAGAGCAAGAGCCGCAGCTTCCCCAGACCGATGAGCACCGCGGAGGACGGGCCCATGAGGGTGGCGAGGAAGGTCCCCAGGACCGTGATCTGCAGGAGGACGGTGGCGTTTCCGTAGCCCGGGGCGTTCAGGGCGGACCCGTAGACGAAGCCCAAGGACGGCCCCGGCAGGAGGAGGAAGAGCAGGAAGAAGGGGAGCGTGATCAACAGGATCCATTTGGTGATGGTGGTGTAGCTCCTGCGGAGCTCCCCCATGTCCCCCACCCGATGGAGGTGCGAGGCCACGGGGAGCATGATGTAGCCGAGGGAGGCGCCGCCGAGCGCCACCAGTCGCGCCATGGGGAGGACCGCGTTGTAGGGTCCCACGACCTGGGTGTGGGTGGGGGAGAGGACCCCGAGCACGATGGTGTCGGCCGTTCCCACCGTGGCCGCGGCCACCGCCACGAGCCCGAGGGGGAGCGCAAAGACGAGCAGGGAGGCCGCGGTCCTGGTCTCGTAGTCCACCGAGAGCACCCGCTGGGGGTCCAGGGGACGATCCCAGGGCCGGCCCCGCCGGGAGAGCGTGTAGGCGGTGAGGCCCATCAGGGTCGCCAGCGCGCTGAGGAGGTAGGCCAGGAGGGCCCCGGTGAGGCCGAGCCCCTCCTCAAGGAAGCTGAAGAGGAAGACCAAGGCGAGCCCGGGGCTCAGCACCTGGTTGAACAGGGTGTTCGGCAGGACGTCCTCGTTGCCCTGGAAGAACGAGGCGATGAGCCCGGAGACGGTGGTCAGGGCGAGGTAGCCGGCGAAGAACTCCAGCACCGGCGTGAGGGAGGGATCGGAGAGGAGGGAGGCCAGAGGGGCGGCAAGGAGGAAGAGCGCCCCCCCGGCCACGGCGGCGGCCGGCAGGGTGAGGAGGATGGCGTTGACCACCAGCTTCTTCCGGTCCCCGGTCGCCACGGTGTGGGCGAGTTGGCGCGCCACGGCCTGCGGGAGCCCGAGCGTTCCCACGGCGCCGATGAACCCGACCAGGGCGAGGGTCAAGGCCACCGAGTTCCAGTCGTTGGGGGACAGACGCGTGACCAAGAGGATACGGACCCCGAAGAGCGCCGCCACCATGAAGACCTGGCCGGCCAGAGCGAGAAGGGACCCGTGGCCGAGGCTCTGGAGGGAATGCACGGAGGAGGGAGGGGCCCTGATAGGAGCGCCTCCCGGTCCGGCCGGACGGTCCGAAGACGCCGGTAGGGGTTCGGACCTTTCCATGGCCATCCCGGGGAGGGGAGGGGCTGGATAAACCTCCCGCCGGGCGATGGAGGGGCCTATGTAGGGGCCGCCCTTCCATCGACCGTGTCCCCTCCCTCCCAGGTCCTCATCACCGGTGGAGAGGGGTTCCTGGGCCGCCATCTGGCCGATGCCCTGGAGGCCCAGGGGGTGACCGTCCGGACCTTCGACGACGGCTCGGCCGAGGGAACGCGAGACCGACCCCGACGGGAGCGGTGGAGGGTCGGTGACGTCCGGGACCTCCCCCGGTTGGAGGAGGCCGCCGAGGGAATGGATGCGGTGGTTCACCTGGCGGCCCGGGCCGTGCCTCAGGAGGACCCCGCGGAAGGGTACAGCGTGAACGTCCTCGGGACGCTCAACGTCCTGCGGGCGGCGCGGTCCCGGCAGGTCCCCCGGGTGGTGCTGGCCTCTTCCTCCTCGGTCTACGGGAACGCCGGGGCCCCCCCGTTCTCGGAAGGGAAGTCCCCAGGGCCGGTCGGCCTGCGGGGGGCCAGCTACGGGGCAAGGGAACTGCTGGGGCGGGCCTTCGCGGAGCGCGACGGTCTGACCGTGGTCGCGCTACGGTTCTTTCATGTCTACGGACGCGGGAGGGCGCGTTCCCATCATCCGGGCATCCTCACTGCCTTTGGGGAGGCGCTGGCCCGGGGGAAGCCTCCCGGGGTCCCCGGGACCGGGGAGCTGACCCGCGACTTCCTGAACGTTCAGGACGCCGTGCTCGCGTTCACCCGGGCCCTGGAGCGCCGACTCGGCCACTGGACCGTGGTGAACGTGGGGACGGGAGTGCCCATCTCACTGCGCGAGGCCGCCGAGATGGCCTGCGAGGCGATGGGTCGGCTGGACCTGGAACCGATCTCCATCGCTCCCGGCATGGAACCGGCCCCGTCCAGCTTCGCGGACCTGCGCACGGCCCGAAGCGTGCTCGGGTTCGAACCCAGGGTGGGGCTGGGCGAAGGGCTTGCCGGAAAGGACTGGTTCCTGCCCTGAAGCGCGCGGACGGGACCCGGTCGAAAGCGTATATGCCGGTAGCGGGCTCCGTCCCGGCAGGACCCATGCCGAGCCAGGGGGAAGCGGGCCGTCCCTTTCCCCGTTCGTCGGATCCCGGTCCCCCTTCCCTGGTCACCGTGATCCTCCCGACGTACAACGAACGGGAGGCGCTCCCGCCCCTGCTACGGGCCCTCGGGGAGATCCTCTCCCGCCAGGGGTTCCGCTCGGAGATCCTGGTGGTGGACGACGACTCTCCCGACGGGACCGCCGAGGTGGCCCGCTCGACCGCGCTCCCCGTGCCGTTGACCGTCCGGGTGCGTCGGGGGGAGCGCGGCCTGGCCTCGGCGATCCTCTTCGGGCTCCGGGAAGCCGGGGGGAGGGTGGCCGTGGTGATGGACGCGGACGGAAGCCACCCGGCGGTCACGGTGCTCCCGCTGGTGAAGGCGGTGGTGGAAGGAGGGGCGGAGATGGCCCTGGCCAGCCGGTACACGTCCGGCGGGGAGACCCGGGACTGGCCCCTGGGCCGGCGGTTGATCAGCCATGGTGCCACCTTCCTGGCGCGTCCGCTGACCTCCGCCCGTGACCCCATGACCGGCTTCTTCGCCTTGGACCGGGCCATCCTGTCGCGGTCTCCTCTGGACCCGGTGGGATACAAGATCGCCCTCGAGATCCTCGTGCGCTCCCGGCCGGCCCCGATCCGGGAGGTCCCCTTCGTCTTCACGGAACGCAGCGTGGGTCGGAGCAAGATGGGGGCGCGGGAGATGGCGCGCTACCTGAGACACCTCGGTCGGCTCTACCGCTTCCGGATCCTCAACCGGCGGCCCCGGGGATCCGGCCGGGGGGGCCCTGGAGGCACGTCCCCCCGCCCGGTAGAGCGCCTGGACCCTCAGAGTTAAGACCCGGCAGCGGTCCAGGGGGATCGATGGCCTCGCAGACCCGGCGCCGTTCCTCGTGGCTGCCTTGGTGGCTGGACCCGTACTCGGACAACTTCGTGGCCTTCGGCGTCCTCTTCACCCTGCTCATGGTCCTCATCCTCGGCGGGCTCTGGCTCCTCCGGGTCCTTATCGTGGGACCGAACGCCGGAGCGCATCCGGTCACCCCTCCCTCGTCCCCGAGCTTCCCCCAGGTGCTCCTCTCGCTCGCCACCTCGCTGCTCTGAGGCTGGGGAGAGGGACCCGTCTCCGTTCGTTGGGGAGGGGCCAGTCCGGGCCCTCCCCCGAGGGTCCTGGTTTAGGTAGTGGCCCGTCCTGGGGTCAACATGGTCCAGGGCCCATCTTCACTGAGTCCGATCGTCCAGGCGCTCTCCGGGCAACAGACCCTTCTGATGAAGATGCGTATCCTTTCCTTCGGGAAGTATTACGACGTGATGGACCTGAACCAGACGGTCCTGATGACCATCGGGCTGGATGCCGGCCAGAACGTGAAGGGGCAGTTGTTGGGAGCTGCGGTCGGCAGCTTCGCAGGGGGATATGTTGGACGCTGGATGACCCGACGGCAGGAATACGTCTACGAAGTGAAGGACCCCCAGGGGAATCTCTTCCTCGAGATCCGTAAAGGGCTCGGGGGGAACACGGCCACTTTCGAGGTGGTGGAGATGGTCACCCAGGCCCCCGTCGGGCGGATCGACATGCGGCGGAGCCTGATCGGAGGTCTCCAGGCCACCTGGGTGGCCCCGACCGGACAGGCCTATCTGAACACCCGCGGGAACATCCTCCGCCGTCAGTACGAGATCCTGGGCCCACAGGGGGAGAGCTTCGGCCGGGTCCGCCACAACGTCCTGGCCATCCGGGACGTCTGGCAGCTCGAACTCGACCCTCGGGTGAACCATCTGTATTCCGCCCTTTTCGCCACGATCCTCGATTTCGAAAAGAAGATGTAACGCGGTGGGCTCGCCCGTTCCCCGGCCGAGGGAAGACCCTCCCCCGGGGCGATCCGCTCCCGGGCCGGTGGCGAAGCGGCGAGTGGAGCGGCAACTCGGAGCGAAGGCCGGGGGGTTGGACCCGTGCGTAACCGGGACGGGTCCCGGTCCTTCCGGGGTGGGCCGGTCCCGGTCCTCGCGTTGCCAGGGTGCGCGTGGGTGCCGGTATAACGCTAGATGCGCGGGACCCACCCCGTGAAGCGGGTGGAAATCCTAGGCAAAGGCCAGATAGAGGAGAAAGAGGGCGAAGGCCGCCAGGAGCAACATCGAAGCCATGGCGAGACCCTCGGAGGCCCGCGGGTGCCGCTTAAGGACCCGGTGCAAGCCCAGGGGGAACGTGAGGATCCAGAGCGCGATGGCGGCGAAGAGTCCGCCGAGCAGGAGGGCTCCCCCGGAACCGACCAGCGCCAGGCCGGCGGTGAGCCACCACAGGATCTGGAAGGGATTGCCGATCCCGAGCACGAGGCCGGCGAGGTAGGCTCTGCCCCTTCCCGACGGACCGGCGGCGGTCTGGTGCCGCTGCCGGAAGAGACGGTAGGCGAAGAGGAAGAGGACCCCCGCCCCGATGAGATCGATCTCTCGGGAGTAGGGGCCGAGAAGCGCGGAGGCTCCCAGGCCCAGGACCACGGAAGCGAGGATGAGGTCCGCCGTCATGGCCCCCGCTCCCGTGAGGATCCCGGCACGGAGGCCCCGCCGGGCGGTCTGGGCGGCGATGAGACCGTTCATCGGCCCCGGGGGGATCACCAGGGTGAGACCGAGGGCGATGCCGGCCAGGAGGACCTCCGGTCCTCCCGTCACGGAGGGAACCCTCGCCGAGGAACGGTCCCGGTCATGACTTTTTCCGGAACGCAGTCCGTCATTCATAATTCCTCGGCGGGCGGAGGCCCCCGAACTTGTTGGGGGGAGGAAGCCCGCCACCCCTTAGGCCTCCCCACGGCGCGGGCTTTCTGGTCCCGTACATACTTCGCGACGGTCTCCTCGGAAACCTGGCCTACCGATCCCACGTAGTAGCTCGGACTCCAGAGGTGTCCATGACGGAGAGTCGCCCTCAACCCCGGATGCTGTGGGAACATGACCTGCCCGGTCGTACCCTTCAGCACTTTCACGATGCCGGTGGGCGACTCCGTCGGTGGTACACCGATGAAAGGATGGGTGTGATCAGGCATCACCTCCAACTCCTTGACCTCCCGGCCCCGAGCTTGGGCGATCGATCGAATGGCCACCCTGAGGCTACTCCGCACTTCCTCTGGTACTCGCGGGGTTCGGGGCCATGGGAGTTGGCCTTTCCCCGGAGTACGTGAACCTCACCGTCCACTGCCTCGGCGGGAGTGGCCCTCCGCTTTGCGAACCTGGGGGTCCTGGCGGTCGGGACCGCCTGGCTGCGCCTTCCCCGGGGTCTGGCGTGGGGAACATACTCGATCGCCTCGGGGCTTGTGGGTCTCCTCGCGCTGGTGCTCTTCGAACGGAAGGCCCACGGTCCGCTCTACGGGGGAGGGATGGAGCGGTTGGTGGTCGCCCCCGTGCACCTCTGGGCGGTCCTGCTCGGAGCGGCGGTCCTATGGAAGGATGGCTTTCTCTCCCCCGAAGCGGTCCCGAAGGACCCGGCTCTCGGGTAGGCGGTGGGGAACGACGCCAGGAAGCTCGGCGTCACCGATCGCTGGCGTCCCGCGGGACACGCCGGTCCTTCCCACCCCCATCGCCCGTGGGTGCCTGGCGTTCCTCGGTCCGTCAGGGTTCCCAGCCACGCTCGGAGCACTCCTGCTCCACGGCGTGGCGGAGGTACTTCAGGGCGGGCTCGGCGAGCCGGTCGAGATGGAGGAGGAGGTAGGAGAGGTAGACCCTCTCGAGCTCCAAGGCCTGGGAAGCTCCCTGCCGGTCTTGTGGCGCGGAGGTGGGGTGATGCTTGGCGCTGGTAGGCCCCGGACCCCCTCGTCGTCCAGACCTCGTTTCGTCTCCCTCGGGGTGTAGCGGTCGCGGAAGGGGGAGGGTCGGGGGTGTGTCGTTCCCGAGACCTCCCGGGAGGAAGGCTGGGAGCCCGAGACGGGCTGAAGAGGTGGAGCGAGGAACGATGCCCACCGGGTCCTGCACGTTCGAGATGGGTTGCCCCGTCACCTGCTCGACGATCTTGCGGACGGACCATGGGGTGGCCCTCCGGGGGGGCGTGGGGTGGAGGCCGGGGGAAGTGTCGGACATGTGTCCGACGTTCTCTCCGAGGCCCTACATAAACCCCGGCGGTCCAGCGGAATCCTCCGGCCAGACGGACTTCCGCCGAGGGTCTATCCCGCCCCGGAAGTCCGCTCCCCTGCGAAGGCGCTCCCGAGGAACCGGTCCTCCTCCGCCGAGGCGATCACCCGGACCGGGAGCGCGGTCTCCCCGGTCAGCAAGAGCCCACCGGACCAGCCCTGCTCCCGAGGCAGCGGAGCCCCCTTGATCAGCGTGATCTCCTCCTCCCGGAGCGGAAAGAGCGCCTTCAGCCCCCGGCCCCCGTCCTTCAACCGGAGCAGGAGGAGGAAGTCCACGTTCATCAGGATGGAACGTCCCGCGGGAGAGCCAAGGAAGTCGGCCGGGTTCTGGCTGAGAAGTTCCAGGCCCGCCCGGTAGTGCCGGACATGACGGACCAGGTGATCGAGGAACCCCGCCGTACTGCCGGAAGCCATCAGGTAGTGCGCCTCGTCCACCACCACGAGCTTCTCTCCCGGGCGGCGACGGAGCTCCCCCTCCACGAAGTCCAGCGTCAGGGTGAGGAAGAAGGGGAGCTCTCCCGGGGAGACCGCGGAAAGGTCGAACGCGCAGAGCTTGGCGGAGAGGTCCAGGGAGGTGGGCCGGTCGAGCTCTGAGAGCGATCCCCCCACGGCCCGGGAGAGCAGGCGCAGGAGCCGGTGGCCGGCCGTCAGCTCCGCTTCGAGGGCGGCGAGGAGATCGCTGAGGCAGGGGACCTTCCCCTGCCCCCTCTCGTAGAGCCGTCCCAGCGCCACGTCGAGACACGCGACCTCTTCGTCCCGGAGCGATGGGAAGAGGCTCCGCCAGAGCACCCCGACCGTGGCCATCTTTCTGCGTCGATCCCCCCCGGTCGTGGCCGGGTCCAAGGGGTTCATGGAGGAACCGGAGCTTCCAGGGGCGAGCACGACCCCTCCCAGCGTCTCCAGGACGCGGGCCAGCCCGCCGAGCGGGTCCAGGACGAAGACCGAGAGCCCGGGGTGGGCCCAGCGGCTTCGCAGGATCCCGAGGGCGGAGGCGTAGCTCTTCCCGCTGCCGGTTTCCCCGAACAGCGCCGAAGAGTGGTGGGGATGCCGGAAGCGGTCATGGTAGATGGGCGTGCCGTGGAAGGCGTGGGCCCCGAGGAGCGGGCCTCCCGGGTCGGGGCTGGGATCCTCCCAGAGGGGAAGGAGCGCGGCCAGGCCCTCCTCCTCCAGACGGTGGAACCACTCCGACGGGGCCGGGGCCCCGGGACAGAGGCTCCAGAAGGTCGGAAGGGCCCTCCACCGGGACCGCCAGGTCCGGACCCCGATCCCCTCCAGTTCGCGGACGGTGTCCTGAAGTGTCGGTCCGCCTAAGCGCAGCCCTTCCCACTGACGCATGCCCACGAGGACGTCCCAGAGCCGGGTGGACCGGCGCAGCAGCTCCTCCTCGAGCCGTCGGCACCCTTCCGCGGCCTGGAGGAGAGGAGGGGCCCGGGGGTCCCTTTCCCCGCGCAGGCTCTCCAGGTCGGACTCCAGATGGGTCCGATCCTCCCGCAGGTCCCGTAGGCCCTCCTCCAGCGCGACCGGCCGGAGCCTGAGGAGGGTGTCGAGCGGCGCATCCGTCCGGCCCAGGGGGGGCAAGCCGGGGACCCCCACCACCGTGGGGAACCGCCGGAGGAGCCGGACCTTCCACGAGCCGTGGGGGCCCTCGATCCCCTCAGTCCCCTCGTGCCAGCGCCGCATCCGCCCGGTCACGCTCCCGCTCCACCCCCGCTCCGGAAGGGCGACCCGGGGGCAAGGGCCCAGGCGACGGCCGCGGAGAGGAGGGCCAAGAGCAGGTCCCGGAGGGAGAACGGCAACGGTTGGAGGGTCTCCAGGAAGATCCCGAAACCGGCGACCCCTGCGACCAGGGAGGGGGCCCAGGAGACCAAGGCCGAACCTTCGGCCCTGGGGGCCCTCGGGACCCCCGCGGAAGTTTCCACCGAACCCGCAAGCAGAAGGAACCAGACCACCAGCACCAGGGACGGGGTGGATCCCGGATCGACTCCATAAGCTCCCAGGGCGGCCGAGAGGAGCGTCACCGCCACGGCATAGGGGGCCCATCCTGCGAGGCCCGGGCTGCGGCGGAGACGGGGGAGGAACCGCCGGTGCCCTCCGCCCGCCGTCACCCGGGGCCGGTGATGGCCCGGGCCACCCGTTGGAGCTCCCTCCCCCGGACCCGGTTCCAGGACGGGGGTGGGCGGACCGGCCCGGCCCCCTCCCCCGGGGCCGCCTCCACCAGCACCCGGGCGGGAAGGAGGAGGAAGAGACGGGTCCGGTACCGGCCCCGGCGGAGTTCCTCCTGGAGCCTTCGGTAGGCGAGGTAGGGGGCCTGTTCCTTCGGCGCTGGGGAGGGTTCGACGGGGGGTTGTGGCCACGGGAACGCCAGCCTCACGAGGAAGACCTCCCCGGCCGTGCCGGGCAGGAGGCGGAGGAGAGCACGGGACTCCTGCAGGAGCACCTCGGGATCCCTCCCGAAGACCGGTCTCGGGGAGAGCTCCCATGCGGCCCAGAGCCCGCCTCCGGCATCGCGGATCAGGTCCCCCCGAGCATGAAGCGGGAGGCTCCCGTCGTCCCCCTCCCGCGCGAGGAGCGCCCGACGAAGGTGGAAGCGGAGGGCATCGACCGCCAGGTCCCAGAGGCTCTCGCCGTCGACCTGAAGCAAGCTCAGGGCAGTGGCGACGCCCGCGAGGAGAAGGCCGGCGAGAGGGCTGACCGCCACCGCGACGAGCAGCCCCACGGTCCCGGCGAGGAGGGTCCGGAGCATCTGTCGGTTCCCGGAAAACGGCCCCAGGGCCATCCGATGTCCCTGGCGTTCGGGGAGCGGGATCGCGAGA
The DNA here is from genome assembly GCA_021806135.1 of Thermoplasmata archaeon. Taxonomy (GTDB): domain Archaea; phylum Thermoplasmatota; class Thermoplasmata; order Lutacidiplasmatales; family UBA184; genus JAKATE01. The sequence continues at coordinate 47,487 of JAJZYB010000009.1, forward strand.
TCGCCCATGGTCCATGGTCCTTCCCCCGCGGGAGCCTCAGCCCGAGGCCGGGCCGCGGGGGACGGATGGTGTCCAGCGGGCCGGTGGCCGGCTCCTTGGGGCGGCTCCTCCCCCTCCCGTCCCCCCACCGGTGAACTGGTGCGAGGAGCTCGCGGCTCCCCCCAGGTGCCGGGCAAGCGCGCCGATCCCCTCGCCCACCCCCCAGACCACGGCGCTCGCGGGACCCAGGGTGGCCGAGGGCCACGGGGCGGTGAGCCGGGCGGCGGTCGCCGCCCCCTTTCCGGCACCGGCCGAACGGGAGGCCCGGAAGCTCCGGGCCCCGTGTTGCAGCCACCCTCCCCCGGCCTCGGTGGGGGCCCGGGGCGCCTGGGAGAGGCCGCCGGCGATGAAACCGGACGGGGCGGGCGCGCCGAGAGCCCCCGTGAGGCCGGCTCCGGCAGAGGCGAGCAGGGCCGGCATCCCCAGGGCGACGCCGAAGAGGGCCAGGACCAGCACGACGCTCTGGGAGCCCACCGCCAAGGCCAGGGGGACGATGAGGAAGCAAGGCAGGAAGACCATCTCCACGAAGAGCCTCCACGCCCGGCGGGCGAGGGAAGCGGCGAAGGGCCAGGGCCAGAGCAACGTGAAGAGGGGCAGGAGCACGAGAAGCACGCCGATCAAGGCGTCCCTCAGGGCCACCAGGTAGGCCAACAGGAGGGTGAGGAGGAGCAGGGCGATCTCTCCAATGAGGGCCAGGAGGCCGTTGCCCCAGGCGATGTTGAGCCCGGCCGGGCCGACCAGGTTGTAGTAGTTCTGCCAGGCCCCTCCCCCGTAGGTGTAGAAGATCGGGTAGACGGCCGAGCCGAAGGTGAAGACCAGTTCGGCGAGCGGTACGGCGAGGTTGGCGAGGAGCACGCCGAGCACCAGCCGGGGGGCCAGGTCCGGAGAGCGTCGCGCGAGGGAGGGCAGGACCGCGCGCAGCAGGTAGAGGAGCCCCACGCCCACGATGACGAGGACGGCGAGGGGGTCCACCAGGTTCACCAGGAGGTAGCCGCTGAACGCCTGGGCCTGGGCAAAGAGCCCCGGAGAGGACCAGGAGGCGAAGACCGCCTGGGGGGCCATCTCCGGGACGAAGATCCCACCATAGGTGGGCTCCACCACCAGGCTCACCGCTGCCGACAGGGTCCCGAAGAGGGCGAAGAGCAACGCCTTGATGATCACCCCGAGGCCCATGGGTTCCTCCTGTCAGACCCCGGTGAGGACCCAGCGGGCCAGCGCCCAGGCGAGACCGCTGACGGCGGCGACCAGGATGAGGCTCCCGATGAGCGCGTCCCGGGCCCGCTCCTTGGCCTGTACCTTCCGGGTGGGGTCGTGGGAGAACCAGCTCAGCGCGACCCGGGCCCAGACCAGGGTGACCACGGCCCCGGCGGCCAGTCCCACGATGAAGAGGAGCCGGCTCAACGCGGCAGTGAGGTTGTCGGTGGCGTTGGCCCCCACGGGATGGAGGTGCCCTGCCGGAAGCGGGCCGGGCACCGGGGCCGGGTAGGCCCCGGCCGTGCTTCCCCCGGTCAACCCGGCGCTCACGGAGAGGACCAGCCCGAGGAACGCGAAGAGCATCGGGATCGGGGATGGGCGTCCCCTCGCCGGCGCGCTCATGGGGATCCCTCCGGTGGCGGGTCCTCGGACGGAGCGGTCGGACCGGGGTAGTAGCGGGCCTTTCCCTCCGGATCCTGCTCCCGGTGGATCTTCCCCGAGGATTCCAGATCCTCGAGGTCCTTCTCCGCGTCGTCCCCGGGCCATCCCTTCATCCGGGCCATGGCCCCCAACGCCTCCGCCTCCTCGCCCGGGGTGGCCTCCACCTGGTTCAGCAGTTCCTCGCGGCCGCCCACCGTCCGCGGGTTGCGCTTCCGGCGCCGGACCCTGAAGCGGAAGAAGAGGGCCGAGCCCAGCACCCCGCCGAGGAAGAGGGCGAGGAGGACCAGGCCCAGGGGATCCGGGGAAGCCCCCCCGGGGCCAGGGAGCAGGACCGTGGTGCTCGCCCCGTAGGGCCCGGTCACGGTCACCTGGAGCGCCGAGCCCGCCCCCGGGAGGATCAGGGTGACCCGGCCCCCTTCGGTCACGCCCGAGACCGGGGAGAACCCGGGGGCCTCAGCGCTCACCGGGTAGCCGGTCAAGGGGTTCCCGAAGACATCCGCGGCGCTCACGTCGAGGAGGAGGTCCGAGTTGTGGACGCTCCAGGAGACGACCCGGAGAACCCCCTCTTCGGGGTCGGCCAGCCAGGAGTACGGGAACGAGAGGTTCTGAACCCCGGGAGCGCGGACGACGTAGGTGACGTTCCCGGCCCGTCGGTCGGAGAGGAGGAAACGCGCCCATCCCCCTTCGAGCGCCGAGACCTGCGGGCTGCCCACCGGCACGCCTCCCTGCCAGGCCTGGAGGGTGGTGTTGCCCGAGCCGGTGGTGTTCACGTTCCCGAACGCATCCACCTCCGCGATGGCCAGGGAGACGTTCTGCCCGGCGAACCCTTCGGGGGTGAGGTCCGGAAGGCTCCACCCCACGGCGGGACCCGGTCGCACCACCACCCGGGCGTAGACGGTCAGATTGGTGAGGAGCGTTCGGTCCGGCGCGAGGACCGTCAGGGAGAAGGCGACCGGGTAGGTCCCGCTCCGGTTCTTGAGGAAGGTGGCCGCGTCGCCCCGGGTCCCGCCCACCCCGGGGCCCCACCAGGTCCCGAGGACGAGCTCCCCCGGCGAGGGCCCGCCTCCCGGCCAGGTGGCGACGAGGGTCTCCGGTACGCCGGCCTGGGCGGCCGGTACGGTGAGCTCAGGGGCCGGGGGAGGGGCGAGCCCCTCGAAGGAGATCGTCCGTTCCACCTCCTTCCCCAGGGCATCCCGGACCGAGAGCACCACGGGGAGATCCCCGGGCGCGTCGATGGGCACGGAGAGGTTCCAGACCCCGTCGGAGGGGATGGGGACCCACCCCGCGGACAGGTTCCCGTTCCCCTGGACCCTTCCCTCCAGCGCCCCCACCCCTCCCTGGACGATCCCGGTAAGGGCGGGGAGGAAGGGGACAAGGCCGACCGTTTCCTGTACGCTCACCCCCAGGTCGAGAGGGTCCGTCACGGCGGTGACGTTCTCCTCCGCGGTCAGGACGGCGCCGGAGGCGTCCTCGGCCCGGGCCACCAAGGTGTAGTTCCCGGGCCGGGCGAAGGTGACGTTGGCGCTCAGATCCGGATAGGTCGCCCCACCCAGGACCTGGAGGCTCCCGGTCCACGGCGCGGTACCGCCCCCCGGCGTCCAGGCGTAGGACTCCGGCACCCCTGTGGCCACCTCGGCAGGCCCGGTCCAGGGGCCCGGGACCGGGGCCGGCAGGACCGAGAGGTTGAGGGAGATCTCCACGAGAGCACCGGCCTGGTCCCGGGCCCAGGCTTGGATGGTGAAGGCTCCGGACCGGGAGAAGAGGATCGCACCCGAGGGGAGGACCGAGGCCCCGGAGGGGAGGTCCCATCCGGTGGAGTACGGTGCCGCGCCTCCTTGGATGGACGCTTCCACGGAAGTGGGCAATCCCACGTCCGTGGTGGGGGGCGTCAGCGAGACCGCCAGGGAGAGCGGCGGGTCCACCGTGAGGACCAGAGCGCTCTGGGCGATGGCCCCGAGCCCGTCCTGGACCGTGAGCCCGATGACGTAGCGTCCGGGGGTGGCGGGGGAGGCCGTGGCGAAAGGCCCCTGGGCCGAGGACGAGAGCCCCGCCGGGATCGCCCAACGGTAGCTGAGGTTCCCATACCCGCCGGAGGCGGTCGCCTCGAAGGAGACCGGGAACCCCTCGTCCACCGCCGTGGCGGAGGCTCCGAGGCTCAGGGAAAGGTGCGGCACCACCGGCAGTCTCAGCGGCTGGAATTCCCGGGCTCCGGCCGCGTCGGAGACCTCGAGCGTCCCATTGACGGAGCCCGCCATCGCCGGGGTATAGGTCAGCTCCGCGAGGCCGACGCCCACCTCCACGAGGGTCCCGAGCTGCCAGCGGTAGGTGAGGGGCGCGACCCCGCCGAGCGCCTGGGCGGTGAGGGGGAACGGCACTCCCGCCTCCGCGGCCGGGGAGGGAGCGAGCACTGGACCTAAGGTCAGGGACGGGGCGACGTCGAGAGTGATGGAGCTCGCCACCTGGGCGCCCGCCCCGTCGGTGAGCACCACCCGGACGGTCTGGGTGCCGGCCTGGGGGAAGAGGCAGGAGACCGAGCTGCCCCCGGAGCCGTTGAGATCCGGAAAGTTCCAGACCAGGTTCTCCGGCGAGGACCCTCCCAGGACCATGGCGCTGAGGAGCACGGGTTCCCCCACCTCCGGGGTGCTCTGGTTGCTCTGGAGCAGGAGCGTGGGAGCCGCCGCCACGGTGACGTTCAGCGGGGGAGCGGAAGCACTGGTCCCCTGGGAATCGGTGATGGTGAGGGCCACCTGATAGAACCCCGGGACGGTGAAGACGTGCGTGGGATCGGCAGCCGAACTCCCCGATCCGTCCCCGAAGTCCCAGGCGTACGTGTACGGTGGAACCCCGAAGGAGACCTGGCTCTCGAAGGAGGCGGCAAGGTTCGCATCGACCCCGGCCTCACGGAGGGAGGAAGCGGCCGAGGGATCCGGGACCACCGACACGCTCACGGGGGTGGCGTTCGCCCACCCTCCCGCGGCATCGATGAGCTGGGCGGTCACGGAGTAGGTGCCGGTCGTCGCGTAGACATGGCTAGCCGGGGCCGGTAGCGGCCCGCTCCCATCCCCGAAGTCGATGCCGGCCTCTTGCCAGGGACTGGTGCCTCCCCGGACCACGAGGGACGCCTGCAGGGCCTCTCCCACGTCGACCTTCAGCGAGCTCAGGTCCAATGCCACTTGGGGGAGGGGGTGGACGGTCAAGGAGGACGAGGAGAAGGCTCGGGCACCCAGGGCGTCGGTGACCCGGAGCGAGAGGGTGAGCGATCCCGGGGCGGGAAGGTCCAGCGTCTCCGGAAAGGTCCCCCCGGGGCCTGAGAAGTCCACCGTGGGTCCCCCGGAGACGTTGAGGGTGCCGGCGTACGGAGGGATCCCGCCCTCCACGTCCAGGGAGAGGGCAACCGGTCCCACATCCGTGGCCGCCGTGGGTAGCTCGATGATCCCGTTGACGGCGGGGGCGACGGGCACGGTGGCATTGGTTTGGGCCTGGAACCCAAGGGCATCCTCCACCGAGACGAAGAGGGCGAGGGGTCCCGCCGCCCGGGGGACCCACGGGACCTCCAGGAGGCCGCCCGGGGCCGGCCCGAGGGGAACGGAGACCCCATCGGAGCCCTGCACCTCCACCCGGTACGGTGGGGTCCCACCGGCGAGGAGGAGCGGGAAGGAGACGGGAAGGCCCACCTCGGCCGTGGGGAGGGGACGGAGGAACGTCGCCGTGAGCGGCTCCACCCCGGTGATGCTGAACGAGGAGGAGGCGTTCGCCCCCAGCGCGTCCTGGACGCCCAGGGTGGCGAGCACGGTGCCCGCCGAGTCCAACGTCCCCCGGAAGGAGAGCGTCCCGGCACCGGAGAGGGACCCCCGCTCCGGGGACAATGCCGTCACGGGAGAGGAGAAGGAGAGCCACCACTGGTAGGGCGCCTGACCTCCGTAGACCGTCCCCGACAGGGTGAAGGGGCTTCCGGTGGCGAGCGGGGCGGTGGAGCCCGCCAGGGAGGCCTGGGGGTCGGGCAGGACGCGACCGACCTCGGTGGAGGCGGAGAACGCCCATCCGGACGCATCCTGACCGCTCCCCGTCACCACGACCGGTCCCGGGACCGGGACCGTGAACGGCTCGGAGTAGGTCCCCGCCGCCGGGAAGGAGCTCTGGAGGGTCGGGCCTCCCAGGTACGGCACCCACTCCACGGTGTAGGGAGGGGTCCCCCCTTGGACGGTCAGCGTCTCCGGAAGAGGGAACCCGACGTCGGCTTCCACCGGATCGGAGGCCAGCGTGAGGGTTGGCAGGGGGGCCACGGAATCGATGGCCTCGGGAGCCTGGGTGCTCCTCCCGCCCGAATCGTGGACGACGAGGCGGATGCCCAGGGGACCGGGGGTGCTGGGGTCCACGGTGAAGTTCGCCCCCTTTACGGACCCCGTCCCTTGAGAGCCCTGCCAGGAGTACTCGTAAGGGGGCGTTCCCCCGGTCACCGAGGCGGTGAAGGTCACGGGAACCCCCACGTCGGAGAGGGTCGGGCCCTCCACGGCGGCGAGCAGGGCGGTCCCCACGAGGAGGGGGGTCACGGCGGTCACGGAGATGACCTCCCCGAGGGCATCGGTGACGTTGGCCCGGGGAAGGTAGCTTCCGAGGGCATAGGTGTGGGAGACCAGCGCGGTGCCGGGCGCCGGGAGGAAGGTGATCTCCTGGGTGCCGTCCCCGAAGCGATAATGGACCTGGTAGGGGCCCTCCCCCCCGGAGACGGGGAGGCTCAGGAGCACGGGGGTGCCCGAGGTGGCTGGATCCGGGGAGGCCGACAGGGGCCCGGCTTCGAGCGCCGGCTCGAGCTCAACGGGGGCGTCCGCCGTGAGGGTGAAGGAGCCGGTGAACCCAAGGACCGCGTAGCCGGTAACGGTGACCTGGGCGGTGGCGTTCACCGGGGCGAGGAGGGACTGGGCGTAGAGGGTGGTGGAGAGCGTGTCCGCCGGGGCGAGAGACCCCACGCCGGTCGCGTTCAGGAGGACCCAGAGGACGTTCTGGACCACCACCGGGTCGATCATGGAGACGGGGACCACCCGGGCGGCGAGGACCTGGGACCCGCCCGCGAGGAGGGTCGCGGACGGTGGGTCGATGGAGAGGGTGGCGAAGTCGTTCCCGCTCTCGGGGGAGGCGGCCCCGGGGTGGGGGACCTGGAGAGGGTCTGTCCCCGAAGCGGGGGAGCCCGCCCCGGTGGCCTGGTTCGCCAGGGTGCCCAGGGGGACGAGGGTGGTCAGCACGAGGACGACGATCACGGCGAGGACGAGGGCGCGGGTCCACGGGGCGCTCATGGGTTTCCTCGGGGATGCCGGGGGAGCTCCCTGGTAATAAGTTTTCTTATTAAATGAGGGTGCTTCCGAGGGTGCCCCCCGATGGGGGGCCTCCGCCGGCCGTCCACAACGCTTTTCCCCGCCTCAGTTTCGCTCCCCCGTCCCGAGGGCCCCTACCGGCCCCGGGAAGTCGGTCGATCCATGGACGATGGAGCTCCACCCCCCGGGAAGGAGGCCTTCAAGGTCACCCCCTGGGAGGTCCGGGGGAAGATCGACTACGAGCGGCTCCAGGAACTCTTCGGGACGAGCCCCCTCGACGAGCCGGTGAAGGCCCGGCTCCGCCGGCTCCTCGGAACCCCCCTCCACCCCCTGCTGGAGCGGGACATCTACCTCTCGCACCGGGACCTCCCCGAGGTGCTCGACCGCTACGAGCGGGGGGACCCGTTCTTCCTCTACACCGGCCGGGGGCCCTCGGGGGAGGTGCATCTCGCCCACCTGCTGCCGTTCGAGCTCTCGCGCTACCTCCAGCAGAAGCTGGGCGTGGAGTTCTGGGTCCAGGTCACCGACGACGAGAAGTTCCTCTTCCAGGGGTCGCTCTCGCTGGAGGAGACCCGGCGCCTGGGCCGGGAGAACCTGCTGGACCTTCTGGCCCTGGGCTTCGACCCGAAGAAGACGCACATCCTGTTCGACACGGCCTCCATCCGCTCGCTGTATCCCCTCGCCCTCAAGGTGGCGAAGCGGGTGACCTACTCCACCGCGAAGGCGGTCTTCGGCTTCACCCCCCAGAACAACATCGGATCCATCTTCTTCACCGCGATCCAGTCGGTGCCCGCCTTCCTGCCCTCGGCCAGGGCCGGGCGGCCGGTGCCCTGCCTGATCCCCTGCGGAATCGACCAGGACCCGCACTTCCGGATCACCCGGGACGTGGCCGAGCCTTTGGGCTACCCGAAGCCGGCCCTCATCCACAACCGTCTGCTCCCCGGGCTCTCGGGGGAGGAGAAGATGAGCTCCTCGGCGGAGCGCAAGGACGGGGTGATCTTCCTGAACGATCCCCCCGAGGAGGTGGACCGGAAGCTCTCCCGGGCGTTCACCGGTGGTCGGGCGTCGGTGGAGGAGCAGCGCCGGCTGGGGGCGAACCCCGAGGTCTGTTCGGTCTGGGCGCTCTGGCGTAGCCGCTTCGCCCCGGACCCGAAGGAGTTCGCCGAGATCACCCGGACCTGCCGGAGCGGGGAACTGCTCTGCGGGGAGTGCAAGAGGCGGCTGATCCCCCGGGTCCAGCAGTTCCTGGGGGAGCACGCCCGGCGCCGGGCGGACGTGGAGCGTTGGGTGGATTCGGCCATCGTCGACGGCCCCCCGGGCGGAACCGCGTAGGTCCCGGCCCGCCGCCCTCCATGCCTCCCCGAGGAGGCGGGCCCTTCCCACGTGCGCCGGGTGGTCAGGGCCCGGAGGGGGGAAGGGGTACCCGGAGATCCTCCTTGACCCGGTTGAGGACCACCTGGGTGTTCGTACGCTCCACCCAGGGGTCCTGGAGGAGGTGCTTGACGAAACGGTCGAGGTCCCGGCGGTCGCGGAACCGGGCGATGAGCAGCGCGTCATACTCTCCCGTGAGGTCGTAGAGCCCGTAGGCATGCGGGTCCCGGGCCAGTCGGTCCTCCAGCTCCCGGAGCTTTCCTTTGGCGATCCGTATGCCCAGGACGGCGTGGAGCCCCCAGCCCAGGAGCTCGTCATCGAGCAGCGGGGCGTACCCCCGGATGATCCCGTCCTCCTCCAGGCGCGCGATCCGATGGGCCACGGTGGTGGGGGAGAGCCCGCGTCGCCGGGCGATCTCCCGGTGGCTTTGACGGGCATCCACCGACAGCTCCTCGAGAAGGGCCCGGTCCGTCGGATCGATGTTGGACATATGTCCTCATTCACCTGATGATCTAGCTCTATATCTCACTATCCTGGCAATGCGGTGGACAGAAGTCCAATCCTGGCGGGGAAGGGTTCTTCCGCAGGACCCCCTGGGGGTCTCTGAGGCGGACATGGCGGGAGCGATGGCGGGGGAACCGGGGGCGGCCCAACCGGAGGAACGGACGGACCCGGTGGCCGCGGCGTTGTCGGCGATCCGGGAGCAGGACCTGCGGTGGGTGGAGCTGTTCTACACCGATCTCATCGGCGGGCTCAACCACGTGCACGTACCGGCAGGGACCGTGGGCCCGGAGAGCTTCGAAGAGGGGATCCCGAAGCTGGACGGCTCCTCCGTCCCGGGGTTCCGGCGCATCTACGAGTCCGACATGATCCTCAAACCGGATCCCCGGACCCTGGCCACCATCCCCTGGGCCGCCGCCCAGGGCGGGACCGCCCGGTTCCTCTGCGACATCCTCGAGGGCGGTAGCCGTCTTCCCTACCCCCACGACCCCCGGGGGGTGGCCCGACGCACCGAGGAGGTCCTGCGGGACTCCGGCTTCGATCGGTCCTTCTGGGGACCGGAGATCGAGTTCTTCGTCTTCGACCGGGTCCGCCTGCTCCCCTCCGCGGACGCGGTGCGGGATGCCTGGGGGGGCGCCGGCTACGCCCTGGAGAGCGCGGAGGCCCCGTGGCAGGAGAACGATGGCCACGGGAGCATTCGCTTCAAGGAAGGTTACCAGCGCGCCAGCCCTGCCGACGCCCTGGAAGGGCTGCGCTCGGAGATCTGCAATGTGCTCTCGGATGCGTTCCACCTCCGGCTCGATGCCCATCACCATGAGGTGGCCACCGCCGGGCAGTGCGAGATCAACATCCGGTTTGACGAGCTGGTTCCGGCGGCCGATCATGTCCAAGACGTCCGGCACGTGATCCGCAACGTGGCCCGGCAGCACGGGAAGGTGGCCACGTTCATGCCGAAGCCCCTCTACGGGGACAACGGGCTGGGCATGCACATGAACCAGTCCCTCTGGCGGGGGCCGGAGAACGCGTTCTTCGACCCGGACGACGCCTACGCCGAGATCTCCCAGCTCTGCCGGTACTACGTGGGCGGACTGCTCGCCCACGCCCGGGCCCTCTGCGCCATCACGAACCCGACCACGAACTCCTACCGTCGGCTCGTCCCCGGGTATGAAGCGCCGGTCTTCATCGCCTGGAGCCGGGCGAACCGCTCCGCCAACGTCCGTATACCGGTCTACCACCGGGGCCATCCGGAGACGAAACGGCTGGAGTACCGCACCCCGGACTCCGCCGCGAACATCTACCTCACCGAGTCCGCCCTCGCGATGGCGGGCCTCGATGGCATCCGCCGCAAGCTCGATCCGGGGGACCCCGTGGACGAGGACATCTTCAAGCTCCCCGGCCGGCGCCGCCGGGAACTGGGAATCGGCGAACTGCCCGGCTCCCTGGGGGAGGCGCTGGAGGAGCTCACCTCGGACCCGGGGTTCCTCTCCCCGGTCTTCCCGTCCTCGCTGCTCGAGACCTACGTGGAGATGAAGCGGGAAGAGCAGCTCCAGTTGAACCTCCGTCCCCATCCGTACGAGTTCTACCGTTACCTCGACGTCTGACCGCGCAGGCGAACCCTCGGACGGAGCGGACCGGAATCGTAGGCTTCCCTAGGCCCAGGGGATCCAACCGGGGCGCTTGCGCACCAGAGGAGGCCGCGCTGGAGGCCCGGGGGGTCCTGCCGTCGCCGAACCGCTCCTCCCGCCGGGGTCACTCCGCCATCCGACAGGCCCTGCCCGCCGGGTGGAAATCGAGGATGTCTCAGTGCGGAGGGCCGGACCGCCGGGCCTTGACGGAGAGGAGCAGATGCCGCAGCTCTCTCGCGGCCCGGGGGGTGAGCCCCCGGATAAAGTCGTCTTCGGGGGAGGAGAGGATCCTCTCCCGAAGGGTGGGCCGGCGGGCCGGCCGCCGGAGGCTCTTGAGGGACAGACGGGCAAGGGCGAAGAGCCGGTCCATCGGCCTCCGTTCCACTTCTCCCGGTACCATCTCCCCTAGACCGAGGGACCGGAACCGTGGGCGGAAAACCCCGTAACCGTGGACCACCCGCTCGTCGGTGACCCAAACGGCCTGGTGAAGGCAGGTCGACCTGGCCTCCAACGCAAAGTACACTCCTGCGGCCAGGGTGATGGCCAGCATGGACCCGGGCACGAGACCCGGGAGCACTTGGAACAGGAAGAGCTCGAAGGTGTTGAACGTCCCCAGGGCGAGCACGCCGAGCAGGACGATCCCATCCCCCCCCAGGAACTCTCGGAAGACGAACCGGGGTTCCGGCCGGAAGGTGCGGAGCAGCACCTCTCCCGGCCCGAGGGCGAACGGCGGGCTCTCCGCGACGGCGTGGGACTTGGCCGGGGGCCTTGCCCTCGGGATCCGCACGGCCACGGGAGTCTGCACGGCCCCCTGAACGGAGGACAAGTCTCCCGTATCCGTTCCTAAAGGGCGGGCCATCCCCAGGGGGAGCGAGGGGAGACCGCTGGGGGGGAACGGAGGTCGAACAGGCCTAGGACCCAAGCCTTCCCCCTGGAGTGCTGCTCCCATGTAGGTGAGTTAACTACGCCGCCCATTTATTCCTATCTTGGCAGATGACATACATGGAAGACGAGAGACTTCGAAAACTCGCGGAGATCACCATCCTGGAGTCCAAACGGGTGGAGCTGTTGAGAGCTGCGCGTAAGCTTCCGATCAAGCTTCGCCCAATCCCCTCCCCGGACCACCCGGGGGAAAGGCACTACGCCACGACGGAGGTGTCCAACTCCGGTGGATTCGTCTGCGAACGCGAGTACGATCCCGAGACCCAGGTGGAAACCATCACCTGCCGGCCACATATCCATCCCGTCGTCCCCACGGAAGACACCACGTGCGAGTTCTGCGGCCACGTGACCCGGGCCGTACGGCCTGAGGACCGGGAGGCGGTCTTGGCCAGGATCAAGGTCTTCGGCCCCTTCTGTTTCATCCCCAACGACGATCCCAGCGACGGACGCTAGCCAGGGACCGGACGGATAGACGCGGACCACGACCGTACCCTTCCCCAGGGACGCTCGACGGAGGTTTGTGGAGGAGAGGGCCCCGGTGTCCGAGGGTGGCCCCTGCCTGCGGGCCTTCGTCCTGGGCACCCCTCAAAGAGCCAACTTTTCCCCCTTCCGCGGGTTGCCACGACACGTCAGGGGAGGGTTTTATACCTCGAGTGTCGTGCAACCCTCGGTCTGAAAGATTCGGAAATCCCCTTCGTTTGATGCCTCGGCCCGTTCGCGGTGCGGTTGTTTTGTTCTAACCCCCCTCGTAGGTTGGGAAGTTGAGCCTTGGGTGTTTTCGGGCCTCCAGGCCAGACAAACCCAAGGAAGGAACCAACGCCCATGACCGACAAGCCCCTGACCAAAGTGAAGGACCTGACGCCGAGCTCGAAGCAAGTGAACGTGCACGCCAAGGTGGTGAACGTTGGCGAAGCGAAGGAAGTGATGGGAAAGTACGGGGACCCCCGTAAGGTGGCCGAGGCGGTCGTCGGGGACGACACCGCCGTGGTGACCCTCTCCCTCTGGAACGAACAGATCGGCAGCATCGCCAAGGACGACGTGGTGCTGATCGACAACGGCTACGTCTCCCTGGTGCGCGGCCACATCCGGCTGAACGTGGGCCGCTACGGCAGCATGACCAAGAGCCCTGACCCCATCGACCAGGTGAACACCTCGCTCGACATGAGCAGCCAGGAGTTCCAATCCGAGCGGCGCTACTTCGGTGGCGGCGGCGGTGGTGGCGGTGGCGGCGGCTTCGGACGCGGCGGCGGTGGTGGCGGTGGCGGCGGCTATGGCCGTGGCGACCGCGGCGGGGACCGCGGGGAAGGCGGGCGCGACGCCCCCCGGCGCTTCTGAGCGATCCCCGGGGACCCCGTCCCAACCTTTTCCCTCCCCCCGGGGCGATCCCCCGGGGGGTTCCATGGTCCGTTCTCCGAAACATAGACATTGGCGACTTGCGCCAACGGGCTTGGATTCCCTGCGTCTGGACTCAGCACGGGAGGGGTGAGGCCGTGAGGCGTCACTCTCGCTCGCTCCGCCAGAGAGGCTCGGGCTGTCGCGTCCAACG
>JAJZYB010000034.1 GCA_021806135.1 Thermoplasmata archaeon
AGTGGCGCGCTCGATCGGGAACGATTGCCGGGGTAGTGGCCCGCGAAAGGAAGGGCCGGCGCGAGAAGCCTGTGAACGTCCCCTCGGCACGTCGGGCCGCAGACCCGCCCAGCGCGGGGTAGGGGTTGGCAACCCCGAAGTCGACCGGCCCATCGTAGCGGGGAGTGAAGAACTGTGGGGACATGGTTCCGACCTCCGTTACAAGCCTCCCGTCTTGACGGGAGGTCGTTGACGTAGGGTCCTCCCGAGAGCAGGTTGGCCGTGCCCGAGAGGTCGACCCAGACGTTTCGCTTCCACCACGGGTACCGCGCCAAAATGTCGTACACGAGCAGGTCGGGAAAGTTCGGTCCGTGGGCGTGGGCATCGACGATGGGCCCCCGGTAGGTCGCTCCCTGCCGTCGGCGCCCGGGCACGGGTTGCGCCAGACCTGGCGCTCCTAATTAAGGCGGGGGGAGGAGGGCCCGGAACTCTCACGGATGGCCCCTGCCCCGTCCGCGGGCGGGCTCTCCATGGTGTGGTTCGTGGAGGGGCCCGAGGGGGACCAGGGTAGAGCGGTACGGACCGCGGAAGGAGTTTCCCGGCTGCTCGCGGGGCAAGTGTCGCGAGAACCGTCCCGCCTGTCCTCCCGGCGGGGACTCGGGGATCTCCTCCCGAAGTCAGCCCCGAAGGCTCGAGGGAACGTACCGTGTGCCGGATTCTCCCTCAAGAAACCCATCGATCGGTCGAAGCCGGGCCCGACCCGGGGGGTCGGGGCTCCGCGGATCCCGGTCTGACCCGCCCCGACCCAAGGCGGCCCGGAAGTTAAACGAGGATCCCGCCTGCCGGGGATTTCACTTGCCGGAGTCCGAGACTTCCCCGGCGCGTAGGCTGTCCATCTGCTCGTCCAAGAGCCCCTTCCCTGCCGGTTCCAGGAGGTGGCCCCCCTTCACCCGCTTCGTCTCCAGGTACCGGGCGTTGTACGGGTTGGGGGGAACGGTGATGGGGATCCGCCCCTCCACCCGGATGCCCCGCGCTGCGAGGTCCTTGGCCTTGGCGGGATTGTTGGACATGAGCAGGATGGACCGGACCTCCAGGGATCGCAGCATGTGCGCGGCGACGCCATAGTCCCGCTCATCGGCCCTAAACCCGAGCGCCTCGTTCGCCTCCATGGTGTCCAACCCCAGCTCTTGCAGCTGGTAGGCCCGGATCTTGTTCTCGAAGCCGATGCCCCGCCCCTCCTGCCGGAGATAGAGGATCACCCCGAAGTCCCGACGGTCGATCTCCCGGAGGGCCAGTTCGAGCTGGTCCCGGCAGTCGCAGCGCAGGGAACCGAACGCGTCCCCGGTCAGGCACTCGGAGTGGATCCGGACCGGGACGCGCTCCTTGCCCCTGACGTCCCCCCGGATCAGGGCGGCGTGCTCCTCCCGGTCGGAGGGGCTGTTGAAGGCCACGACCTGGAAAGGGCCGGACCGGGTGGGCAGATCCGCCACCGCACTGATCCGGACACAGGGCGCTCCCTCCTCGGTGCACTGGTGGTCCCGGTTCAGTCGGAGCAGTTCGGCGATGGACGGCTTGGGGATCCCCATGGCGCACTCCTCCCGGGAGGGTCTCCCGAGGCCGACGACCGCTGATAAATCCACACTATCCCCTCAGGGAGCGACGCGGCGAGGGCCCCAATGGGGGGTTTTCTCCTTCAACCGCCCCGTGAGTGCCGAACGACCGGGTTGTCCACGTACTCCAGGACCTTCGTCTCCCCCACCTCTTTCCCCAGCCGGTAGGCCAGACCGAGCAGCTCCTCCCTCCGTTCGGCGGTCAGGGTGGCGACCCGGGTCAGGGTGGTGGAGACCGGAGTGGCATGACGGTCGATGCACAGGAGGAAGGGCTCGAACCCGGGGAAGGCCAACTGGAAGAACTCCATCTGGAGGGCCACATCGGGAGGAGGGGGGACGGCCCGGTAGCTCTTCATCTCGTAGAAGCGGCCCCGGGGGTCCCAATAGTCCGGTTGGGCGTAGACCCCCACCTCCCCGTCGATGAGGATGAGCCGGGTCCGGGGCCGGGCGCAACCCAACACCGGGCTCTTCCGGAAGGCTGCCAGGACTCCCTCGACCTGGACCCGGAGCCGCTCCCGCTCGGAGACCTCCAGCGGCAGGTCCGCATCGTGAAGGCCCTCCTCCAGGTAGGAATCCGCGAGCCGGGCCATGGCCGCGAGGCTGGGCTTCCGCCCCTCCCGCGCCTCGTGGCTGAACCGGGAGAGCGTCTCGTCGATGGCCTTGCCCACCACGAGCCCGACCTCATCCTGCTCGGTGATGGGCCGGGGGTGCACCCGGTGAACGATCTCGTAGGTGGGGAGGGTCCAGATGGTGGTCATCGAGGCTTCGGCCCGAAGGACGGGCCTTTCGACCACTTGGAAGGGGTTTATTATCTAGGAGCCATGACAAGGCATGACTCAAACGGCGCCCTCTTCGACCTTCACACGTCCCCTTGGCGTCGCCATCCTGGCGATCCTGCTGGGCATCTACGGCTTCTTCTACTTCCTGGGCGGACTGCTCATCGCCGTCCTTTCCAGCTACGTCATCACCCTGGGGGGCACCCAGGCCTTCGGCTTCGCGGGAACGATCGGGGGTCTGCTCATCGCCGTCCTGGGCCTCATTGTGCTCGGGGTGGCGGTCGGGCTCTGGCACCTTCGGCTCTGGGCCTTGGCCCTCGCCGTGATCGTGCTCCTGATCTTCATCGCGGAACCCCTGTTCAACCTGGCCCAGAACGTGACCAGCGCGGGGAACGCGATCCTGGCGATCATCATCCCGGTGATCCTCCTGATCTACCTCCTGGCGGTGCGCGAGCACTTCCGCTGAAAAGCTCAGCGCCCTCCGGGGGAGGAAGAGCGGGGGAGAACGCTCTTCTCGCCCCCGGACCGTCCTCCCCGGCTCAGGTCACCGTGATGGTCCCGGTCATGTACCCCGGGATGCCCATGGGCGGAGCCGTCGGGCCCGCGGCCCCGCAGGGGGCTTCGCAGACCCAGGTGAACGTTCCGGTCTGGTTGAAGAAGGCGGTGAAGGTCACCGTGCTCATGGCCGGGCTCAGGACGTTGATCCCCAGGCTGGCCACATCGAAGGTGTGGGCCACGTTCGCATTGCTCACCACGTGGGTCGCGGTCCCGTTCACGTACTCCACGTTCCCCAGCGTCCCGGTGACGTTGCAGTTGCAGCCGGGAAAGGGCATGGGCACGTCATCGTCCACGATGGTGATGGTGACCTCCCCCCGGGGGATGGAGAAGTTGGCGGGCGTGTATTGAGGCCAGCCGTTCAGCGGGTTCATGGCCACCGTCAAGGTCAGGTTGAAGGGTGTCGTGGAGGGCGGGCTGGAAGCTCCGGAGGGGCTCGGGCTGGAGAGGGTCGCCCCCATGGCGAAGACCCCGGCACCCACCAGGAGGGCCCCCACCAGGAGTCCCAGGACCAGCGTCCCCAGGAAGGAGTGCCGGCGCGGGTAGACGACGGTGTAGATCGGATCGGTCTTCGACAGGTCGGACGAAGCGGAGTTGCCTTCCCCTTCGGACATGGTTCTCACTGGGTAAGGAACCCCCCCCGGAGGGTATCTTCCCTCCGTAAAGCCGGCTTGACAGGACCCGCCGGGTCGCCGGCCGGGGGGGTTGGGACCCGGGAGAGCCTCTCCTTGCGGTAGCGTTTAATCCCCGGGTCCCTGGCCCCGGTATGCCCTCCCCGCTGGTGGCCTTGCTGATGGGGTCGCGCTCCGATTGGCCGTACCTGGAACCCGGGGCCAAGATGCTGGACTCCCTGGGGATCCCCTACGACGTCCGGGCCCTCTCCGCCCACCGGAGCCCCCGGGCGCTGGTGGAATACGTGGAGGCGGCCCCCGGCCGGGGGGTGGAGGTCTTCATCGCGGCGGCCGGTGGGGCTGCCCACCTGCCGGGCGTGGTGGCGGCCCACACGCTCCTGCCGGTCCTGGGGGTCCCGGTGGAGACCCAGGCCTTCGGGGGACTGGACTCGCTGCTCTCCATCGTCCAGATGCCGACCGGCGTGCCCGTGGGGACCCTTGCCGTGGGGAAGGCCGGCCCGGTGAACGCTGCGCTCTTCGCTGCGGCCATCCTCGCCCTGAAGCACCCTTCCGTGCGGACGGCCCTGGAGGCCTACCGGGCCCGGATCACCCAGGAGGCGCTGGCCCACCCGGACCCCCGGGAGACTCCCTGACCTCCCGGCGCGCAAGGGCCTTGAGGTCCCGGCCCTGGCCTCGCTCGGTCGGTGCCGGCCCGGGAGGCCCCGGGAGCACCCCTCGGGAGAAGTAAGATGCCCTATACCGTAGACGCCCATGGAAAGAAGCTCGTCACCCTGATCCCCGGCGATGGCATCGGGCCGGAGGTCACGGCCGCCGCCCGGAAGATCCTCACGGCGGCCCACGCCCCCATCACCTGGGAGGACCGGACCGCCGGGGCCTCGGTCTTCAAGGCCGGTCTCGCCTCCGGCGTGCCGCCGGAGACGGTGGAGTCCATCCGCCGTACCCGGGTGGTGCTCAAGGGCCCCCTGGAGACGCCGGTGGGTTTCGGGGAAAAGAGCGCGAACGTGACGCTCCGCAAGCTCTTCGAGACCTTCGCGAACATCCGGCCGGTCCGGGAGCTCCCCGGGGTGAGGACTCCGTACAGCGGCCGGGGGATCGACCTGGTGATCGTCCGGGAGAACGTGGAGGACCTCTACGCCGGGATCGAGTACCAGCAGACCCCCACCGTGGCCGAGTCCCTCAAGCTCATGAGCCGCCTGGGTTGCGAGAAGATCGTCCGCCTCGCCTTCGAGCTGGCCCGGGCGGAGGGGCGCAAGAAGGTCCATTGCGCCACCAAGGCGAACATCCTCAAGCTCACCGAAGGGCTCCTCAAGAAGACCTTCGAGGAGGTCTCCCGGGAGTACCCGGAGATCGAGAGCCAGCACATCATCGTGGACAATTGCGCCCACCAGCTGGTGAAAGCACCCGAACAGTTCGACGTCATCGTGACCTCCAACATGAACGGGGACATCCTGAGCGATGAGGGGTCAGCCCTGGTGGGGGGCCTGGGCTTCGCCCCTTCGGCCAACCTGGGGAACGACGTGGCCATCTTTGAGGCGGTCCATGGGTCCGCCCCCAAGTACGCCGGCAAGAACGTGATCAATCCCACGGCGCTCATCCTCTCCTCGGTCCTCCTTCTGCGCCACCTGGAGGAGTTCGAGATCGCCCGCCGGGTGGAGGAGGCCGTGCTGGTGACCCTGGAGGAAGCGAAGGTGCCCACCCGCGATGTGGTGGGCGAGGCCGTGGCCTCCAGCACCAGCGCGTTCACGGACGAAGTGATCCGGAACCTGGGCCGCTCACCCGGGAAACCCCCCCGCCGGGAGTACCGGCCGCTCAAGATGCCCCAGCGACCCACCCTGCCGGCCCCTCCCCTCCGCCAGTACGAGGGGCTCGATGTCTTCCTGGAGACGACGGTGCCTCCTGGGAAGCTGGGAGCGGAGCTCCGGTCCCTCGTGGAGGGGACCCCCTTCCTCCTGGGCGGGATCTCCAACCGGGGGACCCGTACCTGGCCGGAGACCGGGGCCATGACGGACCTGGTGGACCACACCCAGGTCCGGTTCCTCTTGCGCAATCCGGTCGGAGACTTCCCCTCCGAGGCGGTCCGCACGCTCTTGGGGAGGCTCGAGGGACGGTACCCGTGGATGCACCTGGAGGTGCTCCAGCGTTTCGGGACGTTCCAAGGCTATACCCGCTCCCAGGGCGATGACTGAAACGGCATGCCCGGAGGCGGGGGGACCCCCCAACGGTGCGCGCCCTCTCGACCGCCCTGGGGCCTCCGTCCCACCTGGGAGCTCACGGTCCGGCTCGGGCGCCTGACCCCGACCCCCGGGACCCGGATCTGGGGAATGGTCTACCTGTACCCCACGCTCCAGGACCTCGAAAGGGCCTCCCCTCCCTCCCTCCCCAGGGGCCTCCCCCTCTGGTTCCTCGCGCGTCTCCCCTCCGGCTTCCAGGGCCTCCCGGGGCCGGGGGAACGGGTCCCCCGGGACCGGCGGTCGCTCCGGGCCTGGGCGAGGGCCATCCGCCCCCGGGAGGTGAACGTGGAGGAGAGCGACCTGGGGACGGTGCTGGAAGCGCGCTACCGGTTCCCCGAGGGCCTCCATCTGGAGGCCCGGTTCTCCTCGGAGCGCCCGGGAGAGGCCCCCCGGACAGAACGGGAGGTCCTCACCGCCCGCGAACCGGCGCCCAACGCGGTCCGGTGGGGGGAGACCCCCTACCATTTTGAAGTGCGCCTGGAGCGATAGCCCGATATCCTCCCTGCGGTCTCCGACCAGTGATGCCATGACGCTCTCTCCCCCCTCTTCGGCCACCGCGTACTTCCGGCCATACCTGGGAGTGATCTACGATCTGGACGGGACCCTGGTGGATTCCCGGATGGACTTCTCGCGCATGCGCAAGGCCGTGATCGAGCTGGCGGGACGCTCCGGCATCCCGCCGGGGGAGCTCCACCCCACCATGAGCGTCCCCCATCTGCTCGGCTACGCCCGCGATCGGCTCCAGCAACTGGGGTTGCCCCCCGGGGTCTACCTCCGGCTCGAGGCCGAGGCGAACCATCGTTTGGATGAACTGGAGGTGGAGGCCCTGGACGGCGTGGCCCGGGTGCCCGACGCGCTGGAGCACCTGAAGCAGATGCGGGAGGCCGGCTTCCGCCTGGGGGTCCTCACCCGGAGCTCGGAGGCGTTCACCCGGGGGGCCCTGGGGAAGGAGGGGCTCCTCGAGATCTTCGACCGGATCCGCACCCGGAGCGACTCCGGGCCGGTCAAGCCGGATCCGGAGAGCCTGAAGATCCTCCTGTCGGACATGGGGGTGCCCCGGGAGCGGGCCGTCTACGTGGGGGACATGCCGGCCGACCTCGACTGCGCGAGCGGGGCGGGGGTGGACTTCATCGCCTTCGTCGCGGGCGGCGAGAAGGCCGCCGCGCAGGAGGAGGAGCTCCGACGCAAGGGGGCTCGACGGATCGCCCACGGCATGATGGAGCTCCACCGGGAGATCACCGGCCGGGCGCTCCGGGAACCGACGCCGACGGGGGCTTCTCGCTGAGGTAGAAGGCCCAGGCGTGGATCACCGCGCGCTCGGCCCCGGCCCACGCCTCGGGGATCTGCTTCCAGCCATCCCGTTGGTCCCCCGCCGCGTAAAGCCCGGGGATGACCTGGCCGTCCCCCTCCGCGAGCACCCGGCCGTCCTCGTCCGTGGCCACGTACCCGTCCGGGGTGACCTTCGCCCCCAGCCCCCGGGCCACGTCGTCGTGGGTGGAGTACCAGCCCAGGGCGCTGAACCCCTTGTCGAAGACGGTGGTGGAGCCATCGGCGAACCGAAGGCCGAAGCGCTTCTCCCGGATCCCCTCGAAGCCGACGATCTCCTCGGTCCGGACCGGGATCGAGTGCGCCTCCAGCCCCGCGAGGAGTTCGGCCCGCTCCTCTTCGGGGACGCCCGGGAGGAGGGGACGGCCATGGGTCAAGAGGCTGACCGACGCCGGTCCCCAGTGCAGGAGGTCGAGCGCGGTGTTCACGGCCAGCGGCTCCGTCCCGAGGACGGCCACGGTCTTCCCGGGAAGGTTGTGGCCGTCGCAGATCATGCAGAAGTCCACGATGCCGAAGTTGGCCCAGGGGAAGATGGGGTCGATCTTCCCTCCCACCTCGGGCATCCGGTCCACCACGCCCAGGGCCAGGAGGAGCGCCCGGCCCCGGACCGTCTGCCGCGTCCTCAACCGCTCGAAGGTGACGGAGAACTCCTCCCCCTCCCGCCGTACCTCCCCCACGGCCACCGGCGCCACGTAGTCGGTCCAGGCGGCGACCTTCCGGACCTGGGCGAGCTGGAGGTCGAGCAAACGGTGCCCGGAGATCCCGTCGGGGAACCCGGGAATGTTGTCCATGGCCGGGGCGTAGTAGGACCGGCTGAACTTCGGGCCCCGGTCCAGGATGATGGCGCTCTGGTGGAGGAGCCCGGCCTTCAACCCCGCCTGGAGACCGGCGTGGCCGCCTCCCAGGATGACCAGATCGTAGTGGGGTTTCGGGCGGACGAGGCCGGCCATGGGGGAGGAAGGAGCCGGGCCCAGTACTTGAGAAAACAGGGCCTCGAGGGCTGCCGTCGCCTCGCCCACCGCGTCCGCGCGCCGCGTCCGGAGCTCCCGGGTTGGGCAATGCTTAAGGGGATTTCCGAAGTCGGGTCGTGCCGGGTCCGCCACTGAAGCCGGGAGCCCAGGGCCGGCACTCGCCCGCGCCTCTCCGCCCCGGATGCTTGCTCCTCGAGGACGGGACCTACTTTGAGGGGGAGGGGGCCGGAGCCTCTGCCACCGCGACCGGCGAGGTGGTCTTCACCACCGGCATGGTCGGCTACCCGGAGTCGCTGACCGACCCGTCCTACCGGGGGCAGATCCTCACCTTCACCTACCCGCTGCTGGGGAACTACGGGGTGGGGGACCCTCAGCGACGGGATGCCTTCGGGCTGCCGGTCTCCTTCGAGTCCGGGTCGATCCAGGTGCGGGCCGCGGTCCTGCAGAACCTCACGGAGCCGCACCACTGGGCCTCCGCGCTCTCGCTGCCGGAGTGGGCGCGCCGGGCGAACGTCCCGATCCTCACCGGGATCGACACCCGCCGCCTGACCGCGCAGCTGAGGACCCAGGGGGTCCTCCGGGGGTTGGTCCACGTCGGGGACCCGCTCCCTTCCCGGAGCGCCCTGGCCCGTGCGCTCAGCGGAGCCCCCCGCTACGAGGAGGAGGACCTCGTCGCGCAAGTGACCCCGCAGCGTGCCCTGGTGGTCCCATGCGGCCGGCGGGGCGCCCCGCTGGTGGCCGTGGTGGACTGCGGGTGCAAGGTCAGTCTCCTGCGGTCGCTGCTCACCCGGGGGATGGACGTGCTGCGGCTCCCGGCGAACGAGCCGGTCCCGGAACGGTACGACGGCCGCCGGATCTCCGGCCTCCTCGTGGGGAACGGGCCCGGGGACCCGGCCACCCTGCGAGGCGTGGTCGAGGCCATCCGGGAGGTGCGCCGGAGGGACCTGCCCACCCTGGGGATCTGCCTGGGACAGCAGCTCCTCGGACAGGCGGCGGGGGCCACCACCTACAAGATGAAGTTCGGGCACCGGGGCCAGAACAAGCCGGTGCTCTTCCCGGACGGGCGGGCGTACATCCTCTCCGAGAACCATGGCTACGCCGTGGACCCGAAGAGCCTCGAGGGTACCGGCCTCAGGGCCTGGGCCATCGACCCGGACGACGGGACCCTGGAGGGGTTGCGGGACCCCCGGGGACGGGTCCTCTCCCTCCAGGGACACCCGGAGGGGGGACCCGGTCCCCGGGAAGCGGGGTTCGTCTTCGACCTCTTCGCCGGAAAGGTCCGGAGGTCCGCTTGACGAAGGCCCCCCCCGCCCGGCCTGAGCGGGTGCTGCTCCTCGGCAGCGGGGCGCTCAAGATCGGGGAGGCCGGGGAGTTCGACTACTCCGGCAGCCAGTGCCTGAAGGCGCTCACCGAGGAGGGGATCTATGCGGTGGTGGTCAATCCGAACATCGCCACCCTGCAGACCGACCCGCCCGCCCGGGGACGGACCTACTTCCAGCCCGTCACCCCGGAGTTCGTCGAGCCCATCCTGGAGAGCGAGAAGGTCGACGGGATCCTGCTCTCCTTCGGTGGCCAGACCGCGCTGAACTGCGGGGTGACCCTCCACCGGCAAGGGACCCTTCGCCGGCTGAACGTCCGGGTCCTGGGGACGCCGGTCCGGGGCATCGAGGAGACGGAGGACCGGGCCCGGTTCCTCACCCTCATGCAGCGGGCCCGGGTGCCGGTGCTGAAGAGCCACCCGGTCTACTCCCTGGCGGAGGCGCACCGACAGGCCCGGGACCTGGGGTTCCCGGTCATCGTGCGGGTGGCCTACACCCTCGGGGGAAAGGGGGGGGGAGTGGCCCGGAGCCCGGAGGAGCTCGACCGGGTGGCCGAACGGGGCCTCCGGGCGAGCCCCACGCACCAGATCCTCCTGGAGCGTTACGTGGGCTCGTTCAAGCAGATCGAGTACGAGGTGGTCCGGGACCGGCTGGGCAACGGGCTCACCGTCTGCAACATGGAGAACGTGCTCGGGATGCGGGTGCACACCGGGGACAACATCGTGGTGGCCCCGTCCCAGACGCTCAACGACGAGGAGTACCAGCTCCTGCGGGCGGCGGCGCTCCGGGCCGCGGACGCCTGCGGCATCGTGGGGGAGTGCAACATCCAGTTCGCCCTGGACCCGAGGAGCCAGGAGTACTACGCCATCGAGATCAACGCCCGGCTCTCCCGTTCCAGCGCGCTCGCGAGCAAGGCCACCGGCTATCCGCTCGCCTACGTGGCGGCGAAGCTCGCCTTAGGCTACACGCTCCCCGAGCTGAAGAACCGGGTCACGGGGGTGACCACCGCCTGCTTCGAACCGGCCCTGGACTACGTGGTGGTGAAGCATCCCCGCTGGGACCTGGAGAAGTTCCCCCGGGCCGGCCGGGAGCTGGGCCCCACCATGAAATCCGTCGGGGAGGTCATGGGGATCGGTTCCACTTTCCCCGAGGCGTTGTTGAAAGCGGTCCGGATGACCGACCCCCGCAGCGAGCTCGTACCCCCCGTTGAGGTCCGGGAGCCCGCGGCCATCCGGGAGGATCTCTCCCACCCCACCCCCCAGGTCCTGGTGCACGTCCTGGAGGCCTTAGCCGCCGGCATCCCGCCGAAGACCATCTCGGAGCTGAGCTGGATCGACCCCTGGTTCGTCGAGCAGCTGCGGGAGGTCCAGGAGATCTGCCGGGTGCTCGGGGGGATGGCCCCGGGTTCCGCGCCGATCCCGCTGCTGGCCCGGGGAAAGCGCCTGGGCCTATCGGACCGGGCGCTGGCCCGGCTGCTCCGGGAGGACGAGGAGGCCCTCCGGACCCGGCGGGTGGCGGCGGGGCTCGTCCCCCACATCCGCATGATCGACACCCTGGCCAACGAGTGGCCCAGCCGGACGAACTACCTCTACCTCACCTACGGGGCCGACGCCGACGAGGTGGGCCCCAGCCCGGCGGGGAGCCTCCTCGTCCTCGGCTCCGGCCCCTACCGGATCGGCAGCTCGGTGGAGTTCGACTGGTCCACCATGAACCTGGTGGACGGGCTCAAGGCCGAAGGGGTCCCCTCGGTCACGGTGCTCAACTCGAACCCGGAGACCGTCTCCACCGACTACGACCGATCGGACCGTCTCTACTTCGAGGAGATCACCCTGGAACGGGTCCGGGACGTGATGGACAAGGAGGGCTTCGCCGGGGTGGTGACCTCGGTGGGAGGGCAGCTTCCCCAGAACCTGACCCCGCTCCTGGCGGCCTGCGGGATCCCCATCCTGGGGACGGCCAGCGACTCCATCGATGCCGCCGAGGACCGCCAGCGCTTCTCGAGCCTCCTGGAGAAGCTGGGGATCCCCCAGCCGGCCTGGCGGGCGTTCACCACCGTGGAGGAGGCCGAACGGTTCTGCGCGGAGGTGGGCTACCCGGTCCTGGTCCGTCCCTCGTACGTCCTCAGCGGGGCCGCCATGCGGGTGATCCCCGGCCGCGCCGACCTGGAACGCTTCCTCTCGGCGGCGGTCCGGCTCTCCCCGGAGCACCCCGTGGTCATCTCGAAGTTCCTGGAAGGGGCCTTCGAGCTGGACCTGGACGCCGTGAGCGACGGGGAGAAGGTCTGGGTGGCGGCGCTCCTGGAGCACGTGGAGAGCGCCGGGGTGCACTCGGGGGATGCCATCCTGGTCCTCCCACCCCGGCGGACCTCCCCCCGGGTCCACCAGCAGATGGTGGAGTACGCCGAGGCCATGGCCCGGGCGCTCCGGATCCGGGGCCCCTTCAACGTCCAGTTCCTCGCGGTGAACGACGAGGTCTACGTGATCGAGCTCAACCTTAGGGCCTCCCGCAGCCTCCCCTTCGTCACCAAGGCCACCGGGGTGCCGGTGCTGCGCGAGGCGGCCCGGGCGATGCTGGGGAAGGGGCTCACCGGCCAGGGGTTGGCCCCGGTCCCCTTCGGCCGCTGGGGGGTGAAGGCCCCCCAGTTCTCCTTCTTCCAGGTGGAGGGGGCGGACCCGCTCCTGGGGGTGGAGATGCAGTCCACGGGGGAGGTGGCCTGTTTCGGACCCACCTTCCCGGACGCGCTGGTGAAGGCCCTGGTGGCCACGGGGGTCCGCTTCGTCCCCCGGGGGGGGCAGGCCTTCCTCTCCGTGGGAGGGCCGACCTTGAAGGAGCGGTTGTTGCCGGCGGCCCAGCGGTTGCGCGCCCTCGGCTTCTCCCTGGCGGCCACCGAGGATACGGCGGCCTACCTGGAGGCGCGCGGGATCCGGCCGGTCCGGGTGCTCTTCAAGATCATGGAGCCGGAACGGGAACCGAACCTGAAGACCGTGCTGGAGAAGGGGGAGCTGGACCTGATCCTGAACGTCCCGGCCTCCTTCACCCAGGAGAAGTTCGAGCGGATGCTGGAGGACGAGTACTGGCTCCGCCGCCGCTCGGTGGAGCTCGCCATCCCGCTGTTCACCAGCCTGGAGACGTTCACGGCCTACGTGGAGGGGCTCTCCTGGCTCCGGGAGCACCCGCTCACCGTGGAGCCCCTCTACGGGTCCGACCTTCCCGGGAGGACCCTCTCTTTGAACTCGCCGAGGAGCGTGGACCTCAACCGGGCGGACCGGGAGGCCTCCTCCCAGAAGCGGAGGGGGAGGACGGCGGGCCGGTCCAAGGAACGGAAGGGCACCCCCACGTCGACCTCAATAAGGACGAGGCCTTCCGCCTCGGCCAGCGGGAGCGAGAGGCGCCGGTCCCCCCGCAGGGCTTCCTGAAGGGCCCGGGAGGTCAACCGGCCGGCGGCGAACTGCCGGAGGGCGGAGACGGTCTTCCGGACCTGCCCCCACAGGAAGGAGGGGGCCCGGAAGTCCAGGATGAGGAACTCCCCCCGGGGGTTGACGGTCAGCTCCTGAAGGACCCGCCGGGCCTCCCGGGGCGGGTCGTCCCGGCGGCCGAAGGAGGAGAAATCATGGTCCCCCACGAAGAGCGCGGCCCCCTGGCGGTAGGCCTCCAGGGCCGCCCCCGCCTCCGGTTCGAAATAGCGGTACCAGCGTCCCCGGGCGGACCGGGGGGAGAAACCCGGGGGGACCGGCGCGAACCCCCAGCAGAAGAACCGGGGGTCGAGGGTATTCAGGGTCCGGGCCACGGCCGGGCCGGCCAGGCGGGTGGAGAACGCGATGACATTCCCCAGGGCATGGACCCCCCGGTCCGTCCGGCTGGCCGTCTGAAAACGGCCCCTCGGCTCGGTGAGGATCCCCCGGGAGGCCAACCCCTCCCGGAGGAGGCCCTCCACGGTGGGGAGACCGGGCTGGCGGGCATAGCCCCTGAAGCCGTCGGCGAGGTACCCCACCCGGAAGGCCCACCGGGGCAGGGCGGGGGCTTCCATGCTCCCGGGCTCCGGCCCGGTCAGAGGGGGAACTTCGTGACGGAGTACTCCGGGATCACGGTGGAGGTGTCCTCCACCCCTTCCATGCGGGAGATCTTCTGGATGACGAAGTCCAGGACCGCGCGCTTGTTCATCCCGAGGACGTGGGGGAAGTCCAGGACCAAGAGGATGTCCCAGTCCCCGGCGATCAGGTGGGTCTCCCGGACCTCGTCGAAGGCCATGAGCCTGACCCTGATCTCCTCCACGTCGGCCGACTTGACCTTGAGGTAGCTGAAGGCCCTCAAGTGGCTCATCTCGGCGGGCAGGAGGCTCAGGAGGGTCTGGGAGGTGAAGTTCTCGGCCCCCTCCAGCCGCCGATGGGTGTGCTCCACCTGAAGGACCGGGAAGTGTTCCACCCCCCTCAGGGCTCCGTCCGTGAGCTGCCGGAGCAGGTTGGTTCGGCTCACGTCCACGATCTTGACGGAATAGCCCCGGGGGGGAGCGATCTCCTGGACCAGGGCGACCGCCCGGGCCTGGTCGTCCGAGAGCATGTACGCGGTCTCGGTCCCGGCCATCTCCGGGGAGATGTTGGTCCCGCCGGAGACCACGCCGGCGGGGAGGACCTCCCCGGCGGCCGTGGTCTCCAGGGAACTTGCCGGGCTCCGGTAGAAGCTCGTGACGGCCTTCTTGCTGCGGATGTAGAGGGTGACCTCTCGCACGGTGGTGGGGGGCATGGGGGAGGGAGCGGGTCTCCGCCTACAAGAAGATTCGCAAGTACCCAGGGTCTCCGGATCGTGAGCCGGGGGAAGGCCGGTTCCACCGGCTCGCGGACCGGCACCCCTTCCTTAGGGGCCGACCCCCGGGAGCCGGGGCCGGTGGAGCGGTTCGAAGGGGTCCCTCGCCGGCACCTCGCCGCTCTCGGACCGATCCTTTCCCGGGCACGCAAGGCCCCCGGCCCGCCAGGGGTCTAGCTGCTAAGGAGTCGCTACTGAATAAGTGAGTTATATAACCGCGGCCGGTTATCCCCTCGGCCGTGGAGCCGGCGGCGCTGCGGACCAAGTTCGAGGCGCTCGCTCCCGAGCTCACCGAGCGCTCCCGACGGCTATGGGCGGCCACCGAAGCTCTCGCTCTGGGTCATGGGGGTATCGGAGCGGTCGCCGCGGCCACCGGCATCTCGCGGTCCACGATCTCCCGAGGTCTGCGGGAGGTACGGACCGGCGAGCGGCTGGAGCCGGGCCGAGTCCGTCGCCATGGAGGGGGTCGGAAGCCCACGACCCTGAAGGACCCCAAGCTGATCCGAGACCTGGACGCCTTGGTGGAGCCCACGACCTCCGGCCGACCCACGTCGCCCGTCCGGTGGACCTCCCGCAGCACGCGTCGGCTCGCCAGGGAGTTGCAGGGCATGGGGCACAACGTGAGTTCCCGACTCGTGGCGGACCTGCTGCACGCCGCCGGGTACAGCCTCCAGTTGAACCAGAAGACCCGGGAAGGATCCGCCCACCCGGACCGGGACGCCCAGTTCCGCTACCTCAACGTGGCGGTGCTGCGGCACCAGCGACGCCACCAGCCGGTCATCTCGGTGGACACCAAGAAGAAGGAGCTCGTCGGGGACTTCAAGAACGGTGGGCGGGAGTGGAGGCCCAAGGACGAGCCCGAGCCGGTGCGGGTCCACGACTTCCTGATCCCCGAGAAGGGGAAGGCCATCCCGTACGGGGTGTATGACCTGAAGCGGAACGAGGGGTGGGTGAGTGTCGGGATCGACCACGACACGTCCACCTTCGCCGTTCGAGCGATCCGTCGCTGGTGGGAGGTCATGGGGAAACCGGCCTATCCTCGGGCCACGTCTCTGCTAATCACCGCAGACTGTGGCGGTAGCAACGGGGCCCGGGTCCGGCTTTGGAAGTGGGAGCTGCAACAGTTCGCGGACCGAACCGGGTTGACCCTCACGGTGTGCCACTTTCCCCCGGGCACGAGCAAATGGAACAAGATCGAGCACCGGCTCTTCTCCCACATCGCGATGAACTGGCGAGGGAAGCCCCTGGTGAGCCTCGCGGTGATTGTGAGCCTGATCGGGGCGACCACTTCCACCCAGGGACTGAGGGTCCGATCCGAGCTCGACAAGGGCCGCTATCCGGACGGGGTCAAGCTGACGGAGAAGCAGATGGCCGAACTGGACCTCAGGCCCCATCGGTTCCACGGGGACTGGAACTACACCCTCCGTCCACGGCCCAACCG
>JAJZYB010000065.1 GCA_021806135.1 Thermoplasmata archaeon
CCTCGAGCCAGTCCATGACCTTCCGGCAGCGGTCGGTGAAGCCCACGGGGATGTCGTTCCGCACGCCGCCGACCCGCATGTACTCGTAGGTCATCCGGGCGCCGGTGAAGGACTGCAGGAGGTCCAAGATGAGGTCCCGGTCCCGCATGCCGTAGAGGAACGGGGTCATGAGCCCCAGGTCCTGCACGAAGGCCGAGTACCACATGAGGTGGGAGGCAAGCCGTTGCAGTTCGGAGCACATCACCCGCAGGTACTCGGCCCGGGGGGGGACGCTGACCCCGAGGGCCCCCTCGGAGGCCATCAGGTACACGTGTTCCCAGGAGAGGCCCGCCACGTAGCAGCAGCGGTCCATGAGGGTGATGACCTCGTTGTACCGACGATACTCGGAGATCTTCTCGATCCCCCGGTGCAGGTACCCGAGCTCGGCCTCGCAGTCCACCACGAGCTCGCCGTCGACCTTCACCCGGAGGTTCCAGAGGCCGTGGGTCATGGGGTGCTGGGGCCCCATGTTGATCCACATCTCACTCATGGCGCGTCTTCACCTCCAGCAGCTCCGGCTCGTGGAGTTCGAAGGTCTTGAGCAGTGGGTGGAACTCGTAGCCCTCCGGCAGGAAGAGCCGGCGGAGATCGGGATGGTGGTCGAACCGTATCCCGAGAAGGTCCCACGCCTCCCGCTCGTGCCAGTTGGCGCCCTGCCAGACCCCGGCCACAGATTCCACGTGGGGGTCGTCGGCCAGGACCTTCAGGCTGAGCTCGAGGTAGGCCTTCCGGTCGTCGGACCACAGGTGGTAGACCACTTCCCGGGTCTCCCGCCAGTCCACCCCTCCCACCATGGCGCAATGGCCGAAGGTCTGTTCGTCCCGAAGGTAGCGGCAGATCGGAAGGATACCCCCGGGCCGCACCTCGACTCGGCCCAAGAGCCCTGGGAAGGGGTGGATCGCCAGGATGTCCTCGGGAAACCGGGAGCGGAGCCCGGAGAGAAGCTCCGTCGACCCTGTCGGGCTCGGCTGAGGCACTGCGGTGACCATCTGCTCCCTCGTGGGTCCCCTTACTCGCGTCGCTCCTGGATGAGGTGCTCCAACCGGAGGATCCCGTCGAGCATGGCCTCCGGTCGCGGAGGGCAGCCGGCGATGTAGACATCGACGGGAACGAGTTTGTCCACGCCGGGGACCACCGAGTAGGCACTGCGGAAGGGGCCCCCCCCGGTGGCGCAGTTCCCCATGGCGATGACCCACTTCGGCTCGGGCATCTGCTCGAAGAGGGTGA
Organism: Thermoplasmata archaeon; assembly: GCA_021806135.1. Lineage (GTDB taxonomy): Archaea > Thermoplasmatota > Thermoplasmata > Lutacidiplasmatales > UBA184 > JAKATE01. Next base: position 1,267 of record JAJZYB010000065.1, read on the forward strand.
TGAGCTTGTGCGCCACCTTCCAGGTGACGGTACCGTTCACGATCATCAGGTCGCACTGACGGGGCGAGGAGCGGGGGACGATGCCGAAGCGTTCCGCGTCCCAGCGGGCGCCAAAGGCGGCCGCGAACTCGATGGCGCAGCAGGCGAGCCCCCAATGGAGCGGGAAGAGGCTGTTCCGCCCGGCCCAGTTGAAAACAGGTTGGATCAGCGGGTCGGTGCCCTTGCGGGCCAGCATGTCCCGGAGGGCCTCCTTCGCCGGGGGGATGAACTCCTTGGCCCGGACGGTCTCGATCTCGGAGAAGGGAACGCCAGGCTCGGAAGGCCCCGGGGCCCCGGCAGCGGGGGAAGCCGGGAGGACCTTGCTCGGGAGGCTCAGACCCATACGGATCGTTCCCCCCGGAGGACGTAGTAGATCCCGGTCAGGGCGAGCAGGGTGAACCCGCCCGCGACGACCAAGAAGGTCAGCCAGGCACCGGCATAGGTCCGGAAGGAGACGGCCCAGAGGGCGAGGATGAACCCGAGGACATCCACGGCCACGAAGACCAAGGCGTACACGTAGTGGGAGCTCGGGAAGTCGATCTGGGCCTCCCCCTCGGGTTCCTGGCCGGACTCGTAGGTGGTGAGCTGCAGGTAGGAGCGCCGGCGTCTGGCCCCCAGGGTCCGGTTGAGAACCAGTGAGCCCACGGTGAAGGCTGCGGCCACGAGCAGGAAGAACAGGAACGTGATGGTTTCCGGGTCCATGGCGAGGTTCCCTCCTCTCTCCTACCGGTCGACCCGGGGGGGATATATAACCCGAGCACGAAACCGAGAGTGCGAGACCCTCGCAAGCCCGAGGTCACGGGGGAAAATTCAGCCTTTGAACTGGGGAGGGCGCTTGGCCCGGAACGCCCGGATCCCTTCGGGCAGCTCGGTCCCCCGGGTCGCCTCCACCATGGCGCGGCGTTCGAGGGCGAGCTGGGTCTCCAAGGAGTTCGCGAAGGAGGAGACCAGAAGGCGCTTGATCCCCGCGTAGGCCCCGACAGGGCCTCGGGCGAGTTCCTGGGCTCGTGCCCGGGCCCGGGGCATGAGCTCACCGTCCGGCACGATCTCGTGGAGGAGGGAGAGCTCCCTCGCCCGTTGGGCGTCGAGTCGACCCCCCCCGAAGAGGAGTTCCTGGGCTCCCCCGATGCCGAGGTAATGGGGGAGGAAGTAGGTCAATCCACCGTCCGGGATCCCTCCGAGGGCGGTGAAGGCGGTGACCAGGACGGTCTTGGGCGTGCCGATCCGCCAGTCGCAGGCGAGGGCG
>JAJZYB010000035.1 GCA_021806135.1 Thermoplasmata archaeon
CAACGCGGATGTGAATGCCGCGAAGAACCTCCTGATACGGTTCTGGGGCCGCGAGTCCCACCCTACCCGAGCCTACGGTCCGGGTTTCCAACGGGAGGCATAGAACGCTATGCTAGACGAACGGTTCGAGCTTGCGGACGAGGGGGTTCCCCCGAACGGCGCCGGTCCGGGCCCTTCCGGGGCGAGCAATGCCGCCCTCCGTAACGGAGCACCAGGGACGCTGACGTTCCCTGGGTCGGCGCGGGGCGGCCGGCTACCTGGCGGCCTCCCGCTTGGCCGAGGTCGGCTGCCGGGGGTCACGGCAGATCCGATGAGGGAACTGGGGGAAACGGTCGGATCTCCTGTTGCCTTCCTTCTAAGACGCTCCGGGAACTCCCCCAGGCCTCTGCCCGGTCGGTCGATCTTGGAGCCCTTCAACGGCAGCGGGGCGAGGTCCCGCCGGTCCGGTCCCGTCCGCACCAGGGAGAAGCGCGCGCATCCCGGCAACACCTTCCTGAAGGGACCGGTGGGGTGGTCAGGGAAGGGACGGAAGCGTGCCCAGGGCCCCTCTCCCATCCCCGAGAGGAAGGTTCTCCGGAACTCTGCGACCCTCTGGAAGGTCGCTGCTCGCTCCGAAGCCTTTGAGTAGCGCAGGCTCGCTCCGCATGGGGGAGGGTTCGGACCTCGGTGAATCCGCTAAGAGGCTCGCTCCCTTCTCGAAAGGGGAATCCCCAAGATCGCTCGCGGGGAGGACCTCCTACTGACGTCGAACGCCGCGTCCCGGGCCCGGTGCTCTCCTGGCTACTGGAGGAGTCCCAGCCTTCGATGCGGTATCTGACCCTCACGCAACTGCTTGGACGGCCCGACCGGGACCCGGAGGTCAAGGAGAGCCTACGGAACATCCCGCGGACCGGATGGGCGGCGGAGATCCTCTCCGAACGCGACGCGGGCGGATGGTGGGAGAGGCCAGACAGTCTCTACCAACCCAAGTACCACGCCACCAACTGGCGGCTGCTCGTCCTCTCCGATCTCGGGCTCACCCGGGCAAACCCCGAGATCCGGCGGTCCTGCAAGCTCTGGATGGACCGGTTCGTCCTGAAGGGAGGGGGAGTGGGCGGCAACTCCACGGGAAGGGGGCACCACTGCGTGGTGGGGAACATGGTCAGGGCTCTCCTCCAGTTCGGGTACGGGGACGACCCGCGCATCCGGGTCTCTCTGGACTGGCTGGTCAAGACCGCCGACCCCAAGGGAGGTTGGTCCTGCTTCGAGCGGGGACGGAACCTGGATTCGTGGGAGGGCCTCAGCGCCTTCGCTGCCTACCCCCGTGATCGCTGGACCCCTGCCATGACGGGCTGTGTGGACCGGGCGGCGGAGTTCTTTCTCGAGAAAGAGCTCCATCGGCAGGGGGAGCGCTACGCGCCGTGGTACCGGTTCCATTACCCGGTGCATTACTATTACGACCTCTTGGTAGGACTGGAGGTCTTGACGGCCTTGGGGCGGGGCGGGGATCCCCGGCTTGCCTTTGCCTGGGACCTGCTCGAGGGCAGGCGGCGAAAGGACGGCCGCTGGGTCATGGACGCCGTCCACCCCGATGTGGAAGGGAGCCTGGCCGAGTGGTTCCGGGCGCATCCTTCCCGGCGGCCCACCCCTTTCACGCTGGAGCCGGCGGGCAAGCCGAGCAAGATGATCACCTTCCGGGCGCTCCGGTCCCTTCAGCGGGCCGGGCGTTCTTGGCTCGACCCGGAGACCCAGGCGTGACATCCTGGACCCTCGAGAAGGTTGCCGGCCCCCAGGAGGGGGGGCCATGGGACGCCAGGGAGCGCAAAGGGCTCCCGGGGGGGCGCCTGGAGGCCTAGGGGTCGACGCCGCCCCAGTCCCCTCCCGCCGGGCTCTCCGGGAAGTGCCCGGGGCTGCTGACCGGACCGGGAGGGCCCGTGAGACAACACTTTTATAATGCTCACGATGGAGCCGACCGTTCGGCGGTCGGACGGGCACGCATGACCGGGTTCAACCTCATCGACGCTTTGATCTTCCTCGCGGCGATCCTTGCCCTGGGCTACGCCGGCGCCCAGTCCTACCTCGTGATCCGCGCCGAGGAGGGCACCGAGAAGATGCGGGAGATCTCCCGGGCCATCCGGGAAGGCGCCCAGGCCTTCCTGAGCCGGGAGTACAAGACCGTCTTCCTCGTGGGCACGGTCATCACCATCCTCATCGCCCTGGGACTCTACACCTCCTCCAACCCTTTCGAGAGCCTGAAGCTCGCCCTCGGCTTCGCCGTGGGCGCGGCGGGCAGCGCGCTCGCCGGCTATGTGGGGATGTACGTCTCCGTCCGCGCGAACGTGAGGACGGCCCAGGTGGCCCGGGGAGGAAAGCTCGACCCGGCCATGCGCTTTGCCTTCCGCGGCGGCTCGGTCACCGGGCTCTCCGTGGCGGGGTTCGCCTTGCTCGGCCTCGCCGCCTTCTACGTGGGCTACGGCGGGGACATCCTCGAGATGACCGGGTTCATCTTCGGCGCCTCGCTGATGAGCCTCTTCGCCCGGGTGGGCGGGGGCATCTACACCAAGGGGGCGGATGTGGGCGCCGACCTGGTGGGGAAGGTCGAGGCGGGGATCCCGGAGGACGACCCCCGGAACCCCGCCGTCATCGCCGACAACGTGGGGGACAACGTGGGGGACTGCGCCGGCATGGCCGCCGACCTCTTCGAGACCTATGTGGTCACCGCCGTCTCCACCATGCTCCTCGCCTACCTGCTCAAGGACATCTCGGGAGCCTTCCCCAACGCCGTGGTCTTCCCGCTGGTGGTGGGGGCCTGGGCCATCGTGGCCACGCTGGCCGGTTTCCCCTTCGTCCGGATATCTTCCGGGGGCGGGACCATCATGGGCGCCCTCTACAAGGGCATGATCGCCACCACCGTGGTGGGGCTCCTGGGGTTGGGGATGCTCTCCTACCTGCTCATGAATGCGGCGTGGGTCCCGGTCTTCATCGCGTCGGCCGCGGGACTCGCGGTGATGCTCGTGATCGTCTTCTCCACGGACTACTTCACCGGGACCGGGCGCCGGCCGGTGACCTCCATCGCCACCGCCGCCCAGGGCGGCGCCGGCACCGTGGTCATCGAGGGGATGGCGGTGGGGCTCGAGGCCACCTTGGTCCCCGTGATCGCCATCGTGGCGGGGATCCTCACCAGCTACGGGCTCATGGACTACCTGGCCCCCGCCAATGTGGACCCGGTGCACTTCGGCCTCTATGGCATCGGCCTCGCCGCCGCGAGCATGCTCTCGGTCACGGGGATGATCATCTCCATCGATGCCTTCGGACCGATCACGGACAACGCCGGCGGGATCGCCGAGATGGCCGATCTCCCCTCCGAGGCCCGGGCCGTGACGGACCCCCTGGACGCCGTGGGGAACACCACCAAGGCCGTCACCAAGGGCTACGCCGTGGGCTCCGCCGCGCTCGCGAGCCTGGTGCTCTTTGCCGCGTACTTCCAGGCCGCGTCCGCCTACACCAGCCTCACGGCCGCGGACCTGGCCATCAACAACCCCCTCGTGGTGGTGGGGCTCCTGGTGGGGGCCACGCTCCCGTTCTTCTTCACGGCCTTCCTCATGCGTGCGGTGGGGACGGCCGCCCAGGCCGTGGTCGAGGAGGTCCGGCGGCAGTTCCGGACCATCCGGGGCATCATGGAAGGGACGGCCAAGCCCGAGTACGGCCCCGCCGTGGACATCGTGACCCAGACCGCGATCCACGAGCTCGCCCTTCCGGCGGCCATCGGCGTGGTGACCCCCCTCGCGGTGGGCTTCCTCTTGGGCCCGGTGGCGCTCGGGGGCCTTCTCATCGGAGTGATCCTCAGCGGCCTTCCCCTCGCCATCTTCATGACCACCGGCGGAGGGGCCTGGGACAACGCGAAGAAGTTCATCGAGGGCGGCCACTTCGGCGGAAAGGGCTCGGACGCCCACCGGGCGGCCGTGGTCGGGGACACGGTGGGCGACGCCACCAAGGACACCGCGGGGCCGGCCATCAACCCCCTCATCAAGGTGGTGAACACGGTCTCCATCCTCTTCGTGGCCCTGATCGTGGCCCACAACCTGGTGCATTTCCTTCCCTGAGGAAAACACGCCCCGCGAGGTTCCGGGCCCTCTTTAATAGCCGAGGCACCCCTTCTTGGGCCGAAGGGACATGGAGCTCACGCGGGAGGAGGAGAGGCTCCTCGCAGGGGAGAAGGGCCCCCGGGTGCAGGAATGCATGCGGATCCTCGCCGCCCTGGGCGACCTCTACGGCGCCCGGCGCCTGGTCCCGGTCTGGTCCGTCCAACTCTCCGGGATCTCCTTCAAGACCATGGGGGTGCCTGGGACCGAGTTCCTCGAGGACATGGCCCGGGAGGTCAAGTTCGCGGTCCCCACCACTATCAACCCGGCCGGCTACGACGTGGGCGGGCCGGGGCTCGTGCAGACCTCCCCGGAGTTCAAGGAGAAGCAGGACCGGATCGTCCGCGCCTTGACCACCCTGGGGGCCATCCCCACGTTCTCGTGCACCCCTTATACGACCGAGTTCGCCCCCCCACCCGGGGTCCATCTGGCCTGGGCGGAGAGCTCGGCGGTGATCTACGTGAACAGCGTCCTCGGTTCCTACTCCAACCGGGAGGGCGCCCCCAGCGCCCTGGCGAGCGCGGTCATCGGCAAGACCCCGGATTACGGTCTGCACCGCCCCGAGGGCCGGCGCCCCCAGGTGGTGGTGGATGTGGACACCTCCAAGGGACCGATGCTCTACACCGTCCTCGGGGCCTACTTGGGAAAGGTCCTGGGCCAGAAGATCCCGTACCTTCGGGGGATCCGGCCAGACCTGGATGGGCTCAAGGAGATCGGCAGCAGCATGAGCGCCTGGGGGGCCGTGCCCATGTTCCACGTGGAAGGGGTCACTCCCGAGGCGGGCCGTTACGACGTGCGGGGCCTGGAACGGCTGAGCGTGGACGCCGGGGTGGTGGGGGAGTTCCAGCGATGCCTCGGATGCCAGGAGACCCCTCAACTGGTGGCCATCGGATGCCCGCACTGCACGAAGGGCGAGCTCATCCAGATCGCCCAGGCCGTGAAGCGCAAGGGGGGCAAGCTCAAACCCGGCACGGAACTCTGGGTCTGCTCCAACCGGAGGGTGATCTCGGAGACCGCGGCGGCCGTGGAGGTGCTCCGGCAGGCCGGCGCCAAGGTCATCCAGGATACGTGCATGGTGGTGGCGCCCCTCGGAGATAAGTTCTCCACCGTGGCGATCAACTCCGCGAAGGCGGCCTTCTACATGAACCGGAAGAGCTTCTCCGGGCAGAAGGTGGTCTTCGACTCCACCCAGAACCTGGTGGAGAACTACCTGTAGGGCTCGGGTCCCAGGGACCCGCAAGCCCCGTGGACCGGTCCGGTAGGGTTCCCGGCTCGGTGACCCCCGTTCCACCGACCGGGCGTACTCCCGGTCCAGCCGGTGCTTCAGCAGCGATGGGAGCTTGGCAGGTTGGATCCCCCTCCGGGCACCGGTCCTCTGGGGATCCGCAGGTTCGCCAGCGCGCCCCGGTCATGGTGGCGGAAGGGCAAGAGCGGCCACCCCTCAAGGCCGGCTAGGGAACTCCCCGCCTCCACACGGGCCACGGCCAAGGCGACCTGCGCACCGGCCGGAGACGCGGAGCAGGAGGGGATCTGGGCCTCCGAAGAGTCCCCCACGGCGACCCTTCCTAAGGATCCGGGAGCTGAAGAGTAGGGTCGACCCACTCCCGTCCCTTCCTGTCGGGCCACCGGAGGGCCACGGAGGACCGGCGAGGCCACCCCTCCGGCACACCAGACGACCAGGGTACGGGCAAAGACGGAGCCAGCTTTTGGAGGCACGCGGTCGGGTTTCCCCCTGCGCACCGGGATGCCCTGGGCGAGCGTGATCCCGGCCTTCCGGAAAAGGGGCGCGGGCCTTCCCGAGGAGGGGCGGCGGAAGATCCGTGAGGAGCGGGGGCGACCGGGGGGGCGGAGGAGGCCGGGTCGAGGTGCCGGAGAGAGCGTCCCCCGGGTAGGATCGTGCCCCCGGCCGCGGGCTCCGTACCCGTGGACCTACCCCTGATCACTCCGAGGCGCGGGGGCCGTTCACGGGGGGAAGCCACGAGGCACGCTTCCCCGGTGCAACCGGCGGGCTGACCGTCCAGCTCCGTTCCAGCCTCACTCCAGAAAGATCCCGTTCGACGTGATTGCGAAGGGATGCTGCTCTGGGTCATGGTCAGAACCGCGCAGCCGGACCACCCGGGCATACCGAAGTGCGTGGTCACCGACCCACTTCCGTGTCAGCAGGATCTCACCCCGGGTCAGAATCTCCTCGGGTGTGAGGATGAGGGGATCGGCCGGCATCGCCGTCACCAAGGTCGTCACTCCGCGCTCACTGAGGAACCGGAGGAGGGATTGCACCTCCGCCCTCCGGATCTGGAGCTCCCCGACGGTTCTGGCCGAGAGCCGGCGAACGGTGGTGATCGAGTCGAAGAGTACGCGGGAGAACGACCTTGGGGTCATGGCATGCTTGAGCTTCATTTGGATCGATTGAAGGGAGACCTCGCCGTTGTCGACGGCCCGCGGGCCCCGGTCGGACGCCTCGCCCAACGGTTCCATGTCCGCGATCAGACGCATGGATCGGCCGTCCCCTTTTCCCTTGAGCAGCCTCGTTCCGGGATTGGCATCGAGCGTTTGGACCTTGGAGACGTCCCACCCGGTGCTACGGAGATTCTCGAGGATCTCGACCGGCGGCTCGTCCACCGCCACCAGGAGGACCTCTTCGCCCCGGCGCAGGCCCTCCAGCAGGAAGGTCAGGCCCAAGAGCGTCTTACCCGTGCCGGGGCCACCGGTCAGAAGATAAGGGCGGCCGGGAACCAGCCCTCCTCCCATCATTCGATCGAGCCCGGGGACTCCGATGGAGATCCGCGGGATCGATGCCGTACCGGCGTCCGCCCGGGCGACCCGCTCGGAAGGAACCCCGGCGGTCGACTCTCGTTGCGCGATCGTGGCCTCCTGAATGATCGCCCGGGCGAGGCCGATATGGATGGAAAGGGCCTCCGGCCGCTCCTCCCGGAGAGCCTCTCGAGCCCGGTCGAGCTCGGCCTGGGCCCGAGTGACGTTGACCCCGAGGGCGGCCAGATAGTTGATGTCGGTGACGAGCCGGACGATGTCGATGGAACGGGCCAGGAGCCTTTGGCGATCGGCCTCGACGAGCGGGTGAGCCGAAGGGGAGAGGGCGCTCCGGTCGGCCTCACGGGAGATGGTGAGGCCCAGGTCGATCTCGAGCCCCAGGGGGGAAACGTCATAGGGGTGGAGCCGCGCGTCGTGGACGCTTCCCCGGAACTTCTCGATCCCGATGGCGCGCAGGGTGCGGCCATCGACCTCCCATCGGAAGAGACGGATCGTCCCCCGCGCGAGCATCCGCTCCACGCTCTCGACCTCCTCGGCTGCGGCCTCGACGGTGAGCACGGTGGTCGCTCCGAGGTCGGCAAGGAGGCGCAGGAAGGTCTGGGCTCCGGCCCTGGTATCGGGCCCTTTCATGCTGAAGTACTCCAGGGCCGTCAAGGAGTCGATGACCAGGCGAGTGTAGCGGCGACGGGAGAACTCCGTCTTCAGCGTCTGCTCAAGCGCGCTCAACGTGACCTCAACGCATCTGAGCTCCGGGGACGGGCGGATGGGGTCGGCCACCTCGGAGAAGCGCATCGATTGACGGGTCTCCATCAGGTCGATGAAGGGCAACGGGGGATCGTACCGCAGGATGTCCGGTATGGCATCGAACACGTACACCGAATCGAGGCCGGGGAAGAGCGCTCGATGATTGATCCTCAGTTCATTGGGCGGTTCCTCCAGCGTCACGTAGAGGACCGACTCCCCACGACGGGCACCGTCGGAAAGGAACCCGAGCGCGAGCCTCGTCTTGCCCGAGCCGACCGGGCCGACGACCAGATAGGGGCGACCGGCGATGAGTCCCCCGTTGAGCAGCGTGTCCAGGTGGGGGTTTCCCGTGGAGACTCGGATCGCGGGTGGGCGGCTCCCGGCCGTCGGCTCGGTTACCGGCACATTCTCGTCGGGTCACACCAGGTTTCCCCTCGCCTCGGACGACGCGACCACGCTTCCCCGAAAAACCCTTGCGTTGACTGGGGTTGAGTCAAAACGCGCCGTCACAGCGTGGTGGGCCGGAGACCCTGCTCGGTGGGCACCGGGCCCAACCCCCTCACCTGGCCTGGCGATCCCTCTGCTGTCCCTCCGGGGTGGGGTGACCTTCCTCTCCTGCAGGGGGAAAATTCACCGCTGAGCGAGTCGCTCGACCCTCTGCCCTTGTTCCGTTCATCCCCCTGATGTGGGAAGGGTCACCCGTCTGCTCGGTCCGGGAACCCAAGGAGAAGGGGGGTTGCCCCTCGTGGCCGGGTCGATGCGCGGCCGGCACACCAGGCGTGTCACCTGGAGGTTCTCGGCCCGCGGCCATCGCGCGGGTCGACCCTGAATCGGCCGATGATGCTCTCGATGGGCCGCCATCCTCAGGACGGGGGTTCTGAACGGTTGAAGGTGGCATAGTCTTTTATAGAGTTGTGTCCCTACTAAATGCCAGATGAAACTTTCCGAGTGGGCTCGACAAGCCGGTGTTCGCTATGAGACCGCGTGGAAGTGGTTCAAGGCCGGAATCCTCCCCGTCCCTGCCGTGCGCCTCCCAACGGGGACCATCCTCGTCCTTCCGCCCACACCTCCTTCTCCCTCGGTGGCGCTCTACGCTAGGGTGTCGTCCCACGACCAGAAGGGCGACCTCGAACGGCAGAAGGCCCGTCTGGTCACCTTCGCCACGGAGAAAGGCCACCAGGTCGGGAAGGTCGTGGAGGAGGTTGGGTCGGGCCTCAACGGGCACCGCTCGAAGCTCCTCTCGGTCTTGCAGGACCCGAACATCGGCGGCATCGTGGTCGAGCACCGGGACCGGCTGGCCCGCTTCGGGTCCGAGTACATCGAGGCCTCCCTCTCCGCCTCGGGGCGAAGGCTCATCGTGGTCGAGGAGGGAGAGGTGGAGGACGATCTGGTGAAGGACATGACGGACGTGCTCACCTCCTTCTGTGCCCGCCTCTACGGGCGGAGGTCCGCGAGGATTCGGGCCAAGAGGGCGTTGGAGGCGGCGAAGGCATGAGGGTCGTGCGCTCCACCCGGTGTTCCCTCGCAGAGATGACCCGTTCCAAGCGGCAAATGCTCCGCGGCGTGCTCCCGGAGTATGGTCGCGTGGTCAACCACTTCATCGACCAGTTCTGGACCCGGAAGTGGTCCAAGAAGGAGCTAACGAAGGAGAACATCGCCTTCGACACGTGGCTCTCGGCGCGGCTCCGCAAGGTCGCCGCCCGGGAGGCCATCGACATGGTGGCCGCCACAAGGGAGCGGGACGGGAGGTGGGCGCACAAGCCCGTCCACAAGGGGAAGCGGATGCACGTCTCCTCGACCATCGCCTCGATGTCCCCATCGAAGGATGCCCGGGAGTTCGATGCGTGGCTCCATCTCTCCTCGATGGGACGTGGAACCGTGCTCGACCTGCCGGTGAGGTTCCACCGGCACTACCACAAGTTCGCCCGCGACCCGACGTGCCGGAGGTTGGAGTCCTACGTCGTGACCGAGGACACGGTCCAGTTGGCCTTCGAGGTGGAGGTGGGTGAGCCACGCCGGGAAGGTCCCGAGTTCGGGGTGGACACCGGCATCAACACCCTGGCAGCGCTCTCCGACGGCACCCGCTTCGGGACCGACATCAAGCCCATGGTCGAGCGCATCAAGCGGTGCGCGCCCGGGTCGAGTGGCCAGAGGCGAGCCCGACGGGCCCTCCATCAACGCATGGCGGAGGTCGCCAAGGAAGTGACATCGCTGAATCCTCGGTTGGTCGTAACCGAGGACCTAACGCTCCTCTCCCATGGGAGGAGGACACACCACCGCGTGTCGAAAAATATGCGGCGGAGTCTCGGTGCGTGGACGTACCGCGACTGGTTGGACCGGCTACGCCAGGCCTGCGAGGTGGACCGTGTCCGCTTCGAGAGCGTGCCTCCGGCCTACACCAGCCAGCGGTGCCACGTCTGCGGCCACACCGAGAGGGGGAACCGGAAAGGGGAGGTGTTCTGTTGCCGGGCGTGTGGTCACACCGACAACGCGGATGTCAATGCCGCAAAGAACCTCCTGATACGGTTCTGGGGCCGCGAGCCCCACCCTACCCGAGCCTACGGTCCGGGTTTCGAACGGGAGGCATAGAACGCTATGCCGAACGAACGGTTCGCTCGCATCTCCAGCCTCGACCCCGACTCCCGTGCCCTCTCCCGGAAGCAGTGCCCGGGGAACAGGGGTCCCCCGCCCCTCCCACAGGCCCCCTCCCGGCCCTTTACGTCCTCGTGCGCCGGAAGAGGACGCTCTTGCGTCCTCTCGTCCCTTCAACGGCGTCGGGCGGGGTCCGGGTGAATGTGGAAGCGGAGAGAGCCTCGGCCGATCTCGAGGCGACCGGAGAGCAAGCTCGGCCGAACCTGGGCGGAGCCGAGGAGCTTCCTGGTGGGCCCTCTCATGGCGGGTAGTGCAAAGGACGGCCGCCAGGGTCTCCCCGAATCGATCCTCGGCGTGGAGGGCGCGAGCCGGTTGGGACCGGCTCCCGGGCATCCCCCCTCGTGGATCGGGTGCAGGGAATACGTCGGGTGGGAACTCGGGGGGTGGCGACGAGCCGCACGGCGACCCGGAACTCGAGCGCCGATCATCGATGGGCCAGGAGCCAGAGGACCGAACGCTGAAGGTACGGATGGAACGGGGACTGGGACCCCGGAAGGTCCTTTTGCCCCCGGCCTTCCACAGTCGCATGGCCCGGGCCCCGGGAAAGCCCCGGTGCTCGGGGAGAAGGCCGTCCATCACCCGGTCAGCAATGGGCCCCGGGTGGGACGACCGGTGCCGCGTCCCTGGATCCGCCCATCTCCGCTGGCTTCGGAAGTCCACCCCGCCGGTACCACGAAGCTCTCCGGGTCCTGGCCATCAGCTCGCCCATCATTCATCCCCATTCAGCTGGTTCTAGGCGTCATCATCTGGCCGAAGGGGCAATCCCGCCGGGGTCAAGTGGTTTGGGACGGGGAGAGCGAGGGGGAAGCGGGCCGGCGATCCTCGCGCAACGCTCCCTCCGCCTCTCGGGCAAGCTCCGGAAACTCCACCCCCCGGGCACGGGCCACGAGAAGCGCGGCGACCGGACGGTTCACGCCGGCGCGGAGGGCACATCTCCCCACCTCCGCCGAGAGCTCCTCCGACGTGCTTCCCGTGGCCCGGACCAGGGCATCGAGGATCCGCTCCTCCAGGGCAAGCCCGGGGGGAGGGAGGCGGAAGGTCTCCGGTGGCCGGTAGGCGATGGGAACGGCGAGCCCTTGGAGCGTAGGGTCCAGCTCGACCCGCTCCCCCGGAGGGACGGGTCGGAAGAGCCCATGGTCGAGGAGGGACTGGACCACGTTAGGTCCCTCGGAGGGCCTGAACCAGCGGAACTGGAAGACGAGGATCCCTTCGAGGTCGGCCGGGGTGGAGGGTTTGCGTCCTGCCCGCTCCCAGAGTCGGAGGGCTATCGACCTCAGGTCTTCCATGTCCTCAAGACGTCCCGGGGGGTGAAGACCCCTCCCCGAGCGCCGGCGCTGCGGAGCGCACCCTCGGCCTCGGGACCAAAGCTGCCGTTGACGTAGACGGCCCCCCTCTCTGTGATGCTTCGGACAAAGGCCCAGTCGACGGTCCGGTCGGAGACCTCCAGGAGGACCGCCGGTACCCCACCCGCGAAGGACTCCTCGACCGCGCTCCGGGGGTCCCGGGCCTGGTTCCGAGGCCTCCTGAAGACCACCTCGCCCTCCCGGATAGGGAGTTCGAGGGCGAAGTCCCCGGTGATCTGAAGGATGGCCGGGATCTCGTCCAACCCTCCGAGGGTCCGGGTGGAGACCACCGCCCGGGTGGCCCCGGCCACGATCACATCCATCACCTGGTCCGCGTTCCGGGGGCCGGCGTCCACCCACATCTCCTGGCCCCGGGAGATCTCCTGGAGGAGATCGAACTGGGGACGCCCGTACCGGACCCCGTCAATGTCCACGACGTAGATCCCATGGTAGCGTCCAAAGAAGGCGTCCGCCACGTCAAAAATGTCCAGGGGTTCCCCCGCCGCATCCGTGGCGGGGGGAAGCTCCTCGCCGTCCGGCAGGACCAGGTAGCCCCGGTGGAGGTACAGGCGGGGCAGGAGGAAGGCTCCCGGGGGTGCCGGGCCCGCTCCTTGGAGATTGGTTTTTCGAGTAGAGGGGGCCGCTAGTTCGGTCACCATCCCGGGAAGGGCCTCTCGGAGTCATGAAGGTACCCGCCGGTTCGACGTGGTTACTTTATGGTCAGGAGGCCTGGGGCCCTCCCCATGACCGATCCTCCCCCATCGAAAGGGGCCCCCTCAACCGAGCTTGCCACCCTGGGAGGAGGCTGCTTCTGGTGCTTGGAGGCGGTCTTCCAGCAGGTCCGGGGGATCGAGACCGTGACCTCTGGCTACTCGGGTGGGACGGTGCCCCACCCCTCCTACGAGGCGGTCTGCACGGGCCGGACCGGCCATGCCGAAGCGGTAGAGCTCTGCTTCGATCCGCGGGTGCTCTCGTACCGGGACCTGCTCCGGGTCTACTTTTCCATCCACGACCCCACCACGCTCAACCGGCAGGGAGGGGATGTGGGGACCCAGTACCGCTCCGTGATCTTCACCCGGGGACCGGAACAGCCCAAAGTGGCCCACGATGTGATCCGGGAGTTCACCGAAGCCGGGGTCTTCCGGGGCCCCATCGTGACGGAGGTGGTCCCGTTCCAGGCCTTCTATCCGGCGGAGGAGTATCACCGGGACTATTTCCGGCGGAACCCGGAGAAGGCCTACTGCCGGATGGTGATCGAGCCGAAGGTCCTCAAGTTCCGCAAGCAGTTCCTGGACCGGCTCGTGGCCCCTCCGGCCTGAGGCCCGATCCGTGCCACGCGGAGCGGGGGAAGGCCTATGAGGGGCTCCGTTCCTGCCATCGCCGCCAGGAGGAGGTGGGCAGCTGACGGTATCCAGGCCCCGCGAGGGGTCGGAAGCTGAGGAAAGTCCCCGCTCCGGGAACCAGGGGGGTGGGTTCAAGCCCACCGGGCGAGAGCCCGAGCAACGGAGCAGAAACGACACAGTCCCGGGGGCACGAGGAATCGGAAGGGCCGAGGAGGTTCCCCGGGGAATTGTTGAAACGGCCGTCTCCCCCGGAGCAAGTCCGAGTGAGCGGGAGGAGGTTGGTTCCCCGACCGCCGAGAAGGGCGCGCAGTCGAATGCTGCCAGAACAGAACGGGGCTTACGGCCTCCACCTGGCCGCCCCGGCGAGAAATCGCCGGGGTGTTTGCCGTTCTGGGCCCTTCTGACCCCCTCCCGGACAGGCTCGTAGGAAGCATCCTCGACGTCTGCGAGAGAACCTCCAGGACGCGACGTTCCGCCACCCAAGAGCCAACCCTTTCCCCTTCTTTCGACCAGAGCCTGGAAGACAGGCTATCGACCCTGGAGCGCGCCGTTCGCCAGCTGCTCAGCCACGCTGGGCTGGACTGAATCATGGTCGGCACTGAGATCTCTGCACCCAACCCTGCCGCTACAACTCAACTCAACTCAACTCTACTCGAGTTGGTCCAGTACACTCACTCACTCACTCACTCACTGGTGATATCGACGTGCTGTCTCGAGGTAGACCATGTCTCAGCATAGTCGAACTCGAGTTGAACTCGGGTCTCCAACTCGAGTTGCCAACTCGAGTTGACGTCAGAGGAGGGGCATGACGGAGGTCCGCCCAACTCGAGTTGGACTCGGGCTGAGAGACGCAATCGCACATGGGCCGGACAAGCACCTGGACGGCGACAGTCAGACCGTGACGATAGGTTGCACGATGCCGGAGGGGCTGTACTTGCGGGCAAGATCGGCGGGGATAGTGTTCAGTCGCCTGCTTCAGCGCGCCGCGGAGGCGGAACTCGGAGGGTCGGACATGGCCAAGATCGAGGCTGAACTCGAATACCACGCAGAACAGACGCGGATTCTCTCTGCGGCCAAGGAGCAGCTTGCTGCCAAGAAGAAGGCCGAGGAGGAGGTCATGGCAAGCAAGCAGGCCAGGCTGGACGCGATCCAGAGCCTCGCCGACATGTTCTACTCGCTGGGCCGCGACCGGGAGCGGAGAACCCCCAACCTGGCCTGGTTGAAGGGGCGTATTCAGATGGTTCCTACCTTGCGGGGGTCCACTCCCGAGGAGATCCTCGCCCTCATACTGGAGATGGGAGGCCCGCGCGAAGGCGTGGGGGATCCTCCATGACACGCAGACGGGGATGGAAGCCCCCGAAGGCCCTGCCGGTTGAGGTGGCAGCGTGACCCGCGTCGCCATCTACGCCCGGGTCTCTACGTCCAAACAGGAGACGGCCAACCAAGTCCGCGAGTTGGAGGCCTACGCGGCTCGCCGCGGCTGGACGGTGAGCCACCGCTTCCTGGAGACCGCGCCTGGGTGGGAGCCCGACCGAGAGCGCCTTCAGCAACTCTACTCGTATGCCTACCGGCACGAGTTCGACGTGGTCCTCGTGTGGGCCCTGGACAGGTTCTCCCGGCAGGGCGTGGGTGCCACCCTGTCACTGATCTCCCGCTTGCGCGAGTACGGCATCCCACTGGTGAGCTACCGCGAGGAGTTCCTTTCCGGGATGGATCCGCGCGTGGCGGAGCTCGTTGGTGCGGTGCTCAGCTGGGTCGCGCAGCAGGAGCACCTGAGGATCTCCGACCGCACCAAGGCGGGACTCGCGAGAGCGCGAGCAGCTGGCCGCCAACCTGGACGCGAGCGGAAGTACGCCTTCGACGCTGATGCCGTTAGGGCACTGAGGGCCAAGGGCCACAGTTGGCGGGGTGTCCTTCGGCAGCTGGAGCTGCCCCAGGAGGCACTCTCCTCCGTCCGCAGGGTGTGCCAAAAGGGGGGGGAAGACGGCTCGGGGGACCGGTCCCCTGTTCCGGGTGGTGTGCCATGAGGGACGTTTTGGCACGGCACCCATCGATGCGCCGCTGGGGATACAGGTGCATCGCGGTCGAATTGGGGGCAGGCATCCTCGCCCTTGTCGAGCTCG
>JAJZYB010000036.1 GCA_021806135.1 Thermoplasmata archaeon
TCCTTCGCCTTCGGGTCAAGGACCTCCAGTGTCGTTCCGTAGGCGGCGAAGACCTGCCGCAAGAGGTCCACCCCGAACCGGGCGAGCCGGTCCTCGTAGGCGACCACGACGCGGGAGACCCGCCGCTCTTGGACGGCGTTGAGCACGGCGAGAAACCCGGGGCGGTCGAACTTGAGCCCCGACCGGATGTCCGAATGCATCTCCGCGCCGGGGAAAGCGCGCTGGAGCCGTTCCCTCTGGCGTTCGAGGTCGTCCTTCTGTCCGTGCGAGGAGACTCGGGCATAGAGGACGGGGAGCCGGCGTTCCTGCTCTCCCATGAGCCGGTGGACTTCGGAGAGGGGAATTCGTCGCATCCCTCCGAGGGTTCGTACCACCCGTATCTTTCCCTGACGGTCCCAACGCTGCAAGGTGGTGACCGTGAGTGCGAGCCGGGACGCGGCATCGCCGATACGGAGGAGAACATCCACACCGCAGACATACCATACCACCCATGTATATCCTTTGGCATTAGCTGTCATAGCCCCTGCCTTCTGGAGCGGCTTCGAAGGGCCCCCCACACGCCCTCTCGTCGGGTCTGCCGCCCCGCTCAGCGGGACCGGTCCACCCGGGGTCCACCGCTCTCGGCCAGCTCTCCATCTTGCTCCGCCCCGTGGCCCTGAGCCCTGCCCAAACGCTCTTAACCCGGACCCCGGGTCCCCTGGTAGCACGATGCCGAACTCCTCTCCCGGCGGTGAGGACTCCGGCCCGGCTGAGGTCGCCCGTCTCCTCGCCTCCTTGGATACCCTCTCCCTCGACCACTTCTCCGTCGTCGGGCCCTACGTACGGTTCGACGAGTCCACTCGCCATGCCCTCAAGGACCTCAAACAGCGCATCCTGGCCTCGCTCCAGAGCCAGGGCGCCTACCCGACCAACTTCCTGCTCTGGGGGGCCCCGGGAACCGGGAAGAGCTACCTGATCCAACAGATTGCGAGGGTCGCAGGTCCCCTGGTGGGCTACCGCGAACTCAACCTCGCCAAGCTTGACCGGACCGCCCTTTTGGCTGGACTGGATGAGCTCACCGCCCTCCCCCGCCCTGCCCTTTGTCTCCTTGACGAGATCGACGCCAAGCCCACGGAACCCTGGCCATACGAGGTGCTCCTCCCTTACCTCGAGCCGGCCACCCCCCGCCCTTATCCAATCGTTTTTTGCCTCGCCGGGAGCGGGGGGGACAGCCTTTCCGTCATGAAGGACCATCTCCGGTCCCGCCCCAAGGGGAACGACCTCATCAGCCGGATCGGTCGGGGCAATGAGTTCACGGTAGACCCCCTGGGGGCGGGTGATCGTATCCTGGTGCTGGTGACCCAACTTCTCCAAGCGAGCCAGGAAGAGGGAAGGGTCATCCGCGAGATCGAGAAGTTCGCGATGTACTATGTGGCCACCCACCCGACCCTCACCAGCGCTCGGCAGCTCAGGAGCCTGGCCACCCAATGTGCCCAACGGGTGCCGGTGGGCGAGGACCGGATCCGATACGACTACCTGTTCAGCGCGGGAGACCCGGAGAACAAGGACTTCTGGGCGCGCTCGGTCCCCGAACGGGCTCCGCTCGTCAATGCCTTCATCCATGTCGAACCGGGAGCCACCCCCACTCCGGGTGTCCGCCGCCTCTCCTCGCCGGAACCCGCTTCCTCGCTTCCGGAGCCCCCGGCCGTGGACCCCCGTCGCCTGGTCGTTCTCCCCTTCAGCAACATTTCCCCCGACCCGAACGATGAATATCTGGCGGATGGGATGACGGAGGAGCTCATCGGGAAGCTGGCCCACGTCTCAGGGTTGAGGGTGATTGCCCGGACCACCGCCATGCACTTCAAGGACCGACGGGAAACGGCCCTGGAGATCGGACGCACGCTAAAGGTCGCAACGGTAGCGGAGTGCAGCATTCGAAAGGCCGGCAACCGTCTACGGATCACGGCTCAACTGATCGACACCTCCACGGAGGAACCGATC
Source organism: Thermoplasmata archaeon (assembly GCA_021806135.1). Taxonomy (GTDB): domain Archaea; phylum Thermoplasmatota; class Thermoplasmata; order Lutacidiplasmatales; family UBA184; genus JAKATE01. The sequence goes on from JAJZYB010000036.1 coordinate 1,981, forward strand.
TGGTCGGCCCGGTACGACCGGGTCCTGGACGACATCTTCACCATCCAGGATGATATCGCCGGGGAGATCGCGCGGGCCATCTCGGAGCATTTCTCGAGCCGGGGCGGGAAGGGCCAGGTATCCTTCGCCCCCCCCGGAACCGATACCCGCGACCTGATGGCCTACACGGACTATCTCCACGGGCGCAAGAGCCTTGGGGAGCAACGCACCGTGGACTCGGTCCGCCGAGCGCTCTCCTACTTCGAACGGGCGGCCAATCGAGACCCGGCGTTCGGACGGGCCCGGGTGGGGATCGCGGACTGCTGGTTCTGGCTGGGGAACGAGGGGGCAGAACCGACCGACACCTCCTTCGACCGGGCCCGGGAGGAGCTGGCCGTGGCCCTCCGACTGAATGAGGGACTGGCGGAGGCCCACTCCTCCTTGGCCCTCCTTCATCTCGCCCAGGACGAATTCGGTCGCGCCGAGAACGAGGCCCGGCGAGCCATCGATCTCAACCCGAGCCTGTCCGGTCCGTACCGCACGCTCTTCCAGGTGGTGGCCGGGAACGGCAAGATCCACGAGGCGGTGGCCCTTCTCGAACGGGCCCTCCAGATCGACCCTCTCGATGTTACCGTGATCGCCCTGCTGGGAAGGCTCTACCTCTACGCGGGTCGGGAGACCGATGCCCTGCAGTACTGGCGACAGAGCGAACCCCTCGCACCCTTCCGGACCGCCACGCACCGGACCGAGCATTTCCTGGGAAAGGGGGACCTCGGGGCGGCCGAAGCGACCTTGGGCCAAATGCAGGCCCTGGCACCGGAAAACCCGTGGACGGTCGGATTCCGGGGCATCCTCTCCGCCCGGCGCGGAGATGGCCAGGGCGCCCGGGCTTCCATCGCCAAACTCCAAAGCATGGCCGGGAAGGCCAGGATCGCCGTCTTCCTCGAAGGGTACGTCCACCTGAATCTGGGGGAGCTGGAGACCTTCTTTGCCTTGATGGACCGGTCGCAGGAGCTCCACGTGCTCCCCTACATCGAGTTGCTCTACTCGCCCATGCTCGATGGCATCCGAAAGGACCCACGGTTCGTTCGCTTGATGGCGAACCAAGCGCAACGGAGGACCCGCTAGCTCCCGACGAGGGGGTTCCCGTGACTGCCGTGAGGAGGACCCCGGCTAGCCCCGCGGGTTCCCCGCCAACCCGCGGATCCCTTCCGCGAGGGACCTTGCCGACCGTCCGCCCGGCCCTCGGACTCCGCCCAGGGGGCGGGCCACAACCCCTTTCCGCCTCCCCCGCTCACCCCTGGCCATGCCCGAAAGCCGTCCTCCGGCCACCTTTGTCACCGACCTGAGGCCTAACCGCCTGGCAAGCTTGGAGGGGACCGTGGTGGCGTTGGAACCGATCAGGGAGGTTGCGATCCCGGGGGGTGCCCAGAAGCGCGTCCGGACCGCCCGGCTGAAGGATGCCACGGGGGAGATCGCCCTCACGCTCTGGGGAGAAGAAGTGGAATTGGTCCGGGAAGGGGACCGGATCCGCATCCACGAGGGGTGGGTGAAGGACTATAAGGGCCGGCCCCAACTCTCTCTAGGGCGTCTGGGGAAGCTTACGAGGCTCACTCCCCCGGAGACACCCAGTACCAGGAAGGTCGATCCATGACAGCCCCACGCAATCTGGCGCCGGATTCCCACGCCCCTCCCCACAAGGAGATTCCGCCCCGGGTGACCCCGCCCCGGGTCCTCGAGTGCGCGGACTGCCACCGGAGCTTCGCGGACCGGTCCGTGACCCAGTGGGACGTCCACGTGGAGGACAAGATCTACATCACGGTCTGCTCCGCCTGCTTTGAGAAACGCGACCAGGAAAGCTCCCGAACCAAGAAGCGGAAATCGGCCTGAGATCCCCGGTCCGACCGCGTCCCATCCGGTCTCCCCGACCGGGCGCTCTTCGCGAGGTCTCCGTGGGTCCACCCCGCCACCCGTGACCGCTCAAGGGGCGGACCTCTGCGGCCCCGTCGCTCCGTCCCCGAGCAGGGCCAGTCGCAGCCGCCGACGAGAAACGTCGTGGATCCAGAGCCCCGCCAGGCGGCCTGCCGGGGTACGGTCCCGGTGGAAACCCAGGCGCCGGTACAACGGGTAGGCCCCCGTTGGGTTCTTCACGGTGACCCCGATGGTGACCCGCCGGACCCCCCTGTCGGCAAGTCGGCCCAGGGCCTCTCGAATGAGCGAGGAGGCGATCCCCCGGCCCCGGTAGGCCGGATCGACCGCCAAGTCCTGGATGTGGGGGGACGCCTCTCCCATGACCAGGACCTGACCGACCAGCCCCCTCGGCCCGGTGGCGACCAGCGATGAGGAGAGGTCGACAGCAGGGTCTCTTTCGGTGAAGAGCCAGCGTAGGTAGTCCGGACCCCAGCGCGCGACGTTCGCCCCCGGGCCGAAGGCCTCATCGATGTGATGGCGGTAGGCCCGGAGGTCCAGCCGGACGACCGCCGCCTGGTCCCGGTGCTCCATGGTGCGGAGGGGAAAACTGGGGGGAACGGAAGGGACCCGGCGGGCTTCCCGCGGGTCGATGACGAGCCCTTGCCTTTCCACCCACCGGAATCCCTGCTCGGTCAGGGCCGCCCGCTCCACGTTCCAGGGGATCCCTGGAAGGGGGGCTGGGAGGCTCAGGAGGGGGGCTTCCCCTACGGCAAGGAACCCCTGGAGCTGGGACCGTACGCTTCGAAGGGATCGGTGTCCTCCGGCCAAGAAGAACCCCTCCCCCTGCCTTCCGGTCCCGGGGTAGGTCCGATAGAGGGCAAGGCCGATGGTCCTTCCCCCATCCTGGACGAGCGGCACACCCTCCAACTCCCCTTCGTCGAAGAGGCGCCGGCGCCGGAGGACCGCCGCCTTCCCCCAGCGCGGCCAGAGTCTCGCCATCTCCCGGCCATACTCCGCCCACACTCCGGCCGGGATCGACTGCCTCAAGGGTACCTCTCCCGGAGGCCAGAGGATCCTCCTCCACCCTCATCCACGTTTGGGAGGGGAGGCACCCTCCCGATCTCCCGTCCGCTATGGGAAGGTCGGGTCAACCGGCGGGCCGGTCGGGAGATTTCCCCTTCCGCCGCTCGATCTCCGAGTACCCGCACTTCCCGCACGACCGGCGGGGGACCTTCTCGCCCTTCCCGGTGTGGGAAGCCAGGAAGACCCCGGGGCCACACTTCGGGCAGAACTCGTGCGTCCGGGTGAGGGTGTCTCCCTTCACCGCATACAATCCCATCCGGGCCTTCGCCATGGGACCTGCTCACTCCTTCTTCTCGGCGGGGGCTTCCGCCGACGGCGCGGGCTTCGCGCCCTTCTCCGCTTTGGCTTTGAGACCGTTACGCACCTGGATGTGGTTCCGCACGGTGCGGGCGAGCCCCTGTGGAGCGTCGTAGGCGTGGACGAGGCCCCGGGAACGGGAGGTCCCATACCGGGCCCTCATCCATTCCACCACCAGCCGGTCCCGGGGGACCTTCAACATCTCGGAGAGTTCCTTGCGGACATCCTCCCGCTTCGGGGAAGGACCCTGGGGATGGGAGATCTCCACCAGGTACTCCTTGCGTGAGAGGAGCGGGTTTGCACGCTCCTCGAGGAAACGGATCTCCATGATCGCTACGCCAAAACCTCCATGCGGTCCATCAGGGCCCGTGCTCGCGCCCGGCTCGACCGATCGACCTCCACGAAGGCGACGCCCGCACCCGGCTGCCCGTATATAACGGTGGTGCGATCCGGGAGCACCTCGACGAGCGGGAGGAGCGCCAGGTCCTCTTCCCCCTCCACCAGAAGCAGGCCACCGCCGTCGCCCACCAACGCCCGGAGCCCCTCCTGGAGGGCCACCGTGATCTCTCCAGGAGGGTTCCGGGCGGATCGGACCCGGGGAAAGGCCCTCTGGGTCGTCGGAGCGACCGGGTGGGGGATTCCCCGTTGGGTCCGTCCGTCCATCACCGCGAGGAACGGGACCACGCCCCAGCCCAGGGCCTCTTCCGTGACCACGTCCCCGCACGTGGCGAGCCGCCCGGACCTACGGACCGCCTCCTCCGCCGACCGCCCGGCGAGCACCGGGCCCAGGGGGCGGCCGAGTTCCCCGCGTTGTTCCGGTCTCAGACGGAGGTGCCGGGGCGGCTCACTTGACCCGGAGCGCGTAGCGGCCATTGGCCTGGATCCCCATCTTTCGAGCGATCTCCGACTTCTGGGGGTCCACGACGATGAGGTACCCCTGCCACTCCTTGCTCGTCTCCCCTCCGCACCGGGGACACTTCATCTGGTCGCTGATGAAATTGCAGTTCCGGCAGGCCCGTTGGGTGATCATGAAGCCCCACCCCCCACTGCCGGCTTCGCCTTGGGGGGCGTCACCTTTCCCCCACCGACGGGAGCTTTGGGCTGGGCCTTCTTATGCGCCTCCACGATCCACTCCAGGCGGCCGAGCCCGGGTTGCCGCATGGTCAGTCCGATCCGGCTGTCCCGGGGGGAGATCTCGGAAAGGGAGAGGGAGACGATCCGGGCCCGGACCTTGTATCCGACCTTCAGGTCCCGCTTGGTCTCGACCCCCACCAAGCGCTGATTGTGTTCGTCGATGTTCACCCGGTCGTCCATGATCTGGCTGACGTGCAGAAGCCCGTCCAGGGGGCCGAACCGCACGAACGCACCGAACTTTCGGACCTCGACCACCTGCCCCTCCACCACCTCTTGGAGCTCGGGCCGGAACAGCAGGGCGGTGTACTCCACATCCTGATAGACCCCACCGTCGCCGTGGATGATCCGGGCCTCCCCCTGGGCTTTCACCCCGGTGATGAGGACGGTCAGGTTCTGGCCGTCGATGAGCTTCCCCTCGAACTGTTGCTGCGCCAGCTCCGTGAGCGCCTCCTCGAGCCCCAGCCCCAGGCGATCGGGGGGGATGCGCACCACGTCCCGACGGGTTTCCAGATAATACATGCCCAGCGGGGCGCCGAGATAGGCACCCTATATAAAGGGAGACGCGCCGGAACTAGCCCCGACGGGGGGAAAGTCCCAGCGTCCGGTCGGTGATGGCCATGGAACGCAACGGGTCACCCTCGAGCCGGAACATCGCCCGGAGGGCATCCACGTTCTCCGGGACCACCACGGACTCCTGGTGGATGGCCTGGAAGAAGCGGACCTCCTCCCCTGCAAGGTGGATCCCTTGCCGCCAGAGAACGTTCTCCATGATGTCGTAGCGCGGCCGACCCAGGTCCCGGGCCCACTCCACCACACCGGGGGTTCCCTCCACCCGGTCGCCGGCCTCAAAGACCTTGAAGCGGGCGGCGCCGGAAAAGACCCGGACCAACTCCTCCACGTCCGCCGGGGCGCGTTCGAGCTGGACGTGGTTCACATGGACGTGCATCAGGTTGGTGGAGACGGTGAGTGCGGTGGTGTGGATCGGAAGCCCCGGGAGCACGGTCTGGACATCCGGCCCGTGATGCGAGGGAAAGTCCAATCCCGGTAGGATGCCGTTGATCGGGCCCTTCCTGCTCTCCCCGGGGTCGGCCGCCCGCCGGATAAGGGTCGCCTCCCATCGGCGGATCCCGTAGCGCGCGGCCAGCAGACTGGCGGCCCGGGCGATCCCCGTGCTGTTGCAGGACACCACCCGGAGCCGCCGGGAGCCCAGGCAGGCCGCGTAGTTCGCGAGTGCGTTGAAGGAATGGTCGGCCACCGAGGGTTTCTCTCCTCCCTGGAAGACGGCCGGGATCCCCAGGCGGTCGTACAGGGCCCGGTTCCCTCCCCCGATCTTGTCGGGAGCGGCATCGACGACCACTTCCGCTTCCCGAAGGAGGTCCTCGACCCCACCGGAGACGGTGAGGCCGGCCTGCTCGAAGTCCTCGGCCTTCCCCTCCCCCGCGACGTAGAGGCGATAGCCCTTCTCCAGGGCAGAGCGGGCCTCGAACGAAGGGCGGGTCTTGGTGACCCCCACCAGGGTCATGTCGGGCTGGCGTGCCACCGCATCGGCGACACGTTTCCCGATGGTGCCATACCCGTTGACGGCCACCTTGAGAGCCATACGGATCCCCGCCACCCGGGGAGGCCGCATGCGTTTAAGCGTTGCCGGAGCGGGGGGGGACGCCGGGTTGCCCTGGCCAGCGGCCGTCGCGGGACGGGAGGCCGGTTCTCGCACCCCGGTCCAGGGACGAACGGTCCAGGCTCGTGCCTTTCCTCCAACCGCCCGGTCACAGCGCGACCCTCGTCCCGTCGACCCCACCCCGTCGGAAGGGGGCTTCGTTCGGCCTTTCGTCCGGGATCAGAGGAAGGTGCTTCCCGAGACGGAAGAACTCCCTGTCCCGAAGGCGGACAGGAAATCACCTGAACCGGCCAGGGGCGAATTGGAGATCAAGACGATGCTTTGCGAATTGCTCAGGGTCACCGGTCCGGATGCCGTCTGCCAGTTCGTGGCCAGCGGATCATAGATCGCCAGCACCGATCCGCCGGGGCTCAGAAGGACCGCATACCAGGCCTGCCCTCCATTCCCGGACGTGGCGGTGCATCCGGAAAGGGGGCCGTTCACGAGGCAGGTGCTGGGGGGGATGAGCCCTCCCAGGACGGCACCGGTCCCCTCTGTGATCTGAAGACCGAAGAGGTTCGTGGTGAGGCCATTGGTCACCGCGATCGGCAACAGGTCGTCGTAGGTGGACCCGGCCTGGCTCGGGGTCCCGGTCCCAAAGGTGATGCTGAAGGGCTGACCCCCGCCGCCCGACCCGGAGCTGGCGCAACCGACGCTCGGGGTGGTCTGCGCGTAGATCACGCCACCACTGGTCGCGTTGACGGTCGCGTTGAACGAGCTCCCCACCGAACCGGTGAGACTCGGGGTGGCCGGGCAGGTGCTGATGGTCACGGCCCATTCCGGTCCGATCCGCGCCCCCAGGAACGAAACGCCCCCGAGGAGGGCGAAGCTCTCGTTGGCGCCCGGGTGGGCCTGGAGGAACGCGGAGATGTTCGATGCGACCGCGGAAACCGCCCCGGGGCTGTTGACGATGCCGGATGGGACTGGCAGGATGAGACCGAAGAGCCCGCACGCGGACGAGATCGTCCCGATGACAGAACTGCCTCCTTCGGTCACGGCCACCACCGCCACGTAGCCTGAGGCGTTCCGGAAGAGGAACGCCCAGGAGGGGGCCGTACCGCTGGTGAAGCTGCCGGTAAAGGCAGGGAAAGAGATGGTCCCGGTGGACCCGGGGAGCGGGGTGAACGCGCACCCGGTCCCGGACAAGGTCTCCCCGAAGGGGAGGTTCGCGGCCTGGTTCGAATCGTACCCCGAGGCCTCCAGGAGGGCCCACCCTCCCCCAGAGAACCCTGCCACCTGGCTCGAGGCGACCGGCGCGGCCTGAAGGTAGGTCATGGCTCCCGAGGTACCGCCGTTGCCGGTGGAGGACTTCATCCCGGAGAAGGAGAGCAGACCAGACAGGAAGAGCCCGAGCACCAGCACGACGATCACGATGACCACCACCCCGATCAGGGCCGGGGTCCGGGAGCGGCGGGGCATGGGACGAAAGGAGGGAGAGGGGTATCCCCCGGGCGGCCAAGGCTGGGGGCCCGCGGGGGGGAGGGTTCCGGAGGGGGCTCCGGGGGATGGCCCGGGGGGGGGCGCGTTCATGGGCACTACTTCTCCGAACCTCCTTAAGAACCTGCTGCCCGCCCCCTCTCCTCGCGGCAGGCCCCATTCGCCTGGAGCGGGGGCCCCGGTGGCGGGATTGTCGGCCGGCGGGGGACATTCCGGAGTCGGGGACGGGTTCGCGCGCTCCTCCATCCGCCCGTCGTGGGGCAAACCCGAGGGCTCACCCTGGGACGCCTCGGACGGTCCCTCCGTGCATCCCCGCCCTGACGGAACAGGGGCGGCCTTCCCCCGCAGGTATCCCAGATATACCCCGTCTCCCTCGGCCCGTCTGGTTTTGGCCGTGGATTTCTCGCTGAGCCCGGAGGAAGAGGCTTTCCAGACCGCCGTCCGCCACTTCGGGGACACCGTTCTCCGCCGATACGAACGGTCCCTGGACGCGGAGGGACGAATCCCCCCCCAGGTCCTCGAGGAGATGGCCCGGCTCGGCCTCCTCGCCATGCCCGTCCCCGAGGCCTACGGCGGCATGGGCGCCACCGCGGTCCAGACGGAGATCGCCGCCGAGGAGATCGGCCGGGGGGACTTTTCCATGGCCACGGCCGTGTTCTTCCTCCTGGAAGCCGGCTGGGGGAGCATCCTCGCCCGGCACGGCACCGAGGAGGCCCGCCGGGAGATCCTGCCCCCCGTGTGCCAGGGTAAACACTTCCTCGGCATCGCCACCACGGAACCCGGAGGAGGCAGTGACCTCGCCAACATGGTCACCCGTTCCCGACGATCCGGGGAGGGGTACGTGGTCCGGGGGGAGAAGGCCTACCTCTCCGGGGTGATGGAGGCCAGGGAGCGAGGGGGCGGCCACCTCACCCTCACCCGGAACGAAGGCGGTGACGGATTCAATTTCCTCTACGTGCCGACCCAGGCCACCGGGGCCTCGGTCCAACGGTTCGAGAACATGGGGCGGATGGGGATCTCCACCGGCGCCATCGGCTACGAGGACGTGCAGGTCCCGGCCCGCTACCTGGTGGGAAAGGAGGGCCGGGGGTTCTCCTGCGCCATGGAAGGGTTCCAGTCCGCCCGCACCTTCGTGGCCGCCGCCTGCATCGGGGCCGCGGAACGGGCCTTGGAGATGGGAATGGCCTACATCCGGGAGCGGAAGGTCTTCGGGCAACCCCTGGGCAAGTTCGAGGGGATCCAGTTCGAACTGGCCGACCAGTGGTCGTTGGTGGAGGCGGTGAAGTGGCAGTGCCGCCGGGCGGCCTGGATGCTCGACGCCTACGCCTGGAAAGGGGACCGCTCGCACCGAAGCGAGATCGACCGGGCGGTGGCTTCGGTGAAGCTGATGGCCCCGCAGGTCGCCTTCGACACCATCCGGAAGGTGATGATGTGGTACGGCGCCGCGGGGTACACCAAGGACGTGGGATTGGAGCTCGGGTTCCGGGGGATCATGAGCTACCTCGTGGGAGCCGAAGGAGGATTGAACATCATGCGCATCATCCTCGGTCGCGAGCTCCTGGGCTCGGAGTTTGTCCCGTACAAGTGAGACCTCCCTGTCCCGGCTCGGGGAGGACGGGTTCCACCGCTGGCTCTACGGAAAGGGGGTGGGGGCCCGGGGCCAACTGCTCCCCGCGGGCGACGACTGCGTGGCGCTTCCCGGACGGAAAGGCCGGGCCCTCCTCCTGACCACGGACGCCGTGGTGGAAGGTTCGCACTTCCCCCCGGGCACCCCGGGGTCGTGGGTCGGCCGCTTCGCCGCCCAAGTGAACCTCTCCGACCTGGCCGCGAAGGGAGGAACGCCCCTGGGGTTCCTCTGCGCGCTCCAGGCGCCCTCCCGCAGCCCGGCCCGCTGGGCCCAAGAGGTGGTACGGGGCATCATGGCCGAGGGGAGGAAGGTGGGCGCCCCCCTCTTGGGGGGGGACACCAAGTCCAGCCCCAGCCCCACCGTCACCCTCACCGCCCTGGGCGAAGGACGCCCGGGACGGCTCATGCCCCGGGACGGGGGCCGGCCCGGGGACCTGTTGGTGACCACCGGCACGGTGGGAGCCGGAGGAGCCCGCTTCTTGCGCTGGAAGGCTTCTGGGAGCCGTGTGGGCCCGGAACTGCGCCGGCTCCTCACCGTCCGTGCGCGCCTGAGGGAGGGACGGTTGCTCGCCCGTCACGCCCGGGCGGCCCTGGACACCTCCGACGGATTGCTCTGGTCGGCACGCCTGCTCGCGGAGGCGAGCGGGCTCTCCGCCACGGTGGACCTCCGTGGGCTTCCGTTCAACGCCGAGTGTGTCGAAGGGGCACGAACCGGGCTCTGGCCGATCCAACGGGCCGCCTTCCTGGGAGGGGACTATGAGCTCCTCGCTGCCCTGCCCGAGAGCCACCTGGCCGCCGCCCGGGCCGGGATCCGGAGGATGGGAGGGGACCTCTCGGTCGTCGGGAGACTTTCCCGGGAGGGGCGACACCGGCTGGTAACGGGTCAGGGAGTGCGTCCCCTCCCCGCGGTGGGGTGGGACACCTTTTCCCCGGGTCCGTGATGGAAGGACGGAACCGGACCGGGCCCCCGATGGAGGGATACCTTTCGTCGCTCCCTCCTCCCCGGGCCGGCGGGACCGATGGCCCCTGAGAGCAGCCCACGACGGGTCCCGTTCGCCCGGAATTGCCGCGCCCGGGGAAGGCTCCGATCACGACCCCCCCACGTCCATCCTCAGGTAGTTCCGTAGTCCGAGCAGGAGGGTCGCCGCCCCGGCGAGGGCAAGGCCGGCCGGGACCGCCAAGGTCAACGCCCGTTCCAGGAGCAGATAGACCAGGAGGATCGAGACGGAGAACCCCGTGAGGACCCCGAGTCCCAGCGCCTCCGACGCCCTCCCGGTGACCAGGGCCGCCACGAACGTGACCGCCCCCAAGAAGAAGAGCAGGGCGAGCATGCCAAGGGCCGTGTGAACCGGATCGAGCGGGATCGGGCTGACCCCGTTCCCGGGGACCAGCCGTTCCGCGAGGAACAGGACCAGCAGGGCGCCCAGCCCGTAGGCGCCCAAGGTTCCCCCGAGCACCGCCGTGATCCGGCCCGCATACAGGGCCGAACGCCGGACGGGGAGGAGCAGGAGCGGACCGTGGCTCCTCTGGGAGAGCTCCTCCCCGATGGAGAGGGCGGCCAGGTCCAGGACCACGAGCCCGGAAAGGGCCGAGACCACCAGGATGCCGAGCAGCCCGGCGGTGGAGGAAGAGCCCACCCTTAGATACAGGTAGGCGAGCAGGCTGCCGACCGGCCCGGCCACCACCGGGATCACGAGCAGGAAGACGCGACGGGACCGGATCCATCGGGTCACCTCCCAATGGACGCTGGCGGAGAATCCGCCCCGGGGCCGGGGGTTCGCGCCCATGGGCCCTATTCCTCCTCCCGGCCCACCCGCTGAAGGTAGCGCTGGGTGAGGTCGTCCTGCAGCCGCTCCGCCTCCAGGAGGGGGACACCGGAGGCCACCAGCGCCCGTAGGGCCTCGACCTGGATCGCCTCTCCTCCCGGGATGGAGAGGTCGACGGTGCCGGGCCCGCTGGGCACGAGCGTGATCCGCAGCGGGTCCAGGGTCCGGCGGAGGTCCTCCGCGGGGATCTCGCTGCGGAACCGTAGACGGAGCCGGATGGCTCCGTCGGGCCGGGGAGCGACCGGTTCGTCCCCTTGGAGACGGCCGTTCTTCAGGAAGAGCACCCGGGAGCAGAGGGGGCTCACCTCCTCGATCAGATGGGTGGAGACGACGAGGGTGTGCCCCCTGCGGACCAGGTTCCCCAGCAGACCGCGGAGGTCGCCCCGGGCGATCGGGTCCAGGCCGAGCGTCGGCTCATCGAGGAGGAGCAGCTCAGGGTCCCCCACGAGCGCCGCCGAGAGCAAGACCCTACGCTCCTGCCCGGTGCTGAGCCCTCCCATCGGACGTTGAAGGAGGGCGGTCACTCCCATCTCCCCGGTGGTCCGCTGGATCTCCTTGAGGAACTGACCCCGGGGGAACCCCCGGATCCGGCAGACGTGCTCCAGGAGATCGTAGACCTTCAGGTAAGGGAGGCTCCCGGGGCTCCCCACGAGGGCGCCCACGTGGGCGAGGGCCGACGCCCGCTGGGTGAAGGGGTCCACCCCAAAGACCCGGAGCGAGCCCGCGCTGGGGGGGACAAGGCCGGTCAGGAGACGGAAGGTCGTGGTCTTTCCCGCCCCGTTCGGACCGAGGAGGGCGACCGCTTCCCCCGACCGCACCCGGAAGCTGACCGCGTCCAAGGCCCGGTTCTCCCCGTAGGTCCGCTCCACTTGGTCGAGCGAGATCACCTCCCCGGGGGCCATCCCCGGGACATGCGGGCCCGTCCGATAAGAAAGGTTGGGTTCCCGTGCCCGCGATGGGCGGGGGCGGCAGGGACGGGCGACCCGAGGCCTGAGGGCACCATCGGGGGCTCGTCGTACGAAGGGTGGGATCGTTGTGGCCCTCGGGGCAGGTCAGGCCCGGGAGGCGGTGTGCCTCAAGGCGTTGGGGTCACCGGACCTCGGGAGTACGTGCTCCACCGGGGCCACTCGTCCGGGGAAAAGGGCCAGCCCAGCTTGCCCACGAAGCCCTTCCAACGGACCTCCGTCTCCGGAGAGGTCAGGTAGGGCACGAAGCCCATCATGAGGAACCGACGGGCGGAGGCTTCCCGGTCCTCGGTGATCTCCACCCGGACATGGTGGTACCCCGCCTGCTGGAACCGGCCCAGGGCGGCCAGGATGCAGGCGTAGGTCAACCCCCGGCCCTTGTGGGGGGTCTTCACGGCCAGGTTCGCGAGCTCCCCCCCGAAGGGGAAGTAGGCGTCCTCGGCGCGGGGACAGTGGAGGGCCGCCCCCGTCGCCACCGGGGATCCCGTGGGCCGGTGGACCATCAGGAAGATCCCGCCCGGGAGCGCCCGCTCGAGCGCCCAGACGAACCTCGCCTCATCCCAGGGGCCCACGCTGGCCTCCCGGAGCAGGCCCTCGTAGCTTCCCTCCTCCCCCTCGTGGCAGACCCTCAACTCGTAGTCCGGGGGGATCCTGAGCCGGGGTAGGGACCGGAGCCACCGCTCGGGAAGCACCAAGAGGAGAGGAGGAGCTTTCATGGAACGGCCCTCCGCGCCCGCAAGGACGGGGGAAGGCTTCTATGGAGCGAGCCAATAGTTAGTCTTACCTCCCCGGAGGGAGGCGCTCCCCTCTGACTTCCATTAACCGTCAGACCTCCAGCCTCCCCTTCTCGAGGTGACCTCAGTCCTTTCCTCTCGACCACCACCTACATAATCTCCTACATATTATGTAGGATGGATGTCCATCTCCGTCCGG
>JAJZYB010000010.1 GCA_021806135.1 Thermoplasmata archaeon
CCGGGAGGTGACCACCCGGGGGGCGAGCTTCACCATCCGTCGCTTCAAGGAGAAGCCCTTCACCCCCGTGGACCTCATCCTCCAGGGGACCGCCAACGACGAGATGGTGGCCTATCTCTGGCTCGCCGCCGAGAACGGGGAGAGCATGATCATCTGCGGTGGGCCGGCGGCCGGCAAGACCTCCACCCTCAACGCGGCGGCCCTCTTCATCCCCCCCACCGCGAAAGTGGTCTCCCTGGAGGATACCCGGGAGGTGAACCTGCCCCACGAGAACTGGATCCCCGGGGCCACCCGCTCCGGGACCGGCGACCGGGGCCCCGATGGGAAGGCCGCGGGAGAGGTGGACATGTTCGACCTGGTCCGGGCCGCCCTCCGTCAGCGGCCGAACTACATCATCGTGGGGGAGGTCCGGGGGAAGGAGACCTACACCATGTTCCAGGCCATGGCCACCGGGCACACGACGTATTCCACCATGCACGCGGACAGCGTCAAGAGCATGGTGAACCGCCTGGAGAACCCTCCCATCAACACTCCCCGGATCCTCCTCTCCGCGCTGAAGAACGTCATCATCCAGGTCCAGGCGCGCAGCGGAAACGCGGTGGTCCGTCGCATCAAGCAGATCCTGGAGATCGTGGGGTTCGAGCCGGAGACCAACGAACTCATCACCAACACCGTCTACGAATGGGACGCAGGGAAGGACAAGTTCCTGTTCAAGGGCCACAGCTTCCTGTTCGACTCCCTGATGGAGCTCAAGAACCTCACCCACGAGGAGATGGAGGCGGAGTTCCGCCGGCGGGTCGCGGTGATCCGCTACATGGCCGATAACAAGTTCGCCGACCACCGTCAGATCTGGCAGATCATCACCAGCTACTACAAGGACCCGGCCGAGGTCATGCAGCGCATCGGGTACGTGCCGGAGGTCGCTGCCTAAGCATGTCCCCTCCAGAGGTCGACAGCACTTTCCAGCGCCTGGAGGCCACCGAGCGCTCTCTCTACACCACCCACGCCCGGACCGTGGGAAGCGGGGAGGGCCCCGCCCGCCCGGTCCGGATGAAGCGGGGGGCCCAACCGGACTTCCCGGGCCTGACCCCCCTCCAGTCCATGGCCTGGCGGGTCTTCAAGGACCGGGCCCGGCGGTCGGATGCGATCAACCCCACCCTGGAGGACGACCTCCTCAGGGCCCACATCCGGATCCGGGCCGACGAGTACACGGCCTACGTGCTCTTCCTCACCTGGTTCATCCTCCTCCCGGTGGGGATCGTCCTCGCCGCGGTGGTCTACCTGGTCCTGGGGGTCCTCGCCGGGCTCGGGATCCTCGCCGTGGCCTTGGGGGTGGTCATCGCCATCGTGGTGGTGGTGATGGGAAACCTGGCGCTCAAGAGCGCTCCATCCACCCAGGCCAAGTCCCGGGGGAAGAAGATCGATCTGAAGATCTCCTCCGCCATGAGCTTCATCTCCGCCATGGCCAGCGCGGACGTGAACATCGACGCCATCTTCAAGGAACTCTCCAAGCAGAAGATCTACGGCCAGGTGGCCGAGGAGGCCGCGTGGATCACCCGGGACACCGAGCTCCTCGGGGTGGACATCCTCACCGCCATCAAGGATGGGGCGGCCCGGACCCCCTCCAAGCGGTTCCAGGACTTCCTCCAGGGGGTGGTCACCACGGCCACCAGCGGCGGCCAGCTCAAGCCCTACTTCCTGCTCAAGGCCGAGCAGTATGAGCGGGAGAACAAGCTCGAGATCCTCAAGCGGGTGGAGACGCTGGGTCTGCTGGCCGAGGTCTTCGTCACCACCGTCGTCGCCTTCCCCCTCTTCCTGGTGATCATGCTGAGCATTTTCGCCATCATCGGGAACTACGGAGCCACGGTCATCACCTTCCTCTGGGCCATCGTGGGAGGGTTTATCCCCATGGGCGAGATTGGTTTCATCGTGTTCATGTACCTCATCATGAACGAGGGGGGCTGAATTGCCGGCCGAGTACGGTGCTCCGTCCGGCACGGTCCTGCCGGCCTCCCGTCGGGCCGCCCGGGCCATGGCCCTGGCGCGGCGGAACGCCAACGCGCTGAAGACTCCCCCGGGCTTCCAGGATGTCTACGTCCTCTACGCCGGGGCCGCCGTCTTCGCGGTCTGCCTGGTGCTCGCCTTCCTGGCAGCCACGGGGCACTTCGCCTTCGAGTTCCGGCCGGGGGAGGACCCCGCCAGCTCCGTCAACCACATCAACGCGGCCATCGACTTCGGCGTCGTCGGCACCCTGGTCCTCCTCCTCCCCTACGGGATCGTCGCCACCCGGCGGGCCAACCGGATCGCCGCCATCGAGGCGCGTCTCCCGGACTTCCTTCGGGACGTGGCCGAGGCGGGCCGCTTCGGTATGACCCTCCCGGAGGCCATCATCGTGGCCAGCAAGGGCCGCTACGGACCGCTCACCGAGGAGATCCAGCACATGGCGAGCCAGCTGGAGTGGGGGGTCCCCGTGGCCCAGGCGCTCCGGCTCTTCGAGGACCGGATCCAGACTCCGCTCACCAGCCGGGTGGTCTCGATCATCGTGAAGGCGAACGAGGCCGGCGGCAACGTGGCCGACGTCCTGAACATGGTCGCCCACGACACCCGGGAGGTCCAGCTCTCCGAGGAGCAACGGAAGATCACCATGGTCACCTACCTCACGGTGATCTACATCTCATTCGGGGTCTTCCTGGCCACGATCCTCATCATGGCCTTCACGTTCCTTCCCCAGATGGTCATCGCGGCCCAGGGGCTCAGCAACGCGGGGGTGGCCGGAGGCACCGGGGGGGCCGTCGGGGTCTCCGCACAGTACATTCCCGCCGTCTTCCTCGCCTTCCTCGCCGCCGTCATCGCCCATGCCATCGGGGATGGCATGATGGCGGGGGTCATCCACTCGGGTCGGCTGCAGGAGGGCATGATCCATGGGGGCCTCATGCTCATCTTCGGCTGGGTCTTCATGCGCTTCCTGGTCCCCATCTCTGTCTGAGCGAGGTCCTCCATGGCAAGCACCACCCCTCCACCGGCGCCCGAGAACCCCCCCCTCACGCCGGAGGAACGCCGGCGCCGGGTCTCCTTCCCCTTCCACCTGCGCATGGCCGCCGCCCTCGCCCCCTCCACGGGGACCGTCCGCCCGGTCCGGATGGCCCGGCTGGGGTTCGGGGAAGGGGGCCCGGAAGGGGACGTGGCCACCCCGAAACCCCCGTTGCCGGACGCCGAGTCCACCGAGATCGAGACCTACCCGGCGCGGGACCCGTACTCCTCCATCCGGATCAGCTACAACAACTTCCGGAACGAGTACCTCTACGAGGTCATCGAGCCCCCCCTCACCCCGTCCGATGTGGACGTGCTCAAGAACCTCAAGGTGGCCCTCATCGACCAGTTCCGGCCGCTGCCGGACGTGGACGAGGAGACCAAGCGCCGGGAGATGCGGCGCATGGTGGACGAGCAGTTCCAGCGCTGGGAGATGGCCCCCAGCCCGCTGGTGAAGGGGCGGATCCTCTACTACCTGGAACGGGACTTCATCGGATACGGGGTCATCGATGCCCCCATGGTCGACCCCGAGGTGGAGGACATCTCCTGCGACGGGGTGGGGATCCCGCTGTACATCTACCACCGGAAGCACCAGTCCATCCGGTCCAACCTGAAGTTCATGGACGCCACGGACCTGGACGCCTACGTGGTCTGGCTCGCCCAGCGGTCCGGCCGGCACATCTCAGTGGCGAACCCGATGCTGGACGCCACGGTGCCCGACGGGAGCCGGTTGCAGGCCACGCTGGGGACGCACGTGACCAAGCGGGGGAGCTCGTTCACGATCCGGCGGTTCCGGGACAACCCGTTCACCCCCGTGGACCTGCTCAAGTTCAAGACCATGAGCCCGGAGATGATGGCCTACCTCTGGGTGGCCATCGAGAACGGGCAATCCATGATGGTCTGCGGGGGGACGGCCTCCGGGAAGACCACCACGCTGAACGCCGTGCTGCTCTTCATCCCCCCCCAGATGAAGATCGTCTCCATAGAGGACACCCGGGAGCTGAACCTCCCGCACGAGAACTGGATCCCGTCCCTGACCCGGGGAGGGTTCGGGAGCAAGAACGTGATCACCGGGAAGGCTCCCGGGGAGATCGACATGTTCGACCTCCTGGCCGCGGCCCTCCGGCAGCGGCCCCAGTACCTGATGGTCGGGGAGGTCCGGGGGGCCGAGGCGTTCATCGTCTTCCAGGCCATGGCGACCGGGAAGACCTGCTACACCACCTTCCATGCGGAGTCCGTCAGCGCCATGGTCCACCGGATGGAGAATCCCCCCATCTCGCTCCCCCGGTCCCTGGTGGCGGCGCTGAACCTGGTGCTCCTCCAGAAGCAGGTGAAGGTGGGCACCAAGATGACCCGCCGGGTGCAGAACCTCACCGAGATCGTGGGGCTCGACCCGGAGACCAACGAGCTCATCACCAACGCGGTCTACAGCTGGAACCCCGCCGACGACACCTTCCTCTACAGTGGCCATTCGTACATCTACGAGCGCGTGGCCATCTCCAAGAACTGGACCATGCGGGACATGGACAAGGAGGTCAAGCGCCGGACGGAGATCCTCGAATACCTCCGTTGGAAGGAGAGCCGGGCCACCCGGCAGAACCCCTTCTCCCACCGGGACGTGGGACGGGTGGTGGCCTCATACTACAAGGACCCCCAGGCGGCGGTGGAAGACACCCGGGTAGAGATGGGGAAGGCGAAGGGTGGGAGCACGGCCTCCCGCGCCCCGGGCTCGCGTCCCTAGCCGTGGGTCCCCGTCGCGGCGGCTTCCCCTGTTCCCCGGACGACTCCACGCTTAAGTAAACCCGGCCCGCTCTGCCGGACGAGATGACCCCGAGCTCCACCGGGAACGTTCCGGGGCATCTTCCCCGAACCCGTCAGGAACGGGAGACCCTTCGTTTCCTCCGGGAGGACCTGCTCCCGGCCGCCACTCGCTCCCAGAGCCCCCGGCTCGCCCGGCATCTGGGCCAGGTGGTGGAAGGCGGAACGCTGGAGGAGCTCGAGGCGCTGCCCTTCCCCGACCGTCAGGAGATCCTCTCCTTCCTGGAAGGAGAGCTCAGCCCCCGACGTCGAGGGCCCGGCCCCCGGGTGGTGGTGGACCTCGTAGGCCACCTGACGCGACCGGAGCAGAATGGGCTCAAGGAGCCCCACCGACGCCCCGTGCTCCCCGCGCGCTAACGATTTGCCCTCGCGAGGGTTGCCCTGGGGCATGATGGCAGCAACGCAGACCCCGTCCCGGGTCGGGTTCGTGGGCCTGGGGACCATGGGTCAGGCCCTCGCCCTCCGGCTCGTGGCCAACGGCATCCCGCTCGTGGTGTACAACCGCTCGCCGGAGCGTGTCCGACCCCTGGAAGAGAAGGGGGCCCTCGTCGCCGGGACCCCCCGGGAGGCGGCCCGGAAGGCCTCGGCGGGGGTGGTCTTCGTGGCCACCACCGACGGGAAGACGCAGCGGCGGGTGATCCTGGGCCGGTCGGGCGTGGCCCGGGGCCTCCCCGCCGGGGGGGTGGTCGTCGGACTCGGGACCATCGCTCCCGAGGAGTCCCGGTCCCTGGGAAAGGCCGTGGCCGCCCGGGGACTCCGTTACGTGGAGGCCCCCATGGGGGGGAGCGCGGAGCAGGCAGCGAACGGGCAGGTGGCCTTCTACGTGGGAGGCGAGGAGGAGGACGTTGCCCGGGTGGTCCCGCTCCTGGAGAAGATGGGGCGCCGGACCTTCCCGTTGGGCCCGGTGGGACGGGCCAGCGCGATGAAGCTCGCGTTGAACGCCCTGACCGTAGGGTACATTGCCCTGGCCGGCGAGGCGCTCGCCCTCGGAGAGCGGCATGGCCTGACCCGGGAGCAGCAGCTGGAGGTCTTCCTGGATGGAGCGGGGCGATCGGTCATGCTGGAACGCAAGAAGGGATCGATCCTGGCCCGGAACTACCCCTCGGCCTTCGGGCTCCCGCTCGCCCTCAAGGATGAGAAGCTCATCGTGAGCACCGCCCGGAAGGCCGGCCTCTCCCTGGGGATGAGCCAGGCCTCCCTCCGGTTGCTCAAGCAGGCGCTGTCTCAGGGCCGGGGGAAGGAGGATTTTGCCGCGGTGGTGGAGGTGCATTCCCAAGGAGCGGGGGCGACGACGACTACGACGAACCCTCCGGGAGGTCCGGAAGCTCCCACCCGGGCTACGGATCCGCCCGAGCGCCGGGCCGGGGAAGGGGACCCGGGAATCGCCCCCCCACCCTGACCCGAAAGGGCCGTGCCGCGCCGATCACGGCATCGAAGGGGGACCCGGGCCGGGCCACGCCGGTTACGAGGGGGCGTCCCGGAGACCCTCCACCACCACGGCGCAACTGATCCCCCGGTATCCAAGGCCGTTCTCGAACCGCGCCCGGGCGAACCGGGAACCGCCGGTCCGGGCCAGCGGGTCGTGGATGACCACGAGCCGGCCCGTACAACGGACCACCACCACCCAGTGAGGCTGGTCGACGTCCCCCACCAAGGTGGCGTTGACGAGGACCAAGGGGGTCCACCCTCGGCGGAGCCACCGGGTGAGGTCCCGGCAGCTCACCCGGGAACCGGTCTCGGGGATCCGGGCCCGGCGGCAGCGTTCTTGAAGGTCCTGGTGGAGCCTCCTGGCCACCCGCTGGGCCTGGGGGGAGAGCTCGAGCCCCAGGTTCTCCAACAGTTCCACGGTCTGCGCATTGCCCGCCGTCCGTACCCGGAAGCCCCGGCGGTACGCCGCCAGGGCGAGCCCTTGGCGGCTGGTGGCATACGCCTCCACGAGGTTGGCCTCCCGCCAGATGTCCACTTCGAGTTCGGGAGAGGCCCGTAGGCCGGGCTGGTATCGCACCATGGCCATGATCAGGGAGGCAGGGCCGCAGGTGAAGTCCAGATGTTGGCGGTAGAAGGGAGGAGAGGCGAGGCTTGTCCCGGCCACTCGAAGCATGCCTCCGGCCGGGGCAGAGGACCCCCGGGGGCTTCAACCGTCGCTCCGGTCCCGGGATCGGGACGGAAGGGGAGCCGGGTGCGGAGGGGCCGAAGCGGGAGGCCCCGGCCCGGGCCGCCGGGTCCTGCGATCGGGTGGGTCCCTACGCGTCTTCCGGTTCCCGACGGGCGACCACGTACAGGACCCGGATGGGGAATTCGCCCTCCCCCTCCATGAGCTCCTCCAGAGCGAGGAGACGGAAGCGGCGCTGGAGGAGCCCGCGCGCGTACGCCGGGGAGAAGAAGTGCATCGGGACGCCATGCGGAGCCGGGTCGAACGTGTCCGGTCCCCGGGGCTTTCCCCGCCCGTACCACGGGTCGGAGACGGAGCGCACGGAGAAGAGGTGGAGACCTCCCGGCCGGAGGACCCGGGCGACCTCGGCGAAGAGCGCCTGGTGCTCTTGGCGGGTGAACTCCATGTTGAAGAAGAGGTTCGAGTAGACCGCGTCCACCGTGGCGGAGGTCTGGGCGCGCAGATAGTGGAGGGCGTCTCCCTCCTCCACGTCCAGTCCCTTCGATCGGGCGTATCGGCACCCCTGGAGCGAGAGCTCCGTCCCCCGCACCCGGAACCGTCGGGAGGCGAAGAACCGGGCGTCCCGACCACAGCCGACCCCCAGCTCGGTCACGGTACGCAGCCCGGCCTTCCGGAGCCAGGGCAGGCACCAGCGGGCGAAGGCGCTCTCGGATTCGCCGAGGAAGTCGGGATCTTCCCGGTACCGGGCGTCCCAGAAGTCCCGTTGCCTCCGCCGACGGGTGTCCGGCCCCCCATCGGGGACGGAGGAGAGGGGGGAACGGGCACGCGTCCTTCGGGGGCCTCCCGGGCTCAGATCCTTCCCCAGAGCTCCTCCAGGGCGCGGAGTTCGCGCCCCCCCTGGTCCCGGGTCCTCTCCCAATCCTGGATGCACTCCTGGCCCTGGGGGGTCAAACGGTAGGGTAGCGAGCGGCCACGCTCCTCGCCGGTCCTCTCGATAAATCCCCGTTGCCGTAGCTCTTTCAGCGCCGGATAGATGGCGGCGGGGCCCGGCGCCCAGACCCCTTGCGTCCGCCGGGCGATCTCCTTCATCAGTTCGAAGCCGGTGTTCGGCCTCTCCCGGAGCAGACGGAGGAGGGTGGGGCGCAGGAGGCCCGGGGGGATGAACCGGATCCGGAAGGGACCGCAACAGCATCCCCGGGGAGGGTTGTTCATCTCGGTCCTGAGAGAGTTCTGGCTAGCTTGAGGCGGGGCTGGTCGCGGGGGAGGTGCCCAGGCGGTTCCGCGCCCGGTTCAGCTCCTCCTCCAGGTCGGCCACGTACTCTTGGAGGTCGCTGCGCTCCATCCGACCCAGCGAGGGGCGTTGGAGCTCCCGGCCCTGGTGCCGTCCCTGACCGCAGCAGCCTCCCTCCCGTCCACGGGGTCCGCCGCAGCCGCATCCGCCGGAGCCGTGTCCCTGTCCATGTCCGCAGTTCTGGCACATCGATCTCACCAGTATCAGTAATGATATCATGAGTATATCTAACTATCAAGCCCCACCGGGAGTGTTCCGGGGATACCCCCTCGGTGGCAGCGCCCGCTCACCGTCCGCCTTCCCTCCGTCCTCTCCCTCCCCCCCGGGACCCACCCGACGGAACTCAGGCCCGCTCCAACGCGCACGTCAGGCAGTGCGCCCCCCCGAACGCTCCGGTGAGGTTCGACAGGGGCACCTGGGTGGCCCCGAGCCCCGCGTCCCGGGCCGCCCGCCCGTGCGGGAAGAATCCCCCGCTGCTCCTAAGCTCCCCGAACTCCACGCTCGCCCGGAGCAGGAGACGGTGGTACTTCCCCGGGTTCCGTTCGGCGGCGCGCTGCAGGTTCACCAGCACCTTCTCGGCGTTCCGGGCCACGTCCGGGACCACGATCCGCCGGTCCCGGACCGTGAGGAAGTTCGTGGCATAGCAGAGCTGCTCCAAGGTGGTGAGCGGGAGGAGGTCGAACCCGTGCTCCTCCTTGAGGTACCGGGTCAGGCGGGTCCGTTGCCGGAGACGGTAGCGTCCCGACTCCGAACGCCGGTAGACGTCGACCCGGGCCCGGTTGAGCATCTCCGGATACCCGACCATGAGCCCGGCCCCGGCGAAGTTGAGGTAGGTGTCCAGGTGCATGTTCACCATCGGATCGGGTGCTTCGAGGAGCGGATGCCGGGGCTGATGGACCACGGCCACCTCGGGGAAACCGAGTCCCGAGGCGAGGATCTCCTGGATGGCCGCGGGGCTGGTCCGATCCCCCATCCCCAGGAGGGCAAAGTCGCCGGCGGGCAGGAAGTCCCCTCCCTCGAACGTCCCCCGGCGGACCGTGAGGACCGGGTCCTCCCCGAGGGTGGCCCAGGCGAGCGCCGTCATCTCCGTCTCCCGCCGCCGCTGCGGCTTGGCCGGGCGCGCCAGGATGATCCCCCGGTCCCCCACCGCCTGCTGGTCCCGCAGGAAGAACAGGTTCGTGAGCGGGACCTTGAGCGTGGTGAACGGGAGGATGTTCCGGGTCCCCTTCTTCCGGACCAGGGTGAGGGAGGGGGAGAGGGTGAGGATCTCCAGCAGCTGGTCCCGGTCCAGCAGGGGAAGGTTCTCGGCGAACTCCTGGCGGGCGCGCCGGGCACCGGGGCCGACGAACTGGACCGTGGCGAGGACACGCCGGAGGATCTCCTCCGCTAGGGAGGGGTCCCGCCCGGCCCCTTCCAGGAGGATCTCCTCGAGGTAGAGGACCTCCACCCCGAACCCCCGGCGAAGGGTCTGGACGAGCTCGTCGTGCTCCCGGCGGGCCTTCTCCAACGAGAAGACCCGTTCGTAGAGCGAGGAGTACGGCTCCAAGAGGCCGAAGAACACCTCCAGCCCCGGGCGGCGGACCACCACCCGCCGTAGCGGGGCCCATTCGGACCGGGCGACCGCCTTTCCCACCAGAAGCCCCCTCTCCTCCTGCGAGGAGAGGGCGACACGGGGGAGGCGGGTATATCTCCCCTAGGGTGGCCGAGCGCCCTACTTGTACGTGGAGTGGTGGACGTTGTTCTCATCGTCCACGATGGTGATGCACTCGCCTTCGCACTCGAAGAGGCAGGCCTCGCAGACGATGCATTCCGGCCCGTTGATGACCTTGGACTTCTCTCCGCGGAAGTTGAACTTGGCGGCCACGGCCGGGTCGTCCTCGATCCCCGGGAACTGGTCCCGGGGGACCATTTCGAAGACCGTCACGGGGCAGACGTCGCGGCAGTGGGTACAACCGGTGCACTTGGTGTGGGCAACTTCGACGGAGACCACGAACGGTCACCTCACCGCGACCGATAAGGCAACGCTATTTGAGCGGAGCGTAGTGGACGGCACGACGTGGGAAGGAATCACACGGTGCCGCCAGGAGGCGCGGCCGTCCGGTACGGCCCTCAGGCCCCCGGGGCGGCCTCCTGGGCCGCCCGGGCACGCCTCCGGGCCCGCCGCGCCCGGGCCGTGTCCGCTCCAGAAGGCACGTCGGCGTCCCGGGGAGAGGGCGGGGCGCCGGGCTCGCTCCCTCCCCGGGGTGCCTTCTCCTCCATCCGGCCCCCCACGAAGCGGATGAGCAGCTCGAAGGCCAACCGGTTCGGGTCGGTGATCACCACGCTCCCCCCCAGGCCTTGCGCCAGTTCCCGGGCCGCCTTCTCGTAGCTCGGATCGGAGGACTTGAGCAAGACCAGGGTCGAGACGAGGGGTCCGACGCGACGCAGTTCCCGGGCGTGCTCCAGGGCGGAGGCCTGGGCGAGCTTCAGGTTCCCGCTGTGGACGGCCCCCTCCGGGTCCGTGTAGGCCTCCGGCAAGCCGTCCGTGATGAGGTAGAGCTCCTTGCGGCTCGCCCGGGAGCCGGCGAGGAGGTCCCGGGCCACCCGGAGCGCCTCGCCGGTGTTGGTGAAAGCCCCGGGGGGGGCCTCCCAGAGGCTGACCAGGTCCCGGACCCGGACCTCATTGTCGAAGGTCGCCACGTCGATGGTGGCGTCCGGGTAGCGCCGGCGGACCGCCATGTAGAGGGCGAGGAAGGCCTTCTTCGCCGCGGCGAGCTTCCCGCCCTCCGACATGGAGCCGGAGGTGTCGAGGAGGAGCACCGCGTGGAGGCTCTCGGCCCGGATCTCCCGGTACACGTAGCTGGTCTCCTCGTTGAGGTGTCGGGACCCCCGGAGGCGGCTCTCCACCAGGGAACTGACCAGGTCGAGCCGGGCGACCTCGTCGGACTGGCGCAGTCGGCCCTTCTCGTACAGGCCGGTCGAGGCTGCCCCCTGGAGGGAGGCGCGCAGCCCCTCCGGGAGCGCCCGGGACTCCTCCTCGAGGACCAGCCGGGCGAACCGTTCCACGAGGCCGTAGGTGACGGCGAGGGCCCCCGAGCGTTCCCGGACCAGGCCCCGTTCGCGCAGCTCTTCCTTGAGCCGGGCCTCCACCCCCTCTTTCACCCGCTGGTCCTCCCGGGTCCGGGCCTGCTGCCCGGCGAGCTCCGCTTCCTGCCGGGTCTGTTGGAGAGCCCGGCGCCGTTCCTCCTCCAGACGGTCCATCTCGGCCCGCAGGTCCTGGCCCCGTTCGGCGAGACCCCGACGCGCGGAGCGGGCCAGCGCCTCCCGCTGGGCCGGGGTCAGGCTCTCCACCAGGCTCTCTGCGCTCTGGGGAGTGAGGCTCCTTCCCAGCGTGGCGAGACGGCCCAGCGCGAGCGGACGGCCGGGGGTCTCCCGGGAGGAGGGGGAGGGTTGGGGGGTCCGGCGGAAGAGACGGAGGAGGGCTATAACGAACCGACGCAGCGCGGCGATCAGCCGGGCCCACCAACCCATCCGGGGCTCCCGGGAGGCGTCCCTGAGGGCGTCGTCGGGAAGGATGAGCGCCCGCTGGACGGCCTCGAGAAGGGAGGCATCCACGAGAAGGTCGCGCGGATCGAACGATCCGGCCCGGTCCTGGGAGGCCCTCAGACGTGCGAGCTCCGACTCCAGCGAGGCCCGCCGCCGGACAAAGGCGGCCTCCACGGCCTCCCCCTTGCGCCGGTACTCCTCCAGGAGACGGTGGGTCTGCCGGGTGACCTGACGGCGGAGACGCTCCCGGAGGGAGGCGAGGCGTTGGCCGAGCCGACCTCCCCGTCCTTCGGCCTCCTTGAGAAGCTCCTGGGCTCCTGCGACTCCCTGCTCGGCCAACCGCCGGGTGAGGTCGGCCCGGTCCAGTGCCGAGACCAGGTCCTCGTCGACGAGCTCCTCGTCGATCCCCTCACAGGAGGGGAGGGTGATGGGCCCGGGCTCTGTCCTGGGGGTCTCAGGGATGGTCGTCGTCGGCGTCCTCGGGGCGGCAGGTGAAGAGGGAGAACCGGTCGAGCAGGGAGAACTCGGTGGCGGCGGCGAGGAGGGGGGTGACCTCCACCGGCCGGGGTTCCCGTTCCCCCACCCATTGGACGAAGCCGTCGAAATGGGGGAAGAGGTCCTCGCCGGAACCCACCTTCTTCAGCAGGGTCTCGTCCCGGACCAGCCGACGGCCCTCGGAGACCACGGCCTCGCCCTCGGGGACCTTCGCGCCCAGACGGCCGTTGAAGAACCGGCACCAGTAGACCGTGGCCGAGCGTTTCAGGGAGGGTTCGAGGTTCTGCTCGATGAACTCCTTGACCAGGGCGCTGTTCTGTTGGAACGAGTCCCCGCTGCGGGCCCGGATCCGTCCGCGCATGCCATGGAGCAGTCCGGCCCGGAGGTCCTCCTCGGTGGGGACCTCCCGACCTTTCAGCCGGGCGAAGGCCTCGGTCCTGAAGGCGATGTCGATGAGGGTCCGGTTGCTCCCCACCTCCCCAATGTCCGGGTTCTCGTCGGACATCCGGTTCCGCCAGAGCTCGAGCACCCGGACGCCGGTGTCCAGAAGGACCTCCGGCAGGTAGATCTCCGGCGGGTTGGGCCGGGCGAGCTCCACGATCCGGCGGTTCCGCCGGTGGACCCGGTTGAACTCCACGTGGACGCTGGTGAGCCGGTCCGACAGCGGGTCGTTGATGTTGTCCAGGTCAGAGAGGTTGGAGGTGCAGACGGCGACGAACCGCGCCGGGAAGGTCTCCCGGGACTTCGCCGGGGTCACGCTCCCCTCCTGGAGGGCCTGGAGGAGCACGTTCTGGGTGCCGAGGGGGAGCTTGCCGATCTCGTCGACGAGGAGCAGTCCCTGGTTGGCCTGGAGGAGCTTCCCGGGCTCGAGGACGAGCGGGCTCATGGGGTCCCCCACCTCCTCGAGCTTGACCAGGTTGAGGTTCCCCGTGAGATGGTCCGGGAAGACCTCGGAGGAACCCTGGACCCGGGCGAAGCCGAACCCTTCCCGGAGCCGGTGCCGACGGACCGGCACCTTCCGGGGGTCCACCTCCTTCACCGAGAATGCCTCCGGGGTCCCATCCGGGGAGAAGCGGCGCAGGCACACCGGGCAGGGGGGAACGGACTGGCTGACCCGCTCGTCCAGGAGGCTCGCGGGGACGTCCATCACCGGGCAGCCTTCCACCACCCAGAGGTCCTTCGGGAAGAGCGACCAGAGCTCCTTGGCGAGGTTCGTCTTCCCGCTACCGGAGGGGCCGAAGAAGAGGGTGTGGGCCCCTGAGAACAGCGCGGCCACCGTGTCCTCGTAGGTCTCCAAGGGGAGGAGGGTCCGCGGGAAGAGCGCTGCCATGGCCTCCTCCCGGGAATGGCCCTGGGCGCGCAGGGCGGACATGAGCTCCTCCAGATGCCGGTGGAAGCGCTCCCCCGGGCTCTGGTAGGTGAGCGCCTCCGCGGGGAGCTGGTCTGCAGGGATACCCTTGCCGGGGGGGGTCGTCGGGCCCCGGGAAGGGGCGGCCGCAGAGGGGCTCATGGCGCCGTTGAGAAGGGATGACCCATATGGCCTTTTCCGCGGGTGGGTCCGCTCGGACCCGGCAGACGGACCAGGGGATGGGGGCCCGACCGGGGGCTGGGGGCGCCCCGGGGGAGACGCTGAACGCTCCCAACCGTTAAGTAGGGCTCTTCGCTCGGCGCGGCTCACCCTCGAGAACCATGGTTCCCCCCGATGCCCCGAGCCAGGAGAAGAAGAAGGCCCAGCCCGGCCGCTCGGTCAAGGACAAGTGGCGCTCCAAGGTCTGGTTCAAGATCCGCGCTCCCGGGCTCTTCCAGGGGATGGAGCTCGGCGAGACGCTCGCCACCGAGCCAGAGGGGATGGTCGGGCGGACCCTGGAGGTCACCCTCTCGGAGGTGAGCGGGATGGCCGACGCCTCGAAGGCGCACGTGAAGCTCCGGTTCCGGATCGTGGGGGTCAATCTGGACTCCCACGTGGTGGAGACCCGGTTCATCGGCCACGAGCTCACCTCGGACTACATCCGTCGTCTGGCCCGGCGCAAGCGTTCCAAGATCGATCTTTCCTTCCACGTGAGGAGCAAGGACGGGGTGGAGATGGTGGTGAAGCCCCTCGCGGTGAGCGAACACCGCCTCCAGGCCCGGCTCCGGGGCAACCTGCGCAACCGGTTGACGGAAGTGCTGACCCAGGCCGCCCAGGAACGGACCGCCTCCGAGTTCATCCGGGACCTGCTCAACGGCGACCTGGTGAAGGTGGTGGCCCAGGGCGTGCACACCCTCTACCCGTTGAAGAAGATCGAGCTCCGCGCGAGCGAGATGCTCTCGCCGATACCGGAGACGGGGAGCGCGTTGAACGCCCCGTCGCCCCCCGAGCCTCCGGTCTCCTCGGAGCCCGCCCCACCGTCGCCTCCCCTACCGGAGGCCGGGACCCCGCCTCCGCCCATGGCTCCCGCCGCCTAGGGACGCCTGGAGGCGCCCTGCCCGGACGCCCAGGAACGACCGACCTGTGACGGACCAGACCTGCCCCGGGCACGCTGATGGCGGGGGAGAGCGCCAAGGCCTTCCTTCCCGTCCCCCGGGGACGGGCGTAGGGACCACGCGAGACTCACCACCCCCTGGAAAGCCCCGGTCGCGGAAGGGCCCTTCCCGGGGGCGCAGCAGGGTCTTCGGACGCGATCCCGAGGCGTACCACCGGGCCCGGCTCCCCTACCCGGAACGGGTCTATCAGGTCCTCGTCCGGCGCTGTGGCCTCCGCCCGGGCACCGCCACCTTCGAGATCGGTCCGGGCACCGGGATCGCCACCCGCGAGCTTCTCCAACGAGGTGCTTCCCCGCTCGCCCTGATCGAACCGGATCGTCGCCTGGTGCGGTTCCTGCGGAGCACGCTGGTTCGCGTGCCCACGGGTGTGAGCTTCTTCCCCAAGCCGTTCGAGGAGGTCGTCCTCCCGCCGGGGAGCTTTGACCTGGGGGTGGCCGCCACCAGCTTCCATTGGTTGCCGGAGCGTGGGGCCCTCCGGAAGGTGGCCCGTGCCCTGAGGCCCGGGGGCTGGTGGGCAGCCTGGGACAATTTTCATGGGGACCCGTTCCGTCCGAGCCCCTTCCATGATGCGCTCCAGCCAGTCTACCGGCAGCTGCATGGCCCGGGCACGAAGAGGACGAGCCGGGCCCAGGCGGAGGCCGACCGGCGGGCCCGGCTGGCGGCCCTGCGGTCGGTGGGGGCGTTCCACCGCATCGCCCGGGAGGACATCCACTGGAGCGTCGAGCTCCCCGTCCTCCGGCTACAGGCCCTCTGGGGAAGCTTCTCGGACATCCTCACGTTGTCCCCGGGAAGGCGTCGATGGTTCCTGACCGAGCTGGGGAGGGTGGTGGACGAGCAGTTCTCGGGCACGGTCCGGCTCCCCATGCTCACCACCCTCTACACGGCCTGCCGGCGCTGACCGGCCCGGGCACGGGGGGGACCCCTTCGGGGGAGAGGGCCGGTCAACCTCCCTCACCTCGGAACGCTCTGGCGGGACGGGGGTGAGGCCCGGGAGGCAGCGGCCATCCGGGACCTTATCCCCCGGAGCGTGAACGGCCGGTTTCCGCCCCCCTGACGGCACCGGCATAGCGTTTTAGAGGGGTCGCCGTTCGGCCCAGGAAGGCCGCGTCGGGGTGGCTCAGCCTGGTAGAGCACGGGACTCATAGGGCCCTGGGGTTCCCCGGGGCCGGAGAGATCCTGGGGTCGGGGGTTCAAATCCCCCTCCCGACACTGCCCGTGCCACCTCTCCCGCAAGAAGTCCGGCCCCATCTCTCCGGAACGGACGCTCCCGGGCAGCAGCCCGCCGTTCGACTCCGGGTCCGCTTCGTGGTGCGGGCCATGGGGGATCCTGGTGGACCCCTTCGCAGAGGCGCTTCGCCCGCCGTAACGAGTTCTCCACTTCTCGGGAAGTGGCCTCTCGGTCCCCGTCCTCCGCCACGACCTTCCGGTCGAGCACCGAGAGGATCTGGCGGAGGTGGCCGGGCGCAACGGCGAACGGCAGATCGCTGAGCAGGGTGAAGGTCTCCCGGTGATCCTTGGAGGGGCCCCGGCGTTCCCCTCCGTCTCCCGGAAGGCCTCTCGTCTCCAAACCCTCACAAGGACCCTATCTCGGACCATCGTAGGCACGCGGTCCCATGACCGGCCCGGGTCCGCTGCCTATGGATCCAGCCGAGGACGATGCCTTGGACCTCCTGATGGGCCCGGACCGGGGCCGCCCCCTCAAACTCCTCCCCCTTCCGAACTGCCCGATAGCCATCGTTCCAATCGTCGAGGATGCACCATCTATTACCCGAGCTGGAAGGCGAAGACGTAGGCCTCCGGCGCTAGGGAGGTGCGATCCCGGGGCGCGGAGATGCATCCCCCGGTGGATCAGGACATCAGCGCGCCGCATTCAGCTGGCTGGGGACGGAGGAGGGCATTATTTCAGTACCTCCTCCGGGCCAGGAGAACCGTCCGGCGGGAGACCCCGGTCGGGGCCAGACTCCAGCGAGGCCCAGAGGGACCGCCCCGTTGGAGTACGGAGAGCACGGTTCCCTCCGGGACATCTACCGCCGTCCCGCCCACCGCCACGCTGAGGGGGGACTGGGTGATACAGGTACAGCTCCCGGTCCAAACTGAGGGTCACTCCCTACCGCTCCAGTCACGCGAGAATCTCCTCCGTTCGCCGTGTGGTTGCTCGGGGCCGCGACCGTGGGCCCCGTTCATCCGGGGCGGAGATGGGGCGGAAGAGCTGTGGGTAGGTGCACCTCCTCGAGGAGCCTCACGAACCGGGGCTCCCCTCGGAGGGGATCGTAGAAAGGGGATAGGTAGGTGAACCACAAGGACTGGTCCCCTTCGCGCTGATCCTTCTCCAGGAGAGCGAGAGCCCTCTCCTTAGCCCCGGTGAGCGTGTATAGCTTGGCGATCAGGTCCGCCGAGAAGTACGAGGGGATCCCTCCTCCCTCCCACTCCCGGAGGAGCGCTTGGGCCTCGGCCGGCTCTCCCAAGAGCGCCAGCACGATCGCCCGCCAGAATCGGTCCTCCAACGTCGGGGCCTCCCCCGAGGGCTCCACGAGCTTCCGGGCCTCCTGGGACCGACCCATGCGCGCATACTCGGCCGCGAGCGTCCCTCGGGTCCAGGCCCCGCTCTCGGGCTTCCGATTGAGCTCCTCGAACATCTCGATCCCCCGCGCCCGGTCGCCGAAGCGGACCTCTCCTGCAGCGAGATTGTGCTTGGGCAAGAACCAGAGGGGGTCAAGTTCGATGGCCTGGGACAACTCCTCTTGGCTTTCCTCGTGCCGCTGGAGGATGCGCAACAAGATGGCGTACCATAGGTGGACCTGCGAATGGCTGGGGTTGAGCGCGATCGCCTCCCGGAACTCCCCCTCTGCCCGGGTCCAGTCATGGTCCACCTGCATCGCCAGGTTCCCCAGGGCCACATGGGCATCCGCAAGTCCCCGGTCCAGCTCCAGGGCCCGGGCCGCCAGTTGGCGGACCCGAGGAATCACCTCCCGGAAGGGATAGATTTCGCCGGCCGACCTGATGAGAATGATCGCCAGGGCCGCATGGGCCTGAGGGAAGTTCGGGTCCTCCCGGATCGCCTCCTCAAAATGGCGGACCGCCTCCGCATGGAGGCGGCTGCCCTCGGCACCCCCCACGACGCCCTGCACGGCCTGGATCCCGCGAAGGTACGCCTCATACGCCGATGCGCTCGATGTGGGCCTTCCCCTCACCGCTTCCTGCTCGGACCTCAGCAACTCCACCCGGAGCATCCTCGCCGTGGCCTCCGCCACCTCCGCCTGGACCGCAAAGACGTTCTCCAGCCGCCGGTCATAGCTCTCCGCCCACCGATGCTCGTCCCTCCCCACATCGATCAGCTGCATCGTGATCCGCACCTGGTCCCCCGCCTTCCGCACGCTCCCCTCCAGCACCGCGTCGACCTCCAGCTCCGACCCGATCTGCCTCACCGACTTCGTGGTGCCCTGGTACTGGCCCATCGACGTCCGGGAGATCACCCGCAACCCCTTGATCCGGGAGATCACCGCGATGAGCTCCTCCGTCAGTCCGTCCGCCACATACTCGTCCTTCGGGTCCGGGCTGATGCTCTTCAGCGGCAGGACCGCCACCCTCGGAAACCGCTCCCCTCCCACGGGAGGGGCCGCCCGGGTCACCGGGGATGGCCGGCTGGGTTCCGGGCCCCAGAGCCGTCCCGGCCGCAGCCGGACGAACGACCCCTCCAGGCCGGTCCTCGCCGACCCCGATCGCGTCCAGAACCGCTTGTTCTCCGCATCCCCCGCGGCGAACAGGTCATCGTACCGGATCCGCGTCTCCGTCCTGGGGACCCGTTGGGCGCAATCCCCCGCCCGGCTCCGCAGTTGCCGCGCGCTCCCATACCCGGGATGCACCGCCAGGTAGTAGAGCGCCAGCTTTTCCACCTCCTCCACCGGGTGTCCCTCCTCCTGGGTCGCCAGGAGCAACTGCACCGCGGAGACCAGGACCTTGTCCCCCACCCCGAGCGCATCGACCGGGAACACATTCCCCGGGGGGATCCGACTCAAGAGGTCCCTCCCCTTGGGGCGGCGGCGGATCCGCTCCAGGAACTCCTCCAGCGTCGCCCCCCCGCTTCCGGCCAGGCAGAAGACCGTGGGGTGTTCCCGGGGGACCGGCGGCTCCAGGAACGGGAGGAGCACCTCGTACGGCCATGCTTGGTCCGGCTTCGCGTCCACCTCGTCCAGGAAGCAGAGCCCGGGGGCGGGGGTCGACAAGAACCTCTCCAAGGCCGTCCGCATGGGGTCGGACTCCTGCTGCGTCAGGTTCATCTCCAGGTAGTTCACCTCCGACGGCAGCGACCGCGCGATCTGGTTCACCAGGTAGCTCTTCCCGCTGCCCGGGGACCCCCAGAGCAGGAAGTTCGTCGGGGCCGAACGGCGCGACAGGTACGCCTGGCTCACCCGCTGCCGAAGGTCCTTCAGGCGATTGCGGCTTCCCTCGTCGAACCGCAGGCACGGCCCCACCACCGAGTAGCGCTCCAGGTCCAGGTCTTCGAGGGGAAGGAGCAGCGCCCGGGCCTCGTCCCCGAGAGGGGCCTTCCCCGCCTTTGGGGCAATGGGCATCGACCCCGACCGAAGCGCCCCCCGCATAAAGGCCATGCCCTGGTCAGGGACGGGTCCCGACCGGACGGCCGGCATTCCCCCACCCCCATCACGTGTCCGGGCCCACGGGTCCGTGGACGAAGCGGGACCCTGGAGAGAGGGCGGGGCGGCTCCCTTCAGCGCCTTCGCATCAGTCGGTCCGGGGGCGGCGGTTACGGGGAGACCGTAGCGGTCCCCTCACCCTGACTGGGCAGGGGGGTCAGGACCCAGGGACGGGTGCGGGTGAGGGCAAGGAATCCGAGCCGCTCCAAGATCGGGCGGCTGGTCTCCCGAGCGTCCACGGTCAGGTACCGGTACCCGAGGCCTTTCGCCAGCGTCCCGCGGGCCGCCACCAACGCCCGGTAGATCCCGCGACGCCGGAAGGCCGGGAGGGTCCCGCCCCCGTAGAGGCCGGCGAATGACCGATGCGGGGGGAGCTCCACCCGGGCCGAGGCCACCGGTTGGTCCTGCGCGTACGCCACGAAGAGCGCCTGGTTCTCCGCCCGGAGGATCTCCGCATATTCAGCGGAGTTCCGGCGAGCCTCCTCCCCGAAGGCCCCCAGGTTGGCCTCGAGCGAGTCCCGGACACCCGCTTCCCCCTGCACCTGGCGGATCTCGATTCCCGGCACCGTCCCTCCGGGAAGGTCCCCCTCGGTCAAGGGGAGGGCGAGCAGCATCTCCGGCGGCTCGGGAAGGAATCCTTCCCGGGAGAGGAGCGTTTCCAGCCGGTCCGGGCCGTCGTGACCGAACACCTTCCATTCCACCGAGGTACCGGCCCCACGGAAGAACTCCGCCTGCTCCCTCACCACCCGGGGAGCGTCCTCCTCCTCCAGGTGGGAGTACAGGATGCAGTTGAACGAGCCGCGCAACCGGACCAGCGGACCGACCCGTTCCACCTGGACCCCCGGGGTCGGGAAGGGGTCCTGCCGCATCTCCCGGTCGTACTGCGAAAGGATCTCCCGTACGTCCGCCATCCCTTCCGGGTAGCCGGGTCGGGCAAAAGGCGTTCCTGGGCCAAGAAGGCAGGACAGGCCCCGTCAGCCCTCCGTTCCACGGATGGCCCGAGCGTCCCCGGCTACATCCCCGACAGCAGTCCGCTGATCCAACCGACCGGGGGAGCCCCCAACGCCAGGAGGTGGTCGTGGAACTCCTTCAGCGGGGAGGCAGGGTGCTCTTCCCGGTACCGGCGCCTCGCCTCCAGGATCTCGAGCTTTCCCAGGGTGTAACAGAAGTACTCGGGATTGAACGTGCCCCGGAGGGCCTCGCGCTCCGCCGGGAACCGGGCCAGATGCCCCTCCCGCTGGAAGAGCGCGGTGGCCTCCTCTAAGCTCCGGCCCCGGCAGTGCATGTCCACCGAGGCGAGGAGCCGACAGTTGCGGAGCAGCGCGTCGTGGAGCTGCGCCATCTCCGCCACGGGGGAACCCGCCCGGTACCCCTGTTCCACGACCAGTTGCTCGGCGTAGTGGGCCCATCCTTCCACGAACGCCCCGGAGAGGAAGCAGCGGCGGGTCAGGCTCTTCGCGTGCGCCCGGAAATGCAGCAGCTGCAGGTAGTGGCCGGGGTAGACCTCGTGCGCGGTCACGTTCCGGAGCACCGGTCGGTTGAAGGACTCCAACCACTCCCGCTGCTTCTGCTCCTCCCAGGAGGGTTCCACCGGAGTGATGTGGTAGACCCCTTCGTGGGTGGCCGTCTCGAAAGGGCCGGGAGGATCGAGGCTCGCCGTGGTCCAGGCCCGGGAGACCGGAGGGGTCTCCTCGACCCGGCAATGTTCGGGGGTGGGGAGCGTGACGAAGTCCTTCTCGAGGACGAACTGCCTAAGCTCCTCGGTGAACGCCCGGGCTTCCGGCAAGAGGGTGTCCGGACCGGGGTGATCGCGGGAGAGCTCGGCGAGCGCCTCCGCCGGAGAGCCGCCCGGGGGAGCCCGGGCGGCCAGTTCGGCGAGGCGCTCCTGGTTGCGCCTTAGATCGGACTCTCCCCGCTTCCGGAGCTCTTCCCATGGCAGGGTGAGCCCCTCCCGCACGTAGAGGAGACGCTGGAACCGCTCCGGGCCGAGAGCGAAGTCGTCCGTGGCCCGTTCCGCCGCCCGGGAAAGGTGGCCGAGGAAGGCCACCACCGCTGCGTCCGCCTCTTCCCGGGCCTTCCGGTACGCCGAAAGCTCGCCGGGGGCGGACTCCCGGACGAACCGCTCCGTCTCGGCGTAGTGCGGGGCGAGGCCAGCGGCCATGGCCTGGCTCACGGAGAGCAGCGGCGCCGGCAAGGGGTCCCGGAGTCGCCGCCGGCCCTCCGCGAGGACCCCCGGGACCCCGGTGAGGAGGCGGACCATGGCCCCGGCCCGGACCTCCGGCGAGGTGTACGGCCGGGCCAGGTACGGGACCAGCTGCAGACCCTCCACGTAGGCCAACGGAAAGCGCTCCAGGACGTGGAGTTCCTTCAGCGAGAAGAGGTCCGAGGCGAGCATGAGCCCCAGAAGCCCCCGGTCCCTCCGTGCCCCGGGAAGGAGCTGCCCTTCCAGGATCCCCTCCAACTCGTGCTGGAGCCGGAGAATGGCCTGGCAATGCCTCTCCTCCGCTCCCTCGGAGAGGTCGGGGACGAGGCCGTCGTACGCATGCAGTCCCAGTTGCACCGCTCCCGCCGGAGCGAGCGAAAGGACCTGGTGGACGATGCGCTGTTCGAGGTCCACGAACGCCCGGTCTGTGGAAGAGGCCCCGGAGGGAAGCTCGGTCCGGGGCAAGGCTTCGAGCAACACGGGCACGGACGGGCTCATGCGCTCCCGTAAGGCTTGCTCTCCTAAACCCTTCTATGCGGCCCGGTCACTCGCTCCAGCGCATCCCGCAGACGGGGCAGTACCCCTCCTTCAACGGACCGCCGCAGACCATGCATCGGGCCGAGGCGGGAGAGGGGGTGGCTGGCAGAACAGAGGGTAGCCCCCTCCTTCCGTCCCCCGCGGCGGGTGGGGACAGGTCCGGGGGGGGGCCCTTCGACCCCGGTGCCGGCAGGTCGGAGACTTCGGGAGCAGCGCTGGTCGGCCCGGGCACCAGGGAGGGGGTACAGTTCGGGCAGGGAGCGTTCGGTCCGTTGAGCGGCCCCCCGCAGAGTGGACAGATCGCCTGGTCGACCGGGACGACCAGCGGGGTCGGGCCGGCGCCGGACGGGGCCCTGGAAGAAGGGGGGGACATGTCGGGGAGAGGCGGAGCTGGAGCAGCTTCCGAAAGGCCCTCCAGCCCTCCCAGGGTCTTGGAAGGGCTGGCGGAACCGGGTCGCCCGGTGGATCCGGCGTTCCCGCCGGTGGAGGGGGATTGGGATGCAGCCGTTTGGACCCGGCCCGAGGGAGAGGAGGAGGCCGTTCCTCCCTCCTTCCTCTTACGGAACCGCAAGGAGAACCCCACCGCCGCCAGCCCACCCACCCCTACCCCCCAGAGGGCCTGTTCGAGGGAGGCGGGGGGCGACGACCCGAGCGCGACTGTCCCGGGGCGGGGTGCCGGGGCGCCTGGCGGCAGGCCGGCAATGGGGGCATTTCCCCAAGTGGCGCCGGAGGGGGAGAGTGCCGTTGACCTCGCTCCCGATCCGCTCGCCGTGGTGCCGGCCGACCCGGCCGGGAGATAGAAGAGGGCGACCGTCGAAGCCGCGAGGAGGAGGAAGAGCAGGAGGGCACCCCACCCTGGCAACCCCAGGGCGCCAGCCGGTCGGCCGGGGGGGCGCCGGGGGACCCAGGTGTCGCCGCCCATGCCCAAATCTAGGCCCGACAGGGGTCTATAGTCTTTCTGGCCTTGGCCTGTCATGGCCACGATCGACCCCGCCGAGCGATGGTGGAGCGAACACGAAGTGCCCCCCGGACCGGCGGCCCCCCGAGGGGCGTACCTCCCGGTGGTGGTCCAGGGGGAGTTCGCCTACGTCTCCGGCCAGCTCCCCCTACGGGAGGGAAAGCTTCTGGTGGAGGGCCTGGTCGATGAGGAGGTGGGCATGCCGGAGGCCCAGGCTGCGGCCCGGCAATGCGCCTTGAACGCCCTGGCCGCGCTCCGTGCCGAGATCGGCAGCCTCTCCCGGGTCCGGCATCTCCTCCGGGTCGGGGTCTATGTGGCCAGTTCCCCCCGCTTCACCGCCCAGCCACGGGTGGCGAACGGGGCCTCCGAACTCTTCCAGGAGGTGCTGGGGGAACGGGGGCAGCACAGCCGGGTCGCCCTGGGGGCAGGCCGGCTTCCGCTCAACACCCCGGTCGAGGTGGAGCTCGTGGCCGCTGTGACCGCTCGCCCGGCGCCTTAAGGCGCCGGGATCCCTGGCCCCCTGGAGGCGACCTCTACCGTGGAGCCCTACCGCGATCCGGGACTCTTCCGCCGGGGCCCTAGCCTCTACACGGTGAACGGCGACCCCGGGATCCGGGTCTACGGGGAGACCCTGGTGAAGGAGGAGGGCACCGAGTACCGGGAATGGGACCCCTACCACAGCAAGCTCGCCGCCTACGTCCTCCGGGGGGGACGGAGCTGGCCCTTCGGCCGGGTCCGCAGGCTCCTCTACCTGGGGGCCAGCCACGGGACCACGGTGAGCCATTTGTCCGACCTGCTCCCTTCGGGAAGCCTCTTCGCGCTGGAGAAGTCCTCCCGGACCTTCGGGACCCTCCTGGCGCTCGCCCGACGACGGGCCAACCTCTACCCGATCCTGGCCGACGCTCGGCTGCCCGAGCGGTACCGGGCCGAGGTGGGGGAGGTGGACCTCCTCTATCAGGACGTGGCGCAACGGGACCAGGTGGAGATCCTCCTGGAGAACGTCCGGGCCTGCGCGCGTCCCCACGCCCCGGTCCTGTTCATGCTGAAGACGCGATCGGTGACCCAGACCCTCTCTCCCCGGCGGGTGCTCCGGGATGCGGAGGAGGCCCTCACGGCCGGGGGCCTGGAAGGGAAGGAGACGGTGGACCTCGCGCCGTATGCCCGGGGCCACTATGCCCTGGTCCTGGAAGCCCCGGCCTGAGGCACCCTGCCTCCGAAGCCGCCAGAATCTTAACCCCCCCCATCCCTAGGGAGAGGCAATGGCAACTCCCTCCGGGCCTGGCCGGCACGTTCCGCCCCGGACCGGGTTCTCCCCGGTCCTCAGGACCGGCCCGCCCACCGTCCCGCCGGTGACCCCCCAGGGAGGGGAGAAGCGGGGCTCCCCGGAAGACCCGTTACGGGCGACCCTCCTGGAGGCGCTGCGGCTGCTGAACCAGGCAGAGAACTTCGACCACGAAGAGGAGAAGGGACTGGAGCTCACCGAACTGGAGTTCCAGGCCTCCGACTTCTGGGCCGTGGTGCAGGCGCAGGTCAAGATCCCGTTCGTGGTCGGTCTGCTCTTGCGGAACCGGATGGTCCGGTACCTCCCGGGGGGGGCCCACTCCTGGACCCGGCAGCGGGCCATGGGGCCGCATTACCGCATCGACACCGCAGGGAAGGACTTCCTGGCGCATTCCGTCGTCCAAGATGGACGGATCGCGTGAACCAAGGGCCTGCCACCGGCTCGACAGGCCCCGGAGCGCAGGTTCGGTCTGGCCCGCCCCTGTCGACGCCAGTGGGAGAAGGCGCCAGACGGGGGTCGGAGGCGAACTCGGCCCCTTCATCCCTGGAGGGGGCAGAGTGCCACCCCCCGCACCGGAGCCGTGTAACCCCAAGGCTATCTAGCCGGTGCCCCTATCAGTGGTCGAGGAGACCGGCATGCCTCGTTTCCCAACCCCCACCTTCCCGGTGACGCCCCCCATCGCAGAGGTGATCCTGGAGGTCGATTTTTCCCTGGCCCAAGGGCAGCCCTGGAACCCCTCGTTCGTCGGCGACTTCTTCACGAAGATCCAACCCCGGTACCCCATCATGGAACCTCTGGTGGAACAGGGGGTGGAGTTTCAACGGCAGGGGGACACCTTCGTTTCCCGGGCCCTCCCCCCACGGCAACGAGCCCTGTTCCGCCCGGAGGCAGGCGGCTACGTCGTGCAGTTGATGGAGGGACGAATCGTGCTGAACGTTCTCCCCCTCTACCCCGGCTGGGCGCGGGTCAGGCAGGAGATGGGGGCCGTCTGGGAGACCCTCCAGCAAGCGCTGCCCCCCCCAGAGGTGTCTCGGCTCGGTTTGCGCTACGTCAACAAGTTCGCCCGTGCGGGAGTGGACGACCTGCTTGCACGTTGGTTGCACGAAGGCCCGTACGTTTCTCAGGCAGTGCTTTCTGCGCAGGGGGAATTCACTTCCACCCAGAAGATCTCCCGGTCCCCCTCCGAGGTTGTTCAGGTGATCCTGGCGGGACTGCCCCCGGGGCAGGATGCTCCGTTCGGCACCTTCGTGTTCGACATCCATTGCGCGATCCAAGCCTCGGGCAAGGGGATGGCCATGTTGGACGCCTTTGACAACCTTCACGGAAAAGTACGGAGCATCTTCGATGAGGCCAAAGGGCAGGCTTTGCAAAAGCTCATGACCCCCCCGGCCCCGTAAGACCGGCGAGCCCATGGTCGTCCGGACATCACTAGTTCCCACAACGCAGGGGGCGGAGGGAACCTACGGGGACTCCCCCACCCTTCCCGAGGTCGACTACGCGCTCTTAGGGAGGAGGGGCCAGCCAGACCCCGCTTCCGGGAGCGACCGACAGACTTTGCCCTTGGTTCCCCCTTCCATCCGGCCCCCTGGGGGGGACGCCGGGCTCGCTCTCTGCGTTGGGCTTGACCTGGGACGGCTCTACCGGGACATCGCGCTGGATTGGATCCGTTCGCAGAGCCTGCAATTGTCCAGTCGCGGGACAGGGGACTCCACAGAAGCCTTCGTCGAGCGGGTGATCGCCTCCCTTTCCCCGGACCAGCGGGAGCGCCTGGACCGGGTGAAGGCCCTCGCGGACCGGTACCCTCGGGTTCTGGAACTCTTGGGTTAGACTCGGTGGAACGACAGGCGCACCCACCGTACGACCCGCTTCTCCTCATCCCGTGGGATGTCGCGGATCCCCCGGATGAACTCGGATACCGCTTCCTCAGGGACCGACAGGCCATAGCCGGCCTCCCCCATGACCTTGAGCAGGCCGAGAAACCCGGTCCGGTGGTTGCAGTCCTTGAACGGTTGGTTCACGACGACTCCGTAGAGAAAGCGCCCGGCCAGGATGGCGGGGTCCTCCGGGAAGGGGGACCGACGGCTCTGATCACAAACGTATGCGATCGTTGCTAGGCGAAGGTCCTGGGAAGGGTTTCCCGTGAGATTGTGGGGCGCGCCTCGATCCTTCGCCTCGTTCCATAGCGCGATCACGACCTCCGGGGTGAGGTCCTCTGCAATCCTCCGCAGGTCCATGCGCGCACCCCGGCCCTCCCGTAACGGCTCCGCGGTGCAAGAAGATGGAGGGACGCACCTCCATCCCGGCCCGGGAAGGGGCCGGTAGGGAGGGGCGGTTCCAATCCCCAACGCAAGGATGGGGGCATCCTCAGGGAAGAGGGGCCCCCACCTCCCGGGAACCAGTTTCGTTGCCTGAAGAGAGGACCCGCTCGCTACGCTTAAGTAGGTCGCTTAGGTCGGCCAAGCCCCCCCATGAGCCGAATCCACTCCGGACACAAAGGCCGCTCGGCGAGCCAGCGGCCATACCCCGCCGTCCGGCCTTCCTGGCCGGTCCTGGAGAAGGAGGAGTTGGTCGAGGAGGCGGTGAAGCTCGCCCAGGCGGGGAACAGCCCGTCCCGCGTGGGGCTCGTTTTGAGGGACTCCTACGGGATCCCCTCGGTCCGCCTGCTGACCGGCCAGAGGCTCACGCCGCTGCTCCGGGGCCGGAAGGCCGCGAGCGACCTCCCGGAGGACTTGGCCGCGCTGCTCAAGCGCGTGGTCCACCTGCAGCAGCACCTGGAACTCCATCCGAAGGACCTGTCCAACCGCCGGGGAATGAACCTGGTGGAGTCGAAGATCCGCCGGCTCTCCCACTACTACCGCCGACGGGGTCGGTTACCTCCAGGATGGCGCTACCGCGCGGAGACCGCGGCCCTCCTGGTCCAGTGAAGGGCTCCGCCCTCGAAGAGCTCCGGGAGTTCCCCGGGGCCATGGAGGAGCTCACCGCCGCCCGGGACCTCCTCGCCGGAACCCCCGGCCGTTGGCGCGTGCTCTACCACAACGATGGGGACGGCATCGCCTCGGCCAGCGTGGCCGCGGTGGCCCTCTCCCGCTGGGGCCGGTCCTGGCAGCTCACCCCTCTGCTGAGCCTGGAGGAGGCCCGGCTGGACGCCCTGCTCACCAAGACCCGGGCCCCCGTCTTGGTCCTGGACACCGGGGCCAGCTACCTGGCCCGGCTGGCGCGCCACCCCCGGCCCGTGCTGGTCCTGGACCACCACCGACCCCCGGCCCCCGAGGAGCCGTCGGGAGGCTCCCTCCTCCACGTGAACCCCCACCATTGGGGCGTGGACGGGATGAGCGAATGCTCGGCGAGCATGCTCACCTACCTCTTTTCCCGTTCCCTCGACGACGTCAACGAGGACCTCGTGGCCTACGGCTTCGCGGGGGCCGTGGCGGACCGGATGCACGTGGGGGGGTTCCGGGGCCTGAACCTCCGCCTGCTGGAGAGGGCCGAGGGGAAAGGGCTCCTGGACCGGCGGCGGGAGCCCACGCTCTCCGGCCCCACCCTCGGAGAGGGGTTGGCCCGTTCGGTGGACCCCTATGTGGCGGGGCTCTCCGGCCATCCCGCCCAGGCGACCGCCTTCCTCAACCCCCTGGGGCTGGACCCGCGCGCACGGGTCGCCTCCCTGTCCGACGAGGAGCGGCGGACCCTGGCGAGCGCTCTGGCGCTCCGCCTGCTCGCCCAGGGGGCGCGGTCGGAGTTCTGCGAACGCGTCACCGAGGAGCACCTCTACCCCCTTCCCGGAGGGGACGAGATCACCGCGCTCTCGGCCCTCCAGAACGCTTGTGCCCGGGAGGGTGAGCCCTCCCAGGGGATCGCCCTCGCGCTCGGGGATCCCCAGGCCCGGAGCCGGGCCGAGGCCCTCGAGCGGGACTGGCAGGACCGGGTCCTGAGGGAGCTGGGGCACCTTCAGACGGACCGGAAGGTCGAGGTCCACGACCATCTCCAAGCGTTCTGGGTCCCGGACGCGAACCTGGCCGGTCCGGTCGCCGGGCTCGCCCTGGCCTACCTGCTGGACCCCACCCGGCCGGTCTTCGCGCTCTCGGCGGGGACGGCCCGGACGAAGGTCTCCGCCCGGGGCACTCCCTTCCTCACCGACCGGGGCCTGGACCTGGCCGTGGCGGTGCGCGAGGCGGCCCGTTCCGTGGGGGGGGAGGGGGGTGGGCACCGGGTCGCCAGCGGGGCCTCCGTCCCCAAGGGACAAGAAGGGGCGTTCCTTCAGGAAGCTGACCGTCAGCTCGCTCTCCAGGGATCCCCCCTGGCGCC
The DNA here is from genome assembly GCA_021806135.1 of Thermoplasmata archaeon. GTDB lineage: Archaea > Thermoplasmatota > Thermoplasmata > Lutacidiplasmatales > UBA184 > JAKATE01. Next base: position 28,730 of record JAJZYB010000010.1, read on the forward strand.
CCGGGAGCCGCGGATGATGGAGAACCTCCCATGAGCGAGATCGCAGAGGACCCGGCTCCCAACGGTGCCGGCCGGGTGCGGCCCCAGACGCTCGAGCGGGAGATGCACCGCTCCTACATCGACTACGCCATGAGCGTCATCGTGGGCCGGGCCCTCCCCTTCGCCGAGGACGGGCTCAAACCCGTGCACCGCCGCATCCTCTGGGCGATGTGGGAGGGGGGGGCCACCCACGACCGTCCCTTCCGGAAATCCGCCCGGACGGTGGGGGACGTGCTCGGGAAGTACCATCCCCACGGGGACCTCTCCGTCTATGACGCGCTGGTCCGCATGGCGCAGCCCTTCTCGCTGCGCTACCCCCTGGTGGAGGGCCAGGGGAACTTCGGCTCCATCGACGGGGACGGGCCCGCCGCCATGCGTTACACCGAGGCTAGGCTCTCCCCCGTGGCCTCGGAGATGCTGGAGGACATCGAGAAGGACACCGTGGCGTGGGGGGACAATTTTGACGGGTCGCTCAAGGAGCCGATGCTCCTGCCCAGCCGCTTGCCCACCCTCCTGGTGAACGGTTCGGCGGGCATCGCGGTGGGGATGGCCACGAACCTCCCCCCGCACAACCTCGGGGAGGTCGTCGACGCCCTGCGGCTCGTCCTTCAGCGGCCGGAGAGCACCCTGGACGAGGTCTTGAAGTTCCTGCCCGGGCCGGACTTCCCCACCGGAGGGCTGCTCTCCCGGGAGGGCATCCGGGAGGCCTACGAGACGGGCCGGGGCACGCTCCTGCTCCGGGCCAAGGCGGAGATCCGGGAGCGGGACAACAGGACCGAGGTGGTGGTCACCGAGATCCCCTACGAGATCAACAAGTCCCAGCTGTTGGAGGAGACGGCGGAGCTCATCAAGACGAAGCGCATCGACGGGATCAGCGACCTGAGGGACGAGTCCGACAAGGATGGGATCTCGGTGGTCTTCGAGCTCAAGCGAGACGCCTCCCCCGAGCTCGTCCTGAACCAGCTCTACGCGCACACCCGGCTGGAGACCTCCTTCGGGGTCATCAACCTGGCCCTGGTGGACTCCAAGCCGAAGACCCTCACCCTCTTGGAGCTGCTCCGTTCGCACCTGGCCTTCCGCAAGGAGATCCTCACCCGCCGGTCCCGGTTCGAGCTGAAGAAGGCGCAGGACCGCCTCCACCTACTCGAGGGGTTCCTCACGGCCATCGACCACATCGACGAGGTGGTCCGGATCCTCCGGCGGAGCAAGGACTCCCCCTCGGCGCAGGCCGCCCTCATGGGGAAGTTCCTGCTCTCCGCCGAGCAGGCGAAGGCGATCCTGGAGATGCGGCTCTCCCGGCTCACCGGCCTGGAACGGGACGCGCTCGTCACCGAGGCGAAGGAGAAGGAGACGGAGATCCGGCGGCTCCAGGGGATCCTGGGCGACCCCCGGGTGCTCGAGAAGCTCCTCGATGACGAGCTCGCCTCCCTGAAGGAGCGCTACGCGGACCCCCGCCGGACGCTCCTGGTGGACGCCTTCTCCGAACGTTCCCTGGAGGACCTCATCGCGGACACCGACGTGGTGGTGCTGGTCTCCAACACCGGCTACATCAAGCGGCTACCCCTGGAGACCTACCGGCGGCAGCGCCGGGGAGGGAAGGGCCTGGTCCAGATGGAGACGAAGGAGGAGGATTTCGTGACCCGGGCCTTCCTCGCCCGGACCCACGACGATGTGCTCTTCTTCACGAACCAGGGCCGGGTGTACCGGCTCAAGGCCTACGAGCTCCCCGAGATGGGACGGCACGCCAAGGGGAAGGCCATCGTGAACCTGCTCCCCCGGCTGAAGGCCGGCGAGCGGATCCAGACCGAGCTACCGGTCCGGGGCCTCTCGGGCCCCGGCACCCTGGTCTTCGCCACGGCCCGGGGGCTGGTGAAGCGGACCGAGTTGAGCCGCTACCAGAACATCCGGGTCACCGGCATCCAGGCCATCCTCCTCGAGGAGGGGGACGAGCTCGTGGACGTGGCCCTCACCGACGGGGGCTCGGAGGTCCTCCTGGCCACCCGGGAGGGCCAGGTGGTGCGGTTCGCCGAACGGCGGGTCCGGACCACGGGGCGGGCCACCTACGGGGTCCGCGGGCTCAAGCTGAAGGGCCGGGAGGACCGGGTGGTCGCCATGACCCCCGTCTCCCGCCAGTTCCCCTCCCTGCTCACGGTCACCTCCACGGGGTTCGGGAAGCGGAGCCCGGTGGAGGACTACCGCCTGACGGGCCGGGGAGCGAGCGGGGTCATCGGCATCAAGACCGGCGGCCGCAACGGACACGTGGTGACCGTGCTGCCGGTGACCGGGGACGACGAGGTCCTGCTCACCACCCAGAAGGGGATCACCCTGCGCGCCCCGGTGGGCCAGGTCCGGGAGCAGAGCCGGAACACCCTCGGGGTCATCCTCATTCGCGTGGAGCCGGGGGACGAGGTGATGGCCGCGGTCCGGCTCGTCGCTCCGGGAGAGGCTCCCTCCGCTCCCGCCACGGACCGGCCGGACGGACCGGGGGCCGATCCCCCGGAGGAGGACGATGCCCCCCCGTCGCCGACGTCCTAAGGGGAAGGTCCTCCTCCTCTGCCCGAAGTGCCGGTCCCCCGAAGTGGACCGGGACGCCACTTTGTTAATGGGGGCCAGCTACACCTGCCGGGCCTGCGGGTACCGGGGGAGCCTCGTCCTCGAAGAGGAGCTGCCGGCCGTGGGCACCGAACCGTGAGGACCCTCATCTACACGGGGAAGGGCGGGGTGGGGAAGACCTCCCTCGCCTCCGCCACCGCCCTGGCCTCCGCCCGCCGGGGCCACCGGACCATGTTGCTCTCCACGGACAGCGCCCACTCCCTGGGGGATTCCCTTCAGGTCCCCCTGGGCCCCGAGCCCCGGGAGGTGGAGCCCCGGCTCTTCGCCCAGGAGGTGGATGTGCTCACGGAGATGGAGGAGCACTGGAAGGAGATCTACGGCTACCTCACCACGCTGCTCTCCGCCCAGGGGGTGGAGGAGATCACCGCGAAGGAAGCGGTGGTCTTCCCCGGGATGGAGCTCATCACCGCCCTGCTGCTCCTGGAGCGGTACCGGCGGGAGTCCACCTGGGACGTGGTGGTGGTGGACACCGCGCCCACCGCCGACACCCTACGCCTGCTCTCCTTCCCGGATGTGCTGCGCTGGTACTTCGAACACGTGCTCAAGTTCCAGCGGGGGATCCTGAAGGTGGCGCGGCCGACGGTGGGCCGGGTCATGCGGACCCCGCTGCCCTCCGAACACTTCTTCGACACGTTGGAGACCCTCTACACCCAGTTCCAGTCCGTCCGGGAGCTTCTGAGCGACGCGGAGCGCACCTCGGTCCGGCTGGTCCTGAACCCCCAGAAGATGGTGATCAGCGAGACCCAGCGCGCCTACACCTACCTCTGCCTCTTCGACATCCCGGTGGAGATGCTGGTGGTGAACCGGGTCCTTCCGAGCTCCGCCACCGGGGACTTCCTCAAGCGGGAGCGCAAGGAGCAGCAGGAGAACCTCCACTTCATCCGGGAGGCCTTCGGGGAGGTCCCCCAGCGGGAGGTGCCGCGATATCCGGAAGAGGTCCTGGGGAAGGAGAGGCTCCTCCAGTTGGCCCGGGACGTCTTCGGGGAGGAGGACCCGACCAAGATCTTCGCCCGGGCGCACCCGGTCAAGTTCTATGCGAAGGGGGGCCGGAAGTACATCCGGATGGAGCTGCCCTTCGCCGAACGCGAGACCCTCGACGTCTCCTCCCGGGGGGATACCCTCTACCTGAAGGTGGGCTGGTACAAGCGGACGCTGACGCTCCCCTTCGCCTACGCCGGGGCCCCGGTCGCCCGGGCGTCCTTCGACCGGGGAGTGCTGCTGGTGGAGTTCGCCGGGGAGGCGCCGCCGAAGAGGACCCGTGGCTCCCAGTAGCGCCCGGCGGGTCCCTCGCCTGACGGTCCCTCCCTGGGCCGCCGACTTCCTGCTGAAGGAGGGGGCTCGGCTGAGCCGGGGGATGCGGGACCCGCGGTTCCTCCTGGAGGTCCAGGCGGCGGCGGAGGGGGCCCAGGCGGGGCTCGAACGGGCGTTGAAGAAGGGGCTCGACGACCCGGAGGCGATCACCCGTGGCCTGCAGGCGCTCCGTGCGCTGCGCGCCGCCGCCGAGGTCCTGGTGCAGGGGCTCGAGCCCCCGGCCGGCGCCGTTGGCCGGCGGGCGGGGGCGCTCCGCCGGATCCCGGTGGAGGCCACCCCCCTGTCGTCCCGGCCGGCGACCCGCCGGTCCCGCCGTCCCCGGAAGGGCCGCCCCCGGCGGAGCCGCCACGCAACGCGCTGAGGACCCGGAGCGCCCGGGCGGTGGGCCCTACGTCGTGGACCCGCACCAGGGAGGCTCCCCGTTCCACCGCGAGGAGAGCCGCCGCCACCGAGGCCTCCAGCCGTTCCGCCGGGGGGGCCCCTCCCAGGAGGGCTCCCAGGAACCCCTTGCGGGAGGCCCCCACGAGGACCGGGAACCCCAGGGACCTGAACTCCCCCACGTGGCCGAGGAGCTCCAGGGTGCCCTCGAAGGACTTCCCGAACCCCAGTCCCGGATCGACCACGAGCGCCTCGGGGGGGATCCCTTCGTCAACGGCGGTCCGCGTGCGGTCCTCGAGGAAGGCGTAGACCTCCCCCCGGAGGTCGGCGTACCGCAGGTTCCGCTGCATGGTCCTCGGGGTGCCGCGCATGTGCATCACCACGGCCCCCGCCTCCTCCCGACGGACGACCCGGCGCAGCGATGCGTCCCGGAAGCCCCCCACGTCGTTGACCACATGGGCCCCGGCCCGGAGCGCCCGGCGGGCGACCTCGGCGTGCCGGGTGTCCACGGAGAGGAGGAGTTCGGTCGTGCGGGCCAGTCGCTCCACCACGGGGAGGACTCGCCGGAGCTCCTGGGAAGGGGGAAGCGGGCGGGCCCCCGGGCGGGTGGACTCGCCGCCGATATCCAGGAGGGCGGCACCCTGCTCCGCCAAGCCCCGGGCGTGCGCCACGGCCTGGTCCGTCGTCCGGAGGCGGCCTCCATCGAAGAAGGAGTCGGGGGTGACGTTCACCACCCCCATGATCCGGGGTTCACCACCGACCACGAGTTCCCGGCCGTGGGCGAGGCGCCAGCGCTGGGCAGCCCGGGAGAGGAACCGGTCCAGGGCCTGCTCCGCGGCCCCGGCCAGGGGCACCAGGGACCGGGAGGACCGGCTCCAGGTCTCCGGGAGGGATCGGAGGGACGCGGCCGGGCCGATGAAGGTCAGGGCGGACGCCTCCTCGGCAAGCCGGAGGATTCCGTAAAGGGTTGACGGAGGACGGGTGCGGGAGAGGAGGGCGCGGGGGATTCTCGGCAGTCCGGTCACACGGAGGCCAACGGTCCCGGGGGGAACGCGTTGGGCGGTGGGGGGTCCCTCGGGGCCGTCCTCCGTCAACACCCGGACCCGGAGGGGTTCCCGGGCAGGGGGTACACCGCCCACGGCCGGCCCAGGGGAACCCGCCATATGGCTCTTTGAGGTGGAGCGGCAAGGCCTTTGAGCTCGCTTTCGGACCAGCGGGCTCAGGATCGCATGGCGGGACCGTCCCCCGTTCCGGCTCCAGGCCGGGCCAACACCCCGGGAAAGCGGGGCTCGGTGGTCTGGTCCCTGGTCGGCGGCCTGGAGGCGGCCTTGGCGTTCGCAGGCCCCTTCCTCCTGACCGAAGGCCTCCTCCAGCGGCGAGGGGAGCAGAGCGTCGGGGGGCTTCTGCTGGTGGCCGCCGCGGTGGGGCTCTTCCTGTGGGAGACCCGGCGGGCCCCGCTTACCGGGTTCCTGGGGTTTCCGACCGGTTCGGGGGCCCGGGGCGCCCCTTGGTGGACCCGCCGGACCCCCTGGGTCGGCCGATACCTCTGCGTGTCCTGTGGCTTCCGGCAGGAGGAGAAAGCGACCTTCTGCCCCCGGTGCGGGAAGGTCCTGGTCCGTCTGCCCCCCCCGGTCCCGGCGGGGACCGGACCGCCGAGCGGCGGGTCGGGCCCGTGATGGTCAAAGCTTATCAATCCGTCGGAGGGTCGACCGCGGGTCCCGGCCATGAAGCCCTTGGAGCTCCTGCAGCAGAACCTCCACCAGCGGGTTCTGGTGGAGCTGCGGGGGGGCCGCTCGTACCGGGGCGTGCTCCAGGGGTTCGACCAGCACATGAACGTCGTCCTCTCGGGGGCGGAGGAAGTGGACGCGGACAAGGTCACGCCGCTCGCCGGGCTCACCCTGGTCCGGGGGGACAACGTGGTCTTCATCTCGCCGTGAGGGAAGGACCCGGAGGGAACGCAGATGGGAAAAGGCACACCGGCCCGACGCGGGGGGAAGACGGTCCACGTGCTCTGCCGCCGCTGCGGCCATCATTCGTATCATGTCCGCAAGCGCGTCTGCGCGAAGTGCGGTTACGGCGACACCGCCCGGCGGCGGACCTATTCGTGGTTGAAGCCCCGGTCGGGGAACGTCCACCCGAAGATCCGGATCCGCAAGCACTGACGGCAGGACCCGCGCGTCGGGCCCCAGCACGCGGAGCCGGTCCCGCCCCGGCCACGGCACCACCCCTCTTGCGACCTTCCTGCGGTCCCTGGACATGAGCGGCGCCTTGCCCTGGTCCGCGAAAGGCACGGCCCCTGCGTCGGACGACCCGGCCGCCGTCCTCCAACGGATCGAACAGAGCCTGCAGAACCTGCTGTACGGGGTCCGGATCCTGGTGGTCGTGGTCATCGTGCTCGGCCTGGCGATCACATTCGTCGGCTGAGCCAGAGGTCCCCGGGCCTCTCCCCCGGTGAGCTCCCCGGTAGGATGGGCCTCCCCGGGCCCCAAGCCCCTTAAGAGGAGGGGGGCTAGCGGGAGCCATGGCCCTGCCCGCTCCGCGGTCCAACGGGGCCGTCGGAGGGGTGCTGCCGGCCATCGGGAGGGCCGGCCTCCTGGGGATCACCCCGAAGCAGTTGGCGGCCACCACGGACCTCCCCCTGGGGGAGGTCCAGGGCGAGCTCCGGAGGCTCGCCTCGGACCACCGGGTGGTCAAGGTGGGGAGGGAGCTATGGGTCTCCCGGGAATTTGCCGGCGACCCGGCCGCGGACCCTTCCTTCCAAGGACCGGCGTGGTACACGGAGGCCTTCGGACGGGAGTTCGGGGTAGCCCCCGAACGGTTCTACGGGTCGATCCAGTTCAACCCCAACGAGAGGCTCCCGGTCCATCGCTGGTGGTCGTACGTGCAGGGTTTCTCGGCGGAATTTGTCGAGGGGGTCCTGGTGGAGAACGCCATCGGACCGACCTCCACGGTGCTCGATCCGTTCGCCGGTTCCGGGACCGTCCCGGTCGTCGCCCGACTGGCCGGGGCCGCCTCCGTGGGGATCGAACTGATGCCCATCGCCGCGTTCGTCGCCCGCGCGAAGCAGGTCTGGTCGGTCCGGGCGGCATCCCTGCGCGAGTCTGCGCGGTCCGTCCTCCAGAACGAGGGACATCCCCCCACCCTTTCCCCCCCGTTCCTGAAGGAGACCCGCCGGCAGTTCCCGCCGGACGTGCTGCGCTCCCTGCTCCGGATCAAGGAGGACCTCTGGGGGCTTCCGGACGACCCCCGAAGGACCCTGCTGACCCTCTGCTTCGCCGGCATCCTTGTGGAGGCCAGCCACCTGAAGCGGTCCCCCTGCCTGGGCTACGCGAAGAAGACCGGCCTCAACGCCGGGACCCCCTATGCCCTCTTCCGCGACCGGGTGGAGACCGTCGCGGCGGACCTGGAGGCGTTGAGCGGCCGGGCCGGTCCGGTCGGGCCGGAGGCGAGGATCGTCCAGGGCAACGCGAAGGAGGCCCTGCTCCCGCCGGAGAGCATCGACCTGGCGATCACGAGCCCCCCCTACGTCAATGGCCTGGACTACGTGAACAACTACAAGATCGAGCTCGCCTGGCTCGACCTCGTCCGGAGCTACGAAGAGCTCCGTGGGCTCCGGTCCGCGCTGGTGGCCTGCGACAACGTGTCCCGCACGCTGATCGGGGAACATCGGCCCAGCCTCGCCACCACCCGGGAGCCCTGGCTGACCGGTATCGCCGCCGGGATCCAGGCCCGCATCGCGAGGAAGACCGGGTACCGGCGGGGGGACATGGCCGGGGTGGTGACGAAGTACTTTGACGACCTCGGCCTCGTGCTTGCCCAGGTCTACGATGCGTTGAGGCCCGGGAGCCGGTTCGTGGTGGTCAACGGGGACTCCTTCATTGCCGGGACGTACGTTCCGGGGGACCTCCTCTTCGCCCGCCTGGCCCACCGTCAGGGGTTCGACGTGGAGCGCTTCCAGGTGGCCCGCGTCCGGCGATCCGGCCAGCGTCGGAGCTTCCGGCTTCGGGAGTCCATCCTCACCCTCCGGAAACCGGGCCGTCCGGGGCAGCCCGGGACGGGAGGCTGATCGCTCCCGCCCCCGGAGGAGGCTCCGGGGCAGGGCGCCCGAGGGAAAGGGAGGGCCTGCGGCCCCCCGCCGACCGAGCGGGCCTTCCGCCTCACCGCGCAGGCTTCCACGCCGTGTCAACGCGGGGAAGGAAGGGTCGTGGGGGGGGAGCCTTCCAGGAACGGCTTGGTCACGTAGCGAGCCACGGACTCCCGGGTCTTCGCCTCCTCCGCCCGGGTAGTGGCGATGGCCTCCTCCCAGGCCCGGATGGATGCCGGGGGCAGGTGGGAGGGCAGACAGGATCGGGCGAAGTCCTCCGAGTACCCCTCCCAGGAGAGCTCGGCCGTGCACTCGTTCGTGATGACCAACCCGAGCAGGGCCGCCGCCCCCGGCCAGTGGGCCCGGTACCCCACCAGGGCGCCCCGGATGGAGGCCACCCGATGTTCTGCCCGGTCAGGCTCCCCTTCCAGCGCGACGAGCGGAAGGAGGCAGGTGTCGTTGTGGGGGACCCCGGGGGTGGCCCGGGCGAAGCCCTGGACATGGACCTCGTGCAGCCGATGGAGGTAGGCTTCCAGGAGTTCGAGGCCCTCTTCCAGCACCGGGACCGACACGGCCTCCCCCTGGCCAATGATCTCTCCGATTTCCCGTAGCCGGTGGAGCAGTGGCTCCAGCACCTCCTCCCGCTCGTTCCTGAGGTCCTTCAGTAGCGCAGCGATCACCGCCTCGGTGGAGAGGTCCCCTGGGGGGATGGGGGGCTCCTTGCCTTTCGCCGACCCCCTCTTCCTCGATCCCCGGTGGAGGAAGGAGGGGCCGGTAGAGGAGCCCTGCTCGTTCCGGAAGCGGCGAGGGGTGCTGCGTTGGTTCCCGTTCCCGCTCCCGTGCTTTCCGACCTTTAGCCTCATCGGTCCACCGTTCCGCGGGAAGGAGGGGTCGGGAGGGAGTTTATGACCCGCCCCTTCAGCCGGGTTGACCTCGCACGATCCTCCATCCCCTGCTTCCGCTGGACTCCCAGGCCCTCCTCCGAGTAGCGGGGGGCCGTTATCCGGGAGCGTCGCGCCCCGATGGGGGACCGGGGAGATCGGCTGGGAGCAACCGGCCGGTCCACGGAGGGGGGGAGAGTCCCAGGCGTTCCGAGAGTTCGAGCGCGTTCATGGGCGCGTCGGCGCGGAAGTGGTTGTTGAAGAAGCCGAGGACCAGCGACGAGCGCGCCTGGAGCTCCCGCACGCGGGGGACCCAGGCGGAGAGCTCCTCGCCCCGGTAGGTGTAGTCGTACCACAGCGGGGACCCGTGGCCGTGCCAGCGCACATAGGCGAAGGGGGCGGTGTTCCGCAGGATCACCGGGAGCTTCGGTTCGTCGACGACCACCTGGGCGAACCTAAACTCCTCCAGGAGGGCGAAGGAGGCCTCCGACAGCCAGCTTTCCTCCCGGAACTCCACGGCGACCGGGACGTCCCCGGCCATCCGCCGGTAGAAGGCCCGGACCTCTTCCTCGTGGAAGGAGAGGGAGGGGGGAAGCTGGACCAGGAAGGCGGAGAGCTTCCCCGCGTGGACCAGAGGCTTGAACGCGCTGCGGAGGGCCCGAAGGGGCTCCTCCACGTCCTGGAGCCTCCGGTCGTGGGTGATCTCCTGGGGGACCTTGGCGGTGAACCGGAACCCGGCCGGGGTCCGGCGGGCCCAGGACTCCACGGTGCGTAGGGTGGGCAGGTGGTAGAAGCTGGAGTTCACCTCCACCACCGGGAAGACGCCGGCGTAGTGGCGCAGCCGGTCCTCCACGCCGCGTCGCGGGTAGAACCGGCCCACCCACTCGGCATAGTCCCAACCCGAACAGCCCAGCTTCACGGCCCCCGGGGTCATGGGCGAACGCTCCTTCCCTGGGCGAAGTCCGTCGACGCAGCGGGGACCGGGGACGGGACCGCATCCCCCCCGGCGGCACGGTCTCCCTCCCGTCCCATAAGAAGGGTAGGGATCCGTAGAATATCCCGCTCCGGGGGGCCTCCCGGCGCCCCCGGGGGCGATGAAGCGTTTTTTCCCCGGGGCGAGTCCCCCGCCCGATGCAGACCCGGAGGTTGGGCCGGACCGGCGCGCTGGTGGGGGAACTGGGCCTTGGGACGATGACCTTCGGCAGCCGGGGCGAGGGTTGGAGGATCGACGAGGAGACGAGCCACCGGATCCTCGACCGGTTCATCGCATCGGGCGGGAACCTCATCGACACCGCCGACGTGTACTCCGCGGGACGTTCCGAGGAGATCATCGGCACCTGGCTGACCCACCAGGACCGGGAGGAGGTGATCCTGGCCACCAAGGCCCGGTTCCGCACCGGACCCGGGCCAAACCGGGTGGGCCTTTCCCGCAAGCACCTCCTCAGCGCCGTGCGGGAGAGCCTCCGCCGGCTCCGGACGGACCACCTGGACCTCTTCCAGGTCCACGCCTGGGACCCGTGGACCCCGTTGGAGGAGACCTTCGGGACGCTGAACCGCCTCGTGGAGGACGGGCTCGTCCGGTACGTGGGAGTGAGCAACTTCCGGGGCTGGCAACTGGAGAAGGCCCTGCAGCTCTGCCGACAGCGCTCCTGGGAGGAACCGGTCAGCCTCCAACCCCAATACAGCCTCTACGCGAGGGCGACCGAGTTCGAACTCCTCCCCCTGTGCTCGGCCGAGGGCCTGGCGGTCCTCCCGTGGAGCCCGCTCGCGAGCGGGGTGCTCTCGGGGAAGTACGTCCAGGGGATCCGCAACCCCCCTGCGGGTTCCCGGATCGCCACCGCGGAGGACCCCGGGGCCTACGCGAGCCGGTTCGACAACGACCGGATGAGGCGGATCCTCTCGGCGCTCCACGCCGCGGCCGAGAACGTGGGCCGGACCCCGGCCCAGGTGGCGTTGAACTGGCTCCTCGCCCGGCCGGCGGTGACCGCCCCGATCCTGGGGGCCCGGTCCGTCGAGCAGCTCGAGGAGAACCTGGGAGCGACGGGGTGGTCGCTCCCACCCGAACAGCGGTTGGCCCTCGATGAGGCGAGCGAGCTGGAGGTCACCTACCCCTACGACCGGCGGGCGGAGGAGCAGCAGACCGCCGACCGGTCCGGCCCGTAGCGTCCCCGGCACGGCCGCGGAAAAGCAGGGACGGAGACGGTACCGGACCGGATCGCCTCCCGGCACCGCTGGGCGGCGAGCCGACGGCCCCTCTCGGCAACCGGCTCAGGGGCCGGTCCGCCTGGGGGGCTGGCTCGGCCCCCTGGTGATCTCCGGCGCCCTGCCCCGCACCGGGGCCCCCCTCCCCGCCCGGGGGCCGGAGACCCAGGGGGAATCCCCCACGAAGAATCGGAGGGGGAGTTCCGTCCCCCGGGAGATCCCGATGCGGGGGCCTTTGACGATGCGGGGGGGAGGGCCCTCCCGGGGAAGGACGGTGAGGAAGGGCTTGCCCAGGGGGCGCCCGTCGTCCTCCCGGGTCAGGGCCAGCTCCCGGGCGAGCCGGCCGGGGCCGGAAGGGTTCTCCAGGCCGGAGGAGACGGGTTCCCCCGCCCGGAGGAGGACCGCCTCGCCCGGACGGGTCGTCAGGTTCGCGCAGTGCACCTGGTGGATCCGGTAGACGTAGAGGTGGGCGGGCCCCAGGAACATGCTGCGGTTCCGTGGGGTCATTCCCCGGGAGGCGTGGTTCGCGGGATCTCCCCGCACGTAGGCCTCCACCTCCACCAGCCGCACCATCCGCATACCCCCCTGGGGAAGGGTCCTCCGGAGCCGGCACCCGAGGAGATCGCGCGCGACCTGGGCAGCGGGGCGATCGAAGAACGCCCTCCCGAGGGGGGAGGGAAGGACCCGGGAGGGGCGAAGGTCTGAGGCCACGACCCGGAAAGGCACCGGCGGAATAGGGGATCGGCTTCCTTACCCCAGGGCCCGTACCAACGCGTCGGCGAGCTGCCGGGCCAGCCGGCCGTCCTCGTCGAGGTCCGGATCGAAGACGGTGACCTCGAGCCCCACGGCCCCGGGCGAAGCGACCAGCGGCCTCAGGAGGTCGCTGAGCTCTTCGAAGGTCAGCCCCCCCGGCGCTGGCGCGTCCACCGCCGGCATGACCGTGGGGTCGAGCAGGTCCACATCCAGATGGACGAAGAATCCGGAGACCCCCCGGGCCAGGAGGCCGGCGGCCACCCGGTCGCCGGCGGACCGCGTTCCCTCCCGTCGGAGGCCCGGCACGTCGACCACCTCCACGCCACATCCTTCCACCTCGCCCCGGTACTCGTCGTCCGGGCGGGATCCCAGCGCCACGACGTCCTTGGCGAGGACCAGGGGGCCCCGATCCTCGAGGTGGGTGAGCTCCCGGGGGCCGCGTCCGGTCACCAGCGCAAGGTCCTCCCCCGCGGCGGCACCCACCGAGGGGGAGTTCCCCGGATGGCGGAAGTCCAAATGGCCATCGAGGAAGGCCAGGCCGTAACGGCCCCGGCGCCGGAGCGCGAGCATGGTACCGATCAGGATGCTGCAATCCCCTCCGAGGATCAAAGCGAAGGAGCCGGCCTCAACGAGGGGACCCACCCGGTCGGCCAGCATCCGGGAGTACCGAACGAGGGCGTCGAGGTTCCGGGGGGTGCGCCCATCCGTTTCGGGGTCGTACCGGGGAGGGAGGACCACTCCTGCCTCCCTCGCACCCAGGCGGAGGGGCAGGGAGGCCGACCGGAGCGCCCAACCCAACTTGTACACCCCGGGGACGAGGCCGGGGCCGGGCGGACGCAGCCCGAGATTGGAGGGGGCGTCAAGGATGGCGATCTCCCGCACGGCAGGAAGGGAGACGGAGGGGGTGGAAAAAAGGGGTACCCCCCCGTGGCTCGCTCCCCTCCCCGGCCGTTCAGAACGCCAGGCGGCGGAGAAAGGATGGACAAGGCGGGAAGGCGCTCCCGGATCTTGCCCCCACGCCCGGAGGCTGCTGGACGGAGGAAGAAGCCGCCGGTGAGCGGGAGGCGGCCGCGTCCCCGGCGATCAAGACCGTCCCTCACTGCAAGACGGGCTCGGGTGGCGCGGCCCCGGTCCGGGAGGAGCGGCCCCTCCAGGTCCCCCCACCCGCTCTCCCTCCCTCGGTGGCATCCTGGGACGGAACACCGGCGGCAGGACGGAAGGACAGGTCCCCCCTGGCGCCGGCGGGAGGGGGGACCCGGGAGCCCGGGCCGATGTCCACCCAGGGCTTCACGGGCCGGAAGAGGGATCCGGCGGCGCTTCGGAGGTCCGACCCTGGCGCTGAAGCGCGGACGGATCGGGCAGCCAAAGATCCTTCACCATCGTCTCGGTCCGCCATCGGAGCGAGAACCCCTGCTCCTCGAGCAGCGTGCGCGTCCGGGACTCGTGCTCGGGGCAGGTGGCCGCGGCCCGGTCGGCCCCGTGCTCGGAGAGCCAACCCAACGCCGTCAGGAGTATCCCCTCACGCTCCTCCGCGGTGGCCCCCTCCGCCAGGAAAGGCAGCGAGAGGATCCCCGGTTCCTGGGAGGTGGTGAACGTGGCGCGGGCGTACGCGGTGGGTCGTCCCACCGGGCCGGTGCACCAGGCCGTGCTCTCGGAGAGCAGGACGCGGTCCAGCCACCGGGGGGGGAGAAGGGCGGAGACCCCCCCCGTGAGGATCTCCCGGACCCGTGGGGGCATGCGCTCCCGGTGAGCCTCCACCAAGAAAGGAACGTCGGAAGGGCGGGTGGGACGGACCAGATCCGTCCGGGGCGGTTTGGGGTCGCCGGAGGGGAGGGCCCGGACCCACCCCTCCAACCGGCGCAGCGGCTCGTAGCCGCGTTCCCGGTAGAGACGCTGGGCCTCGGCATTGTCCTCCATCACGTCCAGGATGGAGTAGCGTCGTCGGCGACGCCGGCAGGCGAGCTCCGCCCGGTCCAGAAGGGAGCTCGCCACCCCCCGGCGCCGGTAGTTGGGGTCCGTCATCACCATGGCCAGGTAGCCATGTCCCTTCTGGAAGGAGACGAAGGTGGTCCCCACGAGCCGGTGGTCCTCCTCGGCCACCAGGAAGAGCACCGGCGGGACACCGAACAGCCGGCTCAGCCGGAGCAGGGTGCCGATGGCGCCGTGGTAGGCCTTCTCCACCACCCGGAGGAAGTGCGCCGCGTCCATCCCGGTGAGGTCATTCTCCCGGGCGAAGTTGAGGGAAAGCTCCCGGAGCACGTCCGGACCGTCCGACGGGCGGAACTCCCGGAGCATCATCGTCCCCGGGCGTCTCCCTTCTCCCTGCCGGGGAGGAGGCCCCGGGAGACCTCCCTCCGGCTGGGGGCCGGCCCTCGGTGGTGGTGCTCCATCCGGGGGAGGGCGAGAGGTCGGTCGGCCTGGCCCCAAGGAAGCGTCTCCACTGCCCGGCCGAGCGCTTCCAGGACCCTCCCGCGTTCCGCGGGAGCAGACCGGGCGGCCTCCCGGGCCAGGGCGAGGAGGAGGGCATCCAGCAGGGTCTGGGGGGCATCGCTCCGGAGGCGGAGGGACCCCTCCCGTTCGGCGATCACGGAGGCGCCGGGTCCACCGGAGACTCCCGCGTCTCCTTCGCCCTGCCGGGAGGAGGAGACGGCCTCCTCCAGCATGGCGAGCAGGCGCGGCCTGGACCGGGGGTCCCCGATGCGCCCGATGGCCCAGACCGCGGCCAGCCGGACCTCGCTGTCCGGATCCGAGAGCCGGGCCCTCAGGGCGGAGGCGGCCCGGCGGGCGCGCAGATACCCGAGCCCGACTGAGGCCCCCCGCCGGACCCAGGGATCGGGGTCGGCCAACCGTTCCATGAGCGGGACCACGTCCCCGCCGCCTCCCAGGCGCCCGAGCCCTTCCGCGGCGGACCCCCGGATGGTGCGAACGGGGCTCGTCAGCAGCAGCCGGAGCCGGGGTGCCCCCTTCCGGAGCCCCAGGTCCCCTAAGGCGTGGATGGCGGAGACCACGGTCGGGGAGGCCGGTTCCTCCGTGGCGGCGAGGAGTGTGGGGAGGGCCCGCGGGTCCCGGATGCGGCCCAGGGCGACCAGGAAGGCCGGCCGGGACCCCGAAGGCTCGGTGGCGTAGCGGGCCATGATGATCCCGACGCTGTGGCGGTCCCGGAACCAGCCGGCCACGACGGCGGCGGCGATGCGGACCCGCTCCGAGGGGTCGGAAAGGAAGGGACGGGTGCGTTCCATCACCCGGGGGACGGGGATCCTTGCCAGCCCCAGGATCGCTTCCCGCCGGACCCGGTCCACCGGGTCGGCCAGGCCCCTCACGAGCCAGGGCTCGGCGCGAGGGTCGCCATAGTTGGCGAGGGTGGCGAGGGTCCCCCGTCGCACCAGCAGGTCCGGGTCCTCCAAGAGCCGGTCGAGCGTCTCCTTCCCCTCCGGGTGGCCGTGGTCGTTCAGGGCCCAGGCCGCCGATATGCGCACTTCGGCCGAAGGGTCCTTCAAGGTGGGAAGGAGGGCCTCCGCGACCTGCGGTCCCTGGAGATGACCGAGCCGCTCCGCCGCGAGGGCCCGGACCCGGAAGTCCGGGTCCTGGAGCGACTCGACCAGGGCCTGACGCGTTCCGACCGAGCGGTCCCGCCCCAGCGCCCAGAGCCCGCCGAGCCGGACGGAGGGGTGAGGATCCTTCAGGGCTTGGAGGACCGGCAAGGGATCCGGAAGGGCCGGCGCCTCCCCCAGGAGCCGGAGCGACTCCAGGCGCTCCCGAAGGGTCCCCCCCTGCAGCCTGGCCAAGGTCCGTGCGAGACCCGGAGGGATCGGGCCGGCCCTGGCGGAGGGGGGAGGGGAGGGGGAAGGACCCATCGTCCCCCCCACGCGGTGGGGGATTAACTAGCCCCGGGGAGCGTCCTTTTTCCTCGAGAAGAGGTCCCGGCCTCCGCCAGCCCTATATACTCCGCCCGCCCGGGGAAGCCGCCATGCCGACGGGCGAGCCGGCCAAACCGGTGGCCGTGATCGGGGAACGGGAGCTCGTCATCGGTTTCCGGCTGATCGGAGTGAAGGATACGTTCCTCACCAGCGAGCAGAACGCCGTGAAGGAGTTCCAGCGCGTCTTTGACGAAGGCTCCTTCAGCCTGATCCTCGCCAGCCGGAAGATCCAGACCCTCCTTCCGGAGACGCTCCGCCATGCGGTGGAGAGCTCCATCGACCCGCTCGTGGTCTTCCTCCCCACCCCGGGGGCCGGGGAGGAGCCGGAGAGCGTCGCCACGCTGGCCAAGCGGGTCCTCGGGGTCTCCTTGGATACCCTGGTGGCCCCCTGAGGAGGAAACAACCATGTCGGAAGGACAAGTGAAGCGGGTGTCGGGTCCGGTGGTGGTGGCGAGCGGCCTGGAGGGCCCCCGGATGTTCGACGTGGTCCGGGTGGGGGTGCTCGGCCTGGTGGGGGAGGTCATCCGGTTGGTGGAAGGGGACGCCACCATCCAGGTCTACGAGGACACCACGGGGATCCGGCCGGGGGACAAGGTGGAGAACACCGGCCAGGCGCTCTCGGTGGAACTCGGCCCCGGGTTGCTCAAGTCCATCTACGATGGCATCCAACGGCCCTTGAACGTGATCCAACAGGAGGGGGGGGACTTCATCGCCCGTGGCCTCACCGCAGCGCCACTGGATGAGAAGGCGGTCTGGGAGTTCACCCCCACGAAGAAGGCCGGGGAGAAGGTGGTCCCGGGCGAGGTCCTGGGTACCGTGCCGGAGACCCCGTTGCTCACCCATCGGGTCCTGGTCCCGCCGGGTGTGGAGGGGACGCTCAATCGTCTGGCCGCCGGCCGCTACACCGTCCGGGACACCATCGGGGAGGTGCTGACCGCCGAGGGGAAGACCATAGCGCTGGGGCTTTCCCACCGCTGGAAGGTCCGGGTCCCACGTCCCGTGACCCGCAAGCTCCCCCCCATGGTCCCGCTCATCACGGGCCAGCGGGTCATCGACACGTTCTTCCCCATCGCGAAGGGCGGCACGGCCGCCATCCCGGGGCCTTTCGGCAGCGGGAAGACCGTGACCCAGCAGCAGCTGGCGAAGTGGGCGGAGGCGGACGTGGTGGTCTACGTGGGCTGCGGGGAACGGGGGAACGAGATGACGGAGGTGCTCACGGAGTTCCCTCACCTAGAGGACCCGAAGAGCAAGCGTCCGCTCATGGAGCGGACCATCCTCATCGCCAACACCTCCAACATGCCGGTGGCCGCCCGGGAGGCGAGCATCTACACCGGCATCACCATCGCGGAGTACTACCGGGACATGGGCTATGACGTGGCGCTGATGGCGGATTCCACGAGCCGCTGGGCCGAGGCCCTCCGGGAGATCTCCGGGCGGCTCGAGGAGATGCCGGGGGAGGAAGGCTATCCCGCCTACCTGGGCCGGCGGCTTGCCGAGTTCTACGAACGGGCCGGCCAGGTGGAGGTCTTGGGCCCCGGGGCGCGTCAGGGATCGGTCACGGTGATCGGCGCGGTGAGCCCGCCGGGCGGCGACGTCTCGGAGCCCGTCAGCCAGAACACCCTCCGGGTCACCCGGGTCTTCTGGGCCCTCGACGCCTCCCTGGCGAACCGGCGGCACTTCCCCTCCATCAACTGGCTGTCCAGCTATTCGCTCTACACCGGGGACCTCGGGCCCTGGTACGCCGAGCACGTGGCGAAGGGCTGGGCCGCGCTGAGGAACGAGGCCATCGAGCTCCTCCAGAAGGAGGCGGAGCTCCAGGAGATCGTCCAGCTGGTGGGGTCCGACGCGCTGCCCGAACGGGAGAAGGCGGTGTTGGACACGGCCCGGATGATCCGGGAGGATTACCTCCAGCAGAGCGCGTACGACGAGGTGGACACCTACACCTCCATCGGGAAGCAGTTCCGGATGCTGCAGGCCATCTTGGGCTTCGGCCGTCGGGAGACCGAGGCGGTGGGCAAGGGCGTAGCGCTCTCCAAGGCCGTGGAGCTCCCCGTCCGGGTGAAGATCGCCCGGATGAAGACCCAGAGCGAGAAGGACGGCCTCGGGGCCTTCGACCTGTTGGACCGGGAGATGACCGACGGGTTCCGAGTCCTGGAGGAGGAGGCCGCCGCATGAGCGCCCCCCGCACGCCTCCGGTCCCCGTGGATTACCGCACCATCGAACGCATCGCGGGGCCGCTCCTCTTCGTGGAGGGGGTGGACAACGCCGCCTACGGGGAGATCGTGGAGATCACCCTGCCGGACGGGGACCGGCGGACCGGCCAGGTGCTGGAGTCCCGGCGGGGCCTCGCCATCATCCAGGTCTTCGGGGCCACGCTCGGGATGAACGACACCTCCACCACGGTGAAGTTCTCCGGGGAGGTGGCCCGGCTCGCCTGCTCCGACGAGATGCTCGGGCGGGTCTTCGACGGCTTGGGGACGCCCCGGGACGGAGGGCCGAAGCTCATCGCCAAGGACCGGCGGGAGATCGTGGGGAACGCCATGAACCCGTACTCCCGGGAGCAGCCCAGCGAGTTCATCCAGACCGGGGTGAGCGCCATCGACGGCTCGAACACCCTGGTCCGGGGGCAGAAGCTCCCCATCTTCTCCGCGGCGGGGTTGCCCCACAATGCGCTGGCCGCCCAGATCGTCCGCCAGGCGAAGGTGCTGAACGCTTCCGAGAACTTCGCCGTGATCTTCGGGGCCATGGGGATCACCAGCGAGGAGGCGAACTACTTCCTCAAGGAGTTCGAGGACACCGGTGCGCTCAAACGGACCGTGGTCTTCCTGAACCTCTCCTCCGACCCGGCCATGGAGCGGGTGATCACGCCGCGCATGGCCCTCACCACGGCGGAGTACCTCGCCTACGAGCGGGACATGCACGTCCTGGTGGTGCTCACCGACATGACCAACTACTGCGAGGCGCTGCGCGAGGTCTCCGCCGCCCGGGAGGAGGTGCCCGGACGCCGGGGGTACCCCGGATACCTCTACACGGACCTGGCCCAGCTCTACGAACGGGCGGGCAAGCTCAAGGGCCGCAAGGGGTCCATCACCCAGTTCCCCATCCTGACCATGCCGGCGGACGACATCACCCACCCCATCCCGGACCTCACCGGGTACATCACCGAGGGGCAGGTGGTGATGAGCCGGGACCTGCAGCGCCGGGGGGTCTACCCGCCCATCGACGTATTGCTCTCCCTCTCCCGTCTGATGAACCAGGGGATCGGCAAGGGCCGTACCCGGGAGGACCACCGGGGGGTGGTGGACCAGCTCTTCGCCGGTTACGCGACCGGGAAGGACCAGCGGGCGCTCTCCGCCATCGTGGGGGAGGAGGCGCTCAGCGACGTGGACCGGATCTACCTGCGCATCGCGGACCGTTTCGAGCGCCGTTTCGTGAACCAGGGCTACGAGGAGGACCGGAGCATCGACACCACGCTGGACATCGGCTGGGAGGTGCTCTCCGAGCTCCCCGAGCGCGAGCTCAAACGGATCAAGCCGGAGTTCATCCAGAAGTACCGGAAGGCGCCGCCGCCGGCCGCCGGCTGAGGACGAGCAGGACCATGCCGAACCTGGAGGTCACCCGCCCCACCCGGCTCGAGCTCATCCGGGCCAAACGCCGGATCGTGCTCGCCAAGCGGGGGCTGAACCTCCTCAAGCTCAAGCGCTCCGCCCTCATCGCGGAGTTCTTCAAGATCTCCCGGCAGGCCCTGGAGCTCCGGGGGGACCTCGCCCAGCGCCTCAAGGAGGGCTACTCCGCCATCCGGGAGGCGGAGCTCGCCGAGGGGAGGATCCGGCTGGAGAGCGTCGCCCTGATGCTGCCGCAGCTCAAACCCTTGAGCGTGGAGAGCCGCAACGTCATGGGGGTGCGGACCCCGGCCATCGCCGACGCCCGCTACGATCCCGAGACCGCCCGGGCGCTCCTGCGGCTCCCGGTGAGCGTGGATGAATCCCTCCGCCGCTTCCAGAGCGTCTACGCGGTGGTCCTGCAGGTGGCCGAGAAGGAGAACGCCATGCGTCGGCTCCTCCGGGAGATCGAGAAGACCAAGCGCCGGGCCAGCGCCATCGAGAACGTCATGATCCCCCGCCTGGAGGGGACCGTGCGCTACATCAAGTTCCGTTTTGACGAGCTGGAGAGGGACAGCTTCGCCATGCTGAAGACCGTCAAGCGGAAGATGGAGCGGGAGGCCGAGGCGCCCCGGCCCTCGCCCGAGGAGGCCCATGCTCTCGCGTGAGGAGGCGCTCCGTAGGCTGCGCACGGTGCACCGGGGCTTCTTCCTGCTCAAGCTCGCGCTCCTCGGGGTCTTTGCGGCGGTCCTGTTGAACGTCCTGGGGGTGCTCTGAGGTGGCCTCTCCTCCCGTTCCCCGCGACCCATCGGTGGATGCCCTCCGCCGGCTGAAGGGGGCCGAGGAGGCCCTGGAGACCCGGCTCAAGGAGGCTCGGGAACAGGCGGAGAAGGAGAAGGCACGGGCCCGGGAGGAGGCCGCCGAAGAGCTCAAGCGGGCCCGGGAGGGGGCGGAATCCACCGAACGGGCGATGTTGGAGACGGCCCGACGGGGTGCCCAGGCCGAGGCGGCCCGGATCCTCTCCGAGGCGGAAGCCCAGGCCCGGGCGATGGGGAGCATGACCGCCAAGGAGCTCGACGACCGCTTTGCCGAGGTGGTGACGGCGCTCTTCGGGGACCTGAGGCCCGCCTCGCCCGCGGGGCGCACCGCCTCCCGGAAGCCCTGAGTGCCAAGGGGAGGCGACGATGGGCCTGCGATCTGCCCCCATGAGCCGGGTGGTCCTGGTGGGGCTCAAGGGGGACCGGGACCGGATCCTCTCGTACCTCCATGACCACGGGGTGATCCAGGTGGAGTCCCTCGGGAAGGAGGGGCTGAAGGAGTTCGCTCCCGACCACCCCGGGGGCGAACAACGGGAGATCCTCGAGCAGCAGGCCCGGGTGAAGGCGCTGGTCCAGGCGCTCCCGCCGGTGCCGGTGGACTTGAAACAGCACTTCGATGACGTCCCGGCGCTCCTCTCGGCCGCGCGGGGGGTTCCCATCGACGAGGAGGTCCGCCAACGGAAGCGGCGGGAGGACCAGTTGATCACCGAGGTGAAGGCGGCGGAGGACGAGCTCCACCTGGTGGAGGACTACGCCTTCTTCCCCGGGGACTTCGGCCTCTTGAGGGCCCGGAGCCTGGCCTCCTACTTCGGGGAGGCCTCCGACGAGGCGTTCGCCTCGTTCGAGTACGAGCTGGACCAGGCCGCCCCGGACCGGCTGCTCTTCTCCGCCCCGTTCGACAAGCGCGTCCGCTTCGTGGTGAGCCTGCCGCGCGAACGGGCGGAGGCGGTGACCCGGGCCGCCCAGAAGCTCTCGGTCAGGCTCGTCCCGGTCCCGGAGACGCTCTCGGGGACGGCCACCGCGCTCGCGCCGACGATGAAAGCCCACCTCGCCGAACAGGAGAGGGAGCTCGCCGGGGTCCGGGGGGAGCTCGCCGAGCTCGCCCGGCGCTGGGTCCCGGTCCTGCTGCCCCTGGAGGAGCAGCTCGATGTGGAGGCCCGCAAGGCCGAGCTCATCAGCCGGATGGGGTCCAGCCGGGAGGCCTTCGCCCTGGAGGGCTGGATGCCGAAGGACCGGGTGGACGGGCTGGCCCAGGGGTTGGAGGGGCTCACCGGAGGAAGGACGCTCCTCTTCCCGGTGAAGAGCGAGGAATCCCCGCCCACCCTCCTGAAGAACCGCCGGGGACCCCGGACCTACGAGTTCTTCATCCGGTTCTACTCCTTCCCGCAGAGCGCGGAGATCGACCCTACCCTGGTCTTCGCCATCGTCTTCCCGATCTTCTTCGGGGTGATGCTGGGGGACGTCGGCTACGGGGCCGTCATCCTGGCCATCTGTCTCTGGCTGATCTGGCGGGTGGGGAATCCCCGCGCCGGACGGACCCTCGTCCCGAGGTCGCTCGTCCGCTTCACCACCATGATCATGCCTCCCTCGGGGATGAAGCAGCTGGCCAAAGCCTTGATCCCCGGTTGCCTGGTCGCCATGGGGCTGGGCGTGCTCTTCGACGAATACTTCGGTTTCTCCTTGGCCCAGATCACCTTCGGGCACTTCAACTTCCAGCTCTTCGACCCGGTGAGCAACTCCGGGGTGGCGAAGCTCCTGCTCTACGCCGGCTACACAGGGCTCGCCATGGTGAGCCTGGGATTCCTCTTCGGGGTGGTGAACTCCCTGACCGAGGGGAAGAAGCGGGAGGCGATCGCGAAGGGGATCTGGCTCGTCCTCGCCTGGGACATCGCCCTCGCCGGGCTCGCGCTCCTGCACAAACAGATCACCATCAACCCGGTCGCGACCCCGCTCACGGGGGTCTTCCTCGGGGTGGCGGTGGTCCTGATCCTGGGGGTCGCGGCGCTGGAGGGAGGGCAGGGGGCCATCGAGGTGATGAGCCTGGTGAGCCACATCCTGTCCTACACCCGGCTGGTGGGGATCCTTCTGGCCTCGGTGATCCTTGCCGTGGTGATCAACAAGATCGCCCTCGGGCTCTTCCACAACGGCTTCCTGGTCATCGCCGGGCTGGCCATCCTCATCATCGGGCAGGGCTTCAACATCATCCTCGGGGTCTTCGAGCCGGGCATCCAGGGGGCCCGGCTCATCTATGTGGAGTACTTCTCCAAGTTCTACCACGGTGGAGGGAGGATCTTCCGGCCCTTCGGAGGCGCCCGGCGTTACACCGAAGCGCAGTTCCCGCCCCACGCGCCTCCTCCCGCGGGCCAGATCCCCGGCCCCTAGGCGCCCCCCGTCTGCCGGGCCCGGGAGGATGGCCTCCCGGCCTTCGCTCCTGGTCCGAAGAGAACGCTCAGGAAGCGACGCGGCGGCCGGTCCCTCTGCCCGGGGGAGACCGCCGGGGCTCGGCGAGGAGGTTGAGCTCGTCGAAGGTGATGGCCCCCTCCACCAGGGTGCGGAAGGTCCCCCGGGTGAGCACCTCGCGGGAGGCCCGTTGGAGGAGGCCGAAGGTGGCGTAGGAGGCGGAGGGCCCGAAGCTCACCCGTTTCACGCCCAGTCGGGCGAGCTCCCGGAGCGGAGGGAGCCCCTGGCGGACCATCACGTTCACCGGGCAGCGCACCGCCTCTACGAAATCCCGGATGGCGCTGCGCTCCGTCAGCCCCATCGGATAGACGCAGTCCGCCCCCGCGTCGCGGTAGGCCTCGGCCCGGCGGATCGCCTCCTCGAAGCGGGCCGACTCGCCGCCCGGCGCGTGCTTGAGGGCGTCGGTCCGGGCGTTCAAGACCAGGGGAACGCCGTACTCCTCCCCGGCCCGGAGCCCGGCCCGGATCCTCTGCAGCTGCACCTCGAGGGGAAAGAGCTTCCCGGAGGCGGGGTTGTGGTCTTCCAGGTTGACCCCCACCGCCCCCGCCTGGAGCATCCTTCGGACGGTCCGTCCCACCGCGGCGGGGGTGGTCCCATAGCCGGCCACCACGTCCGCGCTCAGGGGGATCCTGAGGCGGGAGGCGATCCTCTCCACCGCCTCCACCAGTTCGGGCAGGGGCATCCGCTCGCCGTCGGGGTACCCGCGGGAGACCATGATCCCCGCGCTGGAGGTCGCCACGGCGGAGAACCCGGCGTCCTCGAAGGTCCGGGCGCTGGGGACGTCCCAGGCGTTGGGGAGGACCAGGGGGGCGCGGGCAGCATGGAGGGCCCGGAAGCGCCGCGCACGCTCGATCAAGAGATCCGTCGGGATCGTCATCTCCCCGGAGGGAAGGTTGTCCACGAACATGAAATGTAGGCATGCCCCCTTCCCCCGATGCCGGGACGGAAGGACCATGCGCGGCGTCCCCCGTCTTCTCCTCGGAGGCGCCGCATGCAGAACGAGACCTTCGTGGGACTGGGGGTACACAGGAACACCGTCGAAGTTTCCGCCATGGGCCCTTGGGGCGAGCGGATCAGCCGGACCGCGTTCGGGCCCCGCGACGCCGAGCTTGTGGAGGACCTCCAGGGTCTCCCTCCCGGAGCCGAACACGTGCTCCTCGAGGCATGCTCCGGCTGGGAACGCTCTTTGATGCCCCCGTTTCCACCGGGACCGATGGGGTCTGGTCTGACCCGAAGAAGACCAAGGCCATCGCCGAGGCCGAGCTCAAGTCGGACAAGGTCGACCCCGAAACCCTGGCCGGGTTGCTGCGCCTGAACGCCGTCCGGGAGGCCGTTCCCCCCGACGAGGCGACAAGGGTGCTACAACGGCTCGTCCTGGAGCGCCCCTTCTACCTCTCCAAGGAGAAGGCCAACCGGTGCCCTGTCTACTCCGTCCTGCTCCGAAAGGGCATTCCGGACGAGGACGGGATCATGATGCGCAGGTGTAAGCGCGAGACCCTGCGCGAGCTGGATCTCCCCGGGTTGGACCGGGAACTGGAACCCCTCGTGCACCTCGACGAGACGACCAAGGACCTGGACCACATCTCGTTCACGGGAAGTTCGTGAGGTCCAAGGAGGCCCAATTGCTCGCCACCATTCCCGGTGCGGGGGGGATCACCGCCCTCACCCTGGTCGCCTTCCTCTGTCCCATCGATCAGATCCCACACATCGGCAAGGTCCATTCCTACTACGGTCTCCGCCCCACCAACTTCCATCGGGAGAGACGGTCCGGCGTGGCAGGCTGGTCCGCAGCTGTAACCACGTCCTCCGGTGGGTGCTCCCCGAGGCCCCCTGGGGCACGCGTCACTACGAACCCCGGGGGGACGGGGCAAAGGTGGGGAAGTGCTCGGCCCGTCGGAAGGGGGCAGGGCGGAGCGCCATCGACGCCGCGCACAGGCTCCCGAAGTTCTGCTACGAGGTCCTGAAAGGGGGACCCCCTTACCAACCTCACACTCCGGAACCGGAGGACCGTAATGCCACAGCAGCGGGCCCGTGAGGGTGCTGCAGTCAAATGTACGCGGGGCGACGGCTCCGGAGCTCGCGGCCGTCAAGGTCTTCGTGCGTGCCTGACGCAGATAACTGACTGCGTGCGCGAGCACCGATCGGGAGGAGATCCAGGTAAGCCCCCATCCCCGCTGAGGGGAAGGCCTCCGCACCCCTCCCCTGTCACCACTCCCTGCGTCCGCCACGCCGCACGCGATCAGGAGGAGACCCTGAGACGTGTCGTTACCTCCCGGTATCGGAAAATGACCCGAACCGGGGGTCGGCGGAAGGCATATAGCTGACCAGCATGGTCTCGTGTACCCGAACTTCCTGAAAACGATCAATCCCTCGAGGAGAGGCGGTTCATCTTAGGCATCAATACAATACATTCATTAGGCACTGTTACTATCCTCCCTCGTGGTCTTCCTCAAGGCCAACCGCAGCGGCGGGCACATCTCTTGGTACCTCGCCCACTCCTACCTCGAAGACGGCCACATCCGTACCCGGTATCTTCGGGCGCTGGGGCCGCTGAGCGACGCCCAGGTCGTCCAGTACCGTCGTTGGCTCTCCCTCCTCGAGGAAGGCCCCTCGGCGGTGGCCCAGGCGACCGGGGCCTTCCAGAAGGCCAAGCCGTACGATCAGCGACGTCACGGCGTCCCCGCGCTGACCCACGCCCTCTTCGACAAGCTCGGGATCTACCGCCTCCTCCTGGAGAGCTTCGCCGGGGTGAAGGACAAGCAGTTCCGTACGAAGCTGGTCGAGACGATGGTGGCCA
>JAJZYB010000037.1 GCA_021806135.1 Thermoplasmata archaeon
GGCAACGCGGATGTGAATGCCGCGAAGAACCTCCTGATACGGTTCTGGGGCCGCGAGTCCCACCCTACCCGAGCCTACGGTCCGGGTTTCCAACGGGAGGCATAGAACGCTATGCTAGACGAACGGTGCGCAGGCTTGCGGAAGGGGAAAGGTGCTCGGAACGCGGCCCGGTCCTTCTGCCCCGGGTTCAGCGTAGGTCTCTCAGGTCCCGGACCACGAGGGAACCCGCCCGGGCCTTCCAGGGATCCGCCGGGATCTCCGCCATGAGGACCCCTCCCTGACCGAACGTTTCGAACAGGTCGGAGGTATGGAGGGTCAGGAGCCGGTCGCCGAAGAGGTAGCGCCCGGAGTGATCCGGCGCGTGACCCTTGATCATGAACCCGCAGCCGAGGCCCTTGAGCGCCGCGTCGAACTCCTTCCGGGTGTACGGGAAGCCTACTCCCCGGTCCTGGTAGTCCACTTCCGGGTCGCTCCAGACCAGCCCCTCCAATAGGCGGAGGTCCTGGCGCCTCCAACCGGTCACGGCCGTCCGGCCCGGTGGGGGGATGCCGCCATGGGCCAGGAACACCCCGTTGCGGGTGCGCGCCGCCCAGGGAAGCCGCTCCAGCAGATCCATGAAGCCCCGGTAGATCTCCAACGAGTCCCCTCTCCCGAGCGCCCGGCGGATCTCCCGCAGGAACGAGGGGCCTGGCACCGGCAGTCGACGGGCGCTCTCGTGGTTCCCCTGGAGCGCCACCACCTCGCCGGGCAACGCCGAGGTCCAGGCGAGCAGGCAGGCACTGACCCACAGGGACCCTCCGGGGAGGGTGGGGGGATCCGGCTGCCTACGGGTATTGCGATCGATGTAGTCGCCCAGGGCCACCAGCCGGTGAGGAGGGACCTGGTTCCGGGCGTACCGGAGTGCGCGCAGAAGGGCGACATAATCCCCATGGAGGTCACCCACCACCTGGATGGGCCGGTCCGAGGGGATCCGGGCAAGCAGAGGCGGCGGGCGGCGACGGAAGGCCCGGTCCGCTTGGGCGAGGAAGTCCAAGAGAGCGGAGGCGGGGCGGCTCTCGAGGGAACGCGGGTCGTCCATCACCTCCCGGAGGAGGTCCGGGTACCGCGGGCGGGGTCGGTCCGTCCGCGATCGCGCCCGCATAGGTTTCCTTACGCCATCGGGAGGGCCCGGGGCGAAAGGGGGGTCGCGCGCCTCCGGGAGGTTCCGCTGACCTCACCGGACCTTGAAGGCCGAAATGGTCCCGAGGAAGAGGATAGCACCACTGCCTCTTCCGCTTCGGCTCAGAACAGGGCGTGGTACGGGCGGGTGAACACCCTCCACTCTCCGGTCGACGGCTCGAAGACCGAGTTGACGAAGCAATGCCACTTCTCGTCGTCCACCTTCGGGAAGTCCGACCGGTAGTAGTACCCCGGCCAGCGGGTCTCCTGCCGGAACTGGGTGTGCCGGAGGACCGCCTCCGCCGTCCAGAGGCGGTGCTGGAGCTCCCAGCTCCGCTGGAGCTGGTGGAGGTCCTTGGCGGCCACTTCGTCCAGGTCTGTCCTCAGCATGGCGAGATGGTGGAGTCCCCGCTCCAGGAGATGCGCGTTGGTGATGTAGTTCGCGCTGACCCCTCCGCCGTACTCGTCCATGATCTTCTCCAGCCGGTAGAGCCCCTGATCCGGATAGAGGAGGTCCGGGCTTACGGTCCCGGCAGTCACCCCTCCGTGCCGGGACTGGTAGCGGTCCAACGGAGCGAAGAGCTTCTGGTGGAGCTCTTCCACAACCTCCTCCGAGGCGGCGGGCCGGTCCGGATGGTCGCGGATGTAGGCCACGGCAGCCTTGGCGGCCAACCGTCCTTCCGTATACGAGCCGCTGGAGAACTTGTGCGCCGAGCCTCCGACCGTGTCGCCGGCTCCGAATAGCCCCTCCACCGTGGTCATCCGGTTGTATTTCCACTGATAGCCCTCGGGCGCCACGTCGCCGGGTCCGCTGGTCCACGCCCCGGCGCAGACCGCATGGGACCCCATCACGTAGGGTTCCGACAGGATGAGCTCGGACGGGGTCTCGGTAGGCTCGATCCCCTGGGAGGCCCACGTGACCGCCTGTCCGATGGTCATGTTGAGGAAGTCCTCCCATCCGATGGAGACCTTTTCCGGGGTGTCCAGGACCCGTTCGGTATGCAGCAGGATCGGCCCGTTGCCGGCGTTGATCTCCTGGAGCATGAGGTGGTTCCTGAGGCAGGTGGGCATGGGTTTGGCATCCGCATACTTCCCCACCCGTTGCCGCAGTTCGGGGAGTCGGGTCGCCTCGAACTGCTCCCCGGCGGCGTTCGTCGCCACGGCCTTGAGGAGCAGGAACCAGGCCCCCACGGGTCCGTAGCCATCCTTGAAGCGGGTGACCACCAGCCGGTTCTCCATCTGGGTCATTTCCGCCCCCATCTGGATGAGAAGCGCGTAGGCGGAACCGCTCGCCCACGGAGGATACCAGGTCCGCCCGGCGCCCTCCCCGGCGGACCGAGGCCGGTAGATATGAGAGGCCCCGGCGGCCCCCACGATGACCGCCTTCGCACGGAAGACCCAGAAGGAGCCATCCCGGACGTTGATCCCCACGGCGCCGGCCACCCGCTTGGGGTTGCGGGCGTCCGGCAGGAGGTGGGTCACCATGATCCGTTCGTGGACCTCGCTGGCCGCCTTCCGCGTCGCCTCCGCGATGAGCGGCTTGTAAGACTCCCCGTGGATCATCACCTGCCAGCGGCCTTCCCGGACGTACCGCCCGGTCTGGGGGTCCGTGAAGATGGGAAGACCCCACTCCTCGAACAGGTGGACGGTGGAGTCCACGTGGCGCGCCACATCGTAGACCAAATCCTCCCGCGAAAGTCCCATGAGGTCGTTGCGGACGTACCGGACAAAGTCCTCGGGCTTGTTCTCGTCCCAGCGCATCCCCATGTAGCAGTTGATCGCGGAGAGGCCCTGGGCCACGGCCCCGCTCCGTTCGATGGCAGCCTTCTCGGCCACCACCACCTTGAGGTCCCGGCCCCAGTAGCGCGCCTCATAGGCGGCTCCGCAGCCGGCGAACCCTCCTCCGACCACCAAGAGGTCGCAGTCGACCACCCGGGTCTGGCTCGGTCTCCCGTCCTCCATGGCTCACGCCCCCCCGGACGGTGGCCGTGCGAGCGTGGGGAGGGATTCCACCGCGAGATAATCCGGTTCGAAGGAAAGGAGTTCAGACCGAAGGGCCTCCGGCGATGGGGGCGGACTCTCCTGCGGGGGGCGGATGGAGCCCCAGGGCGTGGTCCGGATGGGAAAGACGAACTGCTTCGTGGACCCACTGCGCATCACGATGTTCCATTCGATGCGGTCCGTCGTTCGGGTGGGGACCACCCGATGATGCAGGGGAGCGAAGTCGGCGTACCCCCGGACCTCGATGGCGGCCTCCGGGCAGGCCTTCACGCAGGCAAAGCACTCCCAGCACATGGGGGGCTCGATGTTGTACGCCCGTCCCTGCCCCGGGTCGATGTGCATGATATCGCTCGGGCAGATCCGGACGCATTCCATACAGCCCTTGCACTTGCTCGTCAGAACGTAGGTGGGCATGGTTTTTCCGAAGGTCCGCCCGCCTCCCGCGCCGGGAGTGCGCGCGACCCCTTGCTAGGCGGACGCAACCCATAGGGGATGAAAACCCTTTCGACATTTGTCCAATTTCTTCAGGGGCGTCCGGGTCTGTCCCGGTAGCGGCGTCAGCCGAAGCGGAACTGGACTCCCCGAGAGGCTGGGGGATATTCCCACCGGAGCGCGCCCTTCCCCATCTGGAAGCAGGCCACCCGGCAAGCCCCCAATTCCAGGCAGTTCTCGTAGTTGATCCGGAGATGGTCCGTCTCCCAGTGATAGACCTCGGCCGGACAGACCCGGATGCAGGGCTTGAGCTCACATCCCACGCAGATCCGAGGGTCCTCCACCCTCAGGTGGGGGGTCTTGTCGGTCTGGAAGGAATCCGAGCCGAGTCGGTCGGCCAGGGTGAGACGGCCGGCCAACAGGTCCTCCTTCAAGCGGCGTGCAGGGCCGAGGAGACCCGTGCTTCCAAGTCCTGGGAGAGGTCGGGCAGGTTGTGGGCGCAGCGCACATGATCGCGCATCCGGCGCAGGACCTCCTCTGAGGAGGGGGCCCGGAGCGCCCACTCGCACTCGAACCCCACCGAACGGCACTCGAAGCTTACCTCGCTCATCTTCTCTCCGCTTGGCCAGACCACCGGCCAGGGCCGGTTCCGCCGTGGGAACGGGAAAGGGGAAGGGGCCACTTAAGCCCTCGCCCCTCCGGTAGCGCTTATAGCGGGACCCCCCGTCCAGGGCCGGCATGGGCCAGGCCGAGCCCCTCGGGGACAGGCTGCGGGTCCTGCCGTCGGCCCCGGGGCCAGCGGGGGACGGGGCGTTCTCCATCGGACCGCTGGACCGGAGCCGGGTACGAGCAGTGCTCGCCGTGATCTCCGGGAAAGGTGGGGTCGGAAAGACCTTCGTGACCGCGCTGCTCGCGGCGGAGTTCCGGCGGGAGGGGTTCGAGGTCGGAGTGCTCGATGCCGATGTGACCGGCCCCTCCATGGCCCGGGTGTTCGGCGTGGGCGACGTGCCCAAGCTGACCGCCGACGGACTCTCCATCGAACCGTTGCGGACCCGGGGCGGGATCTTTGTCATGTCGATGGCGTCGGTGACCGCCGCGAGCAAGGTGCCCCTCCTCTGGAGGGGGCCCATGGTCAACAGCGCCATTCGGGGACTGTACAAGGACACCCGCTGGCCGTCCCTGGACTACCTTCTGGTCGACCTCCCCCCGGGGACCAGCGACGCTCCCATGACGGTCTTCCAGTCCCTGTCGCCGGACGGGGTGGTGCTGGTCACCGCACCCACCGGGCTCTCCGCCGAAGTGGTGGCGAAAGCGGCGCTGATGGCCAAGACGTTCCGTGCCCCCATCCTGGGGCTCATCGAGAACATGGCCTATCTCGTCTGCCCGCACGGCGAGCAGATCGACGTCTTCGGCCCATCACGGGGAAGCGAGTACGCCCAGGCGATGGGGGTCCCCTACCTCGGCAGTCTTCCACTCGGAACGGGGGTCCCGGCCCTGGCGGACGCCGGCCGGTTGGAGGAGTTCCAGAGCCCGGTGGGCGACCTTCTGGCCCGTCGTGTCCGGCTCCTTCTCGACCGGCTTTCCTCGGCGGGACGCCCATCGGCTCCCCCGGCCGGGGCTCCCCGACCCCCGGCGCCCGGAGGTTGACCTGACGGCCTCCGCCCCGGACCGGCTCCCTGGTTGTCGCATCCTCCGGGCCTTGGGGGACCCGTTCGAGGCCGAAATGGCCGAGGGAGCCGAGGCTCCCCGCCACCTCGAACACCTCGCGGTGCTGAACCGGCTCTTCTATGCGGGTTCGGTCGACCTCGGAGGCCTGGTGGAGATCCAGGGGACCATCTACCTCTGCACCAAGGCGGGCTGGCGGCTCGCTCCCCGAGCCTGAGGGCTTCCCATGGGAGAGCTCGGGATCCTCCTGTTCCTTTCGCCGTTCCAGCATCGCGCGCCGGAAACGGCGGTCCGCCTCGCCCAGGCGGCGGTCCACGAGGGCCACCGGGTCACCGTCTTCTTCCTCGGGGACGGGGTCTACAACACCAGCCGTGCCTTGGCCGATGCGAACCCGGATTCCGTGGTACGACGCTTTGCCGACCTTCCCCCCGACGTACGGCTGGTCAATTGCACGACCTGCGCCCGGGCCCGGGGGCTCGTCGACGCGGCGCTCGTCCCCCGGGCAGAGAACGGGACCCTGGAAGATCTCTCCGATCTCTTGCTCTCCGCCGACCGGTTCGTGACCATGACCCAGGAGGGATGACCATACCTGGGCTCTTGCTCTGGATCCGGCACCCTCCCTACACGTCGGCGCACCTGGCGGAGGCGATCCGAATCATGGCCATGACCACGGCGTTGGGGGCCAGCGTCCGATGCCTCTTCATCGGGGAGGGAGTCCGAGCGTTGGTCCGGGGCCAGGAGCCCTACCTCCTCGGACCCCCCCTGGAACGCCTGCTCCTGGAGATCATCACCCCCGAGAACCCGGCGCTGGTGCACCAGGTCTCGCTGGAGGCCCGGGGGCTCGGGCCCGAGCGGCTGATCTCCTCGATCCCCTGGGACCCGGCCGGCGACCAGCAGGTGGCGGAGGCGATCGTGTCCGCCGACCGGGTGGTCCCGCTATGACCACCGGTTCCCCCCGGCCCCGGTGGCTCGTGGTCCGTCAGAGCCCCCTGGCTCCGGAGGAGCAGCGGGTGCTAGCGGCGCTCAGGGTCTTGGCGGCCGAGCGAGGTTCCCAGCTCGTCGAGGTCCTGCTGGGAAACGCGAGCTACGAGGTGGAAGACGCCCACCCCGAGGGAGGTGAGTTCCTCCTGCTCGAGGACGACCGGAAGGGGCGGGGGTTGGTGATCCCGTCAGGGGTCGACGCCCGTGCTGTCTCGGAGGAGGAGCTCGTCCGTCAGCTTTTCACGAGTCCGAAGGTGATCCAATTCCCATGACCGCGGACCCCGGGAACAGCCCCTTCGTGCCCTTGCCCATGCGCGGTTCCTCCCCCCGCCCACCCCCGCCGTCGCTGCAGTTGGTCTACGTGGTCTACCGCCCCCCGGAAGCGCTCGAGTTCCCGGGGGTCAGGGGGATCCTTCCCGGGCCGGTCTTCCACGCCGCGGGCATCCTGCTCCGGGAGGATGAGGAGTACCTGGCCCTGGGGGAAGTGGCCCTACCGGAAGAGAATCCCGAGTACGTCGACCGGTTCGGGAAGGCCCTCTTCCCGGCCTTCCGCCACATCCTGACCCTACCGAAGGGAGTCATTCTCGGGAGGAGGGACTTTCCGCTTGGTCCAACCCCGACCGGCGCAGCCCCGTCCGGGGGAACGGGGGAGGGAAACCTCCCCAGAAAATTGGACGAATGATAAGTTGTAAATACTGGGGCGCCGTGACATGGCACGCGAAGGAGAAGGATGAGCGCCCATTCCGCACCCAAGGCCAATCTTGACGCTCGAGGACTCTTCTGCCCCATGCCCATCCTCAAGGCGAGCCAGTTGCTGGAGACCCTCGGCAGCGGGGAGATCTTGGAGGTGCTGGCCGACGACCCGGCAGCCCCTTCCGATTTCGCAGCGTTCGCCAAGCGGACGGGAAACCCGCTCCTCGCCAGTGAGGAGAAGGCTGGCACTTACCGATTCGTGTTGGAACACAAGTGAGCAACGGAGAACCGAAACATGACCGCAGTGACCGGGGCGTCGAGGACCAACGAGACCGTCGAACAGGCTGCCAAGCAGGGGAAGCGATCCCTCATTCTGGTGGTATCCAAAGGGGGGGCCGATATGGCCTACCCCTCGCTCATCCTGGCCACCACCGCCCGGGCCCTGGGGATGGACGCGCACATCTACTTCACCTTCTGGGGGATGCAGCTGCTGACGGCCGAGGGACGCAAGCATGCCATGGACGTCTTCCCGGCTCCGCTGCAGGAGAAGGTCTCCGCGAAGTTCCCCTCCCTTGAACAGTTCATGCAGCAGGCCAAGGCTGCCGGGGTCCGCATCCACGCGTGCTCCCCAACGATGGACATGTTCGGGCTCACCAAGGAGAACCTCGTGGGCGAGGTGGACGACATCATCGGGGCCAGCACGTACCTCGAGCTGGCTTCCCGGCCGGATGCCCTCACCCTCTTCATTTGAGGCCGCGCGCCCTCTCCGTAGATAAGGCCCCGCCGGGGCCATCGTGGCTGCCCGGAGGCTGGCCGGGTCCCCCCGGGTCGGCTCATCGGTGACGGGGGCGAACCCGCAGGACATGCCGCTGTCCCCCCAGACACGGGGACCCGGCGCCGGGAAGGAGGGTCCCGCCCTGCCGACAGCTCAAGGCAAACCCTCTGACCCCCTCCCGATGCCCGGGGGGCTCTGGATGTGCCGGGAACCTGGCCAGACGGTGACCGTGGGGCTGACGCAGGAGTTCCAGGCTCAGGTGGGCCGGGTGACGCGCTTCCGGGGACCGACTCCCGGATCCTTCCACCGGCAGGGGGAGTCCCTGGTCAGCCTCGAATCGGAGAAGTGGGTCGGGCACTTCTCCAACCCGATCGATGGGACGGTCCTTGAGGTGAATGAGGCCTGGTACCGGGACCCCTCCGCGTTGGGCTCGTGCCCGTGGAGAGAGGCATGGCTCTACCGCCTCCTCCCGTTGGAGTCGTCAACCGCGCGATCGGGAGGTCCCCTCTCGGAAGGGGGCCCGCCAGGGGTGTGAAGAACGGCCGACCGCCCGCGGGTCCCGCCGGGTCGGACTCCCGGCCTTTCGGGCGGCTCTTGGACCTCGGCCCGTGCGAACCGTTCCGGGCTCAGGCCTTCGCCGAGAGTGTGGCCGTCTCCGTGGCCCGGGGGGAGACCCCGGACACCCTCATCCTCTGCCGACCGGACCGGCCGTACGTCTCCCTCGGATTCCATCAGGTCTCCTCCGAGGAACTCGAGTTCGCCGAGCTCAAGCGCAGGGACCTCCCGGTCGTCCGCCGGGTCACGGGGGGGGGAACCACCTTCCTGGACCCGAGCCAGGTCTTCTACCAGTTGGTCTACCGGGCGCAGCCGGCCCCGGGCCTGTCCGGTGGCCCGACGGATTTTGCGGAAGCGCTGAGGGCCCCCCTGGCCCTGCTCGAGGCGTTTGGGCTCCCCGCCCGGCTCCGTCCCCCGAGCGATCTGGTGATCGCGGGACGGAAAGTCTCGGGGAACGCCGGCGGGACCTGGGAAGACGCCCACCTCCTCGTCGGCGGGCTTCTCGGCACCGCGGACGTGGAGGCCATGGCGGCCGTCGTACGGTGTCCGTCCGAGGGCTTCCGGACATTTCTCGAGGAAGAAATGGCCCGGGCCCTGACGGGGCTGGACCAGGAGCTACCCGATCCCCCCTCTCCCGCAGAACTCTCCCGGAGGCTCCGGGCCGCCTTCGAGAAGTTCGGTCCGTGGACCCTCGCTCCCGGTCCCCCTCTGCCGGCCGAGGAGGAGAGGTTCCTTCACGAAGTCCTCCCCCGGCACCGGGACCCCGCCTGGGTCCACCTGCCACCGATCCCTCGGGCCCCTTCCGCGGTACGTCGGGCCCTCCGGGTGGCCGGAGCCCGTCACTGCCTGCTCTTGGAAGTCCCCGGAAGCGGCGAATACTTCGTCCTGGCCGAGGGGGGGAAGGTCCTGTCGGCCTTCCGGGCCGGCCCGCCCTCTTCGGAGGCCCCACCGGGGGAGCCGGTTCTTCCGGGGGGGCCGGCCTGGGAGGACCTCCAGGGCACGGTCCGTTCCTGGGCCGGGGCTTAGGATGGCGCAAGGCCGGGCCCGGTTCCGGCCTCCACGATCGTCGAGACCAGGTCGGCCCGGCCGATCCCGATGAGCTTCACCTGATAGGTCCGCTCCCAGCCGGATACGACGGATTCGATCGCCTCGGGATCCACCCGGGTCCCGATGAGGGCCCGTTCCAGCTCCCCCAGATGACCGGCGAACGGCTGGGTGAAGAAGTCCCCGGAGATCTCCACCTCCTCGATCCGGCCCTCCCGGGAGAGGAGGGTGATCCGCAGGAGCTTGCCGGCCTTGTGGTCGACCCGGCGTAGGGAGACCCCGTGGGCGATCTTGACCGCGCGAGGGTTCCCGACCCCCTCCGTCCGGAACGCAGGGTGGGAGGAATCCTTCTGGAAGGTCCAGGCATCCTCCGACCGCTCCCTCCGGAGCCTCTCCAGGCGGTCCCGTTCCTCTGGGGAGAGCGCTCCGGGGACCACGGAGGACCCCAGGTGCCGTTCCAGCTCGTTGCGGAGCAGGCGGCATACCTGCTCCCGGGGGGGAAGCTGACCGGTCTCTTGTCGGAGGCTCGTCAACCAGTTCTCCATCCCCTCGGAGAGCTTTCCCCGGAACTTCTCGTCGGGGACCCGGAGCGCCCGGCTCATGGCGGGCAGGTCGAGGTCCAGGAGGATATCCCCCACCAGCACCCAGCAACCGTCGAGCAGGAGGGCTCCGTTCGCGCTGATCTTGCGGCCATGGACGGCAAGGTCGTTGACGCCGGAGCGCTCAGCGGCGACCCCGAAACGCAGGAGCGTGGACCGCACGGGCTCAAGGTAGTGTTCGTAGAAGGCCTCGATCCCTCCCTGCGTCCCGGGGGCTCCCGCCGGAACGAGGAGCATGTAGTCCTGCTCCCAGGGCCCGTCCAGGATGGCCCCCCCTCCCACCACCCGTCGGACCACCGGGATCCCCTGCTTCCGGCAGTGGTCCAGATCGATCTCTCGCTCAGCCTCCTGGTGGAACCCCACGTTGGCGAACGGGACGCTGGGATGCAGCACGACCGCCGTGGGCGGGGACGCCGCCGAACCCACCGAAGGGGCAAGAGCGACGAAGAGGTTCACCATCGTCGGGCCGTCCACCGCCCCGAGGTCGAGCCACCGCCAGGGCGCCATGGTTCTGTCCGCTCCTTACGGCCCTCAGAAGGAGATGACGGAGTCCGCGTCCAGGGCCAGGTCGGCAAGGGTGGCGGAGCCGACCAATTGGACCCCCTCGAGGAGGTCTCCCTCGGCGATCTCGCAGAGGTCCCGGCAGCTCTCCGCGCAGGCCAAGAACTTCACCCCGTTCTCCCGGGCCATGTCGATGAACATCTTCAGGTTCCCCCCCTTCTTCAGCGGGACCCTCTCGGCCGCGCCCCGGCGCAGGAGCTCTGGGGCGTGCATGAGGAAGTACATCGTGGTGTCGATCTCCATGGCGGCCATGAGCGCAGCGGTGTAGAACGGGGCGTAGGTCTTGTCCGGGTCCTCCGGCCCCGAGGTCATGATCATGAGGATCTTCTTCCCCTCCGGGTCTGGAGGAGCGGTGGTCGGGTCGGTCATCGGTCCTCCTAGCTCTGGCAGCGGACGCAGTGGATGTTGTCCCGCTCCAGGATCTCCCGGAACTTGGCCAGGGCGGCCTCACCCCGGAGGAGGTCGTTCACCTCGTCCGGGTGGGTGACCTTCAGGCGGGCGATCCACCCCTTCCCATACGGGTCGGTGTTCAGCAGCGTGGGGTCCTTCTCCACTTCCGGATTGGGCTCGCTCACCACGCCGGAGACCGGGGACATCACCGGTCCGGCCCACTTCCCGCTCTCCACGGTGGCGAGGGGTTTCCCGCGCTCCCGGGCGGTCCCCGCGGCCTTGATGCGGACGTGCAGGACCTTCCCCGCCCGGGTCTGGGCGGGGTCCGTGAGACCCACGAGGACCGTGTCGCCCTCCAGCCGCACCCAGGTCATCTGGGTCCGTTCCACGAAATAGAGTAGCCCGTCCGGGAATTCGCAGCCTCCGAGGATCGTCATGGAACCCTCCGGTCAGGGGAATCCTCTTCCCCTTAAGAACAGGTCGGGACGCGAGAAGTTGTCCTTCAGCCGGGCCTCCTTCACGCTCGCTCCCAGGGCCAGGGCCATGAGCTGCGTGAAGTACGCCACGGGGAGGATCGCCTCCGTCCCGTAGGTCTGCCGGATACGGTCCAGGTTGTTCTCGATGTTGATCTGCCCCAGCGGGCAGATGGTCGCCACGAGGTCGGCGCCGGCCCGCTTCGCCTCGTTCATCACGGACGCGCTGAAGGCCACCGAGACGTCCAGATCGCTCAAGGCGTGTCCCCCCCCGCAGCAGATGGTCTTGGCGCTGTAGTCGGTGAGCACCGTGGCCCCGCACGCCGTCAGCAGCTCATCGAGGAACTCCGGATGCTCCGGATCGTCCGTTCCCGGGGTGAGCCCGACGCCGGTGTAGCGCTTCGGCCGGCTGTACAGGCAGCCGTAGTACGGGGCCACGGTGAGGCCGGCCAGGGGCCGTTTAACGGAATGGCGGACCCGCTCCGGGCCTGCTCGGTTGTGGATGAACTCGAGGACATGCTGGACCGAGGCCCCCCCATCGTACCGGGGGCTCCCCCCCGCGGTCAGGTGGTCGTTGATCCGGCCCCGGGTGGGCTCGTCGGACAGCGCATCGTTCGCCCGGGTCAGGGAGTAGACGCACCCGTTGCAGGCGGCGACGACCTGATGACGGCCCATCCCCCGGGCGAGGGCCAGGTTCCGGGCCGGCAGGACCACGGACACCTCCTGGCTGAGGTTCTTCACCTCGGTGGCCCCGCAGCAGTTGTAGTCCACGATCCGGTCCAGGGAGAGCCCCAGTCGCCGGAGCACCCATTGGCAGGAGACCTCGTAGGCCTTGCCGAGGCCGTCCAGGGAACAGCCCGGGTAGTAGGCCGGCACCTCGTCCGCCGGGCCACGGGAGGCGCTCATGGCCGCCTCCCGGGGGAGGCGACCGCGCCCGGGCCGGTGGCGGAGTCCCGTCGGCGACGTAGGTCCTCGGTCATGAGCCGGGTGAGCACCGGCTTCATCCGCCCCCACCCCCGGGCCCGGTGGGCCAGGGGGCCGGTGTGGAGCCGTCCGCTCAACAGCATCGAAAGGCCGAGCCGGAGGAGCTCCCGGGTGGGGGTCTTCCGGCCCTCCAGCCGTTCGTAGGTGCGGAAGAGGGCCGCCTCATCGAGGACCCCACGACGAAGGAGGTTCTCCGTGTACGCCCGGTCGAACCGGTCCGCCGGGCTCTCCTTCGCTATCCCCGTGACCTCGAGATAGGTCCCGATGGTGTGGACCACCTCCTCCACCTTGACGCCCTTGGGACAGCGCTCCACGCACTTGTTGCATGACACGCAGCGCCAGATCGTATCGACATACTTTCGAAGCTCTTCATCGTACCCGATCTGGGCGAGATAGATGAAATACCGGGGGTTGAACTCCTCCAGGCCAAAGTCGGTATGCATGCAGCAGCCGGCGGTGCAGGTCCCGCACTGCCAGCACCGGGAGATGGTCTCCCCCTGGGGCTGGGACTGGACCCACTCCAGGACCTTCAGGTCCAGGTCCGTATGGACCCGGGAACGGAGGAACGTGTTCCAATCCCCGGAGACGTCGATCCCATCCAGCGCGAGCTTCTCGGTCCGCTGGACCTCCACCAGGGAGGGTTCAACGATCGGCACGGGGCCTCCGTCCACGCACGCCCAAGAGGAGTGCCGCCAGGCCGAGGTTCCCCGGGAGCAGGGTCTCGATCCCTC
Organism: Thermoplasmata archaeon; assembly: GCA_021806135.1. Taxonomy (GTDB): domain Archaea; phylum Thermoplasmatota; class Thermoplasmata; order Lutacidiplasmatales; family UBA184; genus JAKATE01. The sequence continues at coordinate 13,043 of JAJZYB010000037.1, forward strand.
CCCCCTGGAAGGTCTCCGTGGCGGCATGAGAGAGGCGTCCGGCATAGGTCAGGGCGAAGAGGAGATCGACCGCAGCGAAGGTGCGGGAAGGGAAACCTTGGGCGGTCAATTGGAGCCGGATCTCCCCGGACCGGGCCTGGGCCTCCTCGTACGACCGGAGAGGAGCGTGGACGAACTCCGGCAGGACTCCCGTCCCCTGCGCCGGGTTCCAGACCCAGCGAGGGAGCAGGGGGATCCGATCCGGCGCGGCCGCATGCAACAGGTCGGCCATGCTGTCGAGGCAGATCCCGGGCGGCGCTCCCCGGATCCGGGAGGACAGCTCCGGAAGGTCCCGGGGGGAATAGCGCCCGGCTCGCGTGTCGCGCAGGATCCCCCGGACCTCCTCCCAAGGGGTCTCCCGGAGGATGGCGGCCTGGTGGGGCCGGGCCGGGAGCACGCCGACCAACCAGCGGTTCCACGGGCCGGTGGGATCCGTCGAGGCGATCTCCGACAGCGTGGAGACCTCTCGGAACCGCTCCTCCACCCGGGCTTCCAGCTGGTCCAGGGCGGTCTTTCCGGCGGGGAGCACCCATTGTTGGAACGCGCGGGCGACCCGCTGAGGGTCCGCCCCGTCCGGAGCCCCGGAGACCCCTGGCTCAACGGCGAGCATGTTGGTACGCCCGGAGGGCGGCCCCCATTCCCTCCGTCACGGAATCCGGGATCGCCTTCGGCCCGGTGGCGGCGCCGGCCAGATAGAGGCCTGGGACGCCCGAGTCCACCGGATTGATGTCGGAGACCCGGGGGGTGAGGAAGCCCTCCGGTCCCACGGGCAGGTGAAAGAGGTCGGCCATCTGCTTGGTCCCCTGTCCGGGCTCCATCCCGCTCGCCAGGACGACCATGTCGAAGGGCACCTCGGTGGGTCGGCTCAACAGGGTGTCCTCCCCGGTGGCGAGGAGCCGCTTCCCCCCCTCGGCCAAGGTGATCTGGCCGATGCGTCCCCGGATGAACTTCACCCCGTACTGTTGCATGGACTTCCAGTAGAGGT
>JAJZYB010000038.1 GCA_021806135.1 Thermoplasmata archaeon
ACTTCCCCTCCAGGAACGGGACGTGCCGGTGGGTCTCGGTGTACTCCGCCGTGGCGGCGAGGTAGAGCTGGTTGGGCATCAGCACGAACCCTTCCTTCGGGATCCGGAACCGGTGCACGGGGTTCGGACGCTTCACATCGAGCTCCGGGCGAGAGTACGTGGCGAGGTACGGGCTCAGGTGCACGTCGTACGAGTTCGATCCCAGGCAACTGCGACGGAAGGGACGGATGACGATGCTCCCGTTCCGCATCTCCTCAAGGATCTGGGTATCGGAAAGGATCACCCCGGCGCCTCGGTCCGGGCACCGGTGTGCCGTATTTAGGCCCCCGGGGTAGGTTCCCGGATCGCCACGGAGGCATACCCCACCACCCGGTCCATGGGTTCGGCGTCCGCACTGTCCTGATAGCACAGCACCTCGGCGCGCGCCGGGGTCCCCTCCAACGCCGAGAGCAGGACGGTCACCGGAGCCACCCCGCACATGGTGATCCCCTCGGACTCAACCCTCCGATAGAGGTCTTCGGCGGAGAGGGTCACGAGTGCGTCCAGAGCATGGGCATCCTTGCGCCTGGCCTCGCGTCGGGGAAGGTAGTGGGAAAGGTCCGAAGAGGCGAGATAGAGCACCTTGAGGTCTCCCAGGGCCTCCCGGAGGCCCCGTCCCCAACGATGGAGGGTGGGGAACTCCCGGAAGGGGACCTGGATCCCCACCACCGAGAGGGCGGAGTCCCCGTATACGAACTGCAGAAAGGGCAGCTCCACCTCCAGCGAGTGCTCCCGGGAGTGAGCGAAGCTGTCCGCCCTGGCGAGACCCGCGGTGAGGAGCGACACGATCTCGCGGTCCGTCCGGATCCGTCCGAGCGGGGTTTCCCAGTCCGCGTCACAGACGGAAAGAGTGGACCCGACCCCGTGATGGTCCACCCCCAGGAGGACGACCCGGGGCGGGAGCGGGCCCCGGGCGAGCTGGGCGAAGAAGTGCGCAGCGACGGGCCCTGAGTAGGGGTAGCCGGCATGGGGCACCACCCCGGCCAACACCGGCTGGGACGCGGAGGGGCCCGGGGCGCTTCGGAAGAGTCCGCCAGGGCCCCGAGGAGGCTCGAAGCACGCCGTCAACGCCTCCCGCAATTGGGTGGCATCCCCTGGGTAGAAGCTTCCCGCCACTGCAGGGGGTCGCACGCCCCCGAGACCCGGAGGGGACAATCGAACTCCCTCCCGAATCACCCGGGGCCCAACTCCTTCAGCAGCGTCCTGGCCTCTTCAGGGACCAAGGGAAGGCGCTCCCGGGGGAACCCCCCCACCTGGTTCGGGTAGCGGGGGATCACATGGAAATGCAGGTGGAAGACGATCTGGCCGGCCAGCGGTCCCTGGTTCACCCCAATGTTGTAGTCACGGCTCAGGCGCTCCATCCGCCGGCAGATCTCCGTCACGGTGGCGAGGACAGAGGCGTACTGGACCGGGGGGAGGTCGGTGATCCGGTCCACGTGGGCCTTCGGGATGATCAGCGTGTGGCCCCGGCTCAACGGGGCGATGTCGAGGAAGGCCAGGGTTTGGGCATCCTCGTAGACCACGTAGGACGGCGCCCTTTTCTCGGCGATCGCACAGAAGATGCAGGGGGAGGCGGCCACGGGTCCGGACGCTTCCATACCGGCCAGGGGCTTGAAGACAACGTCCCGCCTCTCGCCCCTGGCAACCTTATCGCCCTCCCCTGGCTTCCACCCGGGCCATGCCCCGGGGACCACCGTTCGGGATGGGCGGACCCGGGCCCGCGCCCCTCGCCCTCCTCCTCGCGGCCACCGCCATCGCCTTCGGTGTCGTGACCCCGGGGCTCGGGCCACCGGCATGGACGGGCGGGGTCCCGGTCCAGGGGATACCGCGGACCGGTGCGACCCTCCCGTCGGTCTTCGGAGAAGTCTCCCCCCCCGTCCCGCTCCCGGGACTCGGCCCCGTTCCTCCGGCGACCTCCCTCTTGCTCACGGTCACCCTTTCCTACCGACATTCCCGGACCCTCGGCCAATTGCTCGGAGAATTGCAGGACCCGGGGTCCCCCCGGTACCATCAGTACCTTTCTGCCTCCGCCTTCCAAGCTGAATTTGGCCCCAGCCCCGGAGAGGCCCGCGCGGTGACCGGCTACTTCCAGGCCCAGGGCGCGGAAGCACTGACGCTCTCCGCAGACCGGACGGTGTTGACCCTGCAGCTGCCGGCCGCCACCGCCGAGCGGGTCTTCTCGACCCAACTGGAGCGGTACGGCAGTCCGCTTGAGGGCAGCTCTTATGCGCCGACCTCGGCCCCCCAGCTCCCCTCGCCCCTGGCGGGGCTCGTGACCTCGGTCACGGGCCTCTCCAGTCCTCCCCCCCCTGGCCCCTCCTCGCTCCCCTGGTCGTTGACCGGCCAGTTTGACAGCAACCCCTACAATGGCCAGCAGTACTTCTGGGGGAGCGACTACCAGGCCGCCTACGGTGCCTATCCACTCCTGAAGCAGGGCTACGACGGGAACGGGTACGCCGTGGCCACCCTCCTCTACTCGGGGTTCGATCCCAATCCCTCCCCGGGGACCGATCTCCCCCCGTTCGACCCGGGGGCAGTGGAGAACTACTTCAACCAGAGCCTGCCAGCCTCCTTCCCCCACCCCGCTCCCCACGGCGTTGGGGTCGTGGTGGCGGGGATCACTCCTCCGGCCCCGGGTCCGATGTCCTTCCCACAGGCCAACGCGGACAGCACGGGGGCGATCACCGAGAACTCCCTGGACCTGGAGATGCTGGGAAGCCTGGCCCCGGGGGCCGCCCTCTACGACTTCTACTTCGCGGCCTCGAGCTTCCTCGACCATGCCCAGGGGAACCCGGTAGGGGGAATGGTCGCGGACCTGAACGCCGCGCTCTCCTTCAACTACGGTCAGGACCGCCTCGCAGCGATCTCCAACTCGTGGGGGACGAACGACCAAACGAACGCCGGCTGGGCACAGTTGGAGCAGAAGGCTGCCGCCATGGGGGTCACCCTCTTCGCCGCTTCGGGGGACCAGGGGGATGCACCCAGCGCGGTCACGGGCCGGGCCGGGCTCACCGCCTGGCCGTCCTTTCCCTCCACCGCCACGTACGATACCTACGGCGTGGTGGCCGTGGGCGGGACCAGCCTCCGCTTGTCCGGCGCCCCCACAGGGTCGTACGTCCCAGGTCAGGTCGGCCTTCCACCCCCCGGATATGACGCGCCCAACATCACCGGCATGGCCGCGCAGACCGTTTGGTACAACAACGGCTCGGGAGGGACCGACATCTCCGGGACCGAAGGGGGCATCTCGGCCGCTTACAACGAACCTGACTGGCAGGCGCAGTCCGCGGCCCAGGGCGAGATCCTGGCGGCCGCGGCCACCCAAGGATTCCCGTACGCCCGCGCCACCCCGGATGTGGCCGCCAGCGCGAACAGTACCATCATCTTCCTGGACGAGAACACCACCTTCGGGAACACCCTCTGGAGCCTGGTGGAAGGCACCTCGGTGGCGAGCCCCCTCTGGGCGGGTTTGACCGCCCTCCTGGATCAGGCCACGGGGACCCTCCAGGGTTTCCTCGATCCCACGCTCTACAGCCTGGGGGGATTCTTCCAGAACAGTTCCCACACGGGGGACCCGTTCCAGGGGAACATTCCGGGGGCGAACTACCTCTTCCAGTCCTCCCCGGGCTGGGACCCATTGACCGGTTGGGGGAGCGTCAACGTCACTGCGCTCGTTGAGGACCTCCGCACCGGCACCGGGCTCGGGTACGTCTACGATCCCTCCGCCATGCCCGGGACCGCTCTGGATAACCAGCCTTCGGGCCCTACCCCCCTATTCTCCCTTCCTCCGTACGGCCTGGCACTCTTCATCGCCGGGGGTACTGCGGCGTCGGTCATCCTGATCGCCGCCGTGGTGGCCCTGAGCCGCCCCCGGGCCCCTGTGCCCTACGGCCGGGGCCCGCTGGTGTACCCTCCCGCTCCCGCATTCGCTCCCGCCGTTGTGCCCCAGGGAGGAGGGAATGAGTGGAGCGAGGAGGTCGTTCGCTGTCCCCTCTGTGGGCAGCCTCGTTGGGCTGACTCCACCCCCTGCCCGCGCTGCGGGCTGCGCAGCGGGTGGCCTTGACGCCCCCCGGGAAATGAAAGGGTCCGGTCGGACCCCTCGTGGCGGCACTCCTCCCGGAGGACCGCCCCAGGGGGGCCCCACCTCCGAACCCCCCGGACCAGAGGCTCGCCACTACGCTGAGGCCGCGAAGTCGACTGCGGGTGAACACTCCCTTCGGGCCTGGGGATCGACGACACCCGCGGCGCTCCACACGATTGCCCCCACTACGGGTCACCCAAGGCTCGCGGCGGCGCTCCATCGACCCAAGAAGCTTAACCAGGCTCCCCCTGGAGCGGCCGCCGGCGATGAGTGTCCCATCCCCCCTCTCCACCAACCCGAACTTCACGCGCCTCTGGAGCGCACGGCTGGTCTCTCGATTCGGCTCTGCTCTCGGATACGTCGTCCTCATCTGGTTCGTCTATGCCGAAACCGGGTCCGCTCTTGCGGTCGTCTACGTGGGCCTCGCGCAGTTCCTCCCGACTATCGCCTTCGGGCTGTTCTCGGGAGCTTTGGTGGACCGCTACGAACGTCGGCGGGTCATCGTGGTCTCCAGCCTCGGTCGGAGCGCCGCGATGGGTGCCCTCGTCGTCGCCCTGTATCTCATCGGGTTCAACCTCTCGATCATCGTCCTTGCCTCAGCGGTCTTCGCGGTCAGTGCAACGTTCTTCGGGCCCGGGAGTCAGGCGCTGTTGCCGGAGATCGTTCCACGCGGTAGCCTCGACCGAGCTAACGGCCTCTTCGAATCCACGGAGTCCATCGCCGGAATCGCTGGAAGCGCGGCGGCCGGCGTCCTCGTCCTCGCCGTGGGGGCCATCCCGAGCTTGGGGATTGACGCCGCTTCCTACCTGGTGGGGGCCCTCTTCATCGCCCTGATCGGCGCCGTGGTGGCCTCGAAGGAGCCCACCACGGCCTCAGAAGGCCTGGTCCAGGAGGTGCGGGCGGGGCTGGCGTACCTTCGACGCACCCGTGGTCTCTTCCAGCTCACCCTGGTGAGCCTCGTGTCGAACTTCCTGTTCTCCATCGTCCTCACCTTCCTGGTCGTCTACACCTCCAATGTGCTCCACGGCAGCGCGCTGGTCTACGGGGGCATCGAGGCCCTCCTGGCAGCGGGCTGGGGGATCGGTGGGTTGCTCGTCGGGCGGCTCCGGCTCACGCGCTACACGGGTCGCCTCGCTGCCCTCAGCGGGTTCGTTGAGGGAGCGGTCGTCCTCGGGCTCATCCTGGTTCCGACGCTGGCGGTGGTGTTTCCCCTGGTCCTCGCGGTGGGGGTGTGGCAGGGCATCCTGAACGTCTCCTGGCTGAGCACCGTGCAGGCCGAAGTTCCCCAGCAGCTTCAGGGTCGATACTTCGCGACGGACAACGCCCTCAGCTACGCGGCGATCCCAGGCTCGCAAATCCTGGGCGGGATCCTGATCGTCGCTTCTGGCCTCCCGATCACGTTCCTGTACGTGGGGGTCGGATCGCTCGTCACGAGTGTCGGCTTCCTCTCCCTGAGTGGACTCCGCAAGCTGGGCTACGACCCGCGACACCCCGTTGGTGCCGAACTGTCGTGAGCGCCCACGTCGGGGCACCGCCCCCGAGACCGACGGACGCGAACGCGGGATTCCTCCGGAAGAAGCGCGACTTCTCCGCCAGGGGGTGAGCCTCCGAGCCCCTCATCAGTTACCGGCGGTCCGTCCGCCCATGACCCCTCGATCTCCGGACGCAGAACCGGATCTCGAGGTGGAGTCCGTTCTACCGCCCGGGCACTGAGGCCAGTTCCCCCTACGCGTGGGGCACCCCAAACTGCCGAAGGAGACCAGGGAACGGTAGAAAAGACCCGGTTACGGCGAGGTCTTGCGGGAGACGGTCGGTCCAAGACCCCCTGCGCCGGGGGCCACTGGCCGCCCAGCCATGCTCTCCGATTCCTGGGCCCCTTCGGATCCCGCCTTCGGAACACCTCCCAGCAGGTACCCGCCGAACGCGACCTCCCACAGGAAGATCGGGTAGTAGTACATCCTTTCGAGCCCGCCCGGTCCGAGCCCCCCGAACGCGCCGAGAAAACCCGCCAGGAAGGCCACGAGGGAGATCGATGCCAACAGGTAGGAGAGGGTGCTCATGCCCCCGTGGGCGATCCGACCTCCCACGACGCAGCTGCCGATCCCGAACAGGAGGACCGACAGTGCGCCGATGCCGTGCACGGACGGTAGAACGTTCCATGGCGCGACCGACACCAGGATCATACCGACACCCGTCAGGTAGAAGGTGAGGGAACGTCGGGGTCGGAGCGACCAGCGAAAGAGGAGGCCCGAGCTCCAAAGCCACAGGAGTCCGGCAAGGAACAGCTGGAGGTCCCAGAAGAGCTCCGTCGCCGCTCCGGCGCCCCCCAGATAGCTGATCGCATCCGTGTGGACGCTGTACCCCGGATCGATCGCCTCGGCCGCGGTCGTGAGCAGGAGGACCATCGCGCCACCGACGACGAAGCCGCCGCCGGGGTTGCCTCCGACACGGAGCCACGACGGACGGATCGGGTCCACCCCCCTCGAACTCCGCGGTCGCCCTACAATAGCTTTGCGGCGCCGGGTTCGATCTCGCAACTGGGGTGCGGTGTCGCCATGGGTTGATGGGGGCTTTGAGGAACGAGAGAGTCGAGGACCCGGTCCCGCCCGTCACCCTCACGCAGATGAGCGGGTCCCTGACGGTCCGGACCACGACCATGGCAACGAGATGGGAGAGCGCTCCCCTCCCACGCGGCGAAGAAACAGATCGCACACCCGTCGGCCGCGAGACCCGGCCCCGGTGCCGGAGGCGTAGTTGGCCGCGGGGACCCCCGAGTCGGGGAACTTGAGGTGAACGTGCGTGCGCGGCGGATCCCTCGGTGCCGTTGGGAGGCTCTCCCTTATCGCAGGGTGGTCCCTGCGAGCAGATCGCTTCCAGCGAAAGCACCCGCGCGGCCATCGTGCTCTGAGGCCTTGCCCGGCCCACCCCGCCTTGGGTCTGTGCCGCTGGCCCCCTCGCCCCTGGGACCAAAGAGCGCCGCCCCGCCAGCCTCCGGGGCGACCTTGCCTTGTCCGAGCCGCCCTCGGTGTGGTCGCAACGCTTAAGACACCCTCCTTCGCTTGACTGTTCGTGGCCGCAGGACCGAGTCCCCAGTCGCCTCCCCCAAGCCAACCATATCCCACCCCCTACCCGGCCCAACCGGCCGGGCCGCAGGGAGGGTACTACGCCCAGGGGTATGCCTATCCCCCCCAGGGCTACCCGGGCTATGGGCCGGGAGCCTACCATGCCCCCCGCCGGATCGGGCTGGACGAGATCGGGCTCTGGCTGAACCTGGCCGGTGGAGTGCTCTTCGGGCTCGGCCTGGTCCTCTTCGCGTCGTTCTGGGCCCAGTTCCCTCCCAGCGCCGGTAGCACGCCGAACTACGGCGGAATGGAGGCCGGCTACGTCCTCCTGGGAGTCGGGATCATGCTCTTGGCCCTGGGCATCTCCTTCATCCAGAAGGCCCGGCTGGACCACCGCCGGCGCGAGTCCGAGACCTCCGCTGCCTCGGCACCCTCGATGCCGGGCTACTTGCCCCCGGCGCCCTGACCGGGACGGTACTCAGCGCTCCGGGGTCTCCGGGGCACCGACCGGCGCCGTTTCCTGGGCCGGGACGCTGCCCGGAGGATCGTCCACGGGGACCGGGCCGATGCCGAGCTTCCTCTCGAGAAGTTGCTTGATCCGGGCCTTGTCGCTGGTCTCCAGGCCGAAATGCTCCGCGAAGTGGGAGGTGGTGGTCAGCACCAGGGTCCCTGCCCTGGGGGCCGCCCGTACGAAGTCCGCCTCCCGGAGGTGCTGGACCTCCTCATACGCCGCTTCTCCCACCATCTTCACCAGGAAGCTCTGGCGGATGGGTTGGTGGTAGGCGATGAGGGCGAGCACCCGTAGGGTCCTCAGAGGCAGCTCGGTGGGCGCCACCTGGCGGGCCACCGTGAGGTACTCGGCCCGCACTTGGATGGAATACCCTTCCCCGGCCCGCCGGACCTCCAGCGCGGTCTTCCGGGAGGCGTAGTTCCTCGTCAGGTGCCGGAGGGCCTTCTGTACCGGGCGGTGGTCGGGAAGGCCCAGGCGTTCGGTCAACTCTCCCACCGTCACGGGCTTCCCCGCCGCGAAGAGGATCGCCTCCAGCCGCGGGAGGAGGGCCTCCGATGGGGCCGTACCGGGTTCCGTCCCGGCCTTCATGGTCCGGTCATCCCGCCACCGCTGCCCTGGGGGCTTCCGCCGGCGCCTCTTCCTTCGGGGACGTACGCTGCTCCGTCTGGCGCAGGAGCGTGAAGACGCCCTGGTAAAGGCCCGCTTGACGTAGCCCGACGACCCCCTCCTTCACCAGGAAGAGGGCGGCCAGGAAGAGCGCCACCACCCGCTCCCGGCTCGCTCCGGGGTCGAGCAGTTCCGAGAACGGGAACTCTTCCCCCACCGGGTGGGCGAGCGCCTGCTCCCAGACATGCACCAGATCGCTCTCCGGGACATCCCCGTGCGCCAACACCTCCGGGGAGCTCCGTTGCCAGGCCCGCAGACGTTCCCGCTCCGCCTGGATCGCCTGGTTCGTCCGGGCCTGGTCCTCGGCCTCCTGGAACGCCAGCGCGAGGTCGAGCAGACCGACCGGGCGGGCCTCCGCGTGACGGACCATCCCCTCGAGGGGGACCTCGGGAGAGCGGAGGAACGTCTCGGTCACATCGACCTGCTCGGGGGACTCCATCGCCCCCAGGTACCCTTCGTCCAGGGGTTCTGGCTGGACCTCCGCCGGATCGGGGGGCAGGACCTCCGGTTCGCGCAGGGAGAGGATCTCCTGCGATTGGAGCAACAGGATGCGCCAGGCCATGTGGATGAGCCGGCCGGCGACCGCGAAATCGAGCTCCCCGGAGGCCTTCACACGGTCCAGGAAGGCCGCCGTGAACCGGACCAGGTCGATGGACCAGGGATTGAACTCCTCCGAGAGCACCAGCTCGAAGAGCATGGCGGTGGCCCGCTGGTAGGGGTCCTGGATCACCACGTGGACCCCCTCCTTGAGGTCCCGGACGAGGGCGAGGTAGTGGTCCACGGTCTCCGGGGTCTTCAGGCTCTCGTCCACCTGGGCCTTCTGCCAGAGCAGGTAATGGAGGACCTCCTCCGCCGCCTCCCGGGAGACCGGGGCGGTGGCCTGGGCCAGTTCGTGGGCCTCCTGGCTGGAGAGGGTCATGGCCGGGCCTCCCCGCGGGCCGGTCTCACGGTCACCGCCACCTCGGGCCGGAGAGCCACCGGGGCTCCCGGACCCTCCGGACGGCCCTGGGCCGCCAGCGCGGAGGGGGAGAGGGCCACGGATTTGAGCTCCTTCTCGTCCACGTCCTTGATGTCGTCGAGACGGATCCCCACGACCCGGGAGACCCCGTCCCCGTGCATGGTCACCCCGATGAGGTGCTCGGCCCACTTCAGCGTCACCTTCCGCAGCGATATCACGACGAACTGGGCGCGGGAGGAGTTCCGGCGGAACATCCTTCCGATGTTCTCCGCGTTCACCCCGTCCAGGCTCATGTCCACCTCGTCCAGCACGTAGAGCGGCGACGGGTCGTAGCGCTGGAGGGAGAAGATGAAGGCCAGGGAGGCGAGCGACTTCTCCCCTCCGCTCAACTGCTCCAGGCGCTGGACCTTCTTGCCGAGGGGGCGGACCCGGATCAGGAGACCACCGGCCAGAGGGTCCTGGGGGTTCTCCAGAACGATCTCCCCCTCGCCCCCACCCGAGAGCTCCCGGTAGATCTCGGAGAAGCCCTGGGCGACCGTGCCGACCACTTCCTTGAGCCGGGTCTGCTTCTTCTCCTCCAGCTCTTTCTGGAGCGCCTTGAGGCCCTCGCGCTCGGCCACGAGCCTCTCGACCTCGGAGTGGAACTCGTCCGCCCGGGTCTTCTCCGACTCGTACGCCTCCAGGGCGCCGGCATTCACCGGTCCCAACGCCTCGATGGCCTCGTCGAGCTCCCGGATCTTCCGCCGGAGCTCCTCCGGGGTGAGCTTGACGAGCTCGGCGTCATCCTCGGGGGAGACCTCCCCGGCCTGGCCCTCGAGGCCCTCTAAGGCGGTCCGGCAGGTGCTGAGCTTGATCTCGGTCTCGTGGACCTGGTCCCCCCGGGAGGTCAGGGTCCCCGTCAAGGCCCCCACGCGCTGGGCCACCGCCTGGAGCTCCTCGTTGACCTTCCGCCGCTTCTCGTCGAGCGCCCGGAAGGCCCCGCTCTGCTTCTCCAGGACCGCTCGCAGCGCGTCCAGCTTCTGCTGGGCGCCCGCCAGCGCCTGGGCCTGCTTCTTCTCCTCCTTCTGCCGGGTGAGGACCTTCGTGAGAAGGTCCTGGTGCTCCTGTTCCTTGGCGGTCAGGACCTCTTGAGCCCCCTTGAGCGCGGACTCGTCGGAACCCACCTTCCCGCGGAGGTCGGCCTGCTCCTGCCCGAGGACGGTCAGGGCGGCCTGCAGCTCCTTGAGCTTCGGCGCGGCGTTCTGGGGGAGGGCGCTCACCCATTCCCCGTTCAACCGCTCGAGCTCCTTCGTCAGCCGGGTCCGCTCCGATTCCAGCTGGGCGGTCTTCCCCTCGGCGCGGGCGAGCTCGGTCTCGGCGGTCTTCAGGTCCTCCTGGGCTTTCTCCCACTTCGTCCGGGCGCCCTTCCAGGCCTCCTGGGCCTTGGTGAGGTCCTTCTGGAGCTGGTCCAGCGTGCTCCCCTGGCTCGCCGCCAGCGTGGAGCGTTTGGTGAGCTCCTCCGTCAGGGTGCGGATCTTCTCCTCCAGCGAGGCGAGCTCGCTGCGCCTCCGGGCGTCCTCCTCCGTGAGGGCCCGGATCTCCTCCCCCTTGCGCTTGAGGTCCACGAGCGGACTCGGACCCCGCCCGCGATCCCCGTTCCCGAGGTACCCCCCGGTGATCGCTCCGGAAGCCTCGATGAGGTCCCCCTGGAGGGTCACGATCCGGACTCCCCCCATCTGGGCACGGGCCTGGGCGAGCGCGTCGAAGACCAGGGTCTCACCGAAGACGTACCAGAAGGCCGGGCGGAGCTCCTCGTCGAAACGGACCAGGTCCAAGGCGAACCCCCGGCAGCCGGGGGCCTTCTGGACCAACAGGCTCTTTCCGTGGGGGCGACCTGCCAGTACCTTGTTCAGGGGTAGGAACGTCACCACCCCCTTCTTCTCGCTCCGGAGGAGTTGGATGCAGCTCTCCGCCACCTGGTCGCTCTCCACCACCAGCGCCTGGAAGCGGACGCCGGCGGCGACCAGGACCGCGGTGGAGTACTGGGGATCGTAGCTCGCCAGCTCCTCCACCGTCCCCCGAATGCCCGGGACCTTCCCCAGGTCCCGCTGCTTGAGCAGGTAGTCCACCGCGGCCAGCCGAGAGGCCTGGCCCCCCTGCCCGGAGCGCTCCTTGATCGAGGCATCGAGGGCCGCGTAGGCCCGGTTGAGCTGGATGAGCTCCTGCTGGAGCGTCTCCTGGCGGGAGCGGGCCTGGCGTTCGGCGGCCCGGGCCTTCTGGAGCTCCGCATTCAGGTCCTGGCTCGACCGGTCGGACCCCTTCTGGCTTCCCTTGGTGTCCTTGAGCCGGAACTCCAGGTCCTTGACCTCGAGTTGCCGGTTGGAGACCTCCTCCGCCGCTGCGGCCAGGTCGTGCCGGGAGGTCTCCACCGAGGAACGGACCGTCCCGGTCCGTTGGAGCTCCTGGCGCCAGCGTTCTTCGGTTTGGGAGAGGTTCCGTTGGGCTTCGAGGACCGCCTTGCGGATCTGGGCCGCCTTTCCCTGGGAGGCATCGGCCAGGCTGTGGAGACCTTCCACTGCCTTCTGGTCGGTCTGGATCTTCTTCTCCACCTCCGCCAGGGCAGTCCGGTGGGTCCCGAGGTCCGCCTTGAGCCCCTCGAGCGCCTTCCGCCGGCCCGAGAGCTCCTTCTCGAGCGCCGCAGCCTCCGCCTGGAGGCTCGTGATCTCCTCTTGGAGGTGCTCAAGGGCCATCTGGGCTCGTCCCACCTCCACGCTCTGCTGGTCGATGTCCCCCTTGAGCCGGATCGCCTCCTCGCCTCCTCGGCGGGCGGCCTCGGCCTCCAACTGGGAGGCCTGGGAAGTCAGTTCGGCCTGGCGGGCGGTCTCCTTCTGGAGGTCCGCCTTCAAGGTCGTCTCTTCCGCCCGGAGCTCATCGAGCCGCTTCTGCCAGCTCGTGACCTCCTCCCGGGCCCGTGCGAGCGTCACCCGGGCAAGCTGGGACTCGTGGCGGCGCTTGCGGGTGGTCAAGTCCTGGAACTTCTTCGCCCCCTCGCGCTGGCCCTCGAGCTCCGTGAGGTGCCGGGTGACCTCGGTCAACAGGGTCTGGATCTGGTTGAGATTGGCCTCCAGGGCCTCGGTCTTCTCGGCAGCCTTGGAGAGTTCCTCGTCGTACTGGGCGATCCCGGCCAACCGTTCCACCTCGCCCCGGCGTTCCAGCGGGCTCATGGCGACGATCCGGTTCACGTCACCTTGCTGCACGACATTGGATGCTTCCCCGGAGAGGCGTGCATGGGCAAGAAGATAATCGATCTCCGTCTGTGTGCTCCTTCGGTGATTGACGTAAAAGTAGGAATAGTAGCCGTCCGGGTCTCCTGGTGCAGCTTTTACGTACCGGGAAACCTCCACCTCGTCTGATTCAACGGGGAAGGACCGGTCTCGGTTGTCGAAGACGAGGGAAACCTCGCATTCGGTGGCGGGCTTCTTGGAGGCCCCACCGTTGAAGAACAGTTCCGGAAGGCGTTCGGCCCGCAGCGCCTTGGAGGAGCGGGGGCCCAGGCAGAAGAGGATCGCGTCGGCCACATTGCTCTTGCCCATCCCGTTGGGGCCGGCCACCCCGGTGAAACCCGGGTTGAAGGGGATCTCGGTGCTGCCGGCGAAGGACTTGAAGTTCCGCAGCTTCAGCGTCTTTAGGTACACTCTGATCACCTCGAGTTGCCGTCAGGCGCCCGTCGCCGGAACGACGGCCGTTTGTCCGACTAACGTCAGCCCGCGCTAC
>JAJZYB010000039.1 GCA_021806135.1 Thermoplasmata archaeon
TCCCTGGTTCCCAGCGCGGAAGGGACCACCGTGGGTGGAGGGAAGGCTTTCCCCTCCTACGTGGCCTTCACCAAAGATGGCCAACTCCTCGTGGGGGAACCCGCCCGACGCCAGGCGGTGACGAACCCCGAGGGAACGGTCTACGCGTTCAAGCGCAAGATGGGCACGGACCACAAGTACCGCATCTGGGGGAAGGAGTACACCCCCCAACAGCTCTCCGCCTTCCTTCTCCAGAAGATCAAGCGCGACGCGGAAGCCCACCTTGGGGAGAAGGTGGAGAAGGCGGTGATCACCGTGCCCGCCTACTTCAACGACAACCAACGCCAGGCCACGAAGGACGCGGGGGCCATCGCGGGCCTGGAGGTGGTCCGGATCATCAATGAACCGACCGCCGCCTCCCTCGCCTACGGACTGGACAAGGCCGGCAAGAGCCAGAAGGTGCTGGTCTTCGACCTGGGCGGCGGGACCCTCGATGTCACCATCATGGACTTCGGGGAGGGGGTCTTCGAGGTCATCTCCACCAGCGGGGACACCCAGCTCGGCGGCACGGACATGGACAACGTCCTCACCGAGTACGTCGCCTCCGAGTTCCAGAAGGACAACGGCGTGGACGTCCGGAAGGACAAGATGGCCGTCCAGCGCGTCCGCGACGCGGTGGAGCGGGCCAAGATCGAGCTGTCCAGCACGCTCGAGACCACCGTGAACCTTCCCTTCCTCACCGCCACCTCCGACGGGCCGAAGCACCTCACCCTCACGCTGAGCCGGGCCAAGCTCGAGGAGCTCCTGAGGCCCATCATCCAGCGCTGCAAAGGTCCCGTGGAACAGGCCCTCCGGGATGCGAAGCTCACGGCGGAGCAGATCGACCGGATCGTCCTCGTGGGAGGGCCCACCCGGATGCCCATGGTCCAGCGCTTCTTGGAGGAGCTCGTGGGCAAGAAGATCGAGCGGGGCGTGGACCCGATGGAGTGCGTCGCCTTCGGTGCCGCCATCCAGGGGGGCGTCCTCGCCGGGGAGGTCAAGGACATCCTGCTCCTCGACGTGACCCCGCTCTCCCTCGGCCTCGAGACCCTGGGCGGCATCACCACGAAGCTCATCGAGCGGAACACCACCATCCCCACCCGGAAGAGCCAGACCTTCACCACCGCCTCGGACAACCAGACCAGCGTCGAGATCAAGATCCTGCAGGGGGAGCGGCCCATGAGCCAGGACAACGTCTCCCTGGGCACCTTCATGCTCACCGGCATCCCACCGGCCCCGGCCCACGTGCCCCAAATCGAGGTCACCTTCGACATCGATGCGAACGGGATCCTCAACGTCTCCGCGAAGGACCAGGCCTCGGGCAAGAAGCAGGGCATCACCATCAGCGCCTCCAACAAGCTCTCCAAGGAGGAGGTGGACCGCCTCGTCCGGGACGCGCAGACCTACGCGGAGCAGGACCGCAAGCGCGCGGAATCCGTGGAAGAGCACAACCGGGCCGAGTCCCTCACCTACGAGGCCGAGCGGCTGTTGAAGGACCTGGGGGACAAGGTCACCCCGGAGGAGAAGGGCGAGATCGAGTCGAAGGTCTCCGCGCTCCGGGAGGAGTTGAAGAAGGCCGACCCCTCCGCGCTGAAGGAGAGGACGGAGGCGCTCCTCGCCTCCATGCACAAGCTCTCCCAGCGCCTCTACCAGCAGCCGGGGACGTCCGGCCCCGGGGAGGCTTCTGCCCCGCCCCCTCCCGCCGGCGAAACTCCTACGTCGGACGAGAACCCTCCGCGCAAGGAAGCCGTGGACGCAGATTTCAAGGTCGTGGACGAGAAGGGCTCCCCGTAGGCCCACCCCGGACCGCCGGGCGCCGCTGCCGCTCCCAGGGCCGCGGGGTCCCGGTCCTCACCGGGGGTCGGGGGTCGTCCGGGCCAGGGAAGGGACGCTCCCGAGGGAATGGACCACCGAATCCACCAGGGCTTGGTGAACGCCGATCCCCCGGAGCATGGACTCCCACATGGACCGGCGGGTGGCGGGGCCCTCGTCGGCGAAGTCCCGGACGATGTCGTTGACCAGCTGGCTGTGCTCCTTGTCGAGCTCCCCGTGCATCACGTAGTATTCGAGGTTCGCCTCCGGGACCCGGTAGACCTTCCGGAGCACCGGTAGGAGCTTCTCGCAGAGCTCCACGTTGGGAGGCTCGGAGGAGCCGGCCGCCGAGACGTAGAACGGCTCGTGGTGGTTCACGTAGAGGAAATCGTCGATGGCGAGATAGGTGCCCGGGAGCCAGGGCGTCCCTTGGACCTTCTCCCGGGTGAGCCCGATCCCCTCGCAGAACTTGAGGAAGAGCTCCGGGTGGGGCTTGTTCTGCGGTTCGGGAAAGCCGGCTTCCTCGGTGAGGTGCTCCAGGAGCATGGGCCGGTACCGGGCGAACTCGTCGGTCCAGGGCAACTGGGCAAAGCGCAGCGCATACGCACGGGGGATGACACAGAGCCAGGCGTAGAACTGGGGGGCCCACGCCTGGAGGTGGGCGAGGGGGAGCGTCCCGGCGACCCAGTCCCGGAAGAACGGATGGGTCCGGAACGGGTGATGGTCGAGCTTGTACTGCCTTAGTTGGCTGCAGAAGGCCTCCGGGGCGAGGGTCCAGGGTTCGACCGCGCTCATGGATCTCCCGCGGGGATGGCTCCCCTCGGAGATAAGCCTCCGGGGAGTTCCCAGCGAACTCCCGAGCGGGGTGGTGGATCGTCGCTTCCGCCGATGACGGGCTGGCCGCTGGCGGAGCTTCGGACCACGGGTCGGGCAAGGGTAAAGTCGGTGCCCGGTTCCGGTCGGCCCGTCAGCCCGCCCCGCCAGCGCTTCCCGCTCCCCCCGGGAGGGCCCAAAGGCCGGGAAGCGGGCGGCAGATGGGCTCTCCGTGGAACACCCTCCTTCCCGTTTCGCGTCCCTCCGCCTCGACCGGCGGGTCTACATCCTGGGAAGCGCCGGGCTCATCCGCAGCATCGGCCGCTCCGCCACCTTTGTGTTCCTTCCGCTGGTCCTCGCGAACGTCTATCATCTCTCCTTCGTGGTCATCGGGCTGCTCATCGCCGGCATCGTCCCGGTGAGCACGCTCTCCTTCCTTGCCGGCGGGTATCTTTCCGACCGGCACGGCCGCAGACCCTTCGCCGTCTTCCCGAGCTTCGTGAGCGTGGGCGTCATGCTCGCCCTCTGGGCCTTCCTGGACCGGGGCGTCCTGGTGGTCATGGGGCTCTGGGCCCTGAACTCCCTGTTCATGGGGGTCACTCGCCCGGTCCAGAACGCCATGATCGGCGATGTGACCCCCCCATCCCTCCGGGTCACAGCGTTCGGAGTGCAGCGGGTCTTCACGAACACCGGCTTTGCCCTCTCCCCGGCCATCGGCGGCTTCCTGGCCACGTTCTACGGCCTTCCCAGCCTCTTCCTCTTCGCCGGGATCACCTCGGCCGTGGAGGGGGTCCTGCTCCTCTTTCTCTTGCGCGAGAGCCACGCAGGGAGCGCTCTCAGCGGCCGGTCCGCCTTCTCCAGTCTCTCGAGCCCGTTCCGCGACCGGCTTTTCGTGGGGGTCCTGGTCGTGCTGGTGGGCCTCTCCATCCTGATGAACCAGTTCGGGACCCCGCTATCCCTCTTCCTGGGGGCAGTGCGAGCCGTTCCTTATTCGGAATTCGGGCTCATCTACGCGGTCAATGGGCTCCTGGTGGTGCTCCTCCAGCTCCCCATCTCCCGAATGGTGGAACGTCGGAAGCAGTACATGGCCTGGATGGCCGCCGGATCGTTGGCCTACGGCGCTTCGTTCCTCCTCTTTGACGCCGCGGACGCCTTTCCCTTCTACGTGGCGGCCATGTCCCTGCTCACCGTGGGCGAGGACATCGTGAGCCCCACCCAGCAGACACTGGTGGCGAGCTTTTCCGGCGAGGACCAACGGGGGAGCTATTTCGGTGCTTACAGCGCCACCACCAACGCTTCCCGGGTGGTCGGGCCCGTGGTCGGGACCCTGCTTTTGGGGGTAGGGGCCGTGGGATCCACCCTCCTCTGGGGGGGGATGTTCGGGGTCTCCGTCCTGGTTGCCGGAGCGTTCCTCCTGCTGCGGAGGGAGGCCCGGTTCAGGATCCGCCCCCGAGACGGATCGCCCCGGGCCTACGCGTCCGCGGCGGACCAGATGCTCTCCGGTGAGCCCGGTGCTTGAGGTTGGGGCCCTCCGTCGCTTCCGGAAGGGGGGTGGGGGAGCTTGACAGGAGCCCACGGGAGGAATTGCCGGGGTCGATAGCGAACCGACGCTTCCCGGGCCGCAGTTCAGGGCAACCGGAGCTAGGCGGCTCTCTTGGACCGCTTTCCTATTTATAGCAGCTAAGGCAGTGAAACTCTCGATCAATGAGTTTCTCAAGTTCTAGCGGATTCCGAGATAGTCTCAGAATCAACGCAGTTTCTGAGACGTCGAAGGCCTCCGCACCGGGAAGGGCTACCCACCCCCCCCGGCATCGGGAGCGGTCCCGTGACGCCACTTCCGCGGTTTCCCTGGTCGCTCTCCTCACCACCTTGGTCGTATGCTCGGTGCTGCTGTTCTCCTCCATTTCCCTCTCCCCACTCCTCTCGGAAGCCTCCCCCCCCTCGCCCTCTGTGGGTCAGGGGCCGGCCAATCCCCTGCCGCTCCAATCCCTTGCGCTGAGCAGCCCGGACGCGGTCACGGCCTCGGCCGCTTCCGCGGGGCTCACGTTGACCATCTCGGCCACACCCGCCTACGGTCTGACGCCGTTGACCGTCCACTTCACCTCTACGGTCAGCGGGGGGGCCAAGCCCTACTCCTACGCTTGGAGATTCGGCGACGGCAGCCTCAGTGCGATGGCCGACCCCTCCCACATCTACCGCACGTCAGGGACCTACCTGGCGAACCTGACGATAAAGGACGCGCACGGCGCCTCCGTGCATGCGCAGCTCTTCGTGACATCGGCCACGGTCGCGACCGGGACCTTGGCGGTCTCCTCCTCCATCGGCCCGATGTCCTCGATGTACTGGGGCTTCAACTATGACTTCCAGACCGGCAGCGCCGGCTTTGACAACGCATCGGTGGTGTCGAAGGTCCAGAGCACCCCCGCCGTCTGGATCCGTCTGCCCCTCACGAACGACAACTTCGCTTACCCCGGTGGCTGGCCCGCCCTCGCGAAGTTCTGTGCCCAGGTCCACTGCCGGGAGATCGGCACGGTGGGGGGACCCGGGGTCACTCCTGCCCAGGCGGTCGCGGCGATGAAGCGGGCGGCCTCGTACGGTATCCATCCAACGTACTGGGTGTTCGGCAACGAGCCGAACATCTGGAAGGTGAACGGTCATCCGGTCTCCGGGCTTGCCTACGCCAACCTGGTCAAGCAGTGGATCACCCTGGCCCGTCCGGCGTTCCCGGGGGCGAAGTTCATCGGGGTCGAGATCAACGGGAACCTCCGCTACGGCGGTGAATGGATCTACAACGTCACCAAGATCGATGGGCACCTGATCTCGGCCCTCGCCATCCAGCTCTACCCCCAGGCCGGGGGGACCACCGTGGCCTCCTTCATGAGCAGCCTGACGGTGGGCACCAGCATCGCGCGGGGGGTGCCGAACGCCGCGGCCCTCATGAAGTCCGCCTGCCCCACCTGTTCCATCCCGATCCTGGTGAACGAGTTCCAGGGGGGTTCGGGATATAACTGGAATTACATTCCCTTCCGCGAAGGCTTCCCCGACACCACCCTCTTCGCCGCCTCGATCGTCCAGGGTCTCCGGGTCCACCTGACCCAATTCCTCCCGTGGACCCTGACGGGATCGCCGGCGGGCATCGCCGGAGCCCCCGACAATTGCGACATGGGACTGATCCAGCTCAACAGTTCCTGCACCGGTTCGGTGTTGAGCCCGACGTACTACCTCTACTCGCAGATCCTGAGCCGGTTCCCCTATGGGAAGCTGTTCAATGTCGTGGACAAGGCCTCCTCGCAGGTGTATGCGGTCAAGGTGGTCAATGGGACGAGGACCGTG
Source organism: Thermoplasmata archaeon (assembly GCA_021806135.1). Classification (GTDB taxonomy): domain Archaea; phylum Thermoplasmatota; class Thermoplasmata; order Lutacidiplasmatales; family UBA184; genus JAKATE01. Next base: position 5,977 of record JAJZYB010000039.1, read on the forward strand.
GCCCTGGTGGTGAACGCCAACTCCGCGGACACGGAGAAGCTGAAGTTAGGGTATGGGTTCCCCGACACGGGGACGCTCACCACCTACCTCTTGGACACGGAGCACGTGGCCACGCCGCTGACCGGGACGATCACGCTGATCAAGGGTACGAGCACCACGGTCACCATCCCCCCGCTCGGGATCATGCTGTTGAGCTTCTCCCCCAAGACCTCCGGGGGGCTTCCCGCCAACGGCCATTCCGCCTCCCCGACCCTATCCGGGACCTCAGGGTACGCCCCGGGAGTGGTCTACCCCTTGGAGTTCCCCGCCCTCCTCGCGGGTTCGGTGCTCCTCTTAGGAGCCGTGGCGGCCATCGGTTACCGGGTCCGCCTTAGGACCCGGGGCTGATGAGCCGTCACTTTCTCCCATCGGCACCCCTCACCCCGGGGCGTACTGCCGTCAGAGGAGACGACGGATCGATCGACCCTGCATCCTTTCGGGAACGGGGATCCCCAAGGTCTCGAGAAGGGTGGGTGCCACATCCAGGATCCTCTCTTGCGGTCCGTGGATGCCGGCCCCGTCCCGGGTACCCGTGACCGCGTAGACCCCGTCGAACGAGTGGACCGAGTCATCCGGTCCGGTGTCATTCTCCATCAGGAAGAGGGTCGGGTGACCGATGGTCCCCGCAGAACGCCAAGCCACGTCGCCGAAGTAGGCCATCAGATCGGGGGCGTCCCCCCAGACCTCCCGGTAGAGGCTGCGCGGAGGGCGGACGTCGGCTCCCAGCGGAGTCCCGTCCGGCTTGAGGACGGCCTCGAGACCCTGGATGAGGCGGGACTCGAGAGCGGCGACCTGGTCTGGAGCGACGAGCCCCTCTGGTTCCCGTCCTTTGACGTTGTAGAAGATGCGGGCGTAATAGCCCCCGGATCCCCAGGCCTGGGTCCGGCTCCAATCCACCGCCACCTTCTCGATGGGCGTACCGGGAGCCGGTCGCGGCCCCTTAAGGAAGAGGAAGCCGTTCGCCATCAGCCACTCATTGATGCAGAAGCACCCCTGCATGGCCTGGCTGCCGTGGTCCGATACGAGCCAGATCCGGACGTCGGCCGGCACCCGCTGGAGGAGCTGTCCGATCTCGTCGTCCAGAAGCGAGTAGTAGTCCTCCACGAGCGCGCGCAGGCGCGGATTCTCCTCGTAGCGGGGATGGGCCGGATCGAAGAACTTCCAGAAGGTGTGGTGGATCCGGTCGGGGCCGATCTCGTGAAGCGCGAAGAGGTCCCAGCGCTCCCGATCCCAGAGGTGCCGTGCCACGCGGAAGTGTTTTCGGGTCATCTCCATGAGCTCGTTCCCGATGCGTTCGCGGTCGTCCGCGCGGAACGGGACGTCGAACACGTAGCCGCCTGCCACCCGGTCGATCTCGTCAGTCAAGGACCCCGGGGACACGAAGTCCCGGGCCTTGCTCGGGGTCAGGAAGTCCGAGATGTAGATGCCGTTGATGCTGGGAGGCGGATAGCCGGGTGGCATTCCAATGACGCAGGCCCTCTTCCCTTGTCTGGAAAGGTAGTCCCACACCTGGGGATGGCGTACGGTCCTGGAGGTGGGGACATAATTCTCCCAGTAGGTGCCCGGCCGTCGGTGGCGGAAGCCGTAGATCCCGAGCGAACCGGGATCCATCCCGGAGAAGAGGACGGCCCACGCGGGGACCGTGATCGGAGGGTCGGTGCTCCTCAGCGTGCCGTAGGCCGACCTCGCGAGGAGTTTACGGACGTTCGGCATGCGAGGGAGGAACCGGTCGAAGAGGAGAGACGGGGGGACCGAGTCCAGGCCGAGGACCAGTATCCGCGGGGACGAACCGCTCATGGACAGGGCCGCTCCTTCTGGATTCCGGGAAGATCGGTCGGCACAGGGTTGGCAGTGGGGCCCCGTGCTGGAGGTTCAGGAAAGCTCACGGTCCTGGGCTGCATGGTTCGTCTAATCACTCCTGAGGGGTCAGGGCTCACTCGGTCAGCAAGACATCGCCACGGGCGAGGACCTCGGCGACCTCCGGGCGGATGATCTCCTTCGGGAGAGGCTGGCCCTTGGAGAGGGCCTCTCGGATCTTCGTCTGGCTGGTGTCGAGATGTTCGTCTTTCGAGTGCGCACAGGTCCTGGGGGTCGCCATCCATCCGCACTTCCGGCAGTAAAATGTCTCCTGGTAGCGCAGAGGAACGATATCGATCGGATGGGTGTCGAAGATCCGGTGGCAGGCGTAGGGGTCATAGTACTTCCCCACCCCCGCTTGGTCCCGGCCAACGATGTACAGCCCGCAACCGAAGTTCTTGCGGATGATGGCGAGGAAGAGGGCGGCTTTTGGTCCCGCGTAGCGCATGGCAATGCTGAGGGAGGCAAGGGCCACCCGATCGGCGGGGTAATAGTTCGCCAGCAGGGCCTGATAGGCCGCGAGGGTGACCTCGGGACGGTAATCCCCCTTCTTGAGCCGACCCAGTACGGGGTGGACGAACAGACCATCGACCTCCTCTCGCTCCAGCGAGCAACGCTGCAAGTATTCGTGGGCCGTATGGGGAACGTTACGGGTCTGGTAGGCGACCACGTTCTTCCAGCCCCGTCGGGCGAACTCGGCCCGGGTCTCGGCGGGGGTCCATTCGAGCGATCCGGTGGGAAGGTCCAACCTACGGAGGAGGTCGATCCGGCCAGCGAGGGCGGTTTCCCCACCCGCATACAGGTCGGCCACGTTGGGATGGGCCGCGTCGACACTGCCATAGACCCCTTGAGCGACCTCCTTCTTGTCGTAGGCGAATTTTTCCTCCAGATGGAGGAGGGCGAACAGTTGTCCATGCTGATCGAGGATCCCGACCTCGTCCCCCGGCTTCAACGCGGCGACCACCCGGGTATTCTCGGCCCCCTGGGGAGCGAACAGGATGGGGATGGTCCAGGGGAGACCACTGGGCAGCCGACCCGACCGCACCACGGATTCGACTGTAGCACGGTCCTGAAACCCTTCCAATGGGCTGTACGCTCCGAGACCGATCTTCTCTGCATCGTAGACTTGGTCCACGAAGGGCTGGAGGGTCGGGAGTTCTCCGCGCTCGGCCTCACGCCTAGCACGTTCCGACGGGGAGACCATCCGGTCGACGAGGCGTCCGCCGTGGGGGAGCGGAATCATGGCCCTCGGGTGCCGGTCACGGCTCGTGTGGGCGAGCCTAGTGTGGTGTGGTGCAGCCCTTCGGCCATCATCGCGCTCCTTCTCCGCTGGGGAGTACCATCCGGTGGGGCCGAAAGAAGATAAGCGTACCCCGGTATTAACGCTGCCGCGGTACCGTCGAGAAAGTGAGTCAGCGCCGCAGGGTCTTGTGTTCCGGTTCGTCATCCGCGGACGCCGGGTGGGTCAGGGATTCTCTCGGGCGACGGAGGGTCCTGGATCCCCCAGAAGACCCCTCCCGGCACCAGGGGTTCCTCTCAGGCTCCGGGGGCCTGCGGCTCCCGGTGTAGAGGGACTCGAGATCGATTCGCCACCGACGGTTGCGTGGCAGAGAGCGGGGAGCGGGAGAACGTCGAAGGTCCCCCAGCGAGAGTGGACAAGCTACGGAGGCGGGGGTTCCAACGGAGGGAGGGGGCATGGAAGACAGTCCCTCTGCTGGCCCATCGAGAGCACCGCCAGTGCAGGGAGGGTGCAGGTCCGACCGGACATAGCTCTCAACACCGTCCAGACCTCGAGGGTGGGCGGCGGTGGTGGAAAGCGGGTCTTCAGGGGTCGTTCGAGTCCTCTCCCCGGGGGGCCCGGTGGGGGGGAAGTCTTTCCCCGCGTTCTCCTTCCTCGGCCGTCAACGGCGACGTCGGGAGCGGCGGCGGGCAGCGCGGAGCCACCAAACGGAGGCGCCGACAACAAAGAGGGTTCCCCAAACAAGGGGCGAGGCAAGAAGGATGGTAACGTCTGCGGAAGGGCCTGGGGATGCGAGTGGAGCGGAGGGCGATACCGCAGAGAAGGTGATTACCTGAAGGGAGGAAGGTTCCTGTGGTCCTACGATGCCGGATGCGGGAGAGGCCGTATACCCGTTCGCCTCCACCCGGAAGGTGTGCGTTCCAAGGCTCAGGTCTGTGGTGACCTCTGCCGCATCCAGAGGATAGCCCACCCCGTCCAACGTGAGCGTCCAGGAGCTGGTTGGAGGGAGCCCCACGGCCTGGAACGTCATGGCAAAGCTCCCCCGGGAGGAGTTGCCCAATCCCGAGGTGGAACCTACGGTCTCGGATGAGAACTCGAGCGCCACGAGTTGGGGAACTCCAGTCACGTTGAGCACGCCTGAGGACGGCACAGGGACGAAGGGGGAAACCGGTGCGACGGTGAACGAATAGCTCCCGTTGACCAGCGTTAGTTCCTGGGACATGTTGGTGGTGGTCAGGTTGGTCCCATCTACGCGCAAGCTCCAGGGGGTCCCGGCCGGTAGGCCCGCCTCGACGAAGGAGATGGGCATGGTGAACGGCCTCCACTGGATGGAGAGCGTTATGGGGGCACCCTTTACGGCAACGAATCCCTCCGCGGGGGCGGGTACGTAACCGGGGACGAAGGCGAGGGAGTAGACGAACGTTCCGTTGGCGGCGGCGATGGAGATGGTAGGCTCGGAGGATCGGACGGGGCTACCGTTGAAGTCGACCGCCCAAACCGTCCCTGCCGGCAAACCGGAGGCGACGAAGGTCACTGCATACAAGGATGGGGGGGGAGGCGACGGCAGCCCGACGATGGTGACGTTGGTTTCCGCCGTGGCGATGGCTGCTCCTCCCTGGTCTGCCGTCACCCGGGCGGGAAAGGTCCCGACTTCGGTTGGTGTGCAGTTCAACTGGGACGCGTTGACGGTGGAGCAACCCGGGGGCAGCTTGGGAAAGGAATAACTCAATCCGGCTGGGCTGCCGTCAATCTGGGCCTGAAGAGTAGTGGTTCCACCCAGAGATACACTCGAAGGGATGGCGGTGAGGGTGAGCTTGGGTGGGGGGGAGAACTGGATCACCATCACCCCGGCGGGAGGGAGCGTGAAGACCGGGCCCGCTACTCCCGGGAGCGCGGACGAATTCACCAGGGGGAACGACGGATGGGAGAGGTCCATGAGGGAGGTCCGGAGGGACCCTTGGGACGGGAAGCCGTTGCCCAAGGTGAAGTTCTCGGTCACCGAGGCATTGGCGTTCACGAGGAGCAGTGCACGATGGGTCCCGTTGATGACCTGAACGCCATAGAAATCCGACACGCCGGGCAAGGTAACGTTGGTGAGGGAGCCGTACGGGAGCAGGCTGAGCAGGTTCTGGAACACGCGGTAGGTAGGCTGGAGATACGTTCCGTCGCACCCTGGGAGGAGCTGGATCATGCCGAAGTCGCAGGAGTTTGCGCCGCTGGCGGGGCTGTTCGAGGCCGCCGTCAGGGTCCATGGGGCAAACTGCTGGAGGCCCAGACGAAGGCCCTGGACCATCGAAGCCACGAGGAAAGTGGCGTCGGCGAAACCTTCCCGGAACGGGATGTAATTGGTATTGTAACCGCTGCCTCCATTGACCTCGTTCACCAGCAGGGGGATGCTACACGTGGGGCAAGCTTTCGTCATGAGCGCCCGGGCATTCTTCATGGCGTTCTGAACGGACGACTGGACCGTGAGGGAACCCAGGAAGGCCGTGAGGGTGGTGCCTCCGTTCTGGGGGTAATCCTGGATGGCGAGTCCCTGAATGAATGGTCCATCGATCTTGGTGACGTTGTAGATGTAGCCGCTTCCCACCCGGGGGTTGCCGTTGATCTCGACCCCGATGAACCGGGCCGTGGGATCGCTCTGTCGGACGATCCGGGTCCAATTCAGGACGAGGTTGGCGTACCCGGTGGCCGTCTCTCCAGGCCAGATGTTGGGTTCGTTGCCGAAGACCCAGTAGTCGGGGTGCAGACCCAAGCTCTCGGCCCGAAACACCTCGTTCGCCCCCTGCTGGGCGGTCGTGTTGGGTCCTCCGACGGTGGCGATGGAATGGCAGTGGATCCACTGGCAGAAGGCAAGGACGTCCTTCCAGCTGGAGGCCGAGGCGTAGGAGGTGTCGATCAAGGGGAACCGGAGCCAGGTGATGGGGGTCTGGTTGAGGAGCGCGGCCACCGTGTGGTTGTTGAAGCCGCCGGACTGGAAGTTGTAGTTCGCCGCCCAAAACTCTGGGGTCAGGTTTCCCAACCCTCCGCCGAGCTCGAGGGTTGGCGTGGAAAGGGGTTTCTGGGAGAGAATGTCGGGAGAGATGGATCCGGCCCCGGGGAGGGCGGGGCCGACCGCGCCGCTTCCTCCGGCTACGAACTGGCCTGCGAGCAGGAGGGCGACGAGGGTGAGAGCGAAGGGAAGGGCGAAGGAAAGTCGGAGGCGGAGGGGTCGATGCATTCCGGATGGCTCCGGCTATATAGACTGGTGTGATGCGTATTTATACGCGCTGGCCAAGACGGCCGACTCAACTCAAGTATACGTACGGACACGTATCCAGCTCTTCCCCACAGCGGTCGTCTTGAGCGGGCCGCATCCGGATGGTGTCGTGCCCCGCCCCCCTTGGGTCGGACAGGCCCGGTCGCTCGCTGTCCGGGACGATGGGTGCTATCTCGAGGTGACACCGACTCTCCACCGGTCGGCCATCGCATGCAGGCGCCTCTGGGACTTCTCCCAGGAATTTTCGAAGACCCTCTCGAAACGGGTCGGTGCGGAACGCCATCTCGCTTCACGACCCAGGCCCGGATGGGGATGGTGCGCGAGGGGGCCGCGATTCCCACTCTCTTGGCCCTCCCTCGAGCCGTCATTCGGTCATAGATCTCCTTGGAGACGGGATTTTCGGGGTGGAGGCCATGGTGTCCGGTCGAGGGTGTACAACGTCGTAGAATTCTGGGCCAATTCTCGTCGTGAATAGTACGCCACCCCGAGGGCGGTTCCTTGTCTCCTCACCTCCTGATTGCTGGACGGCGCGT
>JAJZYB010000040.1 GCA_021806135.1 Thermoplasmata archaeon
CCGGTCCAGAGGGGCGGATGATGGATGGGACAGGAGGATCGTGCGCATGGTGGGACGCCGGCAAGGAGACAGAGAAGACCACCGAAATGAACCTTTCCCCATTAGCAGTTAAACCCCTTGGAGGTCCTCAGTGGAGGATCCCCTCCACGCCCTGGATCCGCTGGGCGAAGACATTCTCCAAGTCCTTCAATTGGGCACGGAGCCCGTCCACCGCCGCGTTGATGCTCTGGCCATTGCGGCTCCCCACGGCGGCCTGGACCGCGGGGAGCGCGTCCAAGACGCCCTGGCCCGATGCGATGAAGCGGTAGTCCCGTTCGTACAGGCGGTCGAGCATCTCGGGAGTGATGCGCAGCGCGGGGGAGATCCCCGTGTACCCTTGCTCCGCGTGGCGGACCTCTCCCTCCAGTCGCTGGAGCTCGGAACGGAGGCCCCCCAGGGTGGTCAGACCGTCCAACACCCCATCCCTCGTCATCTCCGAGCGGAGCGCGTCGACCTGCTGCATGGCCCGGACCAGCAGGTCCGCCACCTGCAGGCGGAGCATGGCATCGGCGGCCCGAACGTCCTCCGCCTGACGGTAGGCCCGGAACCCCGGGACGAGCAGCTGCAGGCGCTTGAGCGCTCCCCGGTCCTGGTCCACCCGCTCCCGGATGTCCACTCCGCCCGGGGCGGAAGGGGCTGCCAGAGCCCCGGTCACCGGGTGGGCCGCCGGCGGGGCCATCCCCGCGGCCGGTGGCGAGACCGGGGCGCCGCAGGCCGGGCAGAACTTTGCCCCGGGGGTCAAGGGTGCCCCACACTTCGGGCAGGGGGTCCCTGGGGCCGCTCCCGCCATGTTCAGTGTCCCCCTGACACGTTCGCCGGCTCTTGGGCCGGGGGAGGGGGGAGGGTGGGCGCCGCCGGGTTCGGGGGCGGGGAGGGGATGCCCGAGGCCTGCCTCCAGGCGGCCCGCTCATCGGTGCGGCGCTGCGCGTACATCGCCCCTCGCTGACGGAACTGGAGGATGAGTATCCCCAGCAGGGCCAGGAACAGGATCAAGATCAGGAAGGTGGAGCGATAGAGCCCGAAGGTCAGCGCGCTGGGCGATCCCCCGAAGGCGCTGTCCGGGGTCAGAAGGTCGGCGGCCAGCAGAACCGCCACGCCAAACCAGAAGGCCGCCGTGGACGCAGCCCGGAGCTCCGCGGTGTAATGGGTGAAGCTCTGGAAGAGATAGAGCAAGACCCCCACCACGAGAGAAAGGATGCCCAGGTCCAGCAGGCCATAGAAATGGCCGTAGGCCGGTTGTTCGAAGTAGAGCAGCGAACCGAGGACCACCACGATGATGCCGGAGATCACGGCAAGGGCAACGCTGCTGCCCACGGAGGGTCGTGGCGTATTCGTTCCCATGGGCTCACGGGATGCCCGGAGGGGGGTATAGCCTTGACGGCCTTTGACCCGGGATGCCCCGGCGCTCAGAGCCGCGGTTCGTCAGGCTCGGCGGCCCCCCGTCGTCCAAAGAAGCCGCGGCGGCGCTTCTTCCCTTCTTCGGGAGCAGGGGTCAAGGGCGGTGGAGCGGGGGCGGAGGGTCCCTCGCCCCCGGTGGCCGGAGCCGGCCGGGCCGGTTCCAGGCTCACGGGCAACGAGCAGCGCGGGCAGCGCTGGAATTGGGTCACACACGAGGAGCAGATGAGCGCCCCGCAGCGGTGTTTCCATTGTGCCAACCCCCCACAGCCCTCACAACGGGAGCCCGGGGGCGCCGGGGCCAGGTCCCACGGGGCCCCCCCGGGTGCCGGAGAAGGTCCGGGCGGGGGGAAGAGGGACGCAGGAGCGCTCCCCGAGGCCGGGACCGACGGAGGCGGGGGCGAGGGAGGCGCCGGGAGGAGGGTCCGGCCCGGGCCGGCAGCTTCCGGGGTCGAGGGGGCCCGCAGGATGCCGGACGGAGCGTGCGAAGCCCCTCCCACTTCCTCCACCACCTTGATCAGCCGGGCCTTGTAGGGTCCCACGCCGAACGTGCGGACCAATTGGTAGAGTCCGCGCTCCCCCGGTGGGAGCGAGAGGGCCCGACGGGCCAGCGCCTCCACCTCGGGGGTCATGGTCACGTTGTCCGGGCGCATGTCCAGCGCCAGGACCGACTCGAGATACGAGAAGAGCTTCTGGACCTCTCCCAGGGTCCGTTCCGGGGGCATCAGCGAAGCCACCTCGGAAAGGGAGAGGCCCTCGGCCCCTCCGGCGGCCGGGTTGCGTTGGAGCCTGGCCACGATCACTTGGGTCGCCTCAGCCTCCAACCGCTGGAACTCCTCCGGCCGGAGGTCCCGGATGTCGAGCTCGGGGGTCCGGGAAAGGGCCCGGGTCACCGGCTCCAACAGGTCGAAGGGTACCTTGAGGGTGAGGAACAGGTCGTTCTTCGCCACCGGCCGGCCCAGTTTGGCCTCCAAGAGCAGGGCCTCCTTCCCGAACCTCTCCACCTCGGCATCGCGGACCCTCTCCTCGGCGAGCTTCTTCCCCTCCACGGCGGCCTCGAGCTCCGGGTCCAGCCGGAGCGCTTCCTCGAAGGAGGCGAGCGCCTCGGGGGCCCGTTGGAGCTCGAGGAGCACGCTCCCCCTCCGGGCGAGCAGTACTTTGTCCCGCGAGGCGAGTCCGAGTCCCTGGTCATAGGTCGACAGAGCTTCCTGGAACCGCCCAAGCTTCTCCTGCACGGAGCCCAGATCGGCGTAACGCTGGGGGTCCTGGGGGGCGAGAAGGAGGGCCTTTCCGAACGCTTCGGCCGCGAGGGGGTCCTGGCCCGCCCGTTGGGCGACCTCCGCCCGGCGGACCCATAGGGCCACGACCTGGGGATGGCGGTCCACTCCCTGCTGGAGGAGGGTGGCCGCCCGGGGCAGGTCCTCCTGCCCGGCCGCGGCCCCGGCGGCGGCCAGGAAAGCTTCCGGGAGGGAGGCGAGGAGGTTTTGGTTGGACTCGAAGTACGATGAGGCCTTGGCAGCTTCGCCGGACTCCACCAGGGCGCGCAGGTACAACCCACCAGGCTCGGGGTCGTCGGAATGGTCCGCCGCGAGCTTCTCGAGCAGCGGGAGGGCTTCCGTCGCCCGATCGAGCGCAAGGAGGGCGCGACAGCGCAGCAGGTCCCTCGCGAACGACCGGGCCCCGTCCGACGTGGCCGTGGTCCCCCCGCTCGCGTCCAGCGCGTCCAGCGCCTCCTTGGCGTTCCCGCTCTCCACCAGGGTCCGTGCCTTGTGGAAGCTGACCTCCGGGCGCAATCGTTCGGACAGGGTGAGGGCCCGATCGTAGGCGGTCACCGCCTCCGAGGGTCGTCCCAACTCTCCGAGGAGGTCTCCCTCGGCCATGGCGAGGGCCGCCCGGGGCTCGCCGTCCGGGACGTGGTCCACCAGGAGCCGGAGGGTCTCCAGGGCCTCGGTCTTCTCGCCCCGCTCCCGGTGCAGCCGGTACTTCTCCTGGGCCACGGGAACGTTCCCGGGGTCGAGCAGGAGGAGCGCCTTCAGGGAATAGACCACCTCGGTCTCCCGCCGGAGGGCGCGGTAGGCGTCGGCCCTGAGCTTCCAGGCCGCGGGGTCGTGGGTGTCCTGGCGGAGCAGCGAGTCCACCGTGGCCGCCGCCTCCGGATAGCGCCCGGCCAGAAGAAGGGTCTCGGCGAGCGCTCGTTGGCCGTACGGGTCCTGCGGGCTCCGGGCGAGCCCCTTTCGCAGGTACTCGAGCGCCTCCGGATAGTCGCCCTGCTCCTTGAGCGCGGCCCCCACCTCGAAGAAGACCCGGGGGTCGGTCTCCTGGGGGGAGACCGATGAACGCAGCAGCTCGAGCCCCTGCGCCTTCTGCCCCGTCCGCATGAGCAGCCGTCCGCGACGTCTCAGGTAATTCGTGTTGGCCGGCTCCCGCTTGAGCAGCACGTCCACGTAGTGGAGCGCGCGGGCATCCTCGTTGAGCGAACTCAAGACCTCCACCAACCCGAAGAGGAGATCCGAATCCTCCCGACCCAACGCCACCGCCCGTTCGTAGGCCATGTGGGCCTCGGAGTCCCGGTGCGCTTCCCTCAGGACATGTCCGTACTCCTTGAAGACGTCCCCGCGTTGGGCGTTGGCGGGCTCGGCAAGGAAGTCCCGGAAGCCTTGGGTCGCCCGGGGAAGGTCTCCGAGCAGGCGGCTGGCCCGCGCCTGGCCCAGGAGGCTGGAGGAACGCAGTTCGGGGGAGACCACCGAGCGCTCGTAGCTCCGCAGCGCCTCCTGCGCCAGGGGCTTCACCCCGGGGTCTCCCGGTGGCAGCCGATAGCAGCGCGAAAGGTAGAGGTTCCCCCGTTCCAGGGCGACGTCCTGCCGGCCCGGATCGATCTCAAAGAGGCGGTCCAAAAGGGGGGGGATCTGGTCCACCCGCCCGAGGGCCTGGAGGATCCGCTTCTTCTCCAGCAGGAAGGGGACGTGGTTGGGCTGAGCGGCAAGCAGCTGGTCGTACACCTGCAGAGCGGCCTCCCGTTGCCCGATCCCGACGAGCCCTTGGGCGTACTGGACGGTGACCTCAGGGTCGTTCGGGCGGAGCCGGAGCAGGGCCCGGGCGAAGGTCACCTGGAAGGCGGCCCGCTGGTGGGCCCGGGCCAGGTCGAGCCCCTTCCTCAGCTCCCCGGCCTCCTGGGGATGCGCCTCCCCCAGGTCCTGATAGACCTGGAGCGCCTCCTCCACCTGGCCGCTGGACGTCAGAAGCTCGGCCAGGGTCCGGTCCGGTTCCAGGGCGTGGGGAGAGGCTTTGAGCCACGCTCGGCAGGCCTCCTGGGCCACCTCCTTGCGACCCTGTTCCCGGGCCAGCCAGAGGAGCCGTTGGAGGTTCGCCACGTTCCCCGGGTCCACTTCCCCGAGCCGGCGGCGGGCCTCCAGGGCCAGCGTGGGTTCGAGCTTCTGCGTCTCCAGCGTCTGGGCGAGGTCCCCCAGCACCGTGGGGTCCGCGGGGGCCTTCTCTTCCAGGAGCTTCTGATAGAGGGCGAACGCCTCCTCGTAGCGCCCCACGGCCAGGAGAAGCCTGGCCCGCAGGAAGCGGAAGCGCGGTTCGGAGCCGTTGATCTCCAGTGCCCGGTCCACCGCCGGGAGGGCCTCGTCGAACCGGCCCGCGCTCGCGAGAAGGCTCGCCCGGGTGAAGTGCAGCTCAGCATCCCCGGGGTTGCTCTGCAGCAGCTGATCGCAGACCTCCGTGGCCTGTTTGACGCCCCCGAGGCCCATGGCGTGGGCGAGCTTCATCCGGAGCGCCTCCGGATGCCCGGGGACGAGCTTCAGCGCCCGGTCGACGAACTGGGTGGAGGTGGCGTCCAACTGCTGGGCGTGCAGGTAAGCCTGGACCGCCTCCTCGGGTCGCCCCAAGAGCTTGAGCGCATCTCCCTTCCCCGCCCAGAGGTTCTTGTCCTGGGGGTTCAGGCTTAGGGCCCGGTCCAGTAGGGGCAGGACTTGGTCCAGGTTCTGGTTCATGGCGAGCAGGATGATCCCCTTGTGCTGCAAGGCGGAGGGGAGGTTCGGGTTCAGCGTGAGGGCCAGATCGACCGCCTCCAGCGCGACGTCGTTCAGGGAGAGCCGGTAGAGCCCCAGGGCCGCTCGGTCCATCAGCTCGGCCACCTCGGACCCGTTCCGGGCAGTGAGCGCCGCGAGGTTCTCGCGCGTGAAGGCGAGCGCCTCCTTCAAGAGCCGCCCTTGCTGGTCCACCTCCTGGCGGTTCCACGCCTGATCCGCTGCGTCCAGCAGGCCCCGGAGCCTCTCTGGCGCACCGGGGGACGGGGGCTCTGGAGGCATGGCCTTCCCTTTAGGGGCCGCCGGGTATAATCCTCTTCCCGCTCGAGGGGCCCGCGGGGGGGTGCCCCCGGCCCTATATGCGTGCCCCGCCTGGGGGCACGGTCCCATGCCCGGTGGAGCTCGGAAGTACATTTACGACACCGTGCACGGGGGGATCAGCCTGTCCGGGATCCACCTCGACCTGGTCGGCCACCCCCAGGTCCAGCGGCTCTGGGGGATCCGCCAGACCGGCCTCGCGCACCTGGTCTTCCCAGGGGCCAACCACACCCGGTTGGAACACTCGCTGGGGGTCCTCTTCCTCTGCCGGGCCATGGCCGAGGTCCTGCATCTCCCGGAGGAGGAGGTCGAGCAACTGTCGGTGGCCGGGCTCCTCCATGACCTGGGGCACACCCCCTTCTCGCACACGCTCGAGCCGGTCCTCCGGGAGGAAACGGGAGGGGGGCACGAGGACCAGACACGTTCGCTGATCCTGGGGGGGGAGGCCCCCATGGGCCTTCCCCCGGGAGGGGGCATCCGGGGGTACAGGCCGGAACCGCTCCCCACGTTGCTGGAGCGTCACGGGCAGGCCCCCCGGGCCATCGCCCGGCTGCTCTCCCCCCGGGGATTGCCGGGGCGTCCCTACGTCTCGGAGATGCTCCACGGCGCCATCGACGCGGACCGATTGGACTATCTCAAACGGGATGCCCACTACACCGGGGTGGCTCACGGGGTCATCGACCATCACCGCCTTCTGGAGACCGTGGACCGCGAACGCGGTCACCTGGTCTTCGCCGAAAAGGGCCTACCCGCGGTGGAGGGGTTCCTGCTCGCCCGGTCGCTGATGTACTCCTCGGTCTATTACAACAAGACCGTGCGCATCGCCGAGCTCATGCTCCAGGGAGCGGTGGAGCGATGGTCCGGGCCCCAGCGCGAGGGGTGGTGGCAGTTGACCGACGGGGAGCTCCTGGCCCGGCTGCAGGGTGCACCGGACCCTTCGGGGGAGCTGGCCCGTCGGCTGGTGGTCCGCCAGCTGTACAAACGGGCGGCCGTTCTCGGGGCGGAGGTGTCCCCGGCAGTACGGGCCCGGCTGCGGGATCTGGCGTCCCACCCCCGGCTCCGACGGGCCTGGGAGGATGATCTCTCCCGCCGTTTCGGAGGCCGGCCGGGGGAGGTATTGGTGGATCTGGCGGAGGGACTGCCGCTGCGGTCCCGGGGGACGGCGACCGCCCCCCCGGACCCGGTCTGGGTGCGGCTGGCCGGTCGGGTCCGGAACCTGTACGACGAGGACCCTGTCTGGGCGGCCTGGGCGAGGCGATCCCCCGTGGGGTGGGTCGCCGGTCTTTACGTGTCGCCCCGGTTGCGGGCCCGCGCGGCCCGGGAGGGAACCTCCCGGCTCTCCGATCCCCCGTGACCCGGGTCCGGACCCTCTCCGGGGGGCCAGAGGTCCAGGACTCGCAATTGCGGGCCCTGGGGGTTCCGTCCGAACGCCATTCCCGTACCGGCGAGGAAGAGGATCTCCGCCAGGATCGCCACCGTGGCCCCGTGGAGATGACCGGCGCGGGCGGCGTGCTGCTCGTCCCCGAGGGTGGCGTGCAGGTGGAAGTGCGGCTTCCCGTCCACCCGGGCCAGGCTGCCGGTCAACGAGACCAGTTCGAGCGCTTCCGGGAAGGTCCGCTTAAGGTAGCGCTCCCCGTTGAAGAACCCCAGGGTGCTCCCCCGCAGGGACCCCAGCCCGCCCGCCACGAACCCACTGGCCAGGCCCCGATCCGCGGCGAAGGTCTCCAGGGTCTCGAACAGGGACTCCCCCGGATCGAGCCGGAGGGCGTACCACTCCATCGTCCCTGGCCACGACCGGACCTGCACGGCCCTCCCCATCCCCGCGCGGGTTAAGGGCCTTCGCCCAAGGGGACCGGGCCGGCGTCCTCCTCCGAGCGCAGCGCCATCCGGCGCCGGGTCCGGTGGTAGCCCACGGCGAAGCGATGCGCCTCGTCGCGGACGTGACGGAGCAGCAGGAGGTCCGGTGCGTTGCGGTCCGGTCGCAGGGGCTCGCGTAGCCGGGGCCGGTACAGCTCCTCCCGCTGTTTGGCGAGACCCACCAGCGGAAGGTCCCCGATCCCCAGCTCCTCCAGCGCGCGGAGGGCGGAGGCCACCTGCCCGGCGCCTCCGTCGATGAGGAGCAGGTCGGGCAGCGATCGCCCCTCTTGGAGGCGTCGCCGGAACCGACGGGAGACCACTTCGTGCACCATCGCGAAGTCGTCCGTCCCCTCCACGGTCTTGATCCGGAAGCGTCGGTACTCCTCTTTGGCGGGAGCGGCGTCCACGAAGACCACCAGTGAGCCCACCGCATGAGAGCCTTGGAATAGCGAGATGTCCACGCCTTCGATCCGGTGGGGGAGCCGGGGCAGTTCAAGCCGGTTCCTCAGGGCCAGGAGGACCGGCCCGGGGGTCGGCGGGCCCGAGCGGGCATCCAGGTGCGCCCGGGCCATCCGTTCGGCGAGTTCCACGAGCGAGCGGCGCCGACCCGCCTGGGCGACGTCGACGCGAAGCCCGCGGATATCCGAGAGCGTTTCCCGGGCCCCCTCCACCCCGGAGAGGTCTCCGGGGAGATAGACCCGCTGGGGGAGGTCACGGGCCTCCCCGTAGTACTGGAGCAGGAAGGTGGAGAGGAGCTCCCCCGGGGCGGGAGGGTCCTCGGCCGGGAGGGAGAGCAGGTATGGTTCCCCCCCCACCACGTTCCCTTCCCGGACCTTGATCACCCCCACCGCCGCCCGGAGGACTCCAGGGCGCGTGGGGAGGGCCAAGGCGAGGGCATCCACCCGTTCCGTCCCCAGGTCCACCACCCGCTGGCGCTCCTCCAGGTCCCTAAGGGCGCCCAAAGCGTCTCGCAGGACCGCGGCGCGCTCGTAATCCTGGTGGGCCGAGGCCCCCTTCATCATCCGGTGGAGGTCCGCGAGTGCTTCGGTGGGCTTCCCCTCCAGGACTTCCCGGGCCCTCCGTACCCTTTCCTCGTAGTCTTCGGCAGAGATCGCCCCGATGCAGGGGGCGGAGCAGGTCTTCAGGTGGTAGTAGAGGCAGGCCCGGCGGGGCAGGGCGCGGCAGCGCCGGAGCTGGAAGCTCTCGGAGAGCACCCGGGCGAGCTGCCGGGCCTCCAAGGCGCTGCGGTAGGGGCCGAAGAGAACGGTTCCCGTCCGTCGCGGGGGGCGCCGTAAGAACGTGATCCTCGGGAAACGGTCGCCGGCGGTGAGGGAGAGGTACGGGAAGCTCTTGTCATCCTTGAGCAGGACGTTGTAGCGGGGCCGGAGCCGGCGGATCAACGTGGCCTCCAGGAGCAGGGCCTCCCGCTCGTTCCGGGTGGGAAGGAATTCCAGCTGGCGGGAACGGGTGGTGATGTACCCGTCGCGGTCGGTCTGGAGCCGGAGATGATCGAGCACCCGGTGACGGAGGCTCCGGGCCTTCCCCACGTAAAGGGCCTCTCCTTCCGGCCCTCGGAAGATGTAGACCCCCGGTCCCAGCGGGCCGGCCGGGAGCTCCGAGGCAGCGGGTTCCGTACCGGAGGATGGGTTCGCGACGGTCACGGGGCGCCAAGGGGCCGCGTCCGAATACCCCTTGCCCTGCTGGGCGTTCGAGGCATACGGCACCCGTGGGATTGGCGCACGCTATCGCTCAGCAGGGTTCAGAGGCTTATATCCGTAGAAGATTTCGTCTCGCCGTACGAAATGCCGGCGTTCTGCCCCCGGGGCCGCAGCATTCCAGGGGCAGGCCCCCGGGGACCTCGGCCGGAGAACCGATGAACACGCCTTCGCTCACTTCGGTGGGCCTGGGGAAGAGCTTCGGCTCGTTCGTGGCCGTCCAGGGCCTGGACCTCAAGGTCGAGGGGGCCAAGTGCGTGGGTTTCCTCGGCCCGAACGGCGCCGGCAAGACCACCACGCTGAAGATGTTCGCGGACATGATCTTCCCCAGCCGGGGGGAGGCCTTCATCAACGGCATCTCGGTGCGCAAGGACCGGAAGCATGCACTCTCCCATGCGGGAGTGCTGATCGAGTCCCCCGAGATCTACCCCTCCCTGAGCCCCACGGAGGCCCTGGAGATGGTGGCCGAGATCCGGGGGGTCCCCCGGGGCGAGCAACCCCGCCGGATCCGAAGCGTTCTGGACGAGGTGAAGATGCTCGATTGGGCCCATCAGAAGGTGGGTCGTTTCTCCAAAGGCATGAAGCAGCGCATCCAGATCGCCGCCGCCTTGGTGCACGATCCGGAGGTGCTCATCCTGGACGAGCCCTCCACCGGCCTGGATCCCCGGGGAATGGCTGAGGTCCGGGCCATCGTGCGGGAACAGCGCAAG
Source organism: Thermoplasmata archaeon (assembly GCA_021806135.1). Lineage (GTDB taxonomy): Archaea > Thermoplasmatota > Thermoplasmata > Lutacidiplasmatales > UBA184 > JAKATE01. Next base: position 10,066 of record JAJZYB010000040.1, read on the forward strand.
CACGGCCGTCTCATCTTCATGAGCAGCCACATCCTCAGCGAGGTCACCGACGTCTGCGATGAGGTGGCCCTCATCGACCGGGGGAAGCTGCTCTTCTACGACACCCTGGCGAACGTCACCGCCCGGTTCAGCACGGGTAACGCCCAAGTGGACGCGGTCTTCGTGCGGCCGCTGGACCCGGCTCAGGTCACCGGGACCATCGCCCACCTCCCCGGGGTGAAGGCGGTGGAGCTCCTGGACCCCAAACGGGTCCGGCTGGGGGTCCCCCCGGGGGCTCTGGAGCAGGCGCAGGTCCTCGAGGCACTGGTCGCGCTGCGGCTCGGGCTCGTCAGCTTCAAGGAATCCACCGGGGCGCTCGAGGACGTCTACATGCAGCAGATCGCGCGGGGGGACTGAGGACCGTTGGCCGCGCCGGGAGTCCCTGCGCCGACCGCCCTGGGGGGCCTGCCTTCCGACGAGCATCAGGCCTTCCGGCTGATGCGTTTCCAGCTCCGGGACTACCTGCGGTCCCGGCGCTTCCTGTTGATGATCGCCCTGACGCTGGCCATCGCGGCCATCGTGACGTTGGTGGTCGCCCACTTCCGGGGAGGCCTCGTCTCGAGCCCCGCGGCGTTCTACGGGTCCTTGTGGGGGGGCGGGGTCGGGGTCCTCATCGTCTTCGCCGGGATCATCTACGGCGGGGATGCCATTGCCGGCGAGTTCCAGAACAAGACCGGCTACTTCCTCATGGGGCTCCCCCTCAAGCGGGGCACCATCTACCAGGGGAAGTTCTTGGCCGCCTACCTGGCCTCGGTCACCGCGGTGGTGCTCTACCTGGCGATCCTGCTGCTCAACGGCATCTATTACTTCGGCATGAACGCCTTCCCCTGGCAGCTGGCGGCCTCCCTCCTCCTCGCCCTGCTCTACCTGGGCGCCCTCCTGGGGACCACGTTCCTGTTCAGTTCGCTGTTCAAGACCAGCGCCTACGCCATCCTGGTGGTGGCCGTTCTCTTCCTGTTCGGCTTCTCCATCGCCCAGGTGCTCGTCGAGGACCTGGTGAAGATCGAGCCTTGGTTCCTGCTCTCCTACGCCAGCCCCGTCATCGGGAACATCTTCTCGAACCCGTACCCGTCCCACATCTCCAGCGGCTTCGGGGTCACCACCTACACCGCCACCATACCGGAGGCGATCCTCATCATGATCGTCTACTTTGCCCTGACCACGTTGGCCGGTTACGCGCTCTTCACCCGGGAGCAGTTCACCTGAACGTCCTCCGGCAACCCCGGACCGGGAACGCTCCCGGGTCCTTCACGCCGAGGCCGCCACCCGGGGGGGTGGCGTGCTGGGGGGGCGGGAGCCCCGGGAACTGGCCCCCCGGGCCTTCCCCGCTCCCAGGAGCGGGGCTAAGAACCGGCCCGTGTGGCTCGTCGGCTCCCGGGCCACGTCCTCCGGGGTCCCGGTGGCGACCACCTGGCCGCCCCGGTCCCCTCCCTCCGGGCCCAGGTCGATGAGCCAGTCCGCGCACTTGAGCACGTCCAGGTTGTGTTCGATCACCACCACCGTGTTCCCGCCCTGTCGGAGGCGGAAGAGCACCTCCAGGAGCCGGCGGACGTCCTCGAAGTGCAGGCCGGTGGTGGGCTCGTCCAGCAGGTAGAGGGTCCGCCCGGTGGGGGTCTTGCTCAGCTCGAAGGCGATCTTGATGCGCTGCGCCTCGCCGCCGGAGAGCGTGGTGGCGCTCTGGCCCAGCTTCGCGTAGCCGAGGCCCACGTCGGAGAGCACCTGGAGCCGGGAATGGATCCTCCGGTGGTTCTGGAAGAACTCCGCGGCCTCGTCCACGGTGAGGTCCAGCACGTCCGCGATTGTCTTGCCCCGGAACGTGACGGCGAGCGTCTCCGCGTTGTAGCGCTTCCCGTGGCAGCTCTCGCAGGCCACGTAGACGTCCGGCAGGAAGTGCATCTCGTAGCGGAGGATCCCGTCCCCCTCGCAGGCCTCGCAGCGTCCCCCCGGGACGTTGAAGGAGAAGCGTCCGGGTGCGAACCCCCGCGCCTGGGCCTCCGGCAACTTAGCGAAGAGCTCGCGGATGGGCGTGAACAGGCCGGTGTAGGTCGCCGGGTTCGATCGGGGCGTCCGTCCGATGGGAGACTGGTCGATGAGCAGCACCCGGTCGATCTCCTCCACCCCCTGCACGAGGTCGTGCTTGCCGGGAGGGGGTCCCCCCAGTCCCAGGTGACGGCGCAGCGCCGGGTAGAGGATCTCCTGCACCAGGGTGCTCTTCCCGCTGCCGGAGACGCCGCTCACGCAGGTGAGCGTGCCCAAGGGGATCCGGACCGTGAGGTTCTTCAGGTTGTTCTCCCGCGCCCCCTTGAGCTCCAGGGTGCTTCCCCGACCGGCCTCCCGGCGCTCCGGCAGCGGGATCGACCGGCGACCCGAGAGGTAATCGCCGGTGAGCGATCCCGGGGCCTTGCCGATGTCGCCGGGGGGGCCCGCGAAGAGCACCTGGCCCCCGTTCCTCCCAGCGCCCGGACCCAGGTCCACCAGGAAGTCGGAGGCCCGCATGGTGGCCTCGTCATGCTCCACCACGATGACGGTGTTCCCCAGGTCCCGGAGGGACTTCAGCGTGGTCAAGAGCCGCTCGTGGTCGCGGGGATGGAGCCCGATGGAAGGTTCATCCAGGATGTAGAGCACCCCCACCAGGCCGCTGCCGATCTGGGTGGC
>JAJZYB010000041.1:0-11430 GCA_021806135.1 Thermoplasmata archaeon
AGCGGCGGGTCTCCCGCGTCGTGGTCGCCTACGAGGACCGGCTCGCCCGGTTCGGGGTGGACCTCTTGCGGCAGGTCTTCGCCGCCTACGGAACGACACTGGAGGTCCTTGACCCGAAGGCGAAGGATACTCCCGAGTCCGAGTTGGCGAACGACCTCATCGCCATCATCACTTCCTTCTCCTCTCGGCTCTATGGGCTCCGAAGCCACAAGACCAAGCGCCTGCTGTACGAGGCCCGCAAGGTGGTGAAGGCACCATGAATGTCCAACGGGCCTACCGCACGGAGTTGGATCCCACCAACGTCCAGCGCACGGCATTCCGTAAGCACACCGGTTGCGCTCGCTATGCCTACAACTTCGGCCTCCAACGGAAGGAAGAGGCGTGGTGGATGAACCAACTCCCCGTTCCCCGCATCAAGACGCCGACAGCCATCGACCTGCACCGGGAGGTCAATGCCCGCAAGAAGAAGGACCTCGGGTGGATGTATGCGTCCTCAAAGTGCGCCCCGCAGGAGGCGCTGCGCGACCTGGACCGAGCGTTCGAGAACTTCTTCGAGGGTCGGGCGAGGTATCCGAGGTTCCACTCCCGTCACTCGGGGCGGAGTTCGTTCCGTTTGACGGGAGCCGTGAAGGTCGAGGAGGGGCATGTCACGCTCCCTCGTATCGGGCGCGTCAAACTCAAGGAACACGACTATCTTCCGTCTGCGGTCCATCTGCGGTCGGTCACGGTGTCGGAGAGGTCAGGCCGATGGTACGTCAGCCTCTCGGTGGAGGAGGAACGGCGGTCCCCCGTACCGCCGATGGGCGAGGCGGTAGGAGTAGACCTGGGCATCAACGCCCTCGCCACGGTGAGCGACGGGACGGTCGTCCCGAATCCCCGCGCGCTAATGGCACGGCAACGCAAGCTCCAGCATCTCCAGAGGGAGGTATCGAGGAAGAAGAAAGGAAGTCGGAACCGAGAGAAGGCCAAGAGACGACTGTCCCGGTGCCATGCCAAGGCGGCGGACCTGCGCAGGGACGCGCTCCACCAGGCCACGACGATGCTGGCGAGAACCAAACCCATCATCGTAGCCGAGAATCTGCGTCCGGCGAACATGATCCGCAACCACCATCTCGCCCGTTCGCTGTCGGATGCTTCCTTCGGAGAGTTCGTCCGGCAGTTGGAGTACAAGTGTCGGTGGTATGGGTCGCGTCTAGTCAAGGCAGACCCGTTCTACCCGAGCACGAAACGGTGTTCCTCGTGCGGCGGCATCAAGGAGATGCCGCTGTCGGAGCGAACCTATTCGTGCCCGTCGTGCGGGATCGTCATGGACCGGGACCTGAATGCCAGTCGCAACCTTGGGATGCTCGCCGCCAGTTCGGCGGAGAGCCTAAACGCCTGTGGAGAAGAGAGATTCATGCCGCAAGGCAGGTGCTCTCCCGTGAATCAGGAACCCAGCATCATTGGTCTGACCAATGTCTAGGTATGGGAGAACGGGCGAGTGGCTTAGCTTGGATAGAGCACCGGATTCCTAATCCGGCGGCCGCGGGTTCGAATCCCGCCTCGCCCGCTTCCCGGAAGCTCTCCTCCTCGGGGGGCCGGCTCCGCCCGCGGGAACGGTTCCTGCGGTTGCCCCCGGCCCGGGCCCGGCGGGAGTGGTCCCGGTACGAAGGGACTCCCCAGCGGACGCTCTGGCTCGCGTTGCGGCGGCGCTTCCTCTCCCGGGCTCTCCGGGCGCTGCCCTCCCACCCTCCGGTGATCCTGGAGGTGGGCCCGGGCCCCGGCCGCTTCTCCGACCTGTTGGTCGCCACGGGCCGTCGCGTGATCCTGTTGGACCTCTCCCCCGCCATGATCCGCGAAGGGCGTTCCCTCCGCCCCGGCGCCAGCCCGGGAGGACCCCACTGGGTGCTCGGGGATGCCCTCCGGCTTCCCGTCCGTCCCGGGAGCTTGGCCGCTATTGTGGCGCTGGGCAATGTCCTGGGCTTCGGCGGACCCCGGGCCGGCCTGATGCTCCGGGAGTGGAAGGAGAGCCTGGCCCCGGGGGGGGTCTGGGTGCTCGAGACCACCCTGGGGGCTCCCCCCCAGGACCGGTCCTCCGGGCGGCGGGCCCCGTGGGCACGCCCAGGAACCCGCAGGGGCCTTGCTCCCAGGGAGGCCACCGGCCTTCCCCGCTTCTCCCGGGAGGAGGTGGACCACTGGATCGATCGCCTCGGCTGGGAGCTCGTGGAGGCCACCCCGGTCGCCCCCCGGTACGGGGGCTCGCCGGAGGCGGCCCGGCAGGCGCTCGCCAGGGCCGGCGGAGATTGGAAGACCCTTCTCGACGAGGAGGAGCGGGCCGGGCGGGACGGGGCGGACCGGGATCTTCCGGGACCCTGGCTCTTCCGCGGTCGTGCCCGCGCGGGGGCGGAATGAGTCCGACCCCCCGCGCCCCGACCGGCAGGAAGCGTTACCCCGTCCCTCCCGCGGCGGGGAAGATCACCTCGGAGGTCTTCGACCGGGTGGTGTCCTCCCACCTCGGCGCCCGCCGGAGGGATGTGCTCCTGGGCCCGGCCATGGGCGTGGACGTGGGTGCGGTCCGGCTCGGACCCGGAGCGGTGGGGCTGTTCACCACCGATCCCATCTATGTGGAACCCGCTCTCGGATGGGAGCGCGCCTGCTGGGTCGCCTTCCACATCCTGGCCAACGACATCACCACCTCCGGTCATCCCCCCACGCACATCCTCGTGGACCTGAACCTCCCCTTGGACCTTCCGGAGCATCGGCTCGCCACGTTCATGCGGGTCTGGCATGAGGAGGCCTTTCGTCTGGGGGCCGCGATCCTAGGCGGGCATACCGGTCGCTATCCGGGCGCCCGCCTCCCCATCGTGGGGGGGGCCACCTTCTTCGCAAGGGTCCCGGCGCGGTCGTTCGCGGCCACCCCGTTCATCCGCCCAGGACTGAGCCTGGTCATGAGCAAGGCCGCCGGGATAGAGGCCGCTGTGCTGCTGGCCCATCTCTTGCCGCGCGGCCCCCACCCCGGTCGAGCGGGGTGGGGCTCGAGAGCGGCCCGGGGCCGGTGGCGCGAGCTCAGCACCGTGACCGAGGCTCTTCTCGCAGCCTCTCTCGGGCTCGGGCGAAGCGGAGTACGGGCCATGCACGATGCCGCCGAAGGAGGGGTCCTCCGGGCCCTTCAGGAAATGGTCGACGCCTCGGGGGTGGGGCTCTCCGTGGACCTCTCCCGCCTTCCCATCGACCCCCATGCGGCCCAGGTCTGCGCTCTCTATGGTCTGGACCCGCTTTCGGTGAGCAGCGGGGGCGCCCTGTTCGTGGCCCTTCCCCCGGGCCGGGTCCGGCAGCTGTTGACCCGGTGGAAGGCGGCGGGGATCCCGGGGACCGTCGTGGGCCGCTTCCAGGCCGGGCCCGCTGTCCTGGAGGATCGGGGGCAGCGTCTCCCCCCTCCCCCCCCGGACCGGTGGTACGTTCCCCTGACGCTCCGGCGTCGGACAACCCGGCACCACCCGGGACGATGACGACCCCACTGGACGTGGACGGCGACGCCGTCCGGGACGTACCGAGCCGCGTGCCTGTGGCCCGTCGGGTGCGCGGGTGGGCCGCGGCGTGAGGCTCTATCTTCATAAACGACCCCACCCTCCTCCCGCTTGCGGGGGAGCCCCACACCATGGAGCTGAGAGGGCAGGAGAGCACTGCCGACCCCTTGAACCTGATCCGGGTAATGCCGGCGAAGGGACGAACATGGCCCGGGTGACCGGGACCTCCGCGGGACGCGGAGGATGAGTTCGTCGGCGAGCATCGACCCCCGAGTCCCTCGCGCCCATCGGTCCTGGGGACAACGGTCGAGGGTGGCGGCGGTTCTCGTTCTCACGGTGGTCCTGGTGGCCGCTGCCTACGGGGTCGTCCAATACGAGTCCCTGAGGACCCCCTCGGGCCCCACGCTCACGATCTGGACCTACCCGAGCTTCTTCGACTCGGGGCTCCACCCGAACCGGACGCTCGCCACCATCGTGGGGGGGTTCGAGAACCTGACCGGTTCCACCGTGGTTCTGGAGTACCCGACCGGGGACCTCGCGAGTGCACTCCTGTCGGCCCGTCCCGGGACGCTGCCGGACGTGGTACTCGGGCTCGACGAGATCACCGCTGGCCAGGTGGAGAAGGCGGGCCTGCTGTTCCCGTACACCCCTCCGAACCTCGTCTCGGTCAACGCCACCTTGGCCGGTGCTCTCGGCCCCCCTGGCGAGGTCACCCCCTACGAGTTCGGCTACCTCGGGTTGGATTACGGCCGGAACTTCAACAACGCGTCCGGTAGGCCGTTCGGCGGGGGGGACTTCTTCACGAACCTGAGCGCGCAGCCCGCCCTGGCCTCCCAGTTCATCTACGAGGACCCGGTGGCCGGGAGCATCGTCGGGGAGGAGTTCCTCGCCTGGCAGGTGGAGTTCTACACCCACGTCCTCCACGAGAACTGGACCGGCTTCTGGAGCGGCCTCCTCTCCCACTGCCCGTCGTCCTGCCCGGTCACGGCGCCCGATTGGACCGATGCGTTCAACGCGTTCTCCTCGGGCCAGGGCCAGTCGTTGGTGAGCTACACCACGGACACTGCGTACAACGCCTACTTCCGCTACGGCGGGGCGGTCAACTCCACCGTGGCCTTTGTGGGGGGCCACGCGTATGGCTGGGAGACCGTCTACGGGGCCGGCATCCTCCGGTCGAGCCCACGGATACCCTTGGCAGAACGTTTCGTGAACTGGATGCTCAGCGGGACCGTCCAGAGCCTGGTGGCCACCAACGAGTGGGAGTACCCCGCGAACCAGACGGCACTGGCGGATCTCCCCTCGGTCTATTCCCTCGCCCTTTCCCCTTCCGAGATCACGCCCCTGGACCCCTACCTGCCTCCCTTGCAGGCCTCCCAGGAGATCTCCCAGTGGATCCTGGAACTGGTCGCCCTGGGAGTGTAGGCCCGGTCCATGCCCCCGAGGCCGACCTCCCGGAGGGGTGACCGGACGGAGCTCCTCGCCCTTGCTCCGGTGCTCCTGTTCGTGCTGTTCGTCACGATCCTGCCGCTGCTCTTCCTTCTCGCCTCGGCCTGGGGGGACTTCGGCGGCCTCGAGGGGCTATTCCAGCAGCTCTGGGGGAGCTCCCTGAGCGCCCAGGCGGCACGGCTTGCCTTTCAGAACTCTCTGGTCCAGGGAGGGCTGAGCGCGCTCTTCGCGTTTGCGATCGGTTACCCCGTGGGCCTGTTCGTCGGGCGACACCGGTTCGCCGGCCGGGGTTGGCTCCTCTCCACGCTGTTGGTGACCTTCCTCCTCCCAAGCCTGGTGGTGGTCCTGGGGATCGAGGACCTCTTCGGGCCCCAAGGGTTCGTCCACACTCTCCTGCCCGGCCTGGGCTCCGGGCTCGCCGCCATCGTCCTGGCCAACGTGTACTTCAATGTGGGGGTGGTCGCGCTCTTCACGGTAGGCTCGGTGGAGAACGCGTCGCGCCCCCAGGAGGAGGCGGCCTCCCTCCTCGGGGCCTCCCGGTGGCAGATCTACCGGGACGTCTGGGGACGCTCCTCCTTGCTCGGCGGGGGAGCTGGGGCGCTGCTCACCTTCCTGTTCTCTTTCCTGAGCTTTGCCCCTCCCCTCCTCTTGGGAGGACCTAAATCCTACACGGTGGAGGTCTGGATCTACACGCTCGCACGGGGGGTTTTCGCGAGCACTCCCCTCGCGTTCGCCCTGGCCAGTTGGGTGGTGCTCTTCCTGGCGCTGCCCAGCTTGGTCTACCTCACCCTTGCCCGGCGGACCCCCCTCCTGGGCGGGGTCTCCCGGGAGGCGCCCGACCTTAGGCCTGTTTCCTGGAGAGACCCGGCGACCTACGCTTTCCTCACGCTGACGCTCGTCGTGGTCCTGGGCACCCTGGCGCTCCTGGGGAGCGTTCTCCTCTCCGGCTTCCGAGGGCCCGGCAGTTCGCTCGGCCTCGCCAATCTGCAGGGGCTCTTCTCCAGCCGGAGCACCGCCGTGGTGCGGATCTCCACAGCAGCGGCCCTGGGGAACTCGCTGCTGTTCGCCACCCTGTCCGTCCTCCTGGTCCTGGGGCTCTCCCTGGTGGCGGCCTTCGGGCGGCCGCGCCACCGGCAGCTAGGGACGGTGGGAGACCTGCTGCTCTTCCTCCCCCTCCTGATCTCCCCGGTCATCCTGGCGCTGGCCCTCGAAGGGTTCTACGGGTCCACGTTGGCGGACCCACCGTATCTGTGGATGCTCATCGTCCTCAGCCAGTCGGCCCTGGCCCTGCCGTTCGCCCTCCAGGCCGTGACGCTCGGACTGAAGGCCCTTCCTCCAGAACCCACGGGGGCAGCGAGGACCCTGGGGGCATCGGCATGGCGGGCCTTCGTCGACACCCAGGTGGTCTTGCTGCGGGCCCCGATCCTCTCGGCCGCCCTCTTCACCTTCGCCCTCGGGCTGGGAGAGTTCACCGCGACCAATTTCCTTTACCTGCCCCCGTACACCACCTGGGTGGTGGAGATCTACGTGCTGGGAGGTTCCCGCCTGGTAGGGCCGGAGGCGGCCCTCGCCGCCCTCCTCGTGCTGGTGAGCCTGGCCCTCTTCCTGGGGATCCACGCCCTCTCCCGGAGGAAGCATGACAGCTGAGGGTCCGGTGCTCGAGGTTCGCGCCTTGAGGGCCGAGAGCGGGAAGTTCGCCCTCGGTCCGATCGACCTTACCCTCCCTCCCGGGGAGGTCCTGGCGGTGCTGGGGCCCAATGGGGCCGGCAAGTCCACGCTCCTGCGCGTCCTGGCCGGGCTCGAGCCGGCGTCGGCCGGCTCTATCCGCCTGGGAGCGGAGGAACTCGGCGGTCTACCCCCTCAGCGGCGAAGGGTGGGGCTCGTCTTCCAGGACCTGGCCCTCTTTCCGCAGCGGACGGTGGAGCAGAACGTGGCCTACGGCCTCACCCTGAGAGGACCCTGGACGGGGGAGAAGGAGCGGACCTTACGGGACCTGCTCCACCAATTCAACCTCACGGCTCTGGCGGACCGGCTCCCGCAGGCCTTGTCCGGGGGGGAACGGCAGCGGGTGGCCCTGGCCCGGGCCCTGGCTCCCGCCCCCCGCCTGCTCCTGCTGGACGAACCCTTGGCCGCGGCCGACCCCCGAAGGAGGCGGGAGCTCCAGGGGGAGCTTTCCGAATGGCTACGGCTCAGCGGTGTCCCGGCCATCTATGTCACCCACGACCTGGAGGAGGCCCTCCTTCTGGGGGACCGGTTGCTGATGCTCTGGGAGGGGAGGGTCTTGAGGGCGGGACCTGCCCCGGAGGTGCTCGGCGACCCCGGGGACCCCCGGGTGGCTTGGTTCCTCGGCTACAACGTCCTTCGCGTGGAGGGTAAGCTCCGGGGCATCCACCCCGCCGACCTCATCGTGGGTCCCCCGGGGGAGCCAGAAACCCTTCCGGCCCAGGTGGTGCGAACCGTGGAGACCCCCGGGGGGACCCGGTGGATCCTCCGTCGGGAGGGGGCGGCTCCGGGGGATAGCCTCTTGGAAGCCTGGTCCGCGACGGTGCCGGGCCCCCGGGCCTTCCCGAGAGGATCTCCCGTCGGGCTACGGCCCGGACGGGCGGTGCCGCTGAGCGGACCGTGGCCTCCGCCGGGTTGAAGAGCCTATATGGCTCCGGGGCTCGGAGGCCATTCGTATGACCGCAGCGGACACCCCTCCGGTGGTGCTCATCGGAGGACCGGAGGAAGAACGGTCGACCCTGAAGGGATACTTGGAGCGGAACCGGATCGGAGTGGCCGCCGCGTCCCCCACTCTTTCGGAAACGCTTCCCGCGCTCGCCCAGCGGCCCGACGCCACCTTAGTCTTTCTCCATCCGGCAGACCTGGCCAGTACCGCGACCTGGCTGACCCAGCGGCGGGAACAGGGGTTCACCGGTCGGGTGGGGGTGATCGCGGACCCGGCCCGGATCTCGGAACTCGTCGGGCCCGGCCGGTTCAATGACTTCGCGTTGAAGAGCCCCGTCTCCGAGCCCGACCTCTGTGGCGCCGCTCGATCCGCCTCCCGGATCGCCGACCGGGGCTGAATCTTTGTCCGCCCGCCCGACCGCTCCCCCCGGTCCCATGGGCGAGGCAGCCGCCATCGTGGAAGCCATCGATGTGTGGAAGACCTATCCCTCCGAGGCGGGGCCGGTGGACGCGTTGAAAGGGATCGACCTGATGATCCGTGCCGGGGAGATGGTGGCCGTGATGGGGCCTTCCGGCTGCGGGAAGACCACGTTGTTGAACTGCTTCTCCGGGCTCGACGACATCAGCCGCGGCCGGGTCCTCCTCGAGGGTACCGATGTCCATGGGATGAACGACCGGGCCCGGACCGTCTACCGGGCGCGACGCATGGGTTTCGTCTTCCAGTCCTACAATCTGCTCCCCGTGCTCACGGCCGAGGAGAATGTGGAGTTCCCGCTGTTGGTCTCGGGGGCCCAGCCCCGAGAGGCCCGGCAGCGGGCGCGGGCCTGGCTGGCGGAGCTGGGCCTCAAGGGCCGGGAGGGGCTCCGCCCCTCTTCCCTCTCCGGCGGGGAGCAGCAGCGGGTCACCCTCGCCCGAGCCCTGGTGAACCGGCCAGCGATCGTGTGGGCGGACGAACCCACCGGGAACCTGGATGAGGGGAACGCCCGGGAGGTGGTCACGCTTCTGCGCTCCCTGAACCAGGCCCACCACCAGACCTTCGTGGTGGTGACCCATGACCCGGACGTGGCCCGCCAGTGCGATCGGACCGTACGGATGCGCAATGGTCGGATGGTCGCTGCTTAGCGCCCTGGGCCTCGGGGACCCCCTCGCCGGCGGTCTCCTGGTGGCGTTGGTGGCGGTGGGACTGATCTCCCTCCTCCTGGCCCTCCGGGACCCCATCGTGGCCCGGATCGGGCTACGGAACGTCTCCCGGGCCCGTTCCCGGACCGTGATCCTGCTGTTGGGACTGCTCGTGGGAAGCACCATCATTTCTTCGAGCCTGGTGGTGGGGACCACCGTCAATACTCGCGCCACCCACTTTGTCTACCAGAGCGACGGGGCGGTGAACGAGGCCGTCTACGCCCCCGGGTTCTCGGCGAACATCCTGGGGGGCCTGAGCTTCTCGCCCTTCCCCGCAGAGCTCTTCACCGGGTTCAACCAGAGTGCAGAGAGGATCGCCGGAGTGGAGGCGGTCAATCCCATGGTCCTCGGGACTCTCGGCCTGGTCGATCTGACCTCCTCGGTGGCCCAACCCGGGTTGAACCTGGTGGGGGTGAACCCTTCAGCGGCCGCCTCCCTGGGAGCGTTCACCAGCGTCGCCGGAGCGAGCTACCCCGGACCGAGCCCTGGGGAGGTGCTGCTGAACACCCAGGCGGCGAACGCGCTGTCCGCCCGGGCCGGCGACCGGGTCACGCTGGTGGGCCCCGGAGGGAATGTCAGTGCCACCGTGCAGGCCATCGTCCAGAGCGACAACCGGGGGGGCTTCCAGGACACCACGGGCACGGGGGACGTCTTCGCCCCCCTCCCCGTGGCACAGAACCTCACCGGGCTGGAGGGGGCGTACGACTACCTGGCCGTCACCAACGTGGGGGGACTGTCCGCCTCGGGAGTGGCCCTCACCTCCCCGGTCTGGCCGGCGCTCAACCGGAGCCTCTCCCAGGCCCTGGCGAACCTCCCTCCCCTGCCGAACCCCCCCAGCGTCCACAGCGTGCTGGCCGCGGACCTCGCCACCGCGGAGTCGGCCTCATCCACGCTCACCACCCTCTTCCTGGTCCTGGGGCTCTTTTCCATCGTGGCAGGCGGGATCCTCATCGTGGGCATCTTCGCCATGCTGGCCGAAGAGCGTCGCGGGGAGATCGGCGTGGCCCGGGCGGTGGGGATGCGTCGGGGGCAGCTGGTGAAGTCGTACTACTTCGAGGGGCTGGCGTATTCCACGGGATCGGCCCTGCTGGGCACCTTCCTGGGCGTGGGGGTCGGCTACGTCATGGTCTACGCCTTCAGCCAGATCTTCGCGAGCGGGCTCGGAAATCCGACCGCCGTGCTGGATTCCTTCTCCTTCACCCCGGGAGACCTCCTCACCGCCTACGCGGTGGGTTTCCTGCTGACCCTGGGCACCATCTCGCTCACCACCCTGGCCATCAGCCGGCTGAACCTCGTCCGGGCCATCCGGAACCTGCCGGAGCCGGCCCTGGCACGGCGGAGCCGGCTGCCTTTGACCGCGGTCTCGGTGCTGCTCCTCACCGTGGGGGGTTTCCTCCTGGCCGCCGGGCTTCCGGCCGGGACCGACCTCTCCCTGGGGTACCTGGGGGTCGGGTTCCTGTTGGTGGGGCTGGGGGTCCTCGGGTCGGCTTGGACATCGGTCCGGCTTTCCCTGTCAATCAGCGGGTTGGCCCTGCTGGTCTTCTTCGGGGTCTCCCCGCTGAGGACGGCCCTCTTGGGCTCGGAGCACACAGGGACCATCTTCTCCTTCTTCCTCCAGGGACTCTTCCTCCTGCTCGGCTCGGTCACCCTGTACGTGTTCAACTCGGACCTGTTCGTGGGGGGGATCACGAAGCTGTTCCGGGGGAGCGCCCGCCACGTGCCCGTGGTGCGCCTTGCCTTCTCCTATCCCGGCCAGAAGCGCTTCCGTTCCGGCATCACCGTGAGCATCTTCGCCATGGTCCTCTTCGTGATCGTGACGGTGGCGGCCATCGGGGCCAGCATCCAGAGCAACGTGAACGGGTTCGTGGCAGAGCAGTCCGGAGGGTACGACCTGGTCGGGTTCTCCAGCAGTCCGGTCTCGGGGCTCCCCCAGTACGTGCAGAGCCATCCCGCGCTGGCGAAGGACCTGGTGCGCGCGATCCCCTTCTATTCGGGCGCGCTCAGGCTGTCGGTGGGAGGCTCGAGCCCCTTCCTTTACAGCGCGGCGGCCGCACCGGGGAACACCTCATCGCTGGAGGATTTCTATTCGGGCAACGGCTTCGGCTTCAGCTCCACGCTTCCCGGCCTCGCTCCCGCGGCGGTCTGGACCCTGTTGTCCGAGAACCGTTCGGTGGTGGTCCTCGACGGCAGCTTTTCCGGTGACGGGCTCGGCTTCGGGGCAACCCATCGTGTGGCCACCGTGGGCATGACCCTGAACGTTTCGACGTTGGGGGGTGCTTCCCGGGGGCATCTCACCGTGGTGGGGATCCTCACCGAGTCCCTCGTCCCGATGGCCCTGTTCAATCCGGGGTATCTGGAGACCGCGCTAGGATCGAACCAGACGAGCTTTTTCCTCTTCCAGATGGCTCCCGGCGTGCCGGCCCTTCCCATCACGCAGGCCCTTCAGACCCGCTTCTTCTCCCAGGGCCTCCAGATCCTCGACCTGGTCGGTCTCCTGGAGACCTCCCTCCAGGTGATTCTCTCCTTCGTGAACCTCCTGGAGATCTTCGCCGCCCTTGGCCTGGTGGTGGGGATCGCAGCGTTGGGCATCCTCGCGTTGCGGGCGGTGACGGAGCGACGCTCTCAGGTGGGG
>JAJZYB010000041.1:11440-12643 GCA_021806135.1 Thermoplasmata archaeon
TGCCATGGGTTTCAAGCAGAGCCAGGTCCTGACCGCCTTCCTGTTGGAGTACTCGTTCCTGGCCCTCGTGGGGATGGGGGTCGGGACCGCTTTGGGGATCCTCATGGTCTACAACCTCTCCTCGGTGGGCCTCGGCTTCTTCACGTTGACGATCCCCTGGCTCAACCTGGCGGAGGTCCTGGGCCTGTCCTATGCGCTGACCCTCCTCGCGGTGGCCGGCCCGTCCATCAAGGCCTCCCGTCTGCCACCGGCGGAGGCCATCCGCTATTTCGAGTAGGGGCTCCGGGGGGGTCCTCCGCTGCGGCGGACCCCTTAAGTAAGCCCTCCTCGCCTTGGCTCCAGGAGGGGTTCTGAACTGTTAGGGCGCACATAGCGTCTTATAGCGACTTGTATATGCCACAACCGATGAAACTCGTAGAGTGGGCGCGGCAAGCCGGGGTGCGCTATGAGACCGCATGGAGGTGGTTCAAGGCCGGCATCCTTCCCGTCCCCGCCGTGCGCCTCCCCACGGGGACCATCCTCGTCCTTCCGCCAACGCCTCCTTCCCCCGCAGTGGCACTCTACGCCCGGGTCTCCTCTCACGACCAGAAGGGCGACCTTGAGCGGCAGAAGGCCCGTCTGGTCACCTTCGCCACGGAGAAGGGCCACAAGGTCGGGAAGGTTGTGGAGGAGGTTGGGTCGGGGCTCAGCGGGCATCGCTCGAAACTCCTCTCCGTCTTGCAGGACCCAAACATCGGGGGCATCGTGGTGGAACATCCGGATCGGCTCGCAAGGTTCGGAGCAGAATACATCGAGGCCGCCATGTCCGCCTCTGGAAGAAGGCTCATCGTCGTGGAGCAAGGGAAGGTCGATGATGACTTGGTGCGGGACATGACCGAGGTGCTGACCTCGTTCTGTGCCCGCCTCTACGGGCGGAGATCCGCGAGGAATCGGGCCAAGAGGGCCTTGGAGGCGGCGAAGGCATGAAGGTCGTACGCTCCACCCGGTGTTCCCTCGCCGGGATGACCCGTTCCAAGAGGGAGGGGCTACGCCCGCTCCTCACCGAGTATGGGCGCGTCGCGAACCACTTCATCGAGAAGTTCTGGACCCGGAAGTGGTCGAAGACGGAGTTGACGAAGGAGAACATCGTCTTCGACACATGGCTCTCGGCCCGGCTTCGCAAGGTCGCGGCCCGGGAGGCCATCGACATGGTGGCCGCCACAC
>JAJZYB010000042.1 GCA_021806135.1 Thermoplasmata archaeon
TCGGAGTGTCCCCGGTGCGGTGGAAAAGTGAGCCACCCGGAGTGGAGACGGTCGGTGTGCGGAACCTGCGGAGAGTTCGACCGGGACTTCGGGGCGTCGGCAAACATCCTGAGGCGCGGTCGGACCCTCCTTGGCGTCCCCCCGTTGGACGCGACAGCCCGAGCCTCTCTGGCGGAGCGAGCGAGAGTGACGCCTCACGGCCTCACCCCTCCCGTGCTGAGTCCAGACGCAGGGAATCCAAACCCGTTGGCGCAAGTCGCCAATGTCTAGGTTTCGGAGAACGGTCAGTAGCGCCGGGAAACGACTCCCCGGGCGATGCGTTCGAGCAGGTCCCGGTAGGGACCCCCCGGGAGTTCCTGGAGGGCCCGGACCCCCCGGTCCACCTGGCGCATCGCCTCCGTTTCCGTGAGGGCTCGGGCCCCAGCCACCTCGGTGAGCTCCTTGAGGCGCAGGAGCTCCGCCGGACGCTTCCGTCGGGCCGTGAAGAGCCGCTCGAACTCCGATCGTTCCCGTCCGTCCAACCGGGCATAGGCGTCCAGCGAGAGCAGAGTGGGGATCCCCTCCCGGAAGTCGGAGAACAGTGGCTTCCCCGTCTCGTCGGGGTCCCCGTAGATGTCCAGGAGGTCGTCCTGGATCTGGAAGGCCGTCCCCACGGCGTCCCCATACTGGGCAAGCGCCTCCACCCGGGCCCCGGGCTCGTCGTGGACCATCCCCATGCAGGCGAGGCCCGCCGAGACGATGCTCGCGGTCTTCAAATTCACGATCTTGAGATATCGCTCCCGTCCCAGGGTCAGATCGAAACGGCTGTTCTCCTGCATCATTTCCCCCTGCGCGAGTTCCGCGCAGGCCTCGCCGCAGCGCAGGATGATGGCCGGGGTGTACCGGGCCGCGAGCTGGAACGCTCGGACGAAGAGGTAATCGCCCGCCACGATGGCCGCGGGGGTCCCGAAGGCCCGGAGCACCGAGGGCTTGCCCCGCCTGAGCTCCGCGTGGTCGATGACATCGTCATGGACCAGGGTGGCGGTGTGGATCAGCTGGATGGCGGCGGCCAAGGGCTGGATCGTGGTGGTCTCCGGGGAACCCAACGCCCGGAACGCCACCGCCATGAGCAGCGCCCGGAGTCGCTTCCCTCCCGTGGCGGTGGCGAAGGCGGCGGCCTCCCCGAGGAACGGATAGCTCGTGGGGAGCGACGCCTGGATATGCTCCTCGATCTCGGACAGGTCCTGGCCGAGCTCCGGGAGCAGTCGGAGCAACGCGGGCATCTCCTCCTGGGCGAGCACCGAGGAGACCCACCCCTGGACCCCTCCCTCAGGGGAAGAGGGGGCGGTCATGCGGCCCTCCCGAGAAGGCGTCGGGGCCACCGTAGCCGGATCATCGCGTCGAGCCCGGAGGGTCCGAGGTACCACATGCCCAGGGCCAGCCAGCGATCGTGGAAGGCCAGTCGGTCGCCGAGGCGTTTGAGCCTCCAGGCCCGCTCCAGGGGAAGGTGGAGATGCCGACGCCAGAGTTGGTCGTAGAGCGCGAGCGGCACGCCCTCCCGGGCATGGCGAGCGGCCACCGTCCCCGCGTCCATCCCAGAGATCATCGCGGTGGGGATCCCCCCCCCGTTGGTGGCCATGACCAGGTGGGCGGCATCCCCACAGAAGAGGGCCCGGCCCCGGACCGCGGAATCCGGCGGTGGGCCCAGCGGGACCCACCAACGGGTGAGGTCCGTGGCCGCCGGCAGACCCCGCCGGGCGAGGAAGTCCGCGAGGAGGGTAGAGAGGCTCTTCCCGGGGGGGAGCGTGGTCGCTCCCAAGCCAACGTTCGCCTCCCCGTCCTTGGGGATGACCCAGGCATATCCGCCGGGAGCCACGCTCCCGAAGAAGAGTTCCACCCGCGACGGGAAGGAGCCCGGGGAGTTCCCGGTCACCATCCGGTACATCTGGGTCGCGGGGGGGAAACCCAGCGCCCGTCCCACCAGGGAAAGAGGTCCGTCCGCTGCCACCACCACCCGGGCTCGGATGGACTCTCCTGAGGCCAAGTGTACCGCATCGTCAGCGACCCTCGTCGCCGAAACCGGGTATTGGAGCTCGGCCCCCTCGCTTTCGGCCCGGAGGGCGAGGATCTTGTCGAAGGATCGCCGGGAGACGGAGACCCCGTCCACCGAGAACGGGTACCCCCGTCCCCGGGGGTCCACGCAGACCATCTCCCGCGTCTCCCGGAGAATGGCCTCAGGAGGGATCTGGTAGACCTCTTCAAAGCCCTCATGGTTCGGGAAGAGGCTGGCGAGCTCCTCCAGGGTGGGCAGGAACTCCCCGCATTGGACCGGTTGCCCAATTTCCTCACGACGGTCCACGAGGAGGGTCTTCGCGCCCCCGCGGGCGGCGAAGAGCGCCGCCGAACTGCCCGCGGGTCCCGCCCCGACCACCACCACGTCAAAACTTCGCACGGCCCCTCCTCCGTCCGAAGGGAGCCACCGGGGCTAATAGCCCAAGCGTAGGAACTGTTCCGCCGCCGCGTTGAACGCGTGGATCAGAGGCGTGGGGTAGATGCCGAAAGCGATGGTGAGCACCGCACATCCGAGGATCACCCCCCACCGGGCGACCCCGATGGTACGGATCTCCGCCCGGAGGACCCCACCCCTTGGCGGCGGGGCGTTGGCCACCCCTCGGGTGGAGGAGATCCCCAGGGTCGGCGGGGCCTCCCGGGTCGGCTCCGGGCCCTCCCCTGGAGCATCGGCCATGTACATGATCCGGAGGATCCGCCCGTAGTAGAACACGGAAAGGGCGCTGTTCAACAGGCCGGCCACGGCGAGGAAGATGAACCATCCGCCGGCCTCCACGGCAGCCCCAAAGACGTAGAACTTGCCCACGAATCCCAGGGTCAGGGGGATGCCGGCGAGCGAGAGGAGCAGGATGGCAAAGCTCAAGGCCGTGACGGGGAGCCGGCGTCCGAGCCCCCGGTACTCCTCGATGGTCACCCCCACGCCCGCTGCGGTGGCGGCCCCGACGACGAGGAAGGCTCCCCCCTTCATCAGCACGTGGGCCACGGCGAGGAGGGTGGCCCCCGAGAGGGCGGCCGGGGTGGCCACGGCGATCCCCAGGAGGAGATAACCGGCCTGGGAGATCGAGGAGTACGCGAGCAGGCGTTTCATGTTGTGCTGCTGGAGGGCCTGGAGATTCCCCACGGTCATGGTGACCACGGCAAGGCCGCCGAGGGCGACCAAGAGGGCGTACCCTTCCGTGGCGTTGAAGACGTGGACCACGGCGATGAAGACCGCGAAGAAGGCGAAGAGGCCCATCTTCTTCGAGCCGGCGGAGAGCAGGGCGGAGACCGGGGGAGAGGCCCCGTCGTACACGTCGACCGCCCACATGTGGAAGGGCACCAGGGTGAGCTTGAACCCCAGCCCCACCATGAGGAGCCCGAAGCCCACCAACGCCAGGTTCCCCAGCCCTCCGGCGGGAGGGAAGGCGAATGCCGCAAGGGAAGTGGTCCCGTAGGCCCCGTAGAGCAAGCTGGCCCCGAAGAAGCTGATCGCGGTGGAGAGGGCACCGATGATGTAGAACTTCATCGACGCCTCCAGCCCACGGCTGTCCCGACGGACGTAACCGACCAGGACGTAGGTGGAGAGCGTGCTCACCTCGATGGAGAGGAGCAGGAAGATGAGGTCGGCGGAGATCGCCACCAGCAACATTCCCAGGGTGGCGAGGCCCAAAAGCCCGTAGAAGATCGCGGCCCCGGGGTCGAGCTCCCCTTCCGACAGGGACCCCAGGGCGACCAGGAGCGCCACCCCCAGGAAGAGCCCCTGGAAGATGAGGCCCAGGCTCGTGAAGACGATGGGGCCGCTCGCCGGTCCGCCGACCAGGGAAGCGGGAAGCGTGGCAAGGGCGGCCAAGGGATAGACCCGGAGGTCGGCGAGGACGAGGAGGAAGGCTCCCAGGAGCAGGAGAGTGCTGATCCCTCCGAAGACCCGGCGGCGTTGGGCCCCCAGGGCATCGGCCAAGAAGACCAGAAGCGTGGAGGCGAGGACGAAGCCCTCCGGCAGGTAGGCCATCGGTGGGATGCCGGTCATGGGACCCGTTCGCCCCCACCCCTAGGGGCAGACTCCGCCTCCGCCGGAGAAACAGGGGATGTGGAAGAGCGGGGAGGCGGGAATGTACTGGGCCACCAGGAACGGCAGGATCCCGTAGAGCACCACGAGAGCCACCATGAGGCTCAGGGCAACGAGTTCCGGCGTCGGAAGGTCATGGGTCTTGAGCGTGGACCCCCGGGGGGGGCCGAAGCTCAGCCGTTGCATCATCCACAGGTAGAAGGCGGCGGTCACGACCAGCGCGGTCAGGGGGATGAGGACCAGCAGACCCAGGCCCTCCCAGGTGGCGAAGAACGCCGAGAACTCCGCCGGGAAGCTCACCAGGGCGGGCAGGCCCAGGGACGCGAGCGACCCGACCATCAGCATCGTGGACAGGCGCGGGGTGTACGCGCTCATCCCGCCCACGGACGGGATGTCCCGGGTCCCGTAGGCGTGATGCATGGACCCGGAGACCATGAACAGGACGGCGCTGACGAGCCCATGGGCGAACATGAGCAGTACCGCGGCGAGGACCCCCACCTGGGTCCAGAGGCCGATGGCCAGGAGCACGATGCCCATGTGGTTGATGGACGAGTAGGCCACCAGGCGTTTCAGGTCCCGCTGGGCCAGGGAGAGGAAGGCGCCCCAGACGATGGACAGGAAGGCGAGGAAGAAGATGAGGGGGGTGAGGACCTCCCGCCCCACGGGGAGCAAGGGCATGGCGAAGCGGATGAGCCCGTAGGCCCCCATCTTCAGCAACACCGCGGCCAAGAGCACGCTCCCTCCCGTGGGAGCCTCCACGTGGGCGTCGGGAAGCCACGTGTGGAAGGGGACCATGGGGAGCTTCACCCCGAAGCCGAAGAGCAGAGAACCGAACAGGAGCACCTGGGTCACCGAGGAGAGCGCGCTCTGGTTCAGGGTCTGGAGGCCGTAGAGGTTCACGAAGTCGAACGTCCCCCAACCTCCCAGGAAGACCATGGCCAGGAGGGCCACGAACATGACCACGCTCGCCACGTGGGTGTAGACGAAGAACTTGATCGCGGCGTAGTGCCGCCGCGCCCCTCCCCACCGGCCGATGAGGAAGAACATGGGGATGAGGACCACTTCCCAGAAGACGAAGAAGAGCAGCACGTCCAGGGAGACGAAGACCCCCAAGACCCCGGCGTTGACGAGCAGGAGGAGGCCGAAGAAAGGCCCCGGGGCGTTCTCCTCCTCCCAGTGGTAGACCACGGCCGCGAGGGTCACCACCGAGCTCAGCAGGACCATGGGGAGGCTGATGCCGTCGACCCCCACGGCATAGTCCACGCTGATGCCGGGAGCGCCGGGGAGTGCCGCGAAGGTGAACCAGTGGTTGACCTCCAGCAACTGGTAGCTCAGCGTGAAGTTCAGCTGGAACTGGGTAAGGGTGTACACCACCACGGCCACGGTGGCCCCGGAGAAGATCACGGCCACCCAGCGGGCCTTCGGGCCGGCGAAGAAGGTGGCGCCGGCGCCCACGAAGGCCACGGCCAACAGGAGGGTGAGGGGGGAGACCAGCATCCTAGCCTCCTCCGAAGAGAGGGGCCAGGTACGGGATCCCGTAGAGGAAGAAGATCACCAGGACCAAGAGACCGGTCACCAGCCAGAGCGCGTAGTTCGAGACGATCCCCGTCTGGAGGGTCCGGGCCCGGGACGAGAGGCGGGAGAAGCCCTGCTCGAACCCGTGCACCGTCCCATCGATGACGTAACGGTCCACCCAATCCATGGCCTTCGAAAGGGCCAGGATGCCCTGGACGGCAAGGGCGTCATAGGCGTCATCGAAGTAGTAGCGGTGCTGGAGGAGGCCGTGCAGCCCCCGGAGGGGGCTCTCCGCAGGCATCCGGTAGACCCGCCCTCCTCCCCAGAACGCCCAGGCCAGTCCCAGGCCTAGGAAGGCAAGGCTCAGGGAGACCAGGGAGAGCACGAGATCGGCCGGGCTGAACGTCCACACCCCGGCGACCAGGGAGTAGCCGAAGAGCCCCCAACTGAGCCCCGGGAAGAGGTGGGAGAAGGAGGGGATCAGCGGAAGGAAGCCGGCCACACAGGAGATCGCGGCGAGGACCACGAGGGGGGCGAGCATGACCCAGCTTGGCTCGTGAAGCGCGGGGGGAGACGGTCCGGGGGAACCCACGGGGGAGGCGTGAGGGGCCGAATGCGGGGCGGAGGGTTCCCGAAGGCCATCCCCTCCGAAGGCCATGAACCAGAGACGGAAGATGTACAGCGCGGTGAGGAGCACCGCGGCCACGGAGAGGGCGAAAAAGAGGAAACCGAACGGCACCTTGGAGGTGGCCGAATAGGTCAGCGAAAGCAGGTCATCCTTGGAAAAGAACCCGGAGAACGGAAAGATCCCCGAGAGGGCCAGGGCTCCCACCAGCATGGTGCCCGCCGTGATGGGCATGGCCTTGCGGAGGCCCCCCATCTTGAACAGGTCCTGGGTGCCCACCACGTGGATGACGGACCCGGCCGCGAGGAAGAGGAGGGACTTGAAGAACGCGTGGGTGAAGAGATGGAACATGGCTGCACCCGGGCCCACCACGAGGTAGGCGGACGCCCCCACGGCCATGGTCATGTACCCCAGCTGGGAGATCGTGGAATACGCGATCACCCGTTTGATGTCCGGGGAGACGAGACCCATGGTCCCCGCGAAGAGGCTCGTGAACCCTCCCACCCCCAGGATGACCAGGGCCGCAGTGGGGGTGAAGCCCAGGTAGATGGTGGTGATGGCGAGGAGGAAGATCCCCGCGGCCACCATGGTGGCGGCGTGGATGAGGGCGCTCACGGTGGTGGGGCCCTCCATGGCGTCGGGCAGCCAGGTGTGCAAGGGGAACTGGGCGCTCTTCCCCGCGGCGCCTCCCAGGATGAAGAGCCCGCCGAGCGTCATGAGGGCGCCGTTGGGGTCTCCGGTGACGGTCCCCGGAGCGAGGAAGGGAGCGGCGCTGTTCGCATTGGGCGGAGCGAAGACGAATCCCGAGCAGGCCCAGGTGGGGCCGGTCCCGGGGGCGGAGGATGGGCAACTGGTGCCCGGGTACAGGTTGATGGGGCCGACGCCGTGCACCCCCGCGAACGACGCGAAGAAGAGGAAGACCCCCGCGAGGAAGAGCACATCCCCGACCCGGGTCACCACGAAGGCCTTCTTCGCCGCCGAGGCCGCCTCGGGCTTCTTGTAGAAGAACCCGATGAGCAGGTAGGAGCAAAGCCCCACCAGCTCCCAGAAGAGGATGAACTCCAGGTAGTTGTCCGCGAGGACCAGGGCGTTCATGGCGGAGAGGAAGAGCATGAGCTCCGCGTAGTAGCGGGGAAGCCCCTCCTCGTGGGCCATGTACTCGTTCGAGTAGAGCACCACGAGGAGCCCCACCACGTTGATGACCAGGAGCATGAGGGCCCCGAGCGGGCTCACGAGCGTGCCCAGGACGAACCGGGTGCCGCCGGGGAAGTTCAGCCAGACGAAGCTCTGGTCATGGTAGGGGAGGGCGGCGCCCATCTCGGCCAGGGCGACGTAGAATCCGCTGACGAGGGCCCCGGCCTCGAAGGCGACCGCGATCCACCCCACCGCGCGTCCAAAGCGGCGCCCGGCCAGGCCGAGGAGCACGAAACCGAGGGCCGGGAAAAGGGGGACGACGTAGGCGATTTGGAATGCCAGCTCCAGCCTGATCCTCCTCCGTTACAGTTTCAGCTGGATGGCTTCCGCCACGTTGATGGTGCCCCGGAGCCGGTTGAGGGCGAGCACGATGGCGAGCCCCACCGCCACCTCCGTGGCGGCAAGCCCCACCAGCACCACCGCCACGCTCTGGCCGGTCACCCCCCCGAGACCGGGGGCCGGCGGGTAGTAGGCGAAGGCGAGGAAGTTCAGGATGGCCGCGTTCATGACGATCTCAACGGAGATCAAGAGCAGGATGAAGTTGCGGCGGGTGATGATCCCGAAGATCCCCAGGGCGAAGAGCCCGCCGCTCAGACCGAGCAGGTCCACCAGGGGAATGCTCATCCACGTGCCTCCCGGGCCAAGGAGGACGAGCGGGTCTCCCGGGCAAGATAGACGCCTCCGGTGAGGGCGGAGAGCATCACCAGGCCCAAGAGGAGCAGCCACCCGCCGTTCACCAGGAACAGGTTCTGGGAGAGGGTTCCCACGCCGTAGGCCGGGCCGGGCAGGTAGGTGGGCGCCCGAAGAGCCAGGTCCACCAGGACGAGGCCCAAGAGCAGGGCGAGAAGGATCGGGAGGGCGGAGAGAGCGGTCCGGGCCTCCCGGGCAAAGATGCGCTTGCGCAGCACCATCACGGCGAACATGAGCAGGATGGTCACGGCGCCGGCATAAACGGCCAACTGGAGGAGCCCGAGGAACGGGGCCTGGAGGAGGAAGTATATGGTGGCGAGCCCGGCGAAGAACGCGCCGATGTAGATGATGGTGTGGACGATCTCCCGGGAGGTGATGGCAAAGGCACCGGAGACGAACGTGCCCGCGCCCACCACCAGGAACGCGAAGGTCTCGGCGTTCACTTCCCGCCCCCCCAGTACAGGCACTCCTTGGGGCAGACGGAGATGCAGGTCCCGCACCGGACACAATCCTCGTCGTTCACCGTGGGCTCCTTCCAGATCCTACGGGGGAGCTTCTCGCCGGGCTTGGCGGTGGGCTTGGGGATGTCCATCATGGTGATGCACTTCGTGGGGCAATCCCGGGCACAGGCGTTGCATCCGATGCAGAGGTCCTCGTCGAGAAGGATGCGGTCCTCGTTCTCCGGGCGGGCCAGCCGGATGGGGTTCATCGGGAGTTTGCTCTTGTAGACCGCGAACATCCGCTCGGGGGAGTAGATCATCTCCGAGCGGGTGTGGGTCGTGATGGTGTAGCTCGCGGTCATGGTGAGACACCCCTCCGGGCAGGCGTCCGAGCAGAAGCCGCAGAACGAGCACTTCCCGTAATCGATCTCCGGGCACTTCTTCGTCTTCCCGCCCCCCAGGTCCGTGTTCACCATCTCGATGCAGGTGTCCGGGCAGGAGAACATGCACAGGTTACAGGAGATGCAGGTCCGGATGTTCAGGGCGTGGACGCCCCGGTAGTTGTCCCAGATCTGGCCCACCCCGATGGGGGCACCGGAGGCCACCTTCACCTCGTTGCGGAAGGTGGGGTCCTCCAGCCTCTCATAGGGGTAGAGGATCGTGGAGGGGCGCCAGAGGCTCCGGACGAACTGCCGGGCCGCGGTGGCCATGGGGTAGGCCACCAGGGAGACCACGCCGGAGGGCTCGGGGGCCGGTGGGGTCCGCTTCACCGGGGGCCCGGTGGGGGTGCCTTTGGCCTTCCCGGCCAGTTCGATCCCTTTCACGTCCGTCGCCATGTCCTTTCCTTTCCTCCCGGTTCAGACCGATGGCCAGCGCAGGTGCGGCCAGCCCCATACCACGAGGGCCGCCGCCCAGACCACGTTCAACAACGACAAGGGGATCATCCGTTTCCAGCCGATCTGGAGCAGTTGGTCCGTCCGGACCCGGGGGAGGGAGGCCCGAATCCAAACGAACACCGCGAAGACCACGTACACCTTCACCTGGAACCAGAGGATGCCGGCCAGCGGGAAGGAGACCAGGGGGGCGGTCAGCGGGCCGGCGGGGAGGGGCCACCACCCCAAGAAGAGCAGCACGATGAGATAGCTCGCCACGAGCCCCCGTAGGTAGTCGGTGAGCATGGTCATCGCGAAGAGCATGCCCCCGTACTCGGTGTTCCACCCCTCCACCAGCTCCGCCTCGGCCTCGGGGAGGTCGAAGGGGATCCGTTCCACCTCCGCGAGCATGGCCACGGTGAAGACGATGAGGCCCAGGACCAGCGGCAGCGCGAACCAGCCATCCTTCGCCTGGTCCATCACGATGGTGTTCAGGTCGAAGGAGCCGGTCAGGAGGACCACCGAGACCACGGCGAAGAGCAAGGGGATCTCGTAGGCGACCAACTGCGCGGCGGTGCGCATGCCCCCGATGAGGGAATACTTGTTGTTCGCGGACCAGGCGCCCACGAAGATGAAGAAGGGCGCGAACGAGAAGATGGCCAGGGCCATGAGCAGGGACAGGGGGGCCACGCCGGGAATGAATCCCGTGGAGATGGGGAGGAAACCCAGGATCATGAGGGAGGTGGCAAGGTAGGCGGCGGGGGCGAGGTAGTAACCGAGGCGGTCGGCCTCGGCCGGAGTGAGGGGCTGCTTGCGGAACAGCTTCAGGCCGTCCGCGAAGTTCTGGAGCAGGCCGGCGAAGCCCACGTGCATGGCTCCCCGCCGGTCCATGAACCGGCCCAGCAGCTTGCGCTCCCACCAGATCAGCACGATGGCGTTGACCATGGACGTGGCCAGGATGATCACGCCGACGATGATCACGGCCAACGCCTCCACGGCCCCCGGAGAATCCACCCCGGCCAGGGCGGAAGGGAGCACGCGGGCCAGGGTCCCCAGGAGTAGCTGGCTCAGGCCCTGGGCCACGCCGTAGAGGGTGGTGGTCATGTCCCGGCAGCCCTCCTCATCGGTCGCACTCCCCCACGCATTCGCCCACGGAACCCATGATCGCCGGGATGTCGGACACCCGATAACCGATGAGGTAATCCTTCACCGCGGAGATGTTGATGAGCACCGGGGAGCGGAACTTCACCCGGTAGGGCTGCTCGGCGCCCTCGTTCACCACGTAGGCGAGGGCCTCCCCGTGGGGTTCCTCGATGGAGGCAAACCCGACCCCCTTCGGATACCCTCGCCGCAGGATGTACGATTCACTGCCGGGAGGAGGGGACGGGGCCCCGACAAATCGGGGGATGCGTTCAGAGAGCACCCGCCCCGGGGAGCGGTCCAGGTAGTCCAGCGTCTGGCGGACGATCCGTAAGGACTGCCGCATCTCCTCCATCCGGACCCGGTAGCGTCCGAAGACGTCCGCGCCGTCGTGGAGGGCGACGTCGAACTCGAGCTCATCGTAGACGGAGTACGGGCGGTCCTTGCGAATGTCCCGGGGGACCCCCGCCGAACGGAGCATGGGACCCGTGACGCCGTCGGCGATGCACTCCCGGGCCTTCAGGACCCCGACGCCCACGGTCCGTTTGAGGAAGATATCGGACTTGTCGCAGAGATCCTCGTACTCGCGGAACCGTGCCTCGAGCCAGTCCATGACCTTCCGGCAGCGGTCGGTGAAGCCCACGGGGATGTCGTTCCGCACGCCGCCGACCCGCATGTACTCGTACGTCATCCGGGC
>JAJZYB010000011.1 GCA_021806135.1 Thermoplasmata archaeon
CGCCCCTCACGAGGTACCCCCGGTCCTCCACCCCCACGCTCAACCGGAGCAGGCCATCCACGATCCCCCGGCGCCGGCGCTCCTCGGAAGGGATGGACTGATGGGTCATGAGGGCCGGGGACTCCACCAGGGACTCCACCCCGCCCAAGCTCTCCGCGAGGAGGAAGATCCTCAGCCGGGAGAGGAAGGACCGGGCCTCGGTCTCCCCTCCCTTGAGCTCGACGCTCACCATCCCGCCCGGTCCGGACATCTGCCGGCGGGCGAGCTCGAACTGCGGGTGGGAGGGTAACCCCGGGAAGAGCACCCGGGCCACCCGGGGGTGGCCCTCCAGCGCCTCCGCCACCGCCTGGGCATTCGCCGCATGGGCCCGCATCCTCAGCCCGAGGGTCCGGATCCCCCGGAGCACCAGGTAGCAGTCCAGCGGACCCGGCACGGCCCCTAGCGCGTTCTGGAGCCACCGCATCCTCTCGTACAGCGCCTTCTCCCGGAACACCAGGGCCCCTCCGAGGACGTCCGAGTGGCCTCCCAAGTACTTGGTGGTGGAATGCAAGACCACGTCCGCGCCGAGCCTCAGGGGCTGCTGGAAGTACGGGGTGGCGAACGTGTTGTCCACCACCGTGAGCGCGCCCGCCTCGTGCGACAGACGCGCCACCTCGGCGATGTCCGACAGGCCGAGCAGGGGATTCGTTGGGGATTCCAGGTAGACCAGGGCAGTGGGGTGCTCCCGCAGCCGGCGGGCCAGGTCCTCGGTCCGGGAGAGGTCAAGGTACTCGGTCCGGGGGCCCCCCCGGCCCCGGAGGTGCTCGAAGAGCCGGTAGGAACCCCCGTAGAGGTCCTCCCCCGCGAGGATCCGGGCCTCCCGCGGCAGGTGCATGACCAGGTTGGTCAGCGCCCCCAATCCTGAGGAGTACGCCAGTGCCCCTGCTCCCCCCTCCAGGCTGGTGAGCGAACGCTCCAGGGCCGCCCGGGTGGGGTGGTTGGTCCTGGCGTAGTCGAACCCCCGGTGGGTGCCCGGGGCGCTCTGGACGAAGGTGCTGGTGAGGTAGACGGGTACGTTCACCGCGCCGGTCTGGGGATCCGGTTCCTGGCCGGCATGCACGGCATTCGTGTCAAACCGCAAGGGTCTCCTCCTTTCCTCCGAAGAAGTGCAACAGGTCGTGGCGGGTGATCAGGCCCGCATAGCCGGTCCCATCCCGGACGAGGAGGGCCCGGTCCTCCCGGAGCCCGCGCAGGATCTCGGAGAGGGGGGTCGTCAGGAGGACCTCGCGGAACGGGGGGGAAAGGTAACCCCGGACCGACCGGTCGAGGACGCTCCCATCGGCGAGCACCCGCCGGAGCAGGTCCTCCTCCAACACGCTTCCGACGCACTGGCCGGAGTCGAGGACCGGGGCCTGGCCCACCGCGTGGGCCTCCAAGAGCTGCAGCACCTCCCGGACCGGCTGGGAGGGCTCGGCGGCCAGGAGCGGCGGGTCAAAGTGCTTGGCCCCCAGCACCTCGCGGGCGGTCACCGATTCCTCGAAGAAGCCGTTCTCCCGCATCCACTCATCGGCGTAGAAGGTGCTCAGGTAGCGGTCGCCGGAATCCGGCAGGATGACCACCACCCGGGCGTCGGGGCGGAGGCCAGCGCCCCGAGCCCACCTAAGCGCTCCGAGCACCGCCGCTCCGCTCGATCCACCGGCGAAGATCCCCTCCTCCCGGGCCAGGCGGCGGGCCATCCGGAAGGACTCCCCGTCCTGGACCGTGACGAACTCGTCGATCACGGAGAAGTCCACCGTCCGGGGGATCAGGTCCTCCCCGATCCCCTCGATCTTGTACGGAACGGCGGCCACCCGCTGCCCCGTCCGGGCGAAGGGGGCGAGGATGGAGCCCTCCGGGTCCACCGCCACCACCCGGGTGGAAGGGGAACGGGCCTTGAAGAATCGCCCGATCCCGCTCACGGTCCCGCCGGTGCCGATGGTCGCGACCACCGCATCCACCCTCCCGCCCAGCGCCTCCAAGATCTCCGGGCCGGTGGTCTCGAAATGGGCCCGCGGGTTGCCCTCGTTCTCATACTGGTTCGGATAGTAGGCCCCTGGGATCTCCTGGGCGAGCCGACGGGCGACGGAGTAGTTGCTCCGGGGATCCTCCGGGGCGACCCGGGAAGGGGTCACCACGACCCGCGCCCCCAGGGCCCGCAGGAGACGGATCTTCTCGGAACTCATCTTGTCCGGGAGGACCACCACCAGTTGGTATCCCCGGACCGCGGCGCAGAGGGCCAGTCCCACCCCCGTGTTCCCGCTCGTCGCCTCCACCAGCGTTCCCCCCGGCTTGAGGAGGCCCTCCCTCTCCGCCCGGTCCACCATGCTGGGCCCGATCCGGTCCTTCACCGAGCCCCCGGGGTTCAGGTACTCGAGCTTCCCCAGCAGTTGGAAGGGCTCGTCCCGGGCCACCCGCCCCAACCGGACCAGCGGGGTGTTCCCGATGAGCGCCAGGATGTCCGGCGCGATCGCTGGCCGGCCCCGCATGGTTCGCCCAACGGCCCTCCCCCTTTGAGCCTGACGGTTTGCCCGCAAGAGGCAAACCTAGAGGTAGCGGTGGGCTCTCCACGTGCCCGTGGCCCCGGCTCGCGTCCTCCGCACCCTCCCCTGGGTGGTCCCGCTGCTGGCCCTCGCGCTCACGCTGCCCGGGGTCCTGGCCACCTCCACGTCGGGGGCTCCCCCCCCTCCGCTACCCTCGCCTGAACCTGCCGGGCTCTTGGAGCTCTCCACCCCGACCACCACCCCGGGAACCTCCGTCACCGTGGGGCTCACCGTCACGAACGACCTGGGGACCCCCATCGACAATGCGAGCCTCCAGGTCGCCTTCTACCGCTTCGACGTGAACGGCGCGACCCAGGGACTGAGCCCGGGAGACGCCTGGGCTCCCACCTTCTCGGGCACCCTGACGCTTCCCTCCGGCGTGCAGGGCAGGGGGGAGGGACTCTCCGGGAATTTCACCCTGCCCTCGTTGCCCCCCGCTGGAACGGTCCGTCTCACCCTTCCGGTGGCGGTCCCCGCCTCAGCGCCGGCGGGAAGCTATCTCCTGAGGGACCGCCTTCTCGTCAACACCACCCAGGCCGAATACCTCTTCGCGTCCAGAGGCTATTTCCCGGATGCGCTATGGGCCCGCGCCACCCTCACCGGCAACGGGACGCCCATCCTGAACCTGACCCTCCTCGGCGTTTCGGGAGTGGTCCCCGAGAGCGCGCTCGGGGTGGTCTCCCCCTGGGTGACTCCGATCCTCCTGGGGATCCTCGGCACCGCTCTGGCGGTGGCGGCGGCCGTCGGGGTCCATCTGGTCCGGCAGCGCCGCCGGCCCCCGAAGCATCAATCCAGCTCTGGGGCGAGCGGGGAACCGGACCGGAACCAGGCGCCCAGGGCCTTCGGGAAGTAACGGACGAGGGCGGGAGACTGCCGGAGGAGTTGCCGGGCCGTCACCGTGGGGAAGTCGATGTCCCCCAGGGCGATGATGCTCGAGAGGAGACCTTCCTCGTCCAAGAGGTCCAAGAGGCGCTCGAAGTCCTCGTCCTTCAGCCGCAGGAAGAGCCGACGGAGGAACCAGGCCCGCCGGAACTCCTCCCCCAGCTCCCGGCGCCAACGGACCCCGTAAGCCTCCAGGGCGGGGGCGAGCGCCTCTCCCCGGGTGAGCGCCTCGTGGGCCACCTCGGCGGCGATCTCGGCCGCCCGCATCCCGGTGTAGATGCCCCCCCCGGAGAGCGGCTTGACCTGCCCGGCGGCATCGCCCACGAGGAGGACGTGGTCCCCCTCCGTCCGGGGCACCTCCCCGATGGGGATGCCAGCCACCACCACCTCCACCGGCTCCGGAACGGGCCGGCCCGCTTCCCGGGCCATCTGCCCCACCAACGCCTGGTAGTAGTCCCGGGCGGTCCGGCCGGTGTCCGCCCGGACCGCGACCCCGATCCGGGCGAGCCCGCCACCATCGGGGACGGACCAGCCGAAGAGACCCGGGGCCAGGGCCCGCCCCAGATACACCTGCACCTGGTCCGGCTCCCCCACGCTCCAGGGCACCTCGGCCTCGAAGGCCGGCAGGATCTCCAACGGCCGGCGGAGGCGGAAGGCCCGGGCCACCGGGCTCGTCACCCCGTCCGCTCCCACCACCAGTCGGGCCCGGACCTCCCGGGCCTCCCCCTCCACGGTGCGGAAGGTCAGGACGGGCCGGCCGGCGGATGGCCGTTCCTTGAGCCCCGTGAACTTCCATCCCGGTTCCACTCGCGTGCCGGCCCCGGCCGCCCGCTCGGCGAGGGCCTGGTCGAGCCCGCTCCTGGAGAGGACGTAGGCCCGGGGCTCCGGCGCGGAGAAGCTCAGGCGACGCAAAGACGGGCTGAAGATGGACGCCCCCCGGATGATGTGCCGGACCATCCGGTCCGTCCCGGCCATGCGGAGCACCCTGGCCGAGACCAAACCGGCACACTGGACCGGGAACCCCACCCGGCGGTGCTCCTCGGCAAGGAGGACCGAATGTCCCTGCCGGGCCAGATGGTAGGCGGCGGTGCTGCCGGCGGGGCCGGCGCCCACCACGACGACCTCCACTTCCTCCACGGGGGACGGAGCCGCGCGGGCCTATTTACGCCCGCCTCGAGGCTTCAGGGCCGGCCGGGCGGGACGGCTCCGCCGGCCAGACGGACCCGCCAGGGCGCGGTCACCTGGTCCGTGCGTTGCCGGGGGTCCACCGCGCTCTCGGAAAGGGGGACCGCTCCGCCGGTCCCGTTGACCAGGGTCCCGGTCCAGGCGATCATCGCCCCGTTGTCCACGCAGAGCGCGGGAGGCGGCGCATAGACCCGGATCCCCCGGGCCCGGGCCATCCCTTCCACCATGGCCCGGAGCCGCCGGTTGCAGGCCACCCCTCCGCCGAGGACGAGTTCGGACCTGCCCAGATGGGCGAGGGCCCGCTCGGCCACCTCGCAGAGCATGGAGTACGCCGTCACCTCCACGCTGGCAGCCACATCCTCCCGGGGAGCGCCCCGGTTCAAGAGGGTCCGGGCGGCGGTGAAAAGGCCGGAGAAGCTCACATCCATCCCATGGACCGAATAGGGAAGCTCGTAGCGTGGGTTCCCCTCCTTCGCCCACCGCTCCAGCACCGGTCCCCCGGGGAAGGTCGCGCCGAGGCCCAGCGCAAGCTTGTCCAGGAAGTTCCCCACCCCGAGGTCGAGGGTCTCCCCCAGGACCCGGTAGCGCCCGTGGCCGTAGGCGATGACCTGAGTGTTGCCCCCGGAAGCGTAGAGGAGGACCGGGTCCTCGAACCCGCTCATGATCCGGGCGATCTCCAGATGCGCGACGCAGTGGTTGACGGGGAGGAGGGGGAGCTCCCACGCCTGGACGAGCGTCCGCGCCACGGTGGCTCCCGCCCGGAGGCAAGGGCCGAGGCCGGGCCCCTGGGAGAAGGCCACTCCGGAGAGGTCGCTTGCGTCGATCCGAGCATCCGAGAGCGCCTTCTCCAAGAGCCCCGGGAAGACCTCGGCGTGATGGTTCGCGGCCTCCCGGGGGTGGATGCCTCCCTGGGGGGGACGGTACATGTCCGTGGCGCAGCTCAAGACCCGGGCCTCCTCGTCGACGACCCCCACCGAGGCGGTGTGGGCGGTGGACTCGATCCCGAGGAGCTTCATGGGGATCGGGAGGACGGGAGGGGACCCTGTAACCCTTGCCCTCCTTCATCGGGCCGAAGGAGGGGCTTCCCCATCCCCGGCGCGGGATGCGGTGGGCTCCCGGTCCTCATCGCCCTCCCGCCAGCAGAGCTGGGCAATGTCCTCGGCCAACGACCGGGGAAGCCCGACGCTGGCGGCCAGGGTCAGGGCATCGCGCCGGGACAGCTCTCCCGTGGCGATGAGCACGGCCGCGTAGACCACCACCCCCCCGGCGAGGACGAGGAGCAAGACCAGGACCTCCTGGACGGGAGGATAGGCCAGGAAGAGCTCCGGGACGGTCCGCGAGAAGAGGCGTAGCGCCCCCGCCTGCGGGAGCGCCCGCAGGCCCAGGTTCGCGAGGTGGGAGAAGTCCCGGGAGAAGAGCAGGAAGGTGAGGGAGGCGCCCCCCAGGATCACCGCGTAGGGTTTCAGGTCCAGATGCACGCCGACGTACCGGTGCAGCCAGATGGCATTCATGCCGAGGCCGGCCAGGGCGGCGCCGAGGATCGCCACCCCGGCTCCGGTGACCCCCCAGCTCAGCGGGAACCCCGGCCGGGACGGGACCAGGAGGTAGAGGAGGGCCACCATGACGCCGAGCTGAACGGCAGAGAGGTAGAACTCCCGCCGCTGCTGTCCCACCGCGTCGAGCACCGTCCCCATGATCCGGAAGATGGACTGGGGGACCGTCGCCACCGCAAGGAAGATGAGCGCGGTGGCCCCGCTGACGAACCCACCGGTCGCCACCACGTTGCTGTACAGGATGTTCAACAGGTTCACCCGGAAGACCACCACCGCGACGACCACGGGGGCGAGGAGCATCACCGTGAACCGGAGGCCCTTGCGGGTCCGACGGCGGATCTCCTGGTCCTCCCCCCGGATGTGGAGGGAGGCCATGTCCGGGAAGAGCGGGACGGTGATGGCGTTCGGGAGGAACATGAGCAGGATGAAGAACGCGTTCGCCACGGCGAAGATCTGGAGCTGGGCGTTGTTCAGATAGTAGGCCACGAAGAACGGGGTGATGGTCCCCACCGTGTAGGTGAGGAACATGGCCCCCATCAGCGGGGCCGAGAAGGTGAACATGGTCCTCAGGGCATGGCCGAAGTGGCGCAGGCGTATGGTCGACAGATAGCCGAGGCAGTACAGGGCCGACGCGCTCGCGCCGACCACGTAGGCCGCGGCCATGTAGGTCACCATGCTGATGTTCACGGTGCTCTGCGTGTACTGGAGGGCGACCACCACCAGGAGGCTGGTCCGCACCACGGCCTCGACCAGGAAGGGGACCTGTCCCCGGGCCGCATCCCCCCGGGCCACGTGCCCCCAGGAGTAGACGAAGGAGGGGGTTTCCAGCAGTGGGACCGCCAGGAAGAGGTAGAGCGGGAGCCCGTGGGCCTCGAGGGGGAAACCGAACTCCGGGGCCAGGAGGGCGAAGGCCACCGCCACGGCCGACATGGAGGCGAGGCGGAAGGTGAGGTAGGCCCCGGAGAGGACCTTGAGGTCTCCCCCCCGGGCCGCGAAGTAGGTGTACGCGGAGCTCAGGCGGAGGTCGGCCAACGAGGCGATGCCGGTGCTGATGAGCAGGTAGAGCGTGGCGGTCCCGAGGAAGTTCAAGCCCGGGCACGTGGACACGTTCGCCGCGCAGGCGCCACCGTAGGCCACCTGAAAGAAGAAGACCTTGGTGGCGATCCAACCCAAGAACTGCCCGCCCACGGCCACCAGGAAGACCGCCGCGGTGGCCACGGCGAACCGGTTGGTCAACGGGGCGGCGGTCCGGGCGGAGCCGGTGAGCTGGGGGGGTTCCTCCCCCGGTGCGGACGCTGATCCTCCCTTCTTCAGAAACCGGTCCCCCTGGGGGAGGACGGGTCCCCCGTAAAATACACTTGGACTAAGGGGTTCACGGCCGGTCGGAGACGGTCTCCACCTGGAACCAGATCCGCTTGCCCTTGAGGGCGGTGTGGACCCGGTCGGCGAAGAAGAGCGAATCCCTCACCGTGGCCTCCCGGTCCCACTCGTAGAGGAAGTCGTATTCCCCCTGGACCGGTCGGAAGCCGAGGTCCGCCAGGAGTGCGGCCACCTCCGAGAAGGGAGCCCCCTCGGAATCCATGACCAGCCTGAGGTAGGTCCGCATGGGGGAGGTGGAGACGGCCGGGCGGCTATTTACTCGTATCCGACCCGCCCGGCCCCGGCGCGGGGGCGTGGGCGGTGACCCGGACGGCCGCTCCCCGCTCCCACCGGGCCATCTCCCCGGCCGCGAGCACCGCCCGGCCCACGGCCAGAAGACGGTCCGAGGCATCCACGACAAGGACCGGAGAACCCGGAACGCAACCCGGGTCCGCTTCCTGGACGTGCCGGCTGAACAGGGTCCTGCCCTCCGCCACGAACGCACTGGCCTCCTGGGAGGCCACCACTCGCCCGGAGGGGTAGGGGAGGTGCGGCTGCAAGAACGCTCCCCCTTGGAAGGTCAGGTGAGGCAGCCCGTCGAGCCCCACCTCCAGGAGAGACGCCCCGTCCCGGAGGACGCGCCGTAAGCGCCCGGTGGCCCGGGAATGCACGGGCCGGAGCCGTTCGCGCACCAGCTGTTCGCGCAGCGATCTTCCCCAGACCCACTCCAGCAGTCCGAGCACGTGGCGCAGCGTCCACCCTTCGGCGCGGTCGACCGGTCCCCCCGAGCCCGGACCCGGGGCCTCCGGGGGGGGAAGCTCGAGCCGGGGTCCCGCCCGAAGGAGGGAGGGGCCGACCGGGTAGATCTCCGTCAGTTCCAGGGGGACCTCCCCCAGTGGGGTCGGGACCACCCAAAGGGTGGGGTCCTCCGGTCCCTCCGGCCCGAGCGGGGGGGCCGCGCGGAGGGCCTCGGGAGATAGAGGGCGGCCGCGGACCCGGTGGCGGGGACCACGATCGCGTCCGTAGCGCTCGAGCCCCGCGCTCCAGCGAAGGAGGGTGGGCCGGCTCAGGGAGAGCGGAGAAACGAACCGGAAGGTCCGCCGGGAGTAGGGCTCCACCGGTAGGAACAGCTGGCCGGACCCCTCGGTGGCCTCCAAGGCATCGTAGAGCGCCGGGTGACCCCCCGCCCGGCGTTCGGCCAGCTCCCAGAGCGTTCCGTCCCGGATCGCCTGGCGGACCCGGGCGATCTCCCGGAGGCACTGGTCGAGGTTGTGCCGGGCCAGGTGGAGCTGCCGCTCCTCAACGGATCGTTGGGAGAGCCCGACGAGCGGGACCTCCCGGCAGAGGGCGCAGCCGCAGATCTCCTCCTGGACGTCGGCCAGAGGGAGGGAGCCTTCGGGAAAGAGCAAGGTCTCCCGGAGGGCGAACTTGTGGTAGGAGGCGGAATCGAACAGGTCTCCCCCCCAGAGCGCGCCGAGGGCGAAGAGCATGGGGTGACCGACCCCGAAGAGATGGACGGGCTTCTCCGGAGCCAGATGTGGACGGACCGCCGCCAGCACCCGGACGAGCTCCGTGAACCGGTAGCGCTCCAGGAGCGGGACGATACCCCCCACCGCCTGGATGTCGGCGAAGGGGGCCCCCCCCCGGGCCGACCGCGCCCGGAGGTCCGGGTGGAGTCCGCCCTGGACCGGCACCGCGAGAAGGGAGACGCCACGGAGTTCCCGGGCCTCCCGGGCCCGCCGGAGGGTCTCCTCGACCGCGGCCTCGGCCTGCTGCCAGGAGTCCGCGGGTTCCCCGAAGACGTCGAGGACCGTGGCCACGTCGCTCCCCACCCGGGTCTGGAAACGGAGGATCTCAGCGGGGGAGACGCTGACCGTTCCCTCACTGTGCTGCTGGAAGGCCCCGGAATCGGTCATGAGGGTCCCGGGAAACCCCAGGAAGCGGTGGAGGCCGAGCTCCTCGGCCCGGGGCCGGAGGGCCGGGTCCCGGTAGAGCAGATAGCTGGAGGTGATCGCCATGCGGATCCCGAACCGCTCGAAGAGCTCCCCCGGGGGTATTCCCTGCCTTCCCGGGTCCGGGTGCACCACCGGGAGCAGCGCAGGGGTCTCCACAGTGCCGTGAGGGGTGGCCAGACGACCGAGACGGCCGAACCCGTCCCGGTCCCTCAGCTCGAACACGTCAGGCGCCTGCCACCGGAACGACTAAAGCTTCGCCCCCGTGAACCATTCCCCCTGGTCGGGGTGCCCGGGGCAAGCTCGTCACTCCGGGGCCCCGCGGGTGGGGTAGGACCCCAGAAGATCCTGCTTGAGGGCGCGCAACACGGCCCTGAAGGCCTCCTCCGAAAGGAGACCCGTCTGCACGTTCCGGGGGCTGGGGTGGTAGGAGGCCCAGACCACCGGGGCCTCCGGGCCGAGTGGATGGCGGAGACCGTGGGAGAAGGAGGGAAAACGCCCGGAGCACCCATACAGCTCTTCCACCGCCCAGCGGACCTGGTCGTAGGCGACCCGGCCCAATGGGAGGAGGACCCGGGCGCGGGGAAGCAGGGAGAGCTCCTCGACCATGAACGGGCGGCAACGATGCACCTCCCGGGACGCGGGGCGGTTGTCCGGAGGGACGCAGCGCACGGCCAGGCTCAGGTACGTCCCCCGGTAGCGGAGACCGTCCGTCCGGGACTCGGAGACCGGCTGGTTCGCAAATCCCTCCTGGTACAGTGCCGAGACCAGGAACCGGGCCGACCGGTCCCCGGTGAAGACCCGGCCGGTGCGGTTCGCCCCCTGGGCGGCCGGCGCGAGCCCGATGAGGACGAGTTCTGCGTCCGGGTCCCCGAATCCCATCACCGGTCGTCCCCAGTGGGGACCGCCGCCCCGGAGCTTCCCCTGGTCGGCAAGCCCCTCCCGCCACCGGACCAGCCGGGGACAGGCCCGGCAGCCCTCCACCCGTTCCCGGAGCGAGGCCCACGCCGCTACGGGTCCAGGCGGGCCTTTCCGAGTGGGCATGGGGGTCCCTTCTCTCCCTCTCCGGCATCCCACCGCGCTCCGGGCCCATGCAGGGAGGAGGAGGAAAAGGACAGGTCGACCGAATCCTTAAAGCCGGGAGGAGGCGGGGTGGATCGGCGCGCTCCCGGGCCGAGAGGCCGGCGGGCATCGTGGGGAAGGGAGGGGCTCGAGCCTCCGCAAGCTAGATAGTTCCCGCGCTCCCCTCTCACGGTCCCCTATGTCCCCCTCGACCCACCCCCTGGCCGTCGCCGGGCTGAACCTGCTCCCGATGGCCTCCAGCTACCGGGGCCCCCTGGCCCCCGGATGCGAGCAGTGCAAGGAGGGGCGCAAGATGGTCCTCTTCGTCACCGGTCGTTGCCGCTTCCGGTGCTTCTACTGCCCGGTCTCGGAGAGACGGAACCAACTGGACGTCACTTACGCCAACGAGCGGGAGGTTCACGCCGACTCCGATGTGATCGAGGAGGCCGAAGCCATGGGAGCCTCTGGAACGGGCATCACCGGGGGGGACCCGTTGGGGGTCCTCCCGCGGACGTTGCACTACGTGACGCTTCTCAAGGAGACCTTCGGAAAGGGGCACCACGTGCACCTGTACACCCACGAGCCGAACCCGCAGAAGGTGGAGGCCCTTGCCCGGGCGGGGCTGGACGAGTTCCGGCTGCATATCCCCCCCTATCTGTGGGGGTCTCTGGAGGGCCGGGGAGCGGCCTACCGGAACACCCTGCTCCGGGCACGGGCCCTGGGGATGAGGCAGGGGGTGGAGATCCCGGTGGTCCCGGGTCATGGCCGGGAGCTCCGGGTCCTGCTCCACGCCCTGGAGGAGCTTCCGGTGGACTTCGTCAACTTGAACGAACTGGAGTTCTCGTCAACGAACGAGGCCAAGCTCTGGGCCGAGGGATTGGAAGGGAACCCCCGGGGTTGGGGGGTACGGGGAAGCCGCAAGGAGGCCGAGGCCCTGGTCCGGGAGCGTTCCTGGCGGGTGCCGGTCCACTTCTGCTCGTCGGGGTTCAAGGACTCCGTCCAGCTCCGGGAGAGGCTGAAGCGCCGGGCGGAGCGGACCGCCCGTCCCTTCCACCGGATCACACCGGACGGAACGCTGGTGATGGGGATCGTCGAACTCCCCCACGGGGAGGCAGACCTTCCCCGGGTCCTGCGCGCCTTGGGAAAGCCTCGGGGCCCGCCGAAGGGAACCTACGTCGTGGACCTGGTCCGCCGTCGGGTGGAATTGGGGGCGGACCGGCTACGGGGCCTGGCGCGGCGGCTGCCCTTCCCCGCTTTCGAGGTGGAGCTGTACCCCACCGCGGACCCCCTCGAGGTGGAGCGTTCTCCCTTGAACGACGCCGCCTTCTCGCCGAAGCCCTCCGTAGGCTCGTAGCCCTCGTCGCACAGATGCCCCCCGAAGGTCAGGTAGCGCTCATCGGCCCGCTGATGCTTGATGGAGCAAGGTCCCCACCCCCGGTCCTCCTCCCCGTACCAGAGGGGACAGTCCCGACAGTGCAAGGTCACCGTGCTGAGGGC
Source organism: Thermoplasmata archaeon (assembly GCA_021806135.1). Lineage (GTDB taxonomy): Archaea > Thermoplasmatota > Thermoplasmata > Lutacidiplasmatales > UBA184 > JAKATE01. Next base: position 12,049 of record JAJZYB010000011.1, read on the forward strand.
CGTCCCGGGGCGGGAACGATCGACGGCGCCGGACGCGTCGGTCACGGCAGCGTCCCCAAGCCTTCCCCGAGCGCCCAGCCCCTCAGGACGTTGGCCATGAGCTCCACCGAGGTCACCGGACCGATCCCGCCCGGCACGGGCGTGAGGGCCGACGCATACCCCTGCAGGTCCGCGTGGTCCGCATCCCCGACCACCGTCATCCCACCGGGGGCCTTCGGGTCGGCCCGGGTGGAGACTCCCACGTCCACCACGGCCGCGCCCGGGCGGACGGCCTGGCGGCCCAACAGTCCCGGATGCCCTGCGCAGGAGACCACGAGCTCCGCCTCCCGGGTCGTCTGGGAAAGCTCCCGGGTCCGGGAGTGGGCCACGGTAACGGTGGCATCCCCACCCTCCCCCCGTAGGAGGAAGAGCAACGCCGTGGGCAGGCCGACCGTCTCGCTCCGGCCAAGCACCACCACCCGGCGTCCTGGGATGGAGTAGCGGTAGTGCTTCAGCACGGAGAAGACCGCCCGGGCCACGGCGGGGACCTGGAGCGGGCGTCCTGCCACGAGCCGGCCCAGGTTGACGGAGCCCACCCCATCCACGTCCTTTTCCGGGGAAAGTCCCGAGACCAGGTCGAAGAAGTCCAGGGGAGGGGGGAGCGGGTGCTGCAGGAGGATGCCATGGACCGAGGGGTCGGAGTCAAGGGCGCGGAGCCGGGCCTTCAGGGTCTCCCCCCCCGTGTGCTCGGGCAGGGCGATGGCCTCGAACTGGATGCCCAGGCGCTCGGCCCAGCGTCGTTGCTGGCGTTGGTAGACGGAGAAGGGGGTGCCCTCGCCGAGCGCCACGCTCACCAGTCGCGGAGGCCGGACGCCCTCGGATGGCCAGCCGGCCCGCAGGGACATGAGCTCCTTCTGCCGTGCCTCGGCCACGGGGCGGCCCTCCCACCGGACCGTGACGCTCTCACTCCCACCGTACAAAGGATTTATGCGAGGGACCCCTTCGTATATAAGTCTCGGAGCCCCCTCTGCGCGGTCGGCTCCGTTCAGGATACGATGCATGACCGAGAACGATAACCCTCCCGAGGACGCGGTCACCACCGTGGATGTGGACACGTGGGCCGCCGCGCTGCCGTTCAACACGACCGCGGACGTGGAGGTCCCCGGACGCCTGTTGGACCAGGTGATCGGCCAGGACGAGGCGGTGGAGGTGGCCAAGAAGTCCGCCCAGCAGAAGCGCCACATGATCCTCATCGGGGATCCGGGGACGGGCAAGAGCATGCTCGCCCGGGCCATGGTGGATTTCCTGCCGAGGGAACCGCTGCAGGACCTGCTCGCCTATCCCAACCCTGAGGATCCCAACGAGCCGAAGATCCGGGTGGTCCCGGCGGGGAAAGGGAAGGAGATCGTGGCCGCGCAGAAGATGGCGGCCACCCAGAAGAAGGAGACCCGCGCCTTCCTGTTCATCGGGATCGCCATCCTGATCGGGGGCCTGGTGGTCTGGAGCGTCATCACGGACCCGGCGCAGGGGCTCCTTTCCCTGCTCATCGGGTTCTTCGTCATCATCACGCTGTTCTTGCTCATGCGCCTGGTGACCACGCGCAACGACGGGGCCGACGCGGTGGCGAAGCTTCTGGTCGGTCATACCACGGACGACAAGGCGCCCTTCATCGACGCCACCGGGGCCCACGCGGGGGCGCTCTTGGGCGACGTGAAGCACGACCCGTACCAGTCCGGAGGGCTGGAGACGCCCCCCCACGAGCGGGTGGAGGTGGGGGCCATCCACAAGGCGAACGGGGGAGTGCTCTTCATCGACGAGATGAACATGCTCAAGATGGAGAGCCAGCACGCCCTCCTGACCGCGCTGCAGGAGCGGCGCTTCCCCATCGTGGGGCAGTCGGAGCGCTCGGCCGGGGCGATGGTGAAGACCGAACCGGTCCCCTGCGACTTCATCCTGGTGGCGGCGGGGAACATCGACTCGGTGCAGGAGATGCACCCCGCGCTGCGCAGCCGGATCCGGGGCTACGGATACGAGGTCTACGTGAAGAGCGCCATGACGGACAGCCTCGCCAACCGCCAGAAGCTGGTCCGGTTCGTGGCCCAGGAGGTCACCAAGGACAAGAAGGTGCCCCACTTCGACAAGGGCGCCGTGGCGGAGATCGTCCGGGAGGCCCAGCGCCGGTCGGGCCGCTCCGGGCACCTGACCCTCCGTCTCCGGGAGCTTGGGGGGCTGGTCCGGGTGGCCGGGGACGTGGCGAACACCGACGGGGCCAAGGTGGTCACCGCCGAGCACGTGGCCCGCGCCAAGCGGACGAGCCGCTCGCTGGAACAGCAGATCGCGGAGCGCTACATCGAACGCCGCCGGGAATACCGGATGTTCTCCACCGAAGGATCGGCGGTGGGCGTGGTCAACGGGCTCGCGGCCATCGGCGGCCAGGGCGGGATGATGGAGTTCTCCGGCATCGTGCTCCCCATCGCCGCGGAGGTCACCCCCGCCCACGCCCGGGAAGGGGGGGTCGTGGTGGCCACCGGGAAGCTGGGGGACATCGCCAAGGAGGCGGTGCAGAACGTCTCCGCCCTGATCAAGAAGTACACCGGCCGGGACATCTCGCTGTACGACATCCACATCCAGTTCGTGGGCACTTCCGACGGGGTGGAGGGGGACAGTGCGTCCGTCTCCATCGCCACGGCGGTGATCAGTGCGCTCGAAGGGGTCCCTGTGGACCAGAGCGTGGCCATGACCGGCTCCTTGAACGTCCGGGGATCCGTGCTGCCCGTCGGCGGGGTCACCGCCAAGGTGGAGGCGGCGGCCGAGGCCGGCTTGACCCGCGTCATCGTCCCGGAGGACAACCTCTCCGACCTCATGCTCGAGCGCCGCTACCGCACCATGGTGGAGGTGATCCCCGTGAAGACCCTCCGCGACGTGCTCCGGGTGGCGTTGGTGGGCACCGAGGAGAAGAAGGCGAGCCTACTGGAACGGCTCACGGAGATGGTCCGGGCGAACTCCAGGGACGGTTCCGGCCCCTCCCCCGCTCCTTCGGGGAGCCTGGTGGCGCCGAAGCCCCACTGAGGGGGAGGGCACTTCGTGGCCGTCCGGCCGGTGCATCCCCGGGGAGTCCATACCGAGGGGCCCGCCCACCCGGGCGGCCTCCCGCCGGGGTTCCCCCCCCGGAGGAACCGACCTTGCTACGAATTCAACCTGAAGCTCCCGCGACCCACGAACGACCGGGGATGCGAACACTGCCGCCACTACCTGACCGCCCGTTGCCCTCACCTCGAGGAGTTCCTGGAAGACCTGGAGGAACCCGAGCCGGAGTGAGGCCCCCATGACAGGGAACGGGTTGTTGGTGGGCCGGTTCCAGCCGTTGCATCACGGGCACGTGACCTTGGTCGACCATCTCCGCAGGACCTACCGCCCCGACACGCTCTTCGTGGTCATCGGGAGTTCCCAGGCCTCCCATACCTACCACGACCCCTTCACCGCCGGGGAGCGCTTCGAGATGCTCCTCCGGGTGATCCGGGCGGAGCGGTGGACCGACCTCTGGCCGGTCCCGGTGGCGGATCTGAACCACCACACGCTCTGGGTGCGCCACGTGGAGAGCCTGCTGCCTGCGTTCACGATGGTGTTCACCAACGACCCCCTCACCCGGATGCTCTTCGAGGAGGCCGGCTACGAGGTCCCGAAGCTCCCCCTCTTCCATCGGGGGGTCTACCAGGGGACGGAGATCCGACGGAGGATGGCGCTCGGGCTCCCCTGGCAGGAGGCGGTCCCCGGGGCCGTGACGCGCTTCCTGGAAGAGATTAAGGGGGAAGAGCGGGTCCGCCTGCTGGCGGGGGCCGAAGGACCTTCGGTCTCCCCGCCGTTAGGACATGAAGCGAGCCCCGGGCCGTCCCCGCCGCCGTAGCCCGGAGGGCTCCCCGGGGGACTCCCGGTGGGGCCCCGGCACCGTGGCCGTGCACGCCGGGGATCGCCCGGACCGCAACGCGGGCGCGGTGGTCGCTCCGATCTACCAGACCAGCACGTTCCGCTTCCCGGCCGCCTTCTCGGAGGCGGGGGCACGCCGGACCCACCTGTACACCCGGGTGGCGAACCCCACCCTCACCCAAGCCGGGTCGGTGGTCTCCGCTCTGGAAGGGGGCAAGGAGGGGCGGGTCTTCGCCTCAGGCATGGCCGCGCTCTCCACGGTCCTCTTGGGACATCTCAACCGGGGCGACGAGGTGCTGGCCCCCGAGGACCTCTACGGGAACACGGTGACGCTGCTGAAGCAGGAACTGCCGCGGTGGGGGATAGCGGTCCGCTTCGTCCCCGCGGCGCGAGGCTCCCAGGTGGGCGAGTACCTCAGCGATCGGACCCGGCTGCTCCTGGTGGAGAGCCCCACCAATCCCACCCTTCACGTCTACGACCTCCGGGCCTGGGCCCGGGCCGCCGAGCGCGCCCACGCCTGGCTCGTCGTGGACAACACCTTCTCCACCCCCGTGAACCAGCAGCCGCTCCGATGGGGTGCCCAGGTGGTGATGCACTCTGCCACCAAGTACCTGGGAGGACACTCGGACCTCTTGGCCGGAGCGCTGGTCTCCGGTCCCGGCCTGCTCACCGGGCTGGACCCCTTCGCGGCCACCCTGGGAGGGACGCTGGACCCTATCGCGGGCTTCCTCCTCCTGCGGGGGATGAAGACCCTCCCGTTGAGGATGGCGCGCCACAACGAGAACGCCCGGGCCGTGGTGGAAGAGCTGGAAGGGCACCCGAAGGTCATGCGGATCTGCTACCCGGGCCGGGCCTCCGCCGAGGAGGAGAGGATCTGCCGCCGGCAGATGCGGGGGCGCGGAGGGATGGTCTCGCTGGTGCTGCGGGGCGGGCTGGGGGGGGCTCGCCGGTTCCTCCAGGGCCTCTCCCTCTTCCAGGTGGCCAGCAGTCTGGGAGGGGTCGAATCCCTCGTGAGCCTGCCATTGGAGACCTCCCACCGGGCGATGTCCAGCGAGGAGCGGGAGCGCCGGGGGATCGCGGACTCCATGGCCCGGCTCTCCCTTGGCATCGAGGACGCCGCCGACCTGGTGGCCGACCTTAAGGGCGCCCTCAGCCGGGTTTGAAGGATCCCCGGTGAACTTCATGGGTCGGCCCTCCCTTCCCGCGTTCATGGCCGGGGGGACCCGGATCTTCCTGCACGTGCGACCGGGCGCCTCGCGCGAGGCGGTGAGGTACGAACCGCTTCGGGGAGGCTTCGTGGTCCACGTGCGACCCCGGGCCGAGGGGGGGGAGGCCAACCGGGCCCTCCTTCGGGCGGTGAGCGGCTGGCTCGGGGTGCCCCCCGCCTCCGTCCGCCTCCTCAGGGGGGCCCGGGGGCGGGAGAAGTTGATGGAGATCGACGGGCGGACGGCCGCCGAGGTCGATCGGCTCCTTCATCTGGCGTCCAGTGCGCCCGGACGCCCGGCGAACGCCACCTCGAAGGGGTAGGGGTGGGCTGGGAGAGGGATCACGGTAGCCGGCCCATCGCCCGGACACCCTCGGCCCGGGGACGCCTGGCGGGCGGAGAAGACCCCCGGCGGCCGGCCCCCTCCGCCCGACGGGAAGGGGAGGTCACCGCGTCCCGGTTGACGCAAAGAGTCAAGAGCCCGAAACCTTCCGTCGGGTCGAGCCACTGTAGCTCAGCTGGCGGAGCGGCTGATTCGTAATCAGCAGGTCGGGGGTTCGAATCCCTCCAGTGGCTGCTTTTCTCGGCAGTGGGTGCATCACGGACCCGTAGGCGCAACATTCATGATACGGGGCGCGCGTGGATCGCCACCGTCCATGGTCGACTCACCGGATCTGGCGCGCCTTTCGAAGTTCCTGGTTGGCGCTAAGCGAAGGACCTACGCCGCCCAGGGAGACGATGCGTCGGTCCCGCCTGCTCTGCCAGAGTCGAAGCAGCTCGAGTGTGCCGATGGGGATTGGTACTATCGTGACGTCTACTTTGGAACGAACCGCTTCAGCGGCGTGGAAGTGGTAAGCCGGGCCCGGCGGCCCGTCTGGTCCATGAGCTACTTCGGGGGGGTCGAGAGTCCCGAGCGAGGCGATCGAGCCGAGGTGAGCCGGATCTACGTTTTCCTCCGGGCCGCTCTGAGGCAAGTCGGTGAAGCTCGCCCGTTCCGCGGACCTTCTCGGTTCTCGGCCGGCGAACTCACCTACCAGGACCGGTCGGTGGGTACGGTCGCGGCATTCTGGGGGACCGAGTCCATCCATCGCCGTGGCCGTAGGGCCTATCACTTGCGATATGCCGGCGGCCTCATCGAGTAGTGTCACGCTCCTATAGGATGCGGGGGGAGGAAATCGAGCTTGCCGGCACCAAGGGCCATGAACCCTTGGTTCAGGTCCCAATCATGGCTGCTCTTTCCATCCCGGTTCGCGCGCCGAGGCCCTCCGAGGATGTGCCACGCGCCCCGCCGATCGAGATCGCAGTCCCCCGGAAGTCCCTGCGCTACCCTCATGCCGGCCCCCACCCCTCGATCGAAGGACTCACGAAGTAGAGGGGCGGACTGAGTTCACTCCAGCGGAGGAAAGTCGGACGGTGGCGTGGGAACACCCCTGAGGGAATTCAAGGTCAAGGACTGTTTCAGCCTCTCCTCACCGCGACTATATAGATGAGTCTCGTTCCCTCTGCCGATGAACTATACGCACACGACTGAGACATTGGACGTCCCTGGAGGGAAGCTTGCCTATGAGGTCGAAGGCCGCGGCTCGCCCGTCGTGCTCCTCCACGAGGGGATCGCGGACCGCCGAATGTGGAACCGGGAGTTCCCCCTCCTGGCGGGCCACCACCGCGTGACACGCTACGACCTGCGCGGGTTCGGGGGCTCTCCCCCGGCGACGGCGGAGTTCTTTCCTGACCGCGACCTTGCGGCGCTGATCGACCATCTGCACATGGAGCGACCATTGATCGTCGGTCCTAGCATGGGTGGAAAGATCGCCCTCGATCTGACCCTCGCTCAGCCCGAAAAGGTGGGCGGACTGCTGCTCATCGCGCCCGGCTATTCAGGGATGGACTACGATCACGTCCCGGGCGGGAAGGCCACGTTCGAGCGGGACGAGACGCTCTCCAAGGCCGCTGCGGATGCCTGGGCCGCCGGACGCCTCCAGGAGGCCACCGAGCACCTGCGGCAGCTCTGGGCCTCGGCGCTCACCGGAAGTGCCCTGGACCTCTTCCGGACCATGGTCCGAGACAATGCGAAGGAGGTCTTCGAAGAGCGTTCCGGCCAACACGAACGCCGGGAGGGGGCGCCCGCCGCTGCCCGACTGAAGGAGATCCGAGTGCCGACCCACATTCTGGTCGGAGACCGCGACAATCCCGCGATGCCTCATTGCGCGAACTTCCTGGCGCGAGGGATCGCGGGTGCGAGCGTTAAGCTCATCCCCGGAGCAGACCACCTCCTGAACCTCTCGAGGCCCGACGCGTTCGACGCCGCGTTCGCTGAGATCATGTCCCGGATCCGGGGCAGGTCCGAGTGAAGGCCAGATCCGAGGGGTACCGTGGCTCTCACGTCGAAGCCCCTCACGCCCGAGACCTGGCCGGCCTTCGCCCGCCTCGTCGAGAAGCACAACGGGATCTTCGGCGGATGTTGGTGCATCGCCTTTCATCTCGAGCCGGGGGAAGGGAAGCGTGGCGCAGCGGCCTACCGAGCGATGAAGGAAAAGCGGGTGCGGGAGGGCCGGGCACACGCCGCGCTCGTCTTCGACGGCCCGAGCGCGATCGGGTGGTGCCAGTTTGGCCCTCCCTCGGAACTCCCCAACATCCGGAGTAAGAAGGCCTACGAGGAGGGACTGCGCAAGCCTCCCGAGTGGCGCATCACCTGCTTCTTCATCGACCGGGAACGGCGGGGGGACGGCATCGCCACCCTCGCCCTCCGAGAAGCCCTTCGATACATTGCCCAGCTCGGCGGCGGAATGGTCGAGGCCTACCCGGAGGACTACACGGGCGAGAGGACCTCCTCTTCCTTCCTGTGCAGCGGGACCCTGGGCATGTTTGAGAAGTCAGGGTTCCGGAAGATGCGGAAGATCGCGATGCGCCGGTGGGTAGTAGCCCGGCGGGTCCGCCCGGCTCGGACTCGGCGGAAAGCGAGCTGAACTGAGGATTTCGGTCACGCCCCCCAAGGGTGGCGCGGAACTCTCAGCCCCGGTCCCTCCCATGGCTTTGCGACGCCCGGGCGGCCCGACGCGGGAGGGGGAGACCACTGCTCCTTTCGGCCCGCATCGCTGGAGAGGCCCGGAGAGCTTAAGGGGCCCCACGCAGAAAAGTGGACCCCGAACGCCCCGAGAGAACGACTAGGGGTTGCCCGACCCGGCGGCGACGTCGTTGCCCGTCACCCGGGTCGACCGGTATACGGCCCCCTCACGGAGGGGGGGAGCCGACGACGGCCCCGGGCGGGGTGCGACCATGGGGAGGTCCCGCCGGGACCGGGCGCGGAAGGGGCGCAGACGCGCCCGCACCCAGTGTCGGACGTCGTGGAGGTAGAGGTTGCCGTACGGGCAAGACTCGACGCAATCCCCCACGCCGCAGCATTTGGAACTCCGGAAGACCCCGGTCCGCCTAAAGTGCCCAGGCATGTCCACCAGCCCCACCGGGCACCCCTTCGCACAGTCCAAGGTGGTGCAACGTCGACAGACCTCGCGGTCCTTCACCCGGAGGCTGAAGAAGCCCACCCGGGAGAAGGCCCCGGCGATGAGCCCGGTGTAGCACCACCCCATGGTGACGCAGTTGTAGTTCCCCGCGTAGGGGATGCTGACGAAGAGGAGGTACCATACCACGCTGAAGTACAACCCGTAGAGGAAGACCCCGGGGTCCGCCCCCAGGAACGTGACCTGGAGCCGGCCGACCTGGTCGAGATACGAGAGCACCGAGCCGGCCGCCAGGGAGACCAGGACGATCCCGGCGGTGACCGTGTAGAGCCCGGAGAGCCGGCTACTCAGGTACCTCCGGGCCAGGGGGGACGACCGGTTGAAGCCCTTCATGGCGTCCAGCGTCGTCCCCTGGAACATGAGCGGGGCCGTGCAAAAGACCGAGCAGATCGCCCGGCGCCCGAAGAGGACCACCAGGACGCCCGAGATCACGTAGGTCAACAGGATGGCCGAAAAGACCCCGGGGGCCACGGGTCCAGAGCCTAGGCCCATGTTCCAGCCGAGGAAGGGGACCGCGGTCCCCGAAGGGGCGTGGGGAAAGACCGCAGGGTAGTAGGTACTGGGGAAGAAGACCGCAAACGCACCATAGGACCCCAGGAGGAGGGCGAGCCGCACCCGGGTCTCCAGGCTCCGGGTCTCCCGGAGCTTGAAGACCACCAGCGCCCCCATCTCGATCCCCATCATCCCGAGGAACCAGGTGGAGCCGGTGACCGTGGCCAGGAACCAGAACCCGTTGTAGAAGGTCCGGTACAACACGGTCTCGGGGGACCCGCTCAGGGCCAGGTTCGCGATGCGGGACGGGAAGAGGGCCGGCTGGAGCACCACCTCCAGCGCCGCTCCCATGAAGACCTCGCCCACAAAGATGGCGGCCAGAAGCCCGAAGGTCCACCGGGGCTCAAGGAGCCAGGACACTCCGCCCTCCTCGCTGAACTGCTCGGGTCGGACCACCGCCTCGAAGAAGAGGACCATCTCCAGGAGGACGGAAAGGGCGAAGGCCAACCCGTTCCCGTAGACCAGCCAGAGATAGACCCCGGCCATCATGAGCGCGTAGATCGCCAGAAGGGCGGGCAGGTAGCGGTAGATCCCGGGGTCGAGCTGCCGGTCCCGGTAGATGAGCTCCATGACGTAGATGATCAGGACGATCATCCCGGCACTTCCCGCCACGGTCACCGGTACCACCGCCGGGCCCACCCCGAAGGCCGGGGGAGACAGGGCCATGAGCGCCGCCTGCAGCCAGAGGAGCCGGCAGAGCGACCGGGGGAGGAACTGCCGGAGGAAGTAGACGGATAGCCCCATCTCTATCGCCATGGGGAGGATGAACCAGGGGGAGTCCACCCCCAGGGTCAGGACGCTCAGCGGGGAGGAGGCGTCGGAGGGGACCAGCGATCCGGCGGCCAGCTGGAACGTCCAGCCCATGAGGAACTCGTTCAACACCACCAGTCCGAGGATGGCCAGCGCGAAGAGCGCGGGGGACCGTAGAGCTCTGGGCCGGTAGGCCTCCTTCTGTTCCAGCCGGGCCTGAGCATCCTTCAGGAAGGTCAGGACCACCGGAAAGACCGTGAGGGACATGGCCCCGCTGGCGAGCCAGAGCCCCTCCACGAGGCCGGTGGACCCCGGATGGAGGAAGTAGAGCAACGCTCCCCCGAGCATGGCGATCATCATGCCGAGGAGGAACAGGACGACCGCGGCGGAGCTGCGGGTACGGGCCTTCGCCGCCCACTTGACGAGGACTGCCGTGATGGTGGCCATGGTCGCGGCCAGCGCTCCCAGGATCCCGAGGACCAGGAGGGAGGCCGCCACGACGTTCCTTCCCCCGCCTCAGGCGCGGGGCACGTCGGAGAGGGAACCGGCGGCGGAGGCGCCTTCCCCCCCGGGAAGGTTCCCCGGGCCGGGGGAAAAGGACGAGGCCCGGGAAGCCACGGTCCACGGGCCCGGCCCGCCCAGCCGTCGGAGCAGCGGGCCCGGCCGGAGCGATAGCCACATGGCGAAGATCCCCAGGAAGGCCAGGAAGGCCACCCAACTGATCACCAGGGCCGAGCCCCCGATGGAGGGGACCACACCTCCGAGCGATCCTGGCACCCCGGCCACACCGAGAGCCTGGTTGACGAGCCCGGAGGCGCCCCAGGCCGTCAGCGGAGGAGGGACCCCCACGACCAGAGAGAAGCCACAGGCGAAGAGGAGCACCCGGTAGGCCAACGTCCACCCCCGGAGGGACCGACGTGAGGCCAGCACCAAGACACCCCCGGGAAGGAAAGCGACCCCCACCGCGGTCAGCCCGACTAAGGGCCTCTGCAGGATGCCGCTGACCAGGATCCCCGAGAAAGGCACTCCGGGGGCCGGCGTGGCCAGTTCGATGAGGAACGAGATGGACCACAGTGCGCCCGCGGCGAGAAGCAGGGTGCGGAAGAGCCCCCGGAGCCACGGGGTCTGCCGGGAGAAGGACGCTCCCCGCGCCGCGGGAGGATCGGAAGGGTCGGCCAGGCCGAAGACCCCGCCATAGATCCGGAGCAACTGTTCCTGGGCCAGGAGGGCCAACGCCAGCACCGCCAACTGGAAGACGTTGAGGTACCAGGAGTTCAGGAGCAGCTCGGGGTAGGTGGTCCCGCTGGCCTGGGCCACGGCGCCGATGCCCGCGGCAGCCGCCGCCGTGGTGGAGCAGCAGGCTCCCAGGGTGAGCAGCGCCACCATCGCTGGCGTCAGGCTCGCCAGGGTCGTCGCTGCTCCAGCCCCGGAAGGGGTTTGCCGGCGCTGCCGGACGATCCTCAAGGCCAGCATGATCCCGGCGGACATCCCGATCCCCACCCCGATGGAGACGAGGATGGTCGAGACCGTGTCGAAGAAGGGAAGCTCCAAGACCCCACCGGGGGCGATGACCAGCACCGCAGGATAGTTCCACCACTGCAGGACGTAGGGGTTGGTGATCACCTCCACCTGGGTGGAGGTGGTCCCGGTGGGGCCGATGAGGAGCATGAGCCCCACCACCAGGGAGATGAAGCCGTAGACCAGGGCGATGGAGATGGCCAGGCTACGACCCATGGCGCCACGGATGAGCTTCCGGGTCCTCGAGAGGGTGAGGACGGAGACCAGCGAACCGGAGGGTTCCGTAGGAGGCATCGAGCGGTTGCCTTTCCGCCGACGCGGACGGGGCTAATAAGGGTTGGAGAAAACCTGTGGACGACCCAGCCCTTCCCGGTGCCCTTCCCGCTCCACTCTCTCGCCCGGAGGTCCCACCCGGAGCTGGGGCTCCGCTCTCCTTCGGTTCGGGGGCCCGCATCGGGGCTGGACCGGGGGGCCCGCAGGCTTCCTTCTCGTGGTCCGCCCTGTCGGACCCGAAGGCCCAGGAAGTCCTCGTACGGGCAGCGGTCTTACGCCCCCACCCTCGGACCAGCGACGTGTGCTTCGTGTTCTAGGGAGCCACCGGGCCTCGCCACGACCGCGGCGAGGGAGGGTAAACCACCCCGGAACCTGCTCCGGCCCCCGCCCGGGGTGGTCCCACCGACCGTAATGGGGTCCTCTCCGCCAGGATCGACCCATCTCCTCGAGGCCGGCGGGCGTCCCCGACCACGGGCCCGGGCCGGGAAGGAACGCGAAGGCACGGGCCTCGGACATGCCGGACGCCGCAACGGTCATGAGGACTTCCCCCCCTGAAAGGCCCCAGGGTCGACATGGGGGCTAAAGGCATGATGGACCTGGCAGTATCGGGCCGGACGATCGACGCTTATCGGGCTCTCCCGGCCGCGCAACCCGCGCCGCTGGTCCTCGTGGTCCATGAGATCTTCGGCCTCGCTCCCCACATCCGGGAAGTGTGCGACCGGTTTGCCGCGGAAGGCTTCGTGGCCGTGGGGCCGGATCTCTTTACCGGGGAATTGGCCGCGCTGATGACGCCGGAGAACATCCAGAAGGGCCGGGCCTTCCTCCAGACCCTCACGCCGGAGGACTTTCGGGACCCGGCCCGGGTGGCCCGGCGTCTGGAGGAACAACCACCGGATTCCCGCCCGGCGGCCCGGGCCCTGTTCCGCGTGCTCCAACCGGAGACGCGACGGGGCTTTGCCCAGGACCTCGCACTGGCGATGGGTGCCCTTCGAAAGGACCCGGCCGTCGATCCGACCCGCACCGGCGCGGTGGGGTTCTGCATGGGGGGTACCCTGGTGGGCCTGCTCGCCACCCTGGACCCGAAGCTCACCGCGGGGGTCATCTTCTATGGGGAGAGCCCCCCCGATCCGGACCTCCCGAAGGTCCACGCGCGCCTCCTGGGGCTGTACGGGGGTGAGGACCATCGCATCACCGACACCATCCCCGCCTTCGCGCAACGGATGGCCGCGCTGGGGAAGCCCTTCGACTACCACGTCTATCCGGGGGCTCAGCACGCCTTCTTCAACGATTCCCGGGCCCCCACCTACCACGCCGAGGCTGCCCGGGACGCGTGGCCGCGCACGCTGAACTTCCTCCGCGAGGCGTTCCGCTGAGCGGCGGGTCCGAATTCGGGTTCCCTCCGCGCGTTCGCGACCTCCCCTCGCCCGCCGGTCCCCACCCGGTAGGAAACGGCAGGAGGGATGGTTCAACCGGAGACCGGGGCGTTCTGGGAGGGGACCCCCGGTCCTGGAGACCCGGACGCCGAGAGCCGGAAGGCGGGGTGGATCAGCCGCCGGATGAGCAAGGCGACCTCGATCGCCATCACGGCGAACGCGGCGGCGGCAAAGAAGACCCCGGACCAGGAGGCGGGGGCCAAGGCCAGGGAGACCGCCTCCCCCACGACCATGGCGGTGAAGCCCACGGCCACCTTGGTCACGGTGGACAGGTAGATCGGGGAGGCCGGAGCCGGGCGGGAAAGCTCGCGGAGGACCACCAGGAACGTGAGCAGCATCACGCCTCCCATGCCGAGAGCCCCGACGATGGGATCGGGAAGCACCCAGGGCCCCACGGCGGCGGAGAGCGCCAGCCCGAGCCAGACGGTGCGCTCCGCCGTAGGGAGCGGCACCCAGTAGAGCAGGGCCACCATGTTCCCGAGCATCGCCCAGAAGAACCAGACGTTGCTCACGGACTGGGCGAAGGCCACGGCGAGCCCCGCGGGCCCTCCCGGGAAGAGCGCGGTGGTGCCATTCAGGCCGGCGACGAACGTGGCCCCCATGAGCAACTCGTTGAAGGTGAGGCTCGTCCCCAGGAGGACCGGCCAGGCCCAGCTCCGGCCACGGACCTTCTTCGTGGAGGCCCGCAGGAAGAGGGAGATGGCCCAGATGAACGGGCTCATCATCATGATGTTGACCCCGAACAGTGCCACGGTCCATCCGTTGAAGCTCTGGGTCACCACGGCGGTCAGGATGGTGGCCCAGAGTCCCGCCGAGGCGGCAAGGACGAATCCCACCAGGATCGCACGGGAGAGACGGGGCTTCGATCCGTCCCGGGGGAAGAACTCGATGAAGACGAAGAGGTTCACCCCGATCATCAGCAGGGCGATGGCGGCATCCACCGCCGTGCTGGTGCTCCAGGGGATGGGATCGTAGAGCACCTACCGGCCTCCGAGAGGGACCGGGGGTCCTTTCCGGGGCCGCTCATGGCCTCGAGATCCCGGAGGTGGGAAACCAACCGACCCGGTCACGCCTTGCGCCCCCTGTACGGAGCCCCGGGAGCGGCGAAAGGGGAGTCCCTTATGTGGCTTCGCCCCCGCGCGCCCGGGAGCCTCCCTCCCTGGGACCGGTGGCGAAAGCCTCAATGCCCCACCGGCGTCCGAGCCCGGGATGGCTCCCCCCCGCCGGCCCCGACACAATCCGCGCCAGGAGTTCGACCGGGAGGCCCGACACTACGACCGGGACGCCTCGGCCACCATGCCCCGGTATGCCGAACTCCATCGCATGCTGGCCTGGGGGGTCCCGCACCTGCCCACCCGTCCCCTCCGGGTCCTCGAGCTAGGATCGGGGACCGGGACTCTCACGGCCCTCCTCCTGGAGACCTTCCCCCACGCCCGGCTCCTTGGACTGGACCTTTCGCCGGCCATGGTCACCCTGGCCCGCCGGAAGCTCAACCATTGGAAGGACCGGGTGGAGCTTCGGGTCGGGGAGCTCGATGAGATCCCTCAGGGGGAGCCGTTCGACGTCATCGTCTCCTGCCTGGCCATCCACCATCTGCCGGACACCCGTAAGCAACGGCTCTTCGCGCGCGTGTTCGGCGCCCTGAACCCGGGAGGGTATTTCGGGGACGGGGACGACCACCTCCCCGAGGATTCCCGGTTCGACGAGCGCTTCAGTGCCCTGGCCTCGGGGCTGTCGCCCCGCTCCTCCCTCGCCCGGGCACCCGGAGGCCTGCAGAAGGTCTGGCATGAGCACGAGCTCTTCGACCATCCCGTTCCCCTCTCCCGGGAGGTCCAGTGGCTCCGGGAGGCCGGCTTCGTCCATCTGGACACCCCCTGGCGGTTCTTCAACCAGGCGGTGGTCTGGGCCTACCGCTGAGGAGCAGGAGGAACGTTGAGCCGGCCATCCGAGCCCAAGGCTCCGAGAGCGGGATACGCCCTGGACAGGTCCTGCCCGTGCCGGGTCATGCGGCCCTCGTTCGGATCGAGGGAGGGCGCCCCTCGCGCCGGCCGCAACGGTCTTGGGACGCAGGCACCTGTCGCCGGGTCCGTCCGGACCCCACTGACCGTCCATCACCTACCCCTCCACGCGGTTGGTCCCATCGGCTTTTCTCATCGCCGGGAGGGGCAGGATCGGAGGGCCTCCCCAGGAGCGGAAGGAGGTGCCGCGGACCGGCTCCTGAGAGCGCCTCCTACCCATGCCCCCTGGCCCTGAAGAGCCTCCGGGAGGTGGCCGTCCCCCTCCTGATCCCGGGGAGGGACCCCCTGGGTGGGTTCCCGGGATGGACCCCGGGGCCCGGGAACGCCGCATTTCCCTCAGGAACGTCCCGTGGAGGTTCCTGGAGGGGGGGGAGGGAGAGCCGCTCCTCTTCCTTCACGGAGGCGGAGCCATGGGGCAGACCTGGTGCGGGGCCTTCCCCGCGCTCGCACGACGCCACCGGGTGGTCCTGCCCGACCTTCCGGGGTTCGGGGCGACCCCCGCCGACCCGGAGCTCAAGAGGCTTCGGGACGTGGTGACCCGGCTGCGGGAGTTCTTGCCGGCGGCGGGTTTTCGGACCGGCGTGGTCCTGGGGAACTCGCTGGGAGGCTACCTGGCCGCGGCGCTAGCCCTCCAGGAGCCCACCCGCATCCGCGCCGTCGTCCTTCTCGCCCCCGCGGGCCTTGACCCCAGCGGCGAGGGCGGCGGCCCCGCCGCGTACCCCGCCCCGGGGACCATGAACCAGGCGCTCTTCCACCACCCCTCCCGCGTCGCCGGATGCTTCCCCCGGATCCCTCCGGAGGAGGTCTCCCGCCGCGCCCGAAGCGCCCGGGAGACCACCGCCCGGTGGCTCGGCGGAGGCTTCCCGCCGTTGCCTCTGGAGAACCTGCGGATCCGGGTCCTCCTTCTCTGGGGCAAGGAGGACCGGGTACTCCCCATCGCGATCGCCTCGCACGTCCGGGACCGGTTCGCCCGGGTCCAACTCAGGGTCCTCGAAGACTGCGGGCATGTACCGGCCTGGGAATCTCCCGGATCGGTGGCCGCCGAGGTGGAGGCCTTCCTGGACCCTCCGGAGACCCGACAAGGGCCAACGCCCCCGCCAGGTTCTTCCCCCCCGACGGACTCGGGCGGCCCGGGCGGGTGACGCCCCTGACCATGAGCGAGGACGAGCGGGCCGCGGCGGACCGGTTGCTTCTGGAGCGCTGGCCGGGGCCGGGGGGACCGGTCCGGCTGGAGGTGGGGTTACACCCCCCTTCGCACCCCTGCACCCCCTGCTCCTCCGCCCGGAGCCTCTTGCGCTGGCTGGAGGAGGAGCGACCCGACGTCGAGGCGAACGAGATCGCCCCAGTCGTTCCCGGACGGGAAGGGGAGGCCTCCCCGCCCCCGTGGATCCGTATCCTCCTCACGGGAGAGGAGGACGGGCCGGTGCGTTTCCTGGGTCCTCCCCGGGGCGCGAACCTCTCCGCCTTCCTGGAGGTCCTTCAGGAAAGCGCGCAGGGGACCGCTCCGACGGGCGCGTGGGCCGACCTCCTTTCCCGGCTTCGGCGCCACCACCTCGTCCGGGTGTTCACCGAGGCCTCCGCCGGGGACACCGGACCACTGGTCCGTGCCCTGGCCCGGCTGAGCCGGGCCGCCTACCCCCGGTTGAGCCTCGACGTCGTCGACGTGGCCACCTTCCCGGCCTGGGCCAAGCGGCATGGGCTCCGGGCCCTCCCCACCGTGACGGTGGACGACGTCGGGCAGTTCTACGGAAGTCCGGAGGAGGAGGAGCTACGCGCGGCGCTGGAGGAGGTGCTCCCCTCCGGTTCCTGGCCCTGATCGGGGGGAGCCGCCGGGACCGGACGCCGTCTTCGCGGCGCTTTAGGCGCCGGGGTGGCCGGAGGTTCCCCCTCCGTGCCCTTCACCCGCCCCTCCAGCGAGTACCGGCGGATGTGCCGGCGCATGGCCGCCTCCCGTTTCCGCTCGGCCCGGAAGTACCCTTCGTCCCGGGTGGCCCGGCTCATGAGGACCACCACCCGTCCAGCCGCGCTGCGTCCGGTCCTCCCCTTCCGCTGGATCGTCCGGATCTCGCTGGGGAGCGCCTCATAGAACACCACCAGGTCCACGTCGGGGATGTCCAGGCCTTCCTCCGCCACGCTGCTCGCCACCAGGACCGGGAACCGCCCCTGCCGGAAGGCCTCCACGAGTTGGCCCTGTTCCCGCTGGTTCATCCCCCGGTCCCGGGCGGACCGGGAGGCCTGGCCCACGAACCGGTGCGCCTCATGTCCGGCCCGACGGAGCGCCGTCTCCAAGAGTCGGACGGTATCCCGGTACTGGGCGAAGACCAGCACCCTCGCGCGGGGGTTGGACGTCAGGGTCTCGCCCACCACGCGCAAGAGCTCGTCGAGCTTCGGTTGGCTCCCTTCCCCTCCCTTGAGGACCAACGCCTCTGCCCCCTCCCGGGCCTGGACCACCCGGGGGTCGGCGAGGAAAGTGCGGTCCGCCCGCCCGGGCTTGGGCTTCGCCGCGAGGCGGCCCAGGTAGTCCAGGAACGGTTGGGGCCCCTGGGTCTCCACCAGTTCCAGGGCGTGATGGGCGTGGATGGCGAGCATGAGCTGGTAGAGGGCGCCGAACTTCCGTCCCATGGGGCCGGGCCGGGCGAGGATGGCCCCCCGGGCCGCGAGGAGGTCCTTCACTCCCGTGACGGTGAGCGGCTTCTGCCGGAGGAACCCCATGCGCTGGAGCCGTACCATCGCCTCGTGCCCCACGAGCTTCAGGGCCTTCTGGACCGGGAGGAGCTCGGGGGCGAGCGGAACCCGGACATGCTCGGTGTCGATCCCCTTCACGTAGGAGACCACATCCGGATCCTCGTGGGACCGGGCCTCGACCCGGTGGATGGAAAGGGCTCCCAGGACCTCTTCGATGCGGGCGCCGGACCCTCCCGGGGAGGCCGTGAGCGCCAGGAGGCAACCCCGCTCGCTCCGCTGGGTCCGGTACACCGCGGCCACCTCGGTGTAGGCATAGTTCCCCACCGCCCGGTGCGCCTCGTCCACGATGAGGAGGCCCACATCCCGCAGCGAGTAGAGCCCTTCCCGCAGGTCGTTCGCCACGAGTTGGGGGGTCGCGAAGATGGCCTCGGCCGAGGTCCAAGCCCCCTCCCTCCGGGGGGAGGTGACGCTGCCCGTGAATTTGGCCCTGGACAGGCGCCGGAACCACTGGCCGAAGCTCCGGTAGTGCTGCTCCACCAGGGGCCGGGTGGGGGCCAGGAAGAGCACCTTCCCCCGGCGCGCGCGGAGCCGTTCGGCGGCCACGAGGGCCGCGATCACCGTCTTCCCGAGACCCGTGGGCAACACCACCAGGACGTCCTCCTCCAGGGCCCGGCGGGCGATGACCAGTTGGAAGGGGAAGGCCCGGATCCGTTCCGGCCGGAGCAGCGGGTGCTTGACGTACCCTCCCTCCTCCAGGATCTCGGTCCCTTCCGGCGTGGTGGGCAGCGGTTCCGCAGCGGGCTCCCGGACGGGCGGCGATCGGGACGGGCCGCTTCCGAACTGGTCCAAGGTGGTCTGACGGACCGGCCCGGGTCCGATCCCTTCGGGGGACGGGGCCTCAGACGAAGACCCGTCCGGCTCACCGGGGTCCAACGACCTCGCCATGGCTCCCCGCAAGCTCGTCCGGCCCAACGGTCAAACCGCGCCCCGGGGACCCGGGCCGAGGCGTTCCCGACCGCCCAGGTAGGGCCGGAGGACCTCGGGAACGACCAGGGAGCCATCCTCCTGCTGGTAATTCTCCAGGATCACCGCCAGCCCCCGGGAGGTGGCCACCGCGGTGGAGTTGAGCGTGTGGGGGACGAGCTTGTCTGGGCGGCCGGCCTTCCCCATCCGGATCTTGAGCCGCCGGGCCTGGTAATCCGTGCAGTTCGAGCAGCTCACCACCTCCCGGTAGGCCTCCTGACGGGCGAAGTAGGCCTCGATATCGTACTTCTTCGCTGCCACGGTCCCCAGGTCCCCGGTGCAGACGTTCACCACCCGGTAGGGCACCCGGAGGCGCCGGAAGACCTCCTCTGCGTTCGCCCGGAGCTCCTCATGGAGGCGGGGGGAGTCCTCCGGCGCGCAGAAGACCACCTGCTCCACCTTGGAGAACTGGTGGACCCGGAACGTCCCCTTCTGGTCCACCCCGTGTCCCCCGATCTCCTTCCGGAAGTTCTGGCTGAGGCCCACGAACTTCAAGGGAAGGGACTCTTCCTCCAGGATCTCCCCCGCGAACCGGGCCACCAGGGGGTGTTCGCTGGTGGCGATGAGATAGAGGTCCTCGCCCTCGACCCGGTACATGACGTTCTCGAAGTCGCCGAGGTCCACGACCCCCTCGTAGGGCTTGCGGTGGAGGGCGAGCGGGGGGAGGACGGGAACGAAGCCCCGCTCCACCAGCAGGTCCAGGGCAAATCGCTGCAGGGCCAGGTCCATGAGGGCCAAGTCTCCCAGGAGGTAGTAGAAGCCGGCCCCGCTCTGCCGACGCGCCCGTTCGAAATCCGCGCCTCCCAGGGCTTCGGCCAGTTCGGCGTGACCCAAGCGGGGAAACGAGCGGGCGGGGGGTTCTCCCCAACGGGAGACCACCACGTTCTCGGTGTCATCCTTGCCGACCGGGACGGTGGGGTCCATCAGGTTCGGGAGCCGGAGCAGGGCTTGGTCCCGGGTCTCCTGGAGCAGGGTCTCGCGCGCCTCCAACGTATCGAGGGCCGCGGGGATTTCGGCAGCCTCGGCACGCTCTGCTTCCCTGGCCTCCCCCTGCTTTCGGGCCTCGGCCAGGACACGGGAAAGCTCGTTGCGCCGTCTTCGGAGCCGGTCCGCCTCGCCGTGCACCTGGCGCCAGGTCTCGTCGGAGGTCCGGACGCTCTCAAAGAGCTCCAGGAAGCGGGAATCCCCCCGTCGCTCGAGGTTCGCCCGGACCTCCTGCGGTGCGCTGCGGATCCGTTCGAGGTCGATCACGGGGTCCCGCCCTCCCTACCCCCCTCCCCACTAAGCCTTTCCGGTCCCCAGTCCGACAACGGGTGAACCATATCTACGCGGGCCGGTTCGTTTTCCCCGTCGGAGACCCCCATGGTGGAGGAGTTTGGCCTGTTCATTGGAGGACACTGGACCATCCCGGAGCACGCCCATCGATTCCATACCCGGAGCCCCTCCACGGGGGAGGAGCTTGGGCACTTCGTGGCCGCCACCACCGCGGATGTGGGCCGGGCGGTGACGGCGGCCCGGGAGGCCCTCCCCGCCTGGCGTGCGCTCCCCGCTCCCCGACGAGGGGAGATCCTCCTGGCCGCCGCCCGGATCTTCCGGGAACGGAAGGAGGCGCTCGGGCGGCGGGTCACCCAGGAGATGGGGAAGGTCATCGCGGAAGGCCTCGGCGACGTTCAGGAGGCCATCGACTTTGTCGAGTACATGGCCGGGGAGGGCCGGCGCATGGCGGGGGAGACCGTCCCGAGCGAACTTCCCGGGAAGTTCTGCATGACCGTCCGCCAACCGAAGGGGGTGGTGGCCGCGATCACCCCGTGGAACTTCCCCACGGCGATCCCCAACTGGAAGATCGCGGCGGCCCTGATCGCCGGCAACACGGTGGTCTTCAAGCCCGCCTCCAGCACGTCGCTGTGTGGCGCCCACGTGGTCAAGGTCTACGAGGATGCCGGACTTCCTCCGGGGGTCCTCAACCTGGTCACCGGTTCCGGCGGGGTGGTGGGTGACGCCCTGCTCACCGATCCCCGGGTGAACGCCATCAGCTTCACCGGAGGCGTGGAGACGGGGCGCGAGGTCTACGCGAAAGGCGCAAGAGGGCTCAAATCCGTCCACCTGGAGCTCGGGGGAAAGAACCCCCAGATCGTGCTGAACGACGCCCAGCAGGATCTGGCGCTGGAGGGGCTGCTCTTCGGGGCCTTCGGCTCGGCCGGCCAGCGCTGCACGGCGACCAGCCGGCTCATCCTCGAGAAGGGGATCTACCGCGAGTTCCTGGAGAAGCTGGTCGCCCGGGTGGAGCGGTTGAAGGTGGGTGACCCACTGGACCCTTCCATGGAGATGGGCCCCGTGGCGAGCGAGGACCAGGAGCGGAAGATCCTCGGGTACATGGAGGCGGCCCGCAAGGAAGGGGACCGGCTCCTGACCGGCGGGAGGAAGCTCACGGGAGGCGCCTACGACCGGGGGTACTTCCTCGCCCCCACCGTCTTCGAGACCACCCACGGCCACCGGATCTCCAAGGAGGAGATCTTCGGTCCGGTCCTTGCGGTGCTCCGCGTGGACGACTTTGCCGAGGCCGTGCGGGTGGCGAACGATGTGGACTACGGGCTCTCGTCTTCCATCTACACCCGGGACGTGAACGTGGCCTACCAAGCCGTGGACCGCCTGGAGGCGGGGATCACCTACGTGAACGCGCCCACCATCGGGGCGGAGGTGCAGCTCCCCTTCGGAGGGATCAAGAACACGGGCAACGGGGGGCGGGAGGCCGGGAGCGTGGCCCTGGAGGAGTTCACGGAGATCAAGACGGTCTTCGTGGATTACTCCGGCCGGCTCCAGAAGGCCCAGATCGACCGCTGAGACCCCCCGGGGAGGCGGAGGTAACCGTGGACGACAAGGAGCTCGAGAAGGAGATCGAGGCGGTCCGCGAGATCCTCCATGTGAGGTTGCGACGCTATAACCGGGAGATGCGCGAGCTCGAGCGGGACCTGAAGGGCCTGCGGGCCCTGCAACGGGCCCGTCGGGGCGCCCGGGGCACCCTCCCCACCGGGGAAAGCACTCCTCCCGTGGCGGAGGAGAGCTCCCCTTGACCGGCGGCCGGGTGCGCCAACGGACCCCCGGGCCGCTTCGGAAGGCCTCCCCCCTCCGGGTGGCCCAACGCCTTCGACGGGCCCGGGCGGAGGACTGGGACTTCGGGGGAGGACGGATCTTCGGCAGCCTGTGCACGGAGCCCCATCCCGAGAGTCGCCGGTGGCTCCTCCCCTTCCTGACCGCGAACCTGGGGAACCCGGGCCTCTGTCCGGGCACCGCCCGACTTTCGGAGGAGCTTCTGGAGGAGTTCCTCCGGCTCTACCACGGGCCCCCAACGGGGGCGGGAGGCTGGTGGGTGAGCGGGGCGACCGAGGCGAACGTGACCGCCCTATGGGTCTTCCGTAACCTCACCGGGGGATCGGAGGTCGTCCTCCCCGTGAGCGCCCACTTTTCCTTTGCGAAGGCTTTGGACCTGCTGGGCTTGAGGCCCCGCTGGGTCCCCGTGGATGGGGCCGGCCGGATGGAGACAGAGAAGGCCCGGGACCGGGTGAGCCGGCGCACGGCCGCCCTGGTGGCCTTGGCGGGGAGCACGGAACTGGGGGCGGTAGACCCGATCGAGGATCTCGCCGCCATCGCCCTGCGTGCCGGCGTTCCGCTCCATGTGGACGCCGCGGTGGGAGGGTTCCTCCTCCCGTTCCTCCCCGCGAGGACGAGGGACCGGCTTCCCTTCGACTTCCGGCTCCCCGGGGTGCGAAGCCTGGCCGTGGATCCTCACAAGCTGGGCCAGGCCCCGATCCCCTCGGGGGTCTTGTTGTTCCGGCGGCTAGCGGAGACGGCCAGCGTGGAGGTGGCCTCCCCGTACCTCAGCGACCCCCGGGCCCGGGGGTTGCTGGGAACGCGCTTCTCCGCCACCGTGGCGGCCACCTACGCCGCCGTCCATGCCCTGGGTTCGGAAGGGTACCGTCGGGAGGCGCAGAGGCTCCGGCGCCTCGCCGGGTGGTTGGTCCGCGAGGGACGACGCCTCGGGCTCGAGCCGGTCACCGACCCGGTGCTCAACGTCGTGGCGTTCCACCACGAGAACCCCGCCGGGATACAAGCCTGGATGCTCCAGCGGGGTTGGGACGTCAGTGCCATCGAACGTCCGCCGGGGATCCGGTTCGTGCTGATGCCTCACGCCCGGGAAGGACTGCTCCCCCGGCTCCGGGACGACCTCGCCGCCGGGCTCAGGCGGTTTCCCCCGCCGGGGGCGGCCGCGGGGAGATAAAGCCACGGGGCGCGGGAGGGTCCTGCCCGTCGAACCGGAAGAGGCTGGTCTGCCCGGAGGTCCGCTGCTGGCTCAAAGGCTTGAGCAGGGGGTCTTCCTCCAGCGCGCGCAGGGTCTCGTGGCTGGGGACCGCGGAGGTGATGAGGCGGGTCCGGCCTCGTCTACCCCCGGAGTAGATCTCGGCGTGGACGAGGCCCAAGGTCTCGAGCTCGGAGACGTACTCCGCCAGGGTGCGGGCCACCAACGGGGCGATCCCCAACTGGTGGCAGACGGACTCGTAGCTCTTGTAGGCCTCGCCCATGGTGACACCGCTTCGCCGGCGCTCGTAGCCGGAGATGGTCACCCAGAGAAGGAGCTTGCAGTGGGCGGAGAGGGTCTTCACGCACTCCACGATGATGTCGAGCTCGAGCGTGTTCTTCGCCAGGACCACGTGCTCGGCCCGGATCTGCCGCCCGCCGGCCCGGTCGGTGATCTGGGCGGCCAACCGGAGGAGGGCGAGGGCGCGGCGGGCATCCCCACTCTCCTGGGAGGCATAGAAGGCACACCGGTCCAGCACGTCCGGGTCGAGGGCCTCCTCCTGAAAGACCTCCCGGGCGCGCTCTCGGAGGATGTCCCTGAGCTGGCCCTGGTTGTACGGGGGGAAGATGATGGACTCCTGGCTGAGGCGGCTACGGACCCGGGCGTCGAGCCCCTCGGTGAACTTCAGGTCGTTGGAGATCCCGACGATGGCCGATCGGGCCTTCTTCAGGTCCCGATTCATCTGGGCAAGGGAATAGAGAACATCCCCTCCGGCATTGTGCACGAGCTTGTCGATCTCGTCGAGGACGAACAGCAGGATGCCCCCCCGTTCGTCGGCCAGGGTGCAGAGGCTCCGGTACACCCGGTCCTGAGACCATCCCGTGGGGATGGGCTCCTGCCCGGGAAGGGTCTCGACCAGTTGGTTCCCCAGGGTCTGTAGCAGGGCGTAGTTGGTGTCCACGTTCGCGCAGTTCACCGACAGGAAGGTCACCGGGTTCTCCGGGACGACCCGACGGGATATCTCCTTCTGGACCTGGGTGATGACCGCGGTCTTCCCGGTCCCGATCTTCCCGTAGACCAGAAGGTGCGAGGGTACCTCTCCGGTCAGGGCGGAGCGCAGGACCACCAGGACCCGGGCGATCTCGGCCTCCCGGTGGAGGAGCCGGGAAGGCACGTAATACTCCTGGAGGGGTTCCAGGCTACCCTTGTACAGGCGGGAGCGATGGGAGAGCAACTCCTCCATCGGGTCCGAGGGGGGGGAACGGGGAGGGGGCTCTGGCGTGCCCTCGTCCGGTTCTTCCGAGGAGTGGTTACCCGACCCCATGACGGTTCTCGGCGCAGGGCCTAGGGCCAAGCGCCGATCCCGAGCGGGGAAGCCGCGGGGATGGAGATAAAGGGTTAGGGTCCGCCCGGTTCACCCCGGAGCCCGGGGACGGGTGGCGGGGCGGGGAGCGGGGGTTTACGCCTCCGGCACGAGAGCGAGCGACCGGCGCAACCCCTCTTCGGCAAACCCCGTGAAACCGGCGCTCCGGGGGCCCCGAAACGCTTAAGCACACCCCCCGGTCGGGCCCGCCATGGCCCTGGCCCAGCGGAACATCGTGGTCACGACCCTGAAGAGCCCCTTCATCGAGGACCAGCCGGTGGAGTTGGTCGAGCGCAAGGGCCTGGGGCACCCCGACAGCCTGTGCGACGGGATCTCGGAGGCCGTCAGCCGTGGGCTATCGAAGATGTACTTGGACGCCTACGGGAGGATCCTGCATCACAACACCGACGAGACCCATATCGTGGGCGGACAGGCGGCCCCCGCCTTCGGGGGCGGCAAGGTGACCCAGCCGGCCTACGCGGTGCTGGTGGGCCGGGCCACCACCGAGGTCGACGGAGAGAAGCTTCCGTTCCGGCAGACCGCCATGACCGCGGCCAAGGAGTACGTGAAGTCCGTCTGTTCCCACCTCGACCTCGCCAAGCAGATGGAGTTCGACTGCCGTATCGGGCAGGGCTCGGTGGACCTCAGGGGGGTCTTCGAGCAGGAGGGCTACATGGCCAATGACACCTCGTTCGGGTGCGGGTACGCCCCGCTCTCCGAGACCGAGACACTGGTCCTGGAGACGGAGCGTTTCCTCACGCTGAGATTGAAGAAGCGCCTCCCGTCGCTCGGGGAGGATGTCAAGGTGATGGGGTGCCGGCAGGGAGACCGCATCTCGCTGACCGTGGCCGCCGCCATGGTCGGACGGGAGCTCCCCGACGCCGATGCCTATCTGGCCGCCATGGCGAAGGTGCGGGAGGAGGTGGTCAAGAACGCCTCCAAGCTCACCCACCGGACCCTGGACGTTTCGGTCAACACGGGAGACAGCGTAGCCCAGAAGGTCTACTACCTGACGGTCACCGGACTCTCCTTGGAGAACGGGGATGATGGCTCCACCGGGCGGGGGAACCGGGTCAATGGGCTCATCACTCCTTACCGCCCGATGAGCATGGAGGCGACGAGCGGGAAGAACCCCATCACGCACGTGGGGAAGATCTACAACCTGCTCTCCCGGGAGATCGCCCGGGACGTGGTGCAGGAGGCCGGAGGCAACATCCGGGAGGTCCACGTGCGGATCCTCTCCCAGATCGGGAAACCGGTGGACCACCCCCTGGTGGCGGCCCTGGAGGTCCTGCCGGCAGACGGGGTGACCCTGGAGAAGGTGGAGGCCCAGGCCCGGGACGTGGCGGACCGTTGGCTCGGGCACGCGGACACGGTCCCGCAGAAGCTCCTCACGGGGAAGTTCACCACGTTCTGAGGCGGCCGCTGGCCCCCTGGAGCGGGCCCCGGATGCGCGTTTACGTAAAGCGTCGCGCGAGTTCCATGTCCGTGCGGGCATGATGAGCCTCCGGGCCTTGTTCCGGGGGATTGGGAACCGGCTCGCCAGGGAAACCCGCGCCTACCGTTTCCCGCACCTTCCGGTCCAATCGGGGCCGGACGTGGTGCTCCAGAGGATGCGCAGGGGTTGCCGGGCCGAGAATTTCCGCCGCCGGGTCGGTCAGGCCCGCCGTCGCGTCCCGGCCCTCCCCTTGCACCGAAGTGATCACCGGGTTCCCGGGAGAGACGGAGGTGGAGCGCCGGGCCGCCCTGGGCCTCCTCCGGGGGGTGGAGCCCGGCGCCGGGTCCATGGACACGCTTTTCCCCTCTCCCCTGGACCCCCCGGCCGCGCGTCCCCTCGCTTCCTTCCCGGGCGGTCAAGGAGCGCAGCCGGAACCCGAGCCGGCTCCGCCTCCCCCTGGCCCGGCGGTGGATGGAGCGTTGGGTGGGACGGCGGGGGGACACCCTGGTGATGAAGGAAGGGCCACGGGAGAGCGGAGTGGTCAGGTTGCGGCCCTGCCTTCCCGTTGTCCTCCGGTCCGGCCCTCGGACCGCCGGTACCGGCCCGAATCTACGGGGCGAGGTCCGCCTATCTGCTCGGGGAAGCGTTCGACCGGCCGGCGGATCCGGCCCCCGAACCGGCCTGAGGGGACCTGTGCTCCGGAGTACGGCCGCGGGTCGTCCAGGGGCCGGGAAACCCCGGGCCAACCGTTTATAGAACGTCCGTCCATCTTCCATGTCGTGGCAGGGGGCTTTGGGACCTCGGCCCAGGAACGTAGGACTTGGCAGCGGTCGATCTGACCCCCATCATCATCATCGTCGCGGTGGTCGTAGCGGCCGGGGTGCTCATCTTCCTGGTGGCGAACCAGTACATCAACCGCTGGAAGCGGGACTTCGCCTCCGGCCAGCAACCCCGGTTCCGGGCGGACCGGGCCCATAACAGCCTGAACGCCACGAAGGCCCTGGCGGCGTTGGTGGCGAGGGAGGGAGGAGACACCCGGGGAGCGGAGATCCTGCTCGCCCGGGCCCAGTTGAAGTACGGGGCCCGCCGCTACGACGAGGCCATGACGCTGTCGAAGGAGGCCCAGGACGCCCTCGCGGCCGCGCGCGGATCGCTCACGCGGCCTGCCACCGTCGCGCCGGCGGGGCTCGCGCCGACCACCCTCCCCCCGCGTTCCTCCGGACCGGAGCAGATGCCCTTCCGGGACCTGGCCGCCCCGGTGGGGGGAGGGGCTCCTGGAAGGGCCGGGGAACCTCCTGCGGGAGGGAGGGGATTGGAACCCGAGAGAGACCCCGCCCCCACCGGGGAGGCGGAGGAGAGCACGGAGGACGGAGAGGGAGGGAGCGAGCTGGAACGGTTCAAGCGACGGATGCCGAAGAACTACCTCGAGGCCCGTTTTGTCCTTCGGTCGCTCCAGGACGAGGTGAAGGAGGCTTCCGCGCACCGGCCCGGCCAACCCGAGGTGAAGGAGGCCGAAACCTGGGCCCGCCGAAGCGAGCAGGCCTTCGACGCCAAGGACTATTCAGAGAGCCTCCGCCTGGCGCTCCGGGGCCGACGTCGTCTCGACCCGGACCAGGCGGGGACCATCGCGGTCTCCGCCGGGACGCTGGTGGAGCCCCCCCCCCAGGGCGCCTCTAAAGCGCTGGGGCGTTCCTCGGCGCCGCTGACCGGCGCCACGCGCTCCGCCGCAGGATCGTCCGCCGGTGGGACATCCTTGGTGCGGTGCCTCCGATGTGGCCGGGAGAATCCCGCGACGAACCGGTTCTGTCGTGGCTGCGGCACGACCCTCAGTGCACCGAGGTGTCCCCGGTGCAATGCCGAGGTGGCCCTGGAGGATGGGTTCTGCGGGGCCTGCGGCTCGCCGCTCAGCGCGTAAGGGGAGAGGACTGCTCAGCGAAGTCGTCGAGCCGGCGCTGGTAATGGGTCTCCCGGAGCAGGTGGCTCTGGCGGACCCATCGGGCCACAGGAATCTCGAAGAAGGACCCGATCCGACGAAGGACCTCGGACCAATCCGCCAGCGTCTCCGGCCTCTGCCGGAGGGCTGCCCGGACATGTTCCCGGACGTTCCAGACCCCGAGGGGCATCAGTTGGGTGGGGTGGATCTCCCGGAGCACGATGCCACCGGACTGGCGGCCGAGGGTCTGCAGGTGCTCGGAGATGGCGAGCCGGGCAGCGTAGTAGCAACCGCCCATCCCGGCATAGGTGGTCCTTCCCCAGTGCCCCTCGTGGTCCCCCAGCATCATCACCTGGGTCCCCTGGGGGTTCCACAAGGTTCCCGGATACCAGGCCTCGATGGACTCGTAGCGCCAGGCTCCTGGGATGAGGAGGATGAACCATCGGTTCCCCAGGGCATCGAGGGTATGGAGGGCCCACTGGCCGAGTTCCGGCAGGTCCCGGACCGCGTCCAGGTTCTCCTTGGAGAGCAGGTCATCCACGGCGGTGATGGACCAGCGGGTGGGCACGAACCGCCGGTGACCCCGGCGGCCGAGGACCCCAGCGCTGAAGGCGCGTTGGATCCGGCTGACGGGGACCTCCCGTCCGTAGAGCTCCTTCACGGAGATCCGGGCGGTGGCGTGGATGTCTCCGGTCGCCCGTTCCAGGCGGGGGTCCACCCGTCGGACCTCGGCGGTGAACTGGTCCAACCGGGCACTGGCGCCAAAGGGAGGCGCCTCGTCGGAGAGCTCCAGGCGGACCCGGGGGGGGCGGCGGAACTCCGCCTCGGCCTCCGCGCTCTCCCCGCCGAGGGCCACGAGCTGGATGGTCTCCACCAGGCGGTCGGCCCGTTCGGCCTCGGTGACCTTCACGGGGGTGATCCCCCGGACGAGGGCGGTGCGGAACCCCACGATCTCGTCAAGCGGGCGTCCCACCCAGGCTTCCGGGGTGTCGTAGAGCAGGGTATCCCCATGCTCCGGTGCGAGGAGGGGACCCACGTTCACGTAGGGGTAGCCGATGCGACCGACGAAGACCCCGGGCGGGGTGCTTCCCTCCCAGGTCCGCTGGCCGAGGAGAGGGAGGGTCTTCCCGAGGCCGTGGTATCGCAGAAGGAGCGGGCAACTGGGTTTCCCGCACAGGAGGAGGGCGGAGCGGCAGCGTAGGCAGAGGGTAGGGTCTTCCCGGAGCCCGGGGATGGACCAGAGAAGGGATGGATTGGGGGGGATGCCCGGGAGGGGGGAGGGGATGAGGGAGGGGCTCCGGCTGGAGGCGGCCACGGGACCGGGAGCAAGGCTCGGGGGGCTCAAATAGGAGCGCATGTTCGGCGGTCGGTAGGGCCGGGCAGCAAACGGGACTGTGGGGTAGCTTGGTCATCCTATGGCGTTCGGGACGCCGTGACTCCGGTTCAAATCCGGACAGTCCCACCCTGTCATGCCTCGCCAGTTTCGCTTCGTGGAGCGAAGCGATGCCCCTCGGAAAGAGGGCCTGCACGACCGTAGGCTCCCTTACTTCACAGCCAACACAACGGAGGACGACCCCAACTGCTGCCAGACGACACCCACCTCCCGGAAACCCGAGCGTCGAAGGGAGCTCAGGTGAGAAGGAAGGTCGAAGACTCCCTTCGGGGGCCGCCAGGTCTTGGCCACCCGGTCCCTTCTCTCCAGGGCCTCCTTCAAGGGGGCATAACGCCGAAGCGGTCGCCACCACCCCTCCAGTTCCCGGAGGAAGGCCTCCCGGGGGACCCGGTACCCACGCTCGATTTGGATTGTGCGCACCCGGTCGAAGAGTCCCCCGACCCCATGCTTCCCCCGATCCCAAAGGATCCCGTCCGAGTTCAGGAAGACTCCCCCAAGACGCAGGAGGGAGTAGATCGTCCGATACAGCGTGGAAGTCTGGGAGCGAGGCAGGTCATGCAGGGCCAGCGACGTCACGACCGCGTGGAATCGCCGAAGGGGAAGCGACCGCTCCCAGCCCTTCTTGGAGTAGTCCAGCTTCACGGTCCGGACCCTCCGTCCGAAGGGTCGCAATGCTTCCTCGGCCACCTTCAGAAGCGAAGGGTCGTGGTCGACCAGGACGACCCGGGCCCTGGGGAAGCGTTCCACGATCCTCTTGCCCAGCGGGCCCGGGCCCGTGCCCAAATCCAACGCAGTGAACGTGGGAGGCAGCGATGCCTCGAGAAGGTCCAGCATGAAGTCGAACCGGAGAAACCGGAGCGGATCCACTTTCCGGTGCAGAGAGTCAAAGTCTTCCAGCAAACGCGACCAATCGGGCTCGAACCTGAGCGGGGACATCTTTGTGCAGGGGCAGGAAACGGGCACAATTGACCTCTTCCCGGCCTTGGGGGCTGTTCGCGCCCCTGCCGGCAAGGACTATCATGGAAGGGACGGGTTCCTAGGTGTGGTCGACCCGGGTTCCAGAGTCCGCGACCACCGCGACAGGAACGACGGTGATGGCGGCTCGCGAAAGGACGGCGACTCGATGAGGGAGCACATCCGGATGGTCCCCGAGGAGCTTTGACCCCCAAACACCCCCTGGCGGTCTACTGGGGCCGCTTCAATCCCCCACACCGGGGGCACTTGAACGTGGTCCGCCGGTTCCGGAAGAAGTACCGTCTCGTGGTCGCCGTTGGGAGCGCAGAATTTCACGACACGGAACGAAACCCTTTCCGCGGGACCGAGCGGATGGCCATGTGGAAGGCCTACCTCCGCGAGGAGGGTATCCGGGATGTGGACGTAGTAGCCCTTAGGGATGGTACTGGGTCTACGGCCATGGCCATTGCCCGCCTCGTCGGGCGGTTGCACCCGGACGTTCTCCTGCTATCGACGGAGAAGGGCGCCCTCTCGGACTTGGCGAGGTCGAAGGTCAGGGTGGTGACCTTCCCGAGAGCGGGTCTCCTCTCTTCGACGAGGCTACGTGAGGCAATCGCGTGTGGGGATGGCCGTTGGAAGAGATGGACCGGGAGGAGTGTGGTGGACCTCATCGAGCAGTTCAACGGCCCCGAAAGAGTCAGGAAAGCGAGCGCAACGGTTTGGGAAGCACGGAACCTCAAGCGCTCCCGGCCGAGAGGGCCGGTTCGGCCACCCTCTCGCAGGCGCATTTCCGGTCCGGGCTCACGCGTACCTCGTGCGTGAGCACGTGGGTTCTGTCTTCTCAATCTGTCTGGCCGGAAGCCCGACCCAGCCGGCCCTGCGTTCTCTCTCCCAGAGGGAGATCTACTGGTCGACGGGTTGGGTACGCGCCCTCTCCCAGAACTCCTGGGAGGCGGGAAAGGTGTCGAGGATCTGCACGCCGAGCATGGGGACCTTGGAAGGGGGCCAGTATCCGGTCCACCCCTTCCGCCCTGCCCCGGCGTCCGTCCCTAGGGCCTGGGAGGACCGCCCGTCTCCCGACTCAAGGTCGGGTAGGACTGCCGCCTTCCGGCGAAGGATGGCGCGGCGAGGGTTAGAACGCCTCGCGGTCCCCGCAGGGGGGTGCGAGTGGGCTATCGAGGAAGCGTGCGGATGTATTCTTCGAGGCCCGCTTTGACCCTCTTCGGGGCGTGGGTGTCGAGACTGTAGAGGACCGAGTAGGCCGGCGAGGCGTGACGGTGGAACCCCAGCCTACGATCCACCGCGACGCGTTCTTCTCGTGCGTAGCTTCTCGTGATCCTCTCCGCGAATCCGTTCGCGTCCGGGAGCCCGATCAGGATGGCAAGGGGATCCTCGAAGCACGCGTTCCCCCAATCCAGGATGTCCGTGATCCCTCGGTCGTTCAGGAGGATGTGTTCTGGGCAGAAGTCGCCGTGGTTGAGCGCGGGTGGGAGTTCGAGGTTCGTTCCTCCCGAAGGCAGGAATCCCAGTACTCTGCGTCCTTCTTGCGCACTTCTTCCGGGAGCAGAGGGGGGACCCTGTCGCAGACCCACGGATAAGGGACCGTCCAACGTCCTCGCCGGTCTCGCCTCTCGCTCCAATCGATCCCCAGACGCCGTCGGGGGGTCGAGGGAGTCGTTCCAGGGCTCGAAGCACTTCGAGAACGTCTGTCGTCCAGGCCTTCGCCAGAGCTCCCGTATGCCTTCGTTAGGGAAGAGTGAGGCCTTTCCGCTTGGGGTAGGACACGAGGACGATGCGCCCCCTTTCGTCGCGGATGATGTGCTCGTAGTGCGGGACCGGGACGGACAGTCGCTTCTCCAACTCCGGAAGGAGCCGGACCTCGGGCTCGATGCGCTTGGAATCCTCGAGAGTACGTGGGAAGCGAAGAATCCGCTCGTCGTGGACGTCTAGCACGAAACAGGACCACCAAAGGTCTATGGGGCGAGCGAAGCGGAGGCGGAGCGAGGGACGGTGTCTCTCCGCGAGGAGAAGAAACGCCCGTGGGTCGGTTGTGGGATGCCGCTCGAGCATGTTGGCTGAACAGGTTCCCTCCACTGGAAGGAAGTCATTCCCTCGCGCAGGTGGGGGGCGTATCCCGGCGCCCGGAGCTGGAAGCGGACCGCGCGGGACGGTGGCGCGTCCCCCCGAGGCGGACCGCGCGAGGGGAGCATACGGGCTGCCCGATCAGAAGAAGTCGAACGCCTGGCAAATGAATCCCGGCCGGTCCGTCCCCAGGACCCGCGGTCGTTCCGCCGGGGAGAGGAGGTCCACCACCGGTCGCGCCATGAGGACCCCGTAGGAATCGGGGAGGATCTGGAACCCCTCCTTTCGACAGGCGTCCTCCCAGAGGTCAGTCGGAGTGGTCCCGAGCACCAGCCACCGGTCGGCTGCCCGACCCTCTAGGGCCCGCAAGAGCGCTTCCCGGTGGGTAGCGGCCTCGACGACCGACTCCCAACCCATGAACCCCTCCCCGGCCTTGCGGAGCAATCCATAGCCCACTGGTCTTCCCGCGTACTCCAAGACCATCAGGTCACGAAGGCCCGCGAGATCCGCGCGGCAGCATCGCGAAAGGTGGCCCCTGGGTCGTGCGGAGAACCCCGGTCGCCCCTGGGCCATCGTTCCCTGGAGCGCATCCAGTATCGGGAGGTCGGCCTCGAGGGCCTCTCTCGCAGAGTAACCTGAAGGGAGGGAGACTGCTCCTGGGACCCTGCGTAGCGCACGGCGCGGCTCTCGTATCCAACGACCGTCATTGAGGGACGGCCTCGGGTGGAGGGGAGCACCCCACCGAGACTGCCCAGGCCGTGAGCCCCGGTTCCAGAGGTCCCG
>JAJZYB010000043.1 GCA_021806135.1 Thermoplasmata archaeon
TATGCGAGGAAGAAGATGGAGGAGGTACGAGCATGAGCGGAGCGAACACGACGAACGAGCGTCTCCCTCCCCACACCCCTCCCACCCTCCTTACCCTAGGTGTGCAGTTTGAGGGGGTACACGTCAGTGATGCTGCCGGAGGATCTGGGCCAAGCGCGACGAGAGCTGGCGGTAGCGAGCAGTCGACTCACCGTACTCAAGCCGGAACAAGGCGTGAAGCTGGAGGAATACGAGCATGGACCGACCCGATGAGCCGAAGACGACCTTGATGGGCTCAGCACTCGAACAGTTGAGCCAGGAACATGACTTCATCCAGCCGTTGCTGGAGCGTCTCGTGGACATCGGCGCCCGCATCCGTGTCGGGGGGTCCGTGCCCCCCAGGACCGCGTTCATCGGCGTCGCCTTGCTCGATGCCTATCTTCACCGCGTCCACATCAGCGAGGAGGACAAGGAGCTGAGGCTCGAAGCTGAAGCGGTCGCGTTACCTAGATGCACCACCAACCTGGGCGGCATGACTACCAACCACCGCGAGATGTGCCGTCGGACCCAAGAGACGCTGACGGACATCCGGCGTTGGGCCTCCGGGAACGAGGAGGTCCGTCCTCGGGTGGGCAATGGGATCATGGAGCTCGTCAGCAAGGATTACGAGGCCGTCCGTTACGAGGAGACTTATGCGTTGTCCTGCCTTCAGACCGAGCTTCCTCAAGTCGCTAACGAGCGGTTGGCGGCCCGGTTCGCCGACCATGCGGGGACGCGGAATGCGTTGGAAGTTCGCATTGGCCGGTTCCTCGCGGGAACATACACTACGTAACACCGAGTGATGGACGACGGTCGGCAGTCTCCACCACGCCGCGCGAACATGAAGGTCGTGGACCCCGGCCGGAGGGGGGTGCTGAGTCTTGCCAAGGAACAGTGGACTCCTGGAGATAGCCCCATTGCATAGACGTCCCAGCCCTGGGCACTCCACGAAGGGTTTCGGCATACAGGCCTTGCCTGTAGCCACCCTACACTTCCCAGGTGGGATCATGGGGCGATGGGGTCGACGCGTCGAGTATCCCCCCTGGGACACGTTCGGAAGTACCCTCAAGGGGCCGTTCGTTCATGCCGGCCGTTTGCAGAGCTTGTCCTACGACCCCCAGCACGATGAGGTGATGGACTTGAACGTCTCCATCATTTCCCTTCGCGTGTCAGGGCTGGCCAAGCGGGGGCGGCCCGACGGGAAGGTGCCGCCCGCTATCGGCGTTATGGAGGGCGCCATGCCTCCCGAGGCCCTCCGGGATCCGACTGCGGAGTCGACTTCGGGTGCTACCGCTTGAGGGGCGACCTCACGACTTTCTCGTCCCTGCTAAAGCGGGATTGCGAGGGACTCCCGGAAGCGCCTACGGCAGTTCCTTGTCCTCGTCAGCCCTGAGGTGGGCGACTGGTCTACCGGGCCCTGTCGAGCTGCCCTTCTCACCCCGGTCCGGCGGTGGATTCCACTTCGTCAAAGACCAGGGAAATCCTCTCGAGTTCTCGAGCGGAGAGCACCTGATAGGCCATCGGAAACAGGACCGTATCTTCCTTCATCACATGGGTCTCCAGCAGCTCCTCCACCGAGCGGGCAATTGTCGTGACGGCTCGTCGCACCTCCTCAGCGCCGGGGTCGTTTTCCAACTTCCGGCCGCCTCGGTCCAGGGTCAGCTGGTAGTCCCGTAAGGCCTCGTGTTCGTCCATCAGGATCTCGAGAGGGCCCCCCTCCAAGGGGATGTATTGCTCGAGGGCGGGAAACAACCCTCGCTCCTCCTGCTGGCCGTGGATACGGTCCACGTCGTGGAGGAGAAAGTGGCCAAAGTCGGCGATACGGCGGGGGAGCAGCGAGTCCCCAACAACCTTGGAGACGTTGGGGTCAATGTCCCGTTGGAATGTCTGGACGGTTCGCAGAAAGACCTGGTGGTCCTCCATCAGTTTCGCGATTGGGTCCCGCGCCATAGATTGATCTTATGGACTCCTGCCAGGCCATAAGGGATAGTCCCGAGGCACCTTCAACGGGGCATCGAACCCTTTCGGCCTCGTCTTTGGGTAACCGATAGCGGAGGGAAGAGAGCACAATCTCTCAGATGTCAGCCAGTACTGACGATCAGGCGCACGAATCGCGCTCTTCCGGGCGGACAGTCGTCCCGAGCCGCTAAGGGAGGGAGTGCAAGGGCTCGCCGAGAGAAGCCGTCCACCGGAAGGAGTGGTCGCCGGGCCTCCTCACCGGTCGCCCCCGGGTTCCGCTTCCAGAAGGGTCCGGGGTGCAGAGGTCTCGGCGCGAGCAACCCGAGGCGGTCGTCGAGTCCCTGGGACGCCTCGAGCCGGGGGAAGAGAGTAACCCTGATGGGGACGCGAGTCGGCTTCATGAGAGGCAGGTCTGTGGGTTGAGGGGATCCCAAGCCTGCCTGGGGTCACCCAGGTGGACCAGATGCACGGTTCGTATGGGTCCTGGCTCCTACCGGTCGTACTTCGACAGGCCTCCTTCGCGCAGGGCTTTCGCGTACTCCAGCTCATGCCGCGATTCCCGTCCCCGGCGCAGGGCAGGAGGGCTGGGAGCACATGGTCGCGAGCGGGCGCGCCTTGTAGGGGGCGCGAAGGTCTCGCCCAAGGCGGGCCTTGCTCCGTTGCCAGAGAGGTCGGACGCCCGTGCTGGGATTTGAACCCAGGTCTGAGGCTCCGCAGGCCCCTAGGATATCCAGTGTAGCCACCGGGGTCGGCTCCCCGG
Source organism: Thermoplasmata archaeon (assembly GCA_021806135.1). Classification (GTDB taxonomy): domain Archaea; phylum Thermoplasmatota; class Thermoplasmata; order Lutacidiplasmatales; family UBA184; genus JAKATE01. The sequence continues at coordinate 2,738 of JAJZYB010000043.1, forward strand.
CAGTAGCTACCCCACACGGGCGCGGGTCTCGCCACCGAGGGCCCGTATAAAAAGGGGGCGGGAGCTCCCCTCCCCGCCCAGCAACCCCCCTCCCGTTCGCGGGTCGCAAATCCCCCCCTTTATACCCCGGGACCTTCCTTTGTTTGTGTCACTGGTGGAATCCTTGCGTGCCCTCGAAACCCTTCCGGACGAGGAACTGGCGACGAGCCTGGCACGACAATACCAGGAAGAACTGACGGATTACCAGCATCGGATGCACTCGCTCCCGGCCGGACCCCTCGCCCCGGTGGAGAACCTCCCGGTCCTGCCGCGCCCATCCTCCCCATCGCCGTCTTCGGTCCTTCACTCGCCAGCCGATGGGTACCGTGCCTTGCACGCCATCCTGGACCCCGTCCGGGAAGAGATCTGCGTCGGTTACCGTACCCATCCAGACCAATTCGAGACACCGCAGAAAGCGGTAACGACCATCCTTCGGAGCCTCACCCGGGTAGACCCTCCCGCTCCGTTCCTCCTCATCGCCGCCTACCTTCTCTGGCGCCAGGGCCTTACCGGGTTCTGCGAGCGTGACCAAGCCCTCCCGGGGACCGGTCCATGAAGGGAAGCCCCTCGGACCCGTTGGCCCAACTGTTGAGCCTGCCCATTGGGACCCCTGTCCGTCTCGTCGTCAACGGCCGAAGTTGGGAGGGCTGGACCCTCCCTCCGGACCCCCTCTCCAGCCCGCGAGTGGTCAAGCTCAAAGTGGGCTCGGGGTACAATGTGGGCGTCCATGTGCCCGAGAACGCCGAGGTCGAGGTAAGGAGCGGCCCTCCCTTCGGGGAGGAGAGAAACCCCCAGAACGAGAAGGCCCAACCCTCATCCTCCGCCGCGAACGATGGTCCCCGGGTCCTCCTCCTGGCCACGGGGGGCACCATCGCCTCCCGTGTCGACTACCAGACCGGGGGGGTTCGCCCGGTCCAGAGCCCCGAGGACCTGGCGGACGTCTACCCCGGTCTCTTCCAGGATGGCCCGGTAGAGCTCCGGACCGTTTCGGAGATCTTCAGCGAAGACATGACCCCGGCCGATTGGACCCGCCTCGCCCGGGAGGTGGACCGCGGCTTCCATGAGGGCTCCCGGGGGGTGGTGATCGCCCACGGAACAGATACGCTCGCCTACACGGCGGCCGCCCTCGCCTTCCAATTCCGGCGGCTACCAGGCCCGGTGGTCCTGGCGGGCGCGCAGCGGTCCATCGATCGTCCATCTTCGGACGGGCCCCTGAACCTCCTCGCGGCGATCCGGGCCGCCCGGTACGCGGACCTCGGTGAGGTCGTCGTGGCGATGCATCATGACCCCTCCGACGTCCAGGTCGACCTGCATCGGGCCACCCGGGTCCGGAAGATGCACTCCACCCGGCGGGACGCCTTCCGTTCCCTGAACGTCACCCCTATCGGGACGGTTTCCGAGGGGCGCATCACCCTGACGGAGGATCATCAACCCCCTCAGACCGGTCCCCCGGAAGGGCAATTCGGGTTCGGGGAACGAGGCGCCCTGGTCTGGCTGGTTCCCGGCCTCACCGCCGAGCACCTCGAATCGGCCTGCGAGGACGCCCGGGGGATCGTTCTTGCCGGGACCGGGATGGGCCACACCCATCGATCCCTCATCCCTTGGATCCGGGCCACGAGCGAAAAGGGGGTAGTGATCGGCATGACCACGCAGTGCCTCGAGGGGGAGGTCGATCCCTTTGTCTACGCCCGGGGCCGCGAACTGCAGAGGGCCGGGGTGGTCTACTTGGGGGACATGCTCCCGGAAACGGCCTACGTGAAGCTCCTGTGGGCGCTCGGCCACTCACCGGACCCGTCCCGGATCAAGGCCCTGCTCACCGCCCCTCTGGCTGGGGAGATGTCCACACGACGGACCCTGGATGAGGGGAGCCGATCGTGAAGATCGGCCTCGAGTTGCACCAGCAACTCGCCACCGGGAAGCTCTTCTGCCCCTGCCCGTCGGAACTTTCCGAGGCCTCCCGCTCCCAGTTCTTCCGTCGGCTCCGCGCAACCTCGGGGGAGGCGGGGGCGCTCGATGCGGCCGCCCAGCAGCAAGCCGCCCGGGGCCGGCTCTACCGCTACGAGGTCACTCCCTCCTCCTGCCTCGTGGAGGCGGATGAGGAGCCTCCTCATCCCCTCAACCCCGAGGCGCTCTCGGTGGCTCTCTCCCTGGCCGAACTGCTCGACGCCCACCCCGTCGACGAGATCCAGGTCATGCGGAAGCTGGTGGTGGATGGGTCGAACACCTCCGGGTTCCAGCGGACCGCGTTGGTGGCGGTCGACGGTGTGCTGCAGTTGAACGGCCGGACCTACTCCCTCCCCACCTTCTGCCTGGAGGAGGACGCTGCCCGAAAGGTGGAGGCGAAGGATGGGGACTCCGCCTACCGCCTGGACCGCCTGGGCATCCCTCTCTTGGAGATCGCCACGGGCCCGGAGATCCGGTCCGGTCCGGAGGCCCGGGAGGTGGCGGAGGCCCTGGGAGCCCTGCTCCGGGCCACCCGACGGGTGCGCCGGGGGATCGGCAGCATACGGGAGGACGTGAACGTTTCCGTGGAAGGGGGGGCCCGGGTCGAGATCAAAGGGGTCCAGGAACTCCGCCTCATCGCCCGGTTCGTGGAAAATGAAGGGGAGCGCCAGCAGAAGCTCATCGCGATCCGTGACGAACTCGTGGCACGGGCCGTCTCTCCCCCCCAAGCTCCCGTCCAACCCGTCACGGACCTCTTCCGGGAGACCACCTCCCGCTCCCTGGCTGGCGTGATCCGCTCGGGAGGGGGGGTCTGGGGGTTTGCCCTTCCGGGGTTCGGAGGACTCTTGGGAAAGAGCGCGACCGACCCCGAGCGCCTGGGGCGCGAATTGGCGGACCGGGCCCGGGCCGAGGGGATCGGAGGGATCCTGCATTCGGACGAACTCCCTGGGTATGGGATCGATGCCGCCACGGTGGCGAAGGTCCGGAGCCGCCTGGGAGCGGAAGAACCGCAGGCCGCGTTCGTCCTCGTGGCCGGACCGGATCCGGCAGTGGCCCTCCGGGCGCTGGAAGCCATCCGGCAACGCGCCGAGCAGGCGCTCTCCGGGGTCCCGGAGGAGACCCGGGACCCTCTTCCCGAGGGCCGGACCCGGTACAGCCGACCCCTGCCCGGCCGGCATCGGATGTATCCGGAGACGGACGTCCCTCCCCTTCGCGTGCCTGCCGATCTCCTCGCGTCGGTCCGCCAGCACCTTCCGGAGAGGCCGGCGTCCGCCCGGGCACGCCTTGAACGTGAGCACGGCCTGAGCGCCGAGCTGGCCCACCAGCTTGTCCGTGACGGCGAGGTGGACGTATTCGACCTCCTCCGGGCCCAGGGACACCCCCCGGCCCTGGTGGCCCGGATCCTCACCCAGGACCTTCCTCCCCTGGAAGAACGCCGGGGAGCTCCCCTGGCGCAGAGTGCCTCCGAACGGGCCCGGATCCTGGATGGACTGCTGGTCGAGGTGGCCCGGGGCCGGCTGGCGAAGGAGGGGGCTCCGCCCGTCCTGGAGAAGATGGTGGTGGAGGGCCTGCCGTTGCCGGCCGCCTTGACCGAGTCGGGGTTCGCGGGGGGAGAGAACCCCGCCTTGGAGGTCCAGGTGGAGTCCCTCCTCGACCGGGAACACACGCTCTGGGAGGCTCGGGGAATGGCTGCCTTCCAGCCTCTCATGGGACATTTGATGGCCTCGGTCCGGGGGCGCATCGACGGGCAGGTCGTGGCCGAGATGCTCCGGGAGCGACTGGGCCGGCGCTTGGCTTCCCGGACCGCTCCCCCGGAGGGGGCGTCTCCCACGGGATGACGAGGCCCGCGCCGGTCCGGCCGCATCTTCGCGCGGTGGTCACCGATGTGGACGGGACGCTCACCGACCGGAACCGCTGCCTCGACCTTCCCGCGGTCCAGGCCCTCCGGACGCTCGCGCTTCGCGGTATGCCGGTGATCCTGGCCACCGGGAACGTCCTCCCCATCGCCCTTGCCCTGGCCCGCTTCGTCGGCCTCCCCGGTCCGATCATCGCGGAGAACGGGGGCCTCATCTACTATGGGGAAGAGCGGATCGAGCGGCTCTCCCGACGTCGGGTCGCGTGGGCCGCATACCGGCAGGCGCGACGTACGCTCCCGATCACCCCACTGTTCACGGACCGTTGGCGCGAGACCGAAGTCGCGTTGGAGCCCACCGTTAGCGTCGCTGCCCTGAGGCGGGCGGTACGGGGGTTGGGGGTCCGGGTGGAGGCCACCGGCTTCGCCGTCCACCTCTTCGAGCCCTCCGCCGGCAAACGGGTGGCCGTTAACCGTGCCTTGGCCTCGCTCTCACTCTCGTTGGACGATTGTCTCGTGGCGGGGGACGGGGACAACGATGTGGCCATGCTCCGGAAGGCTGCGGTCGGGGTGAGCTTCCCGGACGCGTCTGCCCGGGCCCGGGCCGCCGCCACGTACCTTGCCCCCGCGACCGGCGGGACCGGTCTGGTCAAAGCCTTAAAGCACTACGGGCTCCTTCCCTTCCCATAGGCGGATCCCTTGCGCGGGCATCTCGTCGGTAGTTGCGAGCATTGTGGGCAACCGGCCCACCTCCGTTGCACCGTCTGCGGACGGACCATCTGCCGGGCCTGCCTCGACGAGGCGGAACGGATCTGCGTGGAGTGCACCACCTTCGCCAAACGACGGGACGGCGCTCCGACCGGCCACCCTCCCTCCCGGAAGTCCCGGGCCCAATCGCACACCCACCCGAACCTCCGGGAACCCTGAGCGCGTACCGTTCCTACGGCGCGTCCGGGTCCGGCGGCGACCGCCCCTCGGTGTCGAAGAGCTCGAGGGGTCCCGGCGTGGTCATCCATCCGAGGTACAGCATGGTGCCGCCCACCAACGAGGTCAGCACGCCAAGACCCAGGGCCACGCTGGCATAGGGGCTCCAGCCCGGATACACACGGAAAAGGCCCAGGCTGTAGCCCGCCGATGGGGCGAGGCGGTGGAGTGCCACATTGAGGAGAAGGCCCCCTCCCAGGCCGAAGAACACCAGAAGGGTCCCCGCCACGAGGTACCCGAGCCTCCGGTTCCCGTCCTGATGACCGTACATGGGGGGGTTCACCCGGGGAGAATCTTAAGGATTAGCCGGACCCGGTCTTTATCCTCTGCTAGGCCCTGGCCCGCACATGCCAACGTATCCCTCCCTTGCCGGGATGACTCGCCTTCCCCGTCCTCCCCCGGCGAACCGTACCTCTCCAAAGAGTCCTCCCGGGGCCGGCGCACGCGCCCTGAACGAAGGCCTCGTCTCTGCGAAGACCTTCGACGAGGTCTTCCACGTGGTCCGGCAGGCCGTCCGGGAGGTCCTCGGACGGGAACGACCGGGCCTCGGTCTGGCGCTCTCCGACCTCCCTCCCGGGGTGGGGGCCTACTGGCCGGTGACGGGCAACCTCATCGTTCTCAACGAAGGGCTCCTCAAGGTCATGCGCCGGATGGCCACGTCACCGTTGGAGTTCAATGCGTTCATCTATGTGCTCCTGGCACACGAGTACCTCCATGCCCTGGGCTACCTGGACGAGACGGCGGTCCGGGAAGTGACCGCCCGGGTGACCCGGGTGGCCTTCGGCAAGGACCACCTGGCCACCACCCTGGCCGAGGGAGACCTCTGGCAACGCTACCCGTTCCTGCGCTTCGCTCCCGGCGGCCGCGGAGAGCGCTTGATCCTGGTCCGCGGGTTCGACCGGGACACCACGTCGAGCTATATCCGGTGAGGCGGGGCCGGGCCCCGCTCAGCTGAAGCCCGGGATCGGCTGATGGGGCTGTCCACCGGAGCGCAACGGAGCCTTGCGCAGCTCCTTGGGGCAACTGACCAGCCGGATGATGTTGGTGGCCTGGACCACGTAGCTGGGGAGCCCCGTGTTCCCGTCCGAACCCGCCCGAAGGATGGTGACGATCTCCATCTTCACCTCGAGGACGCTTCCGTCCTTGAGCTTGAGCCGGACGCGGTTCTCTCCGCTCTCCACGGTGAAGTCCACGATCTCCGCGTTGGAGAGGTCGGGCATCCCCGGCCCCCCGCCCGAGCCCATCATCGGGCCCCCGCGGGGAGGGCCGCCCGGCGCGCCTTGAGCAGTTCCCGGGGATCCTGCCCGTCGACCGTGAGCCCGAGGGAGACACAGGTGCCGATCACCTGGTTCTCCCGCTCCCGATCGGTGGAGCCGAAGAGGTCGGCCTCCTTCATCTGGGCCACCTTCGAGACCTGGGCCAGGGTCACGTTCCCCACCGTCTCCGTCTTGGCCTTCCCGGATCCCTTCTCCTTCTTCGCCTCGGCCAGCAAGAGCGCCGTGGTCGGAGGGCGTCCCACCTCCACGGTGAAGCTCTTGTTGGCCCCCACCTTGATCACCACCGGGACCTTCATCCCGGCGAAGGCCTGGGTCTTCTCATTGATCTGTTGGACCACCTGGACCACGTTCACCCCCAGGGGGCCCAAGGCCGGCCCCAACGGGGCGCCCGGGGTCGCTTTCCCGCCCTCCACCAGCACGCTCACCTGATCAGCCATTCCCTGTTCCTCCTCGCTCCAACATGCGAACGTGATCGCCCCGGACCGTCACCGGGATGGGGACCACCGCTTCAATGAGCTCCACCGTGATCTGCTCCTTCCCCTGGTCGATCTTCTTCACCCGGGCCTTCTCGCCCTTGAACGGACCGGCCACCAGTTCCACGATGGCGCCCTCCACGAAGCCCTCCACCGTGATCTTCGGAACGAGCAGGGGCTCCACTTCCTTCAGCGTGGTCTCCCCGGAGACGAGTCCCCGTGCCTTCCGGATCCCCCGGAGCATCTCCTGGACCCCCTCGAAGCTCATCCCCTCGCCGAAGACGTATCCCCGCAGGGAACTGGGCACCAGCAAGGCGAAGATGACGCCGGGGTTCTCCTCGGCGCGGGCGAGCAGGGTATCGGCCACCTCCCGCTCGTATCCCCGGGAGGTCTTGATGGCGAGCAACGCCTGGCGGGCGGCCCAGGCCAGCCGGAGGGTGGCCGGGCCCTCGCCCAGGGCGTCCTCCGCTTTCCAGCGGGCGGTCAGGCGCAGTTCCACCCGGTCCCCATACCGCACGCCGGCGGGAGCCTCCACGTCGAAGGTGAACGGAAGCCCCGCGCGGGGATGGAGCACGAGCTCTGCCTCCACCTTCCGGGCCAGGATCTCCTCCCGGTTCTTCTTCCCGGGCAGGTGCCACCAGACCCGCCACTCGGCCCCCTCACCGGGGTAGGTGGACGTGTAGACGGTCTCCGCCTTGAGGACCACGGCTCCCTCGTCGGGCCGGTCCGAACTGATCACGACGGAGAGGCTTGTGATGGTCCCCGCCGTGACCTCCTTCAACGTCTCGTCGACGGCGCGAAGGCTCAAGTGCGTCGGTTGCGCGGACGCCTGGCGCGGGGCCGCCGGTCCGGCCACCTCCTCCGTCGGAAGAAGCACGGAGACCTTCGGCCCGCCCTCGTCGGCGCGGGTGCCCTTGGCCTCCTCCGGACTGACCAGGCCGATCCCTTCACTCTCTTCCGGCTTGTCTCCAGGGCCGTTCATGGCAGGCCCCGGGGCATCAGCCAGAGCGTGTTGGACAATTGCGTCCAGATCCAGGGACCGCCCTGCGTGAAGAAGATGTAGATGAGGAAGCCGATGCCGCCGATGAGCGCGGCCCCGATGGCCGCCACCTCCAAGACCCGTACATACTCCTCCACATCGGGCTTCCGGGCCATCCGGAGGATCCGGCCGTACTTCCCATGGCCCACACTCTTGAACCGGTTGTCCAGCTTGTCCTGGATCCCCCGGGCGCGGTCCAGCCATCCCATCGTCGTTCCCGCTCCTCCTCTTCAGCGGACGTGCTCGATCTCGAGGCTGCCCTCGGGACGAAGGTGGGTGGGGAGCGGCGTGGAGGCATCGAAGAGCTGGTTGGACCGGACCCCGGTGACCACCACCATGCAACGGATGGTGTTGGACATGGTGGGGTCCACCGCGGCTCCCCAGATGATCCGGGCGGTCGGGCTCACGGTCTTCTGGACCACCTCCGCCGCCTTCTGGGCCTCGGAGATCGTCATGTCCGGGCCCCCGGTGACGTTGATGAGCGCTCCCGTGGCCCCCTTCACGTC
>JAJZYB010000044.1 GCA_021806135.1 Thermoplasmata archaeon
GGGTGTGCGCGCACCTGTTCCTGTGCGTGCTCTCCTACTGGCTCACCCGCTGGATCGAGCTGGAGGGCCGGTCGAAAGGGTTGAAGCTCACCGCCGAGGGGGCGTTGGAGCGCCTTCGGCGTGTGAACCTGGACGAACTGGGGATCCCCGGGATCTCGGCGCGGTGGTGGGCGGTGAAGGAACTCAGCGTGGAGGAGAGAGGGGTCGCTGAGGCGCTCGGGGTGGCGAACCTCGTGGCGAACCTTCCGACAGGGTTGGCATAGGCATCAAACGGGGGGGTTCTCTGGAGGGCTGCCACCGATAGAGAAATGCCGCTCCAGCTCGGGGGAAGTTCGGGTGTACGACATTAACAGTAGGTACGTCGGCCAGACGAGCGGCTGGGCCGTCCCTGGTGACTTCATTGCCAACGGCCTGCTGTCCGATAAGAAAATGACCTATCGCGGCAGGGAAGGGGTCTTGTCTCCGACCATCTCCGCCCATCGCAGGAGGGGTTGGATCCCTGTGGTGGCGGCCGCCGTGATCATCCTCGGTGCCCTACTGGTCAGTCCTGTCCTGAGTGGAGACGGCCTGGTATTCCACAGGACGTGCACGAGAGGGGCAATCGTCGCCTCGGAGCTGTTGTGGACACCCTTGATCGAAGCGAACGCACCCTTGAAGGGCAACGTCTCGGGCGGCACCCTGCAATTCTCGAACCAGGGGGGGACCGGTTACCAGCAGATCGCCCTGACCGACGGGCAGGCGGGAGCGGTCTTCACCCTGGACAACTGGAGCATCTTCCGCGAGGTTCAGAGCTACACACTCGGACCTGGAGCCGGGGAGCGTTGCTCTTCCCCCTTCGCGGCGGTCGACGAGAACCGACTTTCCCTCACCCAAGGTCTTGGCGGCGACCACCTCCGGACTTACTACCTCGCACCTACCGGTACGTCCGTGGATGCAGGGATCCCGAGCCAATTCAACCTCTCGGATGGTAGCCTTCCCTTCACCTATCCCTCCGTGGTCATCCGGGACGCCTTCACCGTTGGTTCCGCCACCCCGGTACCTTCCGTGACCACCTGTGGGGACCCGTCCTACAAAGTGCTGTACTGGAACCTGACCCAGGTGACCGTGGGCGTCCCCCTTCCCTCCTCCCTGGGGAACTTGACGATCACTGCACAGCTGGCGCAGACGTCCCATCTGGATTACTGGTTCGCCCCCAATGGAGGCACCTGGGAGTACAGTCACACCTCATCGAGCGGCCTGGCCTTTTCGTACCAGCCGTGCCCCGCGTGAATCCACAGCAAACCTCAGGCCCATCCTTTGGGACGCACCGCCAGCAGGGAAGGAAAGTCGGTTCGGAGTTCCGTCGGCGGACGGAGCTTCCCGATCATGGATCGGCCCCCGGGTGAAGCAGGAGGCGGGGGGAGTCCTGCCTTCTGCCTCCCGTGGGTGGTCCAGATCGTCCGTTCGGGCGCTGCGGGAAAGTCGAGGTTAGGGACGCACCACCGTGCGGAACCCCTCGCCCCGACGCAGGTGGTCCGCCGCCATGCCGATCTCCTCCAAGGAGACCTCGGCCGTCACCACGGGATCCAGTTGGATCCTCCCTTCCCGCACCAGTTCGATGACCCGGGGATAGTCCGCCGGCCGGCAGCCGAGGGACCCGATGATGGTGTATTCCAGGAACATCACCCGGTGAGCGGGCAGGACCGCGGGAGCGCTGCTGTAGCCCACCAGACACAGTCGGCCACCCCGTCGGAGCATCGAGAAGGAGAGCTCGATGGTCGCCGGAGAGCCGACGACCTCCAGGACCGCATCGACACCGTCTCCCAGGAGGCGACGGACCTCCTTCCCCGCCTCTTTGGCGTCCCCCGGGTGGATGACCTCCCGGGCCCCCAGACGACGTGCCACCGCGAGCTTCTCCTCGTTGAGGTCGACGGCCACGACCCGCGCCCCGGCGAGCGCGGCGAACTGGACCACGTTGATCCCCACGCCCCCGCAACCCACCACGGCCACCCGTTCTCCGGGCCGGATCCGGGCCCGGTTCACCACGGCATGATAGGGGGTGGTGAGCGCGTCGGCGATGATGCATCCCCGTACCGGGTCGATCTCGGGAGGCAGGGCCAGGAGATCCTTGGCGGGCACCACGACGAATTCCGCGAAACCGCCATCGATGTGGTTCCCCACCATCCTCATCTTTGGGCAGATGTTCTCCCGACCGGTCCGGCAGAACTCGCAACGACCGCACGGAAGGACGGCGGGCACGAGCACCCGATCCCCCACCGAGACCTCCCGGACCCCGGGCCCGATGGCGTCGACCTGGCCGGCGATCTCATGGCCCAGGATGATCGGGAGGGGTTTCGCGGTGGCCACCCCGTGATCGAGATAGTGGAGATCGGTATGGCAGAAACCGCAGGCGAGCACCGCCAGGCGCGCCTCTCCGGGGCCCGGGGCAGGCGTGGGGACCGTCTCGAGATGCAGGGAGGGTCCGGGATCCCGAAGTACCGCCGCCCGCATGGTCCCGCTCATGGGGTCGGCCAGACCGGCGGCCGCTTCTCGAGGAAGGCCCTTAGCCCTTCCTCGGCACCCGGGAGCGCCATCAGTTCCTTCAAGTAGATCTCTTCAGCCTGGTCGAGCCGATCCCACGGGGCAGGGCCGGACCGGGAAAGGGCCTTCTTGAGCAGCACCAGGCTCCCCTGCCGGAGCCGGGTGAGTTGGTCAGCCACCCGGGCTATCGTCCCCTCCATCTCGCCGTCGGCCACGACCCGGCCGACGAGGCCGATGGCCTCGGCCCGGGCCGCCGGGATGGTCTCGCCCAGGAACAGGAGCTCGGCCGCGCGCTTCGGGCCGAGGGTCTGGCCATAGAGCGCAACGCCGAGGGGGGGAAAGACGCCGAGGCGTATCTCCGGCTGCCCAAAGGACGCGGAAGCGGAGGCGTACGCCAGGTCGCAGGCCGCCACGAGCTCGAGCCCCCCGCCGAGGCAGAGCCCCTCGACCTGGGCGACGACCGGACCGGGGATCGACCAGAGCGCCGTCAGCACCTGCCGGAAAGCGGTCAGCATCGCCGGGACCCGGTCCGAGAGGTGGTCCTCCACCGCGAACCCCGCGCTCCAGCGCTGCCGTGCCCCTTTGAGGACCACCACCTTTGCCGTTCGGACCGGGTCGGACCCAAGGCTCCCGGCAAGGCTCTGGAGCAGCGCCCGATCGAAGACCTGGGCCGGAGGACGGTCCCACACCACCGTGGCCCGGTCCCCCTCCCGTTCCACCCGGACCAATCCTTCCCCTTGAGCCATGGCGCCTTCAATCGAAGAGGATCGACTCGACGAACGTCTCCAGCTGGAGCCGGGACTGCTCGAAGGACGTGGAGCGTTCCTCGAACTCCAGATGGAGGTAGGGGATCTTCTGCCGGTCCAGGGCCTTGCGATAGAGGACCACATCCTCCAGGGCGGGCTCGCAGAACTTGGCGGTGAGGAAGATCACCCCTTGGGCCCGGGCGTCGTTGACCCGCCTCAGGATCGCCTCCCCCTTGCTCGACGGGGCCGCTCTCACTCCGATGTCCACCGGGCTCTGCACGTAGGCCCGCGCCAGGCTCACCAGCGGATCCCCCTCCACCTCCAGTTGGCCGTACCAGCGGTGGACCTGGAGCAGTTCGTCATCCACGATGTAACAACCCGCCTGTTCGATCAGGTCGATGAGGTCCAGGGTGGGTTGCTCGCAGAAGGGGCCCACCAACAGGGTCCGTATGGCATCCTTCCTCCGGGGGGGGCGATCTTCGATCTGCGATCGCATCCGATCCAGGAGCTCGACATGGACCTCCCGGGGGAGGAGGCCCCCCAACCTCCGCAGGAGGTAAGACTCCGTCAACGTGAGCTTGTCGGGCTCGTCCCGTTTCGTGGCGGTCAGTTCCCCGATCCGCTCCCGTTGCAGGTTGAAGAGCCGCACCGATGCCTCCAGGCGTTCTGGGCGGTACGGCTCTCCCCCGGCCCTCTCGAGCTTCGCGATGAGGCGACGATACTCGGCCACCAGGAACGGGACGGTGGCCTCGGAACGGAAGTTCTGCGGGAGGTGGAGCATATGGGTCTCCGTGCCCGGCATCAGGCGGGAGAAGATCCCCTCGAGGTTTCGGCTGACGTCACAGATGTAGGGGAAGATGAACGCCCGGAACGGGGCCAGGCGGGCGGTGAGCGCAAGCTCGAGCGTGGACTTGCTGATGGAGCACAGGAAGGAGCCGAGCGCCGCATCCGCGTGGCTGATCTCCACGTTCTCCCCGCCCCCATGGAGCGACACGGGAAGCAGCCCCATGGCGTGAACGAGTTCCTGGGGGGTGTACACCGGGAAGCAGCCCACGGCCCTGCGTCCTCGGCGGGTCCAGGCCCGCACGGTGGGATAGGTCGGGTCCAGCACCACCTCCCGGGCCAGCTGGACCACCTTGTCGAGGGAGACCGCCCGGGTGAACTCCTCCAGCTCGTCGCTGAGTTCGAGGGACGGGGGGTCACCGGTCGTCTCCGGGCCGGGCCCGGTGGGTTCGTACAGGGGTCAGCCTCCCGGAGTTCCCATGGGAAGGGGGGAGGAGGAGAGCTTCTGCATCCGGGCGTGGCCGAGCAGGGCCGCTCCGAAGGCGGCGGCGTACTGGCCCATGGGGTGCGCGACGATGGGAGCCTTGACCATCTGCTCCAGGGCGCGGGACATCGCCGGGCTGTGAACGAGCCCGCCCACGAGGCTCACCTCGGGCTGGATCCCGACGTAGCGCATCAGGATGTACGCGCGCTGGGCCAGGGAGAGGAAGACCCCCATCAAGATGTCGGGGAGAGGCACTTCCTCGGCAACGCTATTGATGATCTCGGTCTCGGCGAGCACGGCGCAGACGCTCGAGATCATCTTCGGATGGGTCGAGCCCAGCGCTCGGTCCGCCATCTCCTCGGGGGGGACCTGCAGGTACTTCGCGCAGCGGTCCACGAACCGGCCGGCGCCGGCCGCGCACTTCTCGTTCATCTTGAACCGGATCACCCGGCCGGTCTCGGAGACGGAGACGGCACGCGAGGACTGGCTTCCGATGTCCACCACATGCCGCGTCCCGGGGACCAGGAAGACCGCACCCCGGGCCGAGGCGGTGATGTCGCTGACCTGGAGATGGCGTTCGGGCAGGGCGTAGCGCGCGGCCCCCGTGGTGCAAAGGTACCCGACCTCGTCCGAGAGGACGTTCGCCTCTTCGACCATCCGCTCGAGCACCTGGCGGGAGCGTTCCACCGGGTTTCCCCGGGTCGGGGCGAGCGCGCTCGCGAGGATCCTCTCCCCGTCCTCCAGCAGGACCCCTTTCGTGGACCCGGCCCCCAGGTCGAGACCGGCGGTGATCATGGGGGAGGGCTCCCGGCCCGCTCGAGCCCGTGGAGCGCCGCTCCGATGGCGCCGACGTACTGGGAGAGCGGGCTCACGTTCACGCTGAGGTTCAGGCGTTGCCGGAGGGTCCGGACGACCCCCTCGTTCCGGGAGACCCCGCCGGTGAACGTCAGCTCCGGCTCGACCCCCACCCGCTGCATGAGCGAGAGCGAGCGACTGACGACGCTGGCGTAGAGGCCGGCGACAATGTCCTTCGGGTCCTTCCCCCGGGCCACGTAGGCCGAGACCTCGGACTCCGCGAAGACGGTGCACGTGTTCGTCACCTTGACCGGATGCCTCGCCCCGAGGGACAGCGATCCGATCTCGCTCACATCAAACCCGAGGGCGCCTGCGCAGACGTCCAGGAACCGGCCGGTCCCCGCCGCGCACTTGTCATTCATGGCGAAGTCCACGACCTCCCCCCGGTCGCTGACCTTGATGGCCTTGGTGTCCTGTCCGCCGATGTCCAGCACGACCCGGGTGCCCGGGAAGAGGTAATGGGCTCCCTTCGCATGGCAGCCGATCTCGGTGAGCGTGTACTGACCGAAGGTGACCTTGAACCGGCCGTACCCCGTCCCGGTCACCGCCTGGACCTCCCTGCGCTCTCGCCCGGCCTCCCCGAGCGCCTTCTCCAGCGCGCGCTCGGCGTCCTTGACCAGTTCGACCCCGACCGGGGCCAGGGACTTCCCCACGATCGCTCCATCCTCGAGGAGGATGCACTTGGCCGTCGTCGAACCGATGTCGACCCCGGCCACCAGGGTCATGGCGCCCCCGGGGGGGGGACGAGCGGCTCCCGACGTGGTCCCAGGGACTCGAAGAACGCGTCCATCCGGTTCTTGATCTGAGCGGGGGCGAAATACCGGGGGTCCTCGTGGTCGGACTCCAGATAGAGGGTGGGCACATGGAGGTCGTGGATGAGCCAGTCCCGGAGATCCCCTTGTCCCGCGGTGAACGACCGGCAGGACTTGATGCCGTGGATCAACACCGCATCGGCCTGAAAGTCCTTGACGTAGTCGGCGATGAGCTTCCGGCGCAGCGGCCAGGACTGGTTGACGTACGCCCCCAGGGAGTAGTCGGCGATGCTTTCCAGAGGGCGGCCCGGGTCGTGCAAGAACCCCCGGTCAAAGAGCCCCCCCACCTTGGGATAGGTCGCGGCGACGGAGACGGCGCCCCATTTCCTAAAGAAGTCCCAGAAGGTCCGGTAGCTCGGGTACGGGGGGACGCCCTCGACCACCAGGCGTACCTTCTCCTCCGGGACCGGGTACTGGCCGGTCCGGACCCGTTCCTTGACCTCGGCGTTGACCGTGGCGTAGAACTCCGCGGCCACCTCGGTGCCCCGGAGCACATTGATCGGGAACATGTAGAAGACCGCCTCGAAGTAGGCCTCGATGGGAGACGGCCGGCCCCGTCCGGAGTCGAGGTACTCGACCCATCCTTCCTCGGCGCGTCGGGACCGGGCCAGGACGCGGCGGAGCTCCCCCAGGTCGAACGAGCGGCCCGTCGTCCTTTCCAAGAGGGTGATGAACTCCTTCAACTGGGCGATCAGGTAGGTCCGATCCTCCGCCTGGGGTTCGGGGTCCCGCATGTACGGGACGTCGAGCATGAAGAGCGGGCAGCCGTACTTCTCGGCCAGCGCTTCCCACCACTTCACGTAGACGTAGCAGCCGGAGAAGCTGCAGACGAGCAGGTCCGGGGGAGGGATCCGACCGAACGGGGTCTCCCCGCCGAGGTCCTGGAGCCCCAGGTCGTTCTTCACATAGCCGCAGACATCCAGGCCGTAGCCCTGGGACTCCGCGTGGAGGATGTTCGGGAGCGACACATGCTTGATGGCGCAATTGAGCGCGACGATCTCCGGGAACACCACCTCGTAGCCGAACGACCGGACGATCTCGGTGAGATTCCCGCCCACGAGCATGTAGGCGACGGGGCGCTTCGCTCCCCCGGCCTGGGCGAGTCCGGCGTAGTACTCCTCGACCATGGAGCGCTGCTGTTCCCGGGCCGTGCTCAGGAAGCTAGGGGCCTTGGCCGAGGTCGATTCCATGGGGTCCCTCCCGGTCCCTATGCCGGCCTCGCCGGCCCTTCCCCCGCTTCCGCGAGGGGAGAGCCGCAGCGACCGCAGTATCCGAACCCCTCGGGCAGCCCGGTCTCCCCGCAGCGGCCGCAGGACCGGGTGGGGGGGCCGTGCAGGAAGTCCGCGTCCCCGAGCCGGGCCACCCGCTGCCGAAGTTCCGCCACCCTTGCCGGGCGCTTGTCGACGAAGGCATGCATCCCTTCGAAGGGCTCGGCGGTGGCGAAGTGCAGGGAAAGCCACTCCTGGGCGTGCCCCACGGTCTGGTTCCAGGCCAGCTCCTTCCAGAAGTTCGTCTGGGCCTTGGTGTACCGCAGACACTCCGGGAACATGCCCAGCAGCCGCGTGGCGAGCGTGTCCACGGCCTCATCGAGCTTACGAAGGTCGACCCGGTATCCCCGCTCCTCCTTCTGACCCCAACCCAATTCCTCGGGAGTGGGGGAAGAGACCCACTCCTCGTTGTGGAGGATGGAGGGGGCGGAGGCGTTGACCAGGCCCCACTGGACCGCCTGGGGGGCCGGGACCCTCTCGTTCATCAGGAGCATCGCACGGGCACGGCGATCCCCCACGGCCAACGGAAGCCACTGCGTGGCCCCTCCGCTGGCGACGGACCCGACCCCGACCCCCACCTGACCCAGGTAGATGTGGGAGGCGGCCACGGAAAGGTCACAGGCGAGGTGGAGCTCGTTCCCTCCCCCGACGACGATCCCATTCAAGCGCGCGATGGTCGGTTTGCCACAGCGCAGGAGCGATTCCACCGCCTCCCGGAAGAGCGCCATGTACTTCCAGTAGTCATGGGGACGGCGGACGAACCGGGCAGCGTACTCCCTCACGTCGCCGCCGGTGGAGAACGCCCTCGTCCCGGCGCCGGTCAGCACGATCACGCCCACCCGGTCGTCCACCGTGGCGTTCCACACAGCGCGGGAGAGTTCCCGGAGCGTGCGGGTGGTGTAGGCGTTGTGCGAGTCCGGTCGGTTGAGCGTGATCCGGGCCACCCCGTCGGCCCGCTCGTACAGGATGTCCCGGAAGGGGGAACGCGGAGGCTCCGAAGGGGTCAGGGGGTCCATCCCCGTCTCCTCAGGAGGGGAGGGACCCTCCGACCGGGCTTTAGCGGACGCCGGAGGCATGGCCCTGGTCAGGGGGCCCCGGTGGAAGCCTGTTCTCCCTGACCGGTAAGGGGTCTCCCCTGCCCCCTGAGGGAAAGGCCGTCCCGAGCGGATCGGGCGGACGGGATCCGCCGGCACCAGGGGGAGGTCCCTCGGTTCGACCCTCCCAAGAGGGACGGGAGACGCCGGGACCGCACCGGTTCGGTTTCCCATCCCCCCTTGCCACTCCTGGGTCCGGGGGGGTGCAGTTCCCCCTCCGCCCGACCAACCCCTTAAGGCTCGGAGAGGTTCCATCGGACATGTCCCTGCGCGTGGTGGCCACGGGGCCGTTGCTCACCGTCACGTTGAACCGGCCGGAGGTCCACAACGCGGTGGACCCCGAGACCCACTCGGAACTGCTGGGGGCCTGGCGTCGTCTCCGGTCCGACCCGAAGCTCCGTGTGGGGATCCTTACCGGATCGGGAACGAAAGCGTTCTGTGCGGGGATCGACCTGACCCGTCTGGAGGACTTCTACGCCGAGTCCTCCCCGGGGGAGCGGCGCGAACGATGGCGGCATGAACCCGGGATCGGCGGGCTCACCCGGCACTTCGATGTCGGCAAGCCGATCGTCGCGGCCGTCCAGGGGTACTGCCTCGGGCTCGGCCTCGAACTCGCGCTGGCCTGCGACCTGCGTCTGGCCAGCCCCAAGGCGACCTTCGGGCTCCCCGAGGTCCGCTGGGGGATCCTCCCGGGCCAGGGCGGGACACAGCGGCTCCCCCGGGCCATCCCCGGGAACCTGGCCTTGGAGATGATCCTGACCGGTCGGCCCATCTCGGCTCGCCGGGCAGCGGAGCTCGGGCTGATCAACCGGGTCGTTCCCCAGGGCCGCCTGCTGGCCGAAGCCCGGGCCTTGGCCCTCTTGATCGCCCAGCAACCCCCCGGTACGGTGCAGCGAGCCCGGGAGGCCGTGCGCCGGGGGCTCGACCTGACGCTTTCCGAGGGCCTGGAATTGGAGCAGGACCTTGCCGATCCCTTGCGGGAGCAGGCTGGACGGCGGGCGGCCAGGGAAGGCTTCCGCAGGGCCCCCGTACCGCGCGGGGCGCCGGGCGGGAAGGATCAGCCCCCCGGACCCGGCCCACGCCCGAGAGACGCCCTCAACGATTCCCCAGGTAGGACGTGAACATCTTGCTCTCCGCCCGACGGAGCAATTCGGCCGTGGTCGAGCGGCTGACCCCGAGGATCCGTGAGATCTCCTTGAGGTTCGTGCGCCGGGGGAAGGCGTAGAAACCCAGCCGGTAGGCGCTTTCGAGGGCGGTCGCCTGCCGCGGGGTCAGCGTCCGGTCCGGCACGAAGCGACTCATCCCGAGGATCGGGGTCCGGGACCTCTTCGAGCCGGAACGAAGGCCGGTGATCCGTCGGAGGGCCTCCGGGGTCCTGGGCACCACGAGGGTCCACCGGTCCTTCCCTGCCGGGCCGGTCCCGGGGGAGAATTGGCAGCTGGCGCACACCGCGCCGCCTTCCATGACCGAGCGACAGGACTCCGGCATCGCCGTGATGGCCCGGACGAACCGACGGGAGGGAGAGAGGACCAGCATGGTGAGGGCTTCGATGCCGGCGTGGTGGCGAAGGTAGCGTTCCGCAGCGCCGAGCTCGCCCGGATCCCCGACCAGTTCCACCACCTGGAGGAGGCGGGACAGGCCCGGTCCGGTCGGGCGGCACACGTTGAAGCGCACCTTCAAGCTCCAGCGTTCGGTCACCTCCCGGATCCAGTGGCGTTCCGACCCCGCGGCCACTTCCAGCTTCACCAAAGGGAGTTCCGGACGCACCCGGTCCGGCCGGGAGGAGGGTCTCTCGAAAGGGGGGAAGGGGCCAAAGGTCTCCCCAGACCGGTGACGCGTTGGACCCGGGGGCATCAGATGGGACCCGGTCCTGATACCTGGCCTTCCGAGATAAGACCTCCTCCCAGCGGGCTTCGCGTTTGCGGGTGGAGAACAGATGGAGGGGTCTAGCTGCTAATGGGGAAAGGATCACTTGGGTGGTCTTCTCTGTCTCCTTGCCGGCGTCCCACCATGCGCACGATCCTCCTGTCCCATCCATCATCCGCCCCTCTGGACCGGCTCCTGTACGACTACCGCTCTATGGTCCGCCACCTCGTTCGGGCAGCCCTCGACGGCCCCCACCGGTCCGCCATCTCCCTCCGCAAGGAGACCAAGGATTGGTTCGCCTCCTCCTGGCGCTCCCGCTACGCCGCCCACTGGCACCACTTAGCCTGCTCCACCGCCGTGGGCATCGCACGATCTTACTGGC
>JAJZYB010000012.1 GCA_021806135.1 Thermoplasmata archaeon
CCCATTAAGCCGACCACTCCTTGGGTCTCCGATGGTCGATCGCCCCGTGGCGGACCCGGCCAACCCCGTCTCTCCTTTCCGGGCAGACCTCTTGGACGGAAAGGTCGTTCTGATCACGGGGGGGGGAACGGGCCTCGGACGCGCCACCGCGCTCGAGGCCTCTCGGCTCGGGGCCCGGATCTTTGTCACCTCCCGGCAAGAGGAGCATTGGCAGACGGTCGTCGAGGAGATCCGTTCCACCGGAGGGGCGGCCGACGGGAGGTCGACCGACGTCCGTGACCCGGCGCAGGTCCAGACCCTGGTGGAGGAGGTGTACCGGGCTTGCGGTCGGCTCGACGGGGTGGTGAACAATGCCGCAGGTAATTTTCTCGCCCGAAGCGAGGATCTCACTCCCGGAGGGTTTGACGCTGTGGTCCGTACCGTCCTCTACGGGACGTTCTATGTCAGCCAGGCCGCGG
Organism: Thermoplasmata archaeon; assembly: GCA_021806135.1. Taxonomy (GTDB): domain Archaea; phylum Thermoplasmatota; class Thermoplasmata; order Lutacidiplasmatales; family UBA184; genus JAKATE01. Next base: position 459 of record JAJZYB010000012.1, read on the forward strand.
CCCGACGGTGGATCGCGGACAGGACCCCGGGTGCCCTGCTCAACGTCGTGACCTCGTACAGCTGGACCGGTGCACCTTACCTGCTACCCTCGGCCACGGCCAAGGCGGGGGTCCTCGCCCTGACGCGGTCGCTCGCGGTGGAGTGGGCCGGTCACGGCATCCGCGTGAATGCGATCGCCCCCGGCCCCATCCCGACTCCCGGCGCGTGGCGCCAACTCATCCCGGATGTCTCGATGGAGGCCTCGCTCCGTGAACATATCCCGGCGGGTCGGCTCGGGGAACCCAGGGATTTTGCGACCCTCGCGGTGCTCCTGATCAGCGATGCACTGCCTTTCGTCACCGGGGAGTGTGTGGTCATGGACGGGGGCGAGTGGCTGGTGGGCAACTCCTTCCAGATGCTCAGGCGCCTTCCGGCCCAGTTCTGGGACGAACGGCTCGCGACGCACCGCCGGAACCGGGCGAACCGCCCCTCGGCTTGAACCCCGGGCGGGGCCGGTCAAAAGGCGGTTCCGAACGTCGGCTGGTCCAACAAGTCGGCGTCGAAGGCCCGGATGCCCTCCTCCAGGGCCGGGGCCCCGAGGATCTCCTGGGCCCGGCCTTTCAGGCTGGCCCGGACCTTGGCCCGGACCACGACGTGGGCTCCCGCCTGCCGGAGTGTGGAGACCGCGATCTCCCGTAGGGTGCGGTCCCGTTCGTCCCTCAGGGTCCCATAGGCGAGGAACCAGAACTGGTCCCGTCGGAGCAGGTAGCGGAGGTAACCGTTGAGCAATCCCCGGGCCTCTTCGTCGAGGACCGGTGGATAGGTGGGGACGGGGAACTCCCCCAACCGGTCCTCCTCGCCGCCCTCCTCGCTGAACTGGAGGACTTGGTAGCCGGAATTCCCCTGCCGTAGCCCCAGGACCCCCTTCCCCTCCTCGAAGAAGAGCGGGAGGTTCTCCAGCGGTTCGTCCATCCCCGGGACCCCGCTCGGGGGGAAGTCTCCCGGTTGGGGGAGCGGAAGGGACGATCCGAGGTCCCGCTGAAGAGGTTCTCGCTCCTCCCAGCGACCCTGGCGGCTCGAGGACCGGATGAGCGCCTCCAACCGGTGTGCGGTCCGACGCAGGAGGGCTTCCGTGGGTGTCGAGCGGAGGGTGGAGGCGACCGCAGAGAGCTCCGTTTCCAAGCCCTCGGTCTCCTCCGTTCGCGGGAGATCCCCGGCCTTCCCCAGGATCCCCGTAAGGGAAACGCCCGGGCACGAGAGGACCAGGGAGAGTTGCGGGCGCACCCCCAGATGGGTGTGGATAGGGAACCTACGGCAGGGGGAGGGTCGGCTCGGGTAGACTGTACAACGCGTGGTCGAAAGCGCACAGCAGGCCCCTCCTCCGGGTCTGGATCGGATGCGGAGATGGTCCGACGGGGCCCCCAGCATCGGCAAACTCGGAGCGGCTTTGATGAGGCCCGGGAGCTCCTCCGGTCCCACCCCGGGGGTCGCGTAGCAGCAAAGCCCGCAGCCCGGCCGGCAGCGGAACGGGATCCCCTGGACCAGCGAAAGATCGGTTCCCGGCGGGAAGAGCCCCTGGATCGAGCTCATGGACCCGTCCACGACTTCGGCCCCGTCAGGTCCCAGTTGGGCGGGGACTGCGCCTCTCCCTCCATGTGGCGGGGAGCCGCCGCGACCAAGACTTTCCCGTATTGTCCGACAGCCTGAAGATTGCCCGGATGCGGGTCCTGGCAAACCAGCCCCCAGTACCATCGGAATTGTCCGAGGGGGTCCTGGAAACGTTGAGGGCCCTCGAGAAGAGCATTCTCTACCTCGGTGGTTCGCTTCGCGGGTGGGGCGGCCGGAGGCGTGGCGTCTCTCACGGTCTGTAGGGAGTGGCCCTGGGTCAAGAAGGTAGGGACGTCCTGCACCTCCCGCTCCAGATCCCGAAGAGGCCAAAGGTCCAGAAGGACTAGGGGCGAGGCCAGCTCCCCCCGCCTTTGGAGGAAAGCGGGAACGAGGCGAGGGGTCGGCGGCTCCAGCGCACGGCCCGTGAGGCGGGCTGGGATCCGGGCCATGCTTGCCAAAGGGGAGGGGCTGGAAAGGTCAAGAGTCCTCTCCGTCAGATCCTGCGCCCCTGAGCGGATAGATGGGCAACCTTCGCCTGGTGGGGGTGGCCATTGTCCCCACCGCGCGGGTCCGCGCCCCGGTCGGCCCCCTCCGTCTGGGAGTTCTCCATGAGGTCTGCACCAGGAAGAGCGGATCTTGGGGACCCAGGGGTCGGGACTCCCATCCTGGTGGAGTGGTCCTGGGGCCGAACCCATTCCCAGGGAACGTGCCGGATGCCTGGGGATGGCCGGGGCCCGGGCGGCGTTCCTCGCATGCGAAAGAGGAATAAGAGGGCCGGTTGTCCTGCGCCCAGGAAATGTCGCTGAAGGGTCGGGACATCCTCTCCATGCGGGACCTGTCCCGGCCGGAGATCCTGGAGATCCTCAAGGCGTCGCGCGCCCTCATCCCGGTCGCCGAGGGTCGTCGACCGTCCCGGGCCCTGGAGGGACGGCTCTTGTCCCTCGCCTTCTTCGAGCCCTCGACCCGGACCCGGCTGTCGTTCGAGACCGCGGCCAAGCGGCTGGGCGCCCGGACGATCACCATCGTCGATCCGGCCGCGAGTTCCATGGCGAAGGGAGAATCCCTCTCGGACACCGTCCGGATGCTCTCCTGCTACGCCGACCTCATCGTGCTCCGCCACCCGAACGAAGGTGCGTCCCGGCTCGCCGCGCAGCTTTCGGACAAACCGGTGATCAACGCTGGGGATGGGGCCGGGCAGCATCCCACCCAGACGCTCTTGGACCTGGCGACCATGGAAGAGCGGTTTCAGACCCTCGCCGGCCTACGGGTGGTGCTGATGGGAGACCTCCGGTATGGCCGGACGGTGCATTCCCTGGCGCATGCCCTCGGGCTCTTCGGGTCCGAATTGACGCTCTCCTCGCCGGAGCGGCTGAGCCTGCCGGAAGAGGTCCGCCGGGACCTGGACCAGATGGGGGCGAAGGTCACGGAGCAGCCGGACCTGGAGAAGGCGCTCCGGGGAGCCGACGTGCTCTACGTGACCCGGATCCAGAAGGAACGGTTCGGGGACCTCGCCGAGTACGCCAAGGTCTCCGGCTCGTACCGGCTGGACCCCGCCCTCCTGCGCAACATGAAGGAAAAGTTCGCGGTCATGCACCCTTTGCCCCGGGTGGCCGAGATCCCCCCCGAGGTGGACCGGTCCCCGCACGCCGTGTACTTCCGCCAGGCATTCCTGGCCGTGCCGGTACGGATGGCCCTCCTTTCGCTGATCCTGACCGGACGCGTCCCGCCGGGCGGAGGAAGGTAGCCCCTTGCCGGTTTCCAAGGAGCTCCGGATCACTCCCATCCGCAACGGCACCGTGGTCGACCACATCCCGTCCGGCCTCGCCTTGGAAGTCCTCCGGATCCTCAACGTGGAGGCCCTGGGACGGGAGTCGACCATCTCGGTGGCCCTGCACGTCCGCAGCCAGCGGATGGGCTGGAAGGACATCGTCAAGGTGGAGAACATGGAGCTCTCCGCCCCCAAGGCGAACGCCATCGCCCTCATCGCCCCCACGGCCACGATCTCCATCATCCGGGAAACGAAGGTCCGCGAGAAGCACGCCGTCTCCCTGCCCGAGCGGCTCGTGGGGATCCTTCGTTGTCCTAACCCGAACTGCATCACCAACCAGGGAGAACCGGTGGACAGCGAGTTCGAAGTGACCCGTCGCCGTCCGCTGGCGGTGCGGTGTGTCTACTGCGAGAGGAGCGTGGAGGATTTCGTCCCCCTCCTGACCCGATGAGGACAGGGGACCGGGGATCGTGGACCTGGAAGCGGCCGTCGGGGCTGGGGTCGCAGTCTTCGGGGTGATCTTCCTCGCGGAGATCGTGGACCGGAGCAACCTCGCCCTCATGTCCCTGTCCGGCCAGGGGGATTCGCGCCAGGTCTGGCTCGGGGCTGCGGCGGCCTTCCTGGTCTCCACCACGCTCGCGGTGGTGCTGGGGACGTTGCTCTTCCAGGCCCTTTCCGGGTTCTTGGTCGAGATCCGTCTAGCTGGCGGCCTCATCATCGTGGGGTACGCCGTGCTGACGCTGCTCCGGCCAGTCCCCGATGGATCGGGCGAAAGGTCCCCCTCTCCGCCGGAGCCGGGTTCGTGGAAAGGCCATCCCATCTACGCGGCCTTCCTCGTCGTCCTCCTGCTCGAAATGGGGGACAACACGCAACTGTTGACCTTACTGTTCACGGCCTCCCTCGCCGACCCGCTGGTGGTCTTCCTAGCGGCGCTCCTAGGGCTCCTGGCCGCGAGCGCTCTGGGGACGGGACTCGGGCGGTGGTTGGCGGGCCGGGTGGAGGCCCGGCGGCTCCGGACCATCTTTGGGGGGGTCCTCCTCGTCGTGGGCGTGGTCACCATCTTGTTGGCCTTCTTTCCCGGCCTCATCCCGTATCCGGGCTGAGGGCACGGAACGGCCACCGGTCGTCTCCCCATCGAGCGGGTGGCCACGTCTTCCCTCCTGTCCCGAAACCGCCGGGATCAGGCTCATTCCTGGCGGGTGAGCCTCCCGTGCGGAGGTCGGGAAGGCCGGGCGAGGCGGACGAAAGCTCCGTGAGCGGCTTCGGAGCGGGTCCGGGGACCCGGGCTGCCCAGGCTTTTAAGAACCCTCCGGTTTGCCGCGGGCGTGAAGCCTCACGGAGCCGGAGCGAGGAAGCGGATCCTCTCCACGCCGATCGTACCTGTGGACGTCAAGAAGGTGAAGGGCCTCGGGGACCTTCTCGCGGCCTTCCAGCAGACCTCCGTGCAGGCCCGGAACCTGGGACGCTGTTACGAGGTCTGGCGGAATATGCTCCGGGACCCGAAGCGACCCACCATCTTCGTCGGGCTCGCGGGGCCGCTCATCGCCGCCGGGCTCCGCAAGGTCCTCCGGGACATGATCGAACTGGGGATGGTGGATGTGGTGGTCTCCACGGGAGCGATCCTCTACCAGGATCTCTACCAATCGATGGGGTATCACCACTATCGGGGGACTCCCTTGGCCGATGATGCGGAGCTGAACCGTCTTCACATCGACCGAATCTACGACACCTACGTGGACGAGGAGAGGTTCGAGGAGACCGACCGGGCAATCGGGACGCTGGTGGAACGCTTGCCTCCCCGGGGGTACTCCTCCCGGGAGCTGTTCGAGTTCCTGGGTCGCGAGCTACCGGGGAAGGACTCCATCCTGGCCACCTGCGCTCGACGAGGGATCCCGGTCTTTTCCCCGGCTCTCATCGACAGCTCCATCGGGATCGGGCTCACCCTTCACTATGGGAAGCATCGGCAGGGCCCCCGGTTCTCCTTGGACGCTGTCCGCGACAACTACGAGCTCGTTCAGATCCTTGCCAGTTCCCCCCGGACCGGCGTGATCTACATCGGGGGAGGCACTCCGAAGAACTGGATCAATGATGGAATCGTGATGGCAAACTACCACTACCACCGGGAGGGGGAGGGCCATTACTACGCCCTGCAGCTGACCACGGACGTTCCTCACTGGGGGGGGCTCTCCGGCAGCACCCTTGACGAGGCGGTCAGTTGGGGGAAGATTTCGAGCACGGCGACCAGGGCCATGGCGTTCGTGGAGGCCTCGGTGGGGCTTCCCCTCCTGATCGGCGCCCTGTACGACCGCCGGAAGGACTGGTACCCGCGGCGGTCCCCCCGGTTCCGTTGGACGGGGGACCAGACCACGCGTCGGTAGGCCGGGACCGGACCTAAGGGGACGGCCGGTTGGAGGCGGACCGGGGCGAGGGGAGGGTCAGGGCCTGGTCTTTCCAGCGCGGATTCTGGCCGAGGGGTTCCCCGTCCTTCCTGGCGAGATGATCCCCGCGGGTCGATTCGGGCCTGTCACGCCGGTGGGGCTTGTGCGCCTTCCGGAGCCCACGGAGTGATCCGGGGCTGTCCCGAGTGGCGGAGGAGGGTGAGACCCAGCACGAACCCCCAGAGGAGCAGGGGCGCGACGATGAGCCGTTCCATCCCGCCGTTCCCCAGGACAAGATCGTTGCCCGTCGCGTAGAGCACGAGGGCCAGCAGTCCGATCGTTCCCCCCAGGTAACCCAGAATGGCCAACCCCCGGCTCCTGAGGGCTCCCCGGATTGCCGGTCCCAGGAGGATGATGCTGAGGTTCCCGGCCAGGAACGTCACCAGGGCAAAGATGGTGTGGGCGTGACCGTTCAGCGCGGTGCTATTCTCTGGGAAGAGCCCGACTCCGATCGCGGCCAGGGCGGCAAGGACCAGAAGGGTGAGGCCTACCCGGGTGACCCCGCTTGGGGCGAAGATCGCGGCCAAGAGGAGAGCCGCGACCGCGATGAGGAGCCCCAGGAGGACGATGGAGGAGTTGAAGACCAGGGCGTGAGGACCCACCCCCAGATCGCTGATGTAGCTATTTCGCAGGCTGTACCCTGGGATGAACAGTTGTTCAACGGCCATGCTCAGGACGAACTGGAGGATGCCGACGGAAAGGAGGATCCCGCAGAGGGTGCGCTCCCTTCTCCGGCCTGGCACCAAAGGCACGGCAGGGGGAGGGCGCCCGGTACATCAAGATGAAGGGCGCTTGGGAGAGCGGGGGCGGGGTTCGTCCCCCAGGACGTAGCCTTCGACCGGCTCGAAGTAGCTCCGGAGCTTTCCGTAGGTCTGGAGGAACTCGTACCCTCGGGGGGTCAGGTGCCAGGTCGTGACCTCGTTCCCGCCCGGGGCCGCCAGACCCAGGCGGACGAGCACGGCGAGGGCCCGGCGTGTCCGGTCCACCGGCATTCCCACCGCGTAGGAGAGCCGGGTGACCCGGCAGGGTCCCGCCCGGCGCCGGAGGACCTCGAGGATCTCCGCATACAATTCCACCGGAGACCGCCGGGGGCCGAGGGGACCCACGGTCTGGTCCTCCCCGTACGGGGAGCGGACGAGGAGGGGAGACGGGTCCTCGGGCATGGATGGGATCAGGCTACCGGGGCGGGCGGAAGCTGGGTCACCTTTCGGGGCGGGCTCGCGCACCGGGCCGCGGGATCGATCCGGGCCTCGGTCACGTAGAGGACCTCCCCCTCGCACCAGACGTCTCGGGCCAGCTCCACGCGGTCTGCGTAGAGGTTGCGGACCCGAACATCGTGATCCAGACGGGCCTCCTGTGCCCACGCGTCCTCGATCCGGGCGTGTGGGCCCACCTCGAGCCTTTCCGCCACGATCGTGCCCACGGCCCGGGTGTCCCGGGACAGGATGAGATATCGGGCCTTCAACCCGCCGCGGGTCTCTACCTGCCCGCCGAGTTCCGCCCGGTCGGTCACGTCGATGCGCCCCGCCCTTAACCGCCCTCCGACCTCGAGTCGGTCCACCGAGACCCCTTCCTCTGCGGTGAATACGCCCCCGATCTCCGCCTGTTGGGCGTGGAGCTCCCTCACCTCGAGCACCCCTCCCACCTCGATCGTGTCTGCGTGAAGTCCTCCTCGGACCCGGACCTTGCCCCCCGCTTCCAACCGCCCCTTCAAGGTGAGGTCACCTTGTGTCTTCAGGACCCCCCCCACCTCCAGGTCCACCCCCCGGGAGAGGGTGCCAAGGGAGATCCGTCCCCCGACCTCCAACTGCTCGAAATCGAGTTCGCCTAGGACGGAGATCTCGCCTCCCACCTCAATGGTTCCGAGGATCCTCCCGTTCCCGAGGGTGGCCCTTCCCCCCACCTCCAATCCGGTGGCCTCGAGCCGGCCTTGGACTTCCAGGGCCCCCCCGACCTCCAATCCCTGAGTGAAGGATGCGTCTCTGGCCACCTGTAGGAGCGCGCCGGTCTCGCCCCGCTCTGCCTTCAGCGAGCCACCGACGCGGGCGTCCCGTCCTATCTCGAAGGTCCGGCAAATGAGGTCCTGGCCGGTTCGAAGGCCCCCGCGTTGGGCATCCACCTCCCCTGAGCATCGCAGCGTGCCCGTGACCTCGAGGGTGCCTTTGCGGGCGCGAAGGCTCGCACAGGTGAGATTCCCCTCCACCCGTCCGTCCCCTTCACAGAGGACGGCCCCGGAGACCTGGATGCCTTCCGCCCCCTCCGCGCGCAGGCTCTCCCCCGCCGAAATGGAAAGATCCCCCTCTACCCGACCCACGGTCCTCAACTCGGTCCTCTCTGGAAGGTCGTGCCCTTCCGATCAGGGACAGGGAAGGGGGGTTATTCTGCCCTGCGCACCGAACGCACGCACCAGAAGTGACCGTCCTGCGCTTCGATGGGTAGCCCTCAGGGCGAGGTCCATCCCCGGGACCCCTTCGCTCCGGGTCTCGTGGGAGCTTGGCGGACTTCTCTTACCCCCCGGAGGGGCCCTGATGGTCCCCGGGACGGCGGCTGGTCGCTCCGCCGCCGGTTTTCGGACCCTCACCCTCGGGAGACCCCGGCCCCGGTGGTCGACGGGTGGCCGAGAGCGGCGCGTCAGCTGTTATATATATTGATATGAATATTAGCGCTCATGGCGTCCAAGGCCATCATGGTCCGGCAAGTGGTCTACCGTGCGCTCGAAGAGCAGAAGCGTCCCGGCGAGAGTTTTTCCCGGGTGATCGAGCGGTTGCTCTCTCGGGGGCCGGGGCTGGACTCCCTTCGGGGGCTGTGGGCCTCGCCGAAGGCGAGGGGTAAAGGCCGTCAGGTTCCGGGGCGGCTATGAAGTGCCTGGACACCCCTCTCTTGACCGGGCTCCTACGCGGCGTCCCCGAAACGGATCGATGGTTGCGGGGGATCGGGGGGGACGAACTGGCCACCACCGAGGTAAACCTCTACGAGTTGGAAGGGCTGGCGCGGAATCCCTTTCGTGGGTCCCGGACGCGCGTCCAGGGTCTGCAGGAGGTGAGGCGGGAGCTCTCGGTCCTGGAGGTGAACCCAGAGTCGGTCCGTCAGGCAGGGCGGCTCCTCGAGCCTGGGGTCGGCCTACTGGGCGGGAGAGGGTCCCGGCCGGTCCGATGGGACCACGCCGCGTTGCCTCTTATCCTGGGGACGGCCATCGCCCACGGGGCCCGGGAGTTCTGGACGGACAATCGACGGCGGGTCCCCGGCCGGGTCCCTGGGCTGACCGTCCGCCGGATAGGACGAACGGGGCCAATTTGACCGCGCGGAGGCCGACAGACAGCGGTCGTTTGGCATATGTATTGTCTGCGTAATGGCAACAGCGTTACTTAAGTGTCTGAGAAACTATATCAGTGAGCCAACACGGGCTCCCGATGCCGTATAACAACGGTTATACGGCATCCTCTCCGAGGGCTTCGTGTCCTTCCTGAGAGAGACGGGGTCTCACAAGGGGGGGTTTTTGGGCCCAACTTGGTTGGGATCTTTCTCGGACCAACCGCCTAGCGGGTCAGGAACGCAGGACCGCATACTGGGTAGCGTGCGTACGCATCTATCGTATTGAAGTCACGCATGTGCCGTAACTCCATGGCGGGAGACGCCCGGCAGCGGGAGCCCGGGGGTCGGAGAACGGGGTGGCACGGTCTAAATACTTAACACAGGAAATATCTTCACCATAATTGTTTATGTGCGAAGTGATGTCGGACAGACACCGCGGCGCCCCCCCCTTCCGGGCCCCGGCAATCCTCTGCTGAGCAGGCCCCTGCCCCTCCGGTTCAGATCGGAACGGGTGGGTCCTGCCCCAACACCCTGCGCCAGAGAATCTTCCCGAGGTCCCTGGCGTTCCTATCGGCATCATGGGTCTGTTCCACGGCCCGGCGCCCCGCGGCGCCCAACCGTCTCCGTCTCTCGGGATCCGCGGCCAGGGCGTTGATCGCGTCGGCCCAGACCGAAGGAAGGTCCGGCGGGAGCAGGACACCGGTCTCTCCATCCTTCACGGTCTCCGGGATGCTCCCGCTGGCGGAAGCGATCACGGGAAGTCCCGCCGCCATGGCCTCCACCACCGTTTGGGGCAATTGCTCCCGCCACTGGGGATTCGAGAGGGAGGGCATGACGAAGAGGTCGGATCCCCACAGGGCTCGTTCCTGCAACTGCCCGTGGGGAATGGGGCCGAGGAACCTCACCCGTCGTTCGATCCCCAGCTGCCGGGCCCGGGTCTCTGCCCGACTGCGCTCCGGTCCACTCCCGATGAGATGCAGCCGTACGCGCGGATCCACCTCGGGCCACGCTTCCAGGAGGGTGAAGATCCCCTTTCCGTGGAAGAGGCGACCCACAAAGGTGACGACCACCGTCCCCTCGTCGGCCCCCAGCTCCCGGCGGGAAGCCTCCCGCTCTTCTCCCCGGGGAGGCCGGTGGCGGTTCACATCGAGGCCGCAGTAGACCTGAAACCGCCGGTCCCCGGACACCCCTTCCCGGACCAGTGCCCAATCCGCCATCTTGGAGAAGGACAGGAAGAGGTCTGCCCTCTCGAGGACAGCCGTGTAGTGGCGGGCCAGGGGGCGGTCCGTGGGCCAGTTGAAAGGGATGTTGTCCCAGCACTGGACCACCACCTTCTTGCGGGGGTGGTGGGCGATGGCCTGGTAGCTCGTGGGGTGCCCGAGATCCACCGGGGCCAGGATGCTCGACCGCTCCACTGCCTTGTCGAACCCGCGGAGGTACTCTGCGAGGTAACGGTAAGCATTGATTCTGCCGATCAGGTACCCCCCGGCCAGGTTCCGGGAGATCCTTCCCCCCAGCCAGGGTGTCGCCAATCGCCGGACCGGCATGCCCACTTCCTCGTCCCGATAGGCCGTTTTCCGCGCTCCCAGAAGTTCCGGGGCGAACCCATGCCTGGCCAGCCTCGCGTAGATCGCCAGTTCCGGAAGGTTGGCCTGATAGGTCCCCCGGATGACCGTAAGCACGGGTAGACGGTCCGCGCCAGAGCCCACCACCGGGAACCTCGATGAACGGCAAAGAGGAAGACCTTAAAGCGGCGAGCCCGGCCACCCCCCAAGAACAGACCCCCGCTTCCTCTGCTCGGAGAGGCCGGCCTCGGGGGGACGCTTTCGGCGCGAAGCGGTGTGAGCCTTTCCACGCCGGCCACGCCCACAACGGCGGTCCCTCAGGCCAACCAACCGGGAACGGCTGGTACCCACCAGAAGGTCACCCCCGATCCCCGTCAGAGCAGAACCGTGCCCTGTCCCTCCGGAGGTCGGTGGGGGCCGTAACGGAGATCCCGAGGGATTGCCCTTAATATGCCCCGTCGGTCAGTTACCGATCGGAACATGGCCGAAGTCCTGGTCACCGGCGGCGCCGGTTTCATCGGAAGCCATCTGGTGGATGCGCTCGTGGAGAAGGGGGACGGGGTCCGGGTCGTGGATGCTCTCCTTCCTCAGGTGCACCCGGCCCGCCCCTCCTACCTCAACCCCAAGGCCCAGTACCGTTTCGGGGACATCCGGGACAAGGCGGTCCTGGCAGAGAGCCTCCAGGACGTGGAAACGATCTACCATCTGGCCGCCGCGGTGGGGGTGGGCCAGAGCATGTACCAGATCGGCCACTACGTGGACGTCAATACGGCCGGCACGGCCGCCCTCTTGCAGGTTCTGGCGGACGGCTCCCACTCGGTCAAGCGGCTGGTGGTGGCCTCGTCGATGAGCATCTACGGGGAAGGGGCCTACGACTGTCCCACCTGTGGCCGGGTCCATCCCTCGGTCCGTTCCCCGGAGCAAATGTCGGCCGGGCGGTGGGAGATGACCTGCCCCAACTGCTCTGCCGAGGTGAGACCGGTCCCCACCCCGGAGGACAAACCGGTTCGCCCTACGTCCATCTATGCCATCACGAAACGGGACCAGGAGGAGATGAGCTTGGTCACCGGGAAGGCCTATGGCATCCCCACCGTGGCGCTGCGCTTTTTCAACGTGTACGGACCCCGCCAGGCCCTTTCCAACCCCTACACCGGGGTCTGTGCCATTTTCCAGAGCCGCATCCAGCATGGTGCACGGCCGCTGGTCTTTGAGGATGGCCTGCAGACACGGGACTTCATCTCCGTCCAAGACATCGTGCAGGGCCTGAGGTTGGCCGGCGAGCGAACGGCGGCGGATTACCACGCGCTGAACTTGGGGACGGGCCAAGCCACCTCCATCCTTGCGATCTCAGAACTTCTAGCCCGCCTTTACGGGAAGGAGGTCCAACCCCAGGTCAGCCACCAGTTCCGGGCCGGTGACATCCGGCACTGCGTCGCGGACGTACGGCTGGCCAAGGAACGACTGGGGTTCCGTCCCTCCGTGAGCTTGGAGGAAGGCCTTCGGGATTTCATCGAATGGAGCCGTTCCTCGCCTTCCCAGGACCGCAGCGGCGAGGCCTTCAGGGAACTGGCGGACCGGGGCCTGGTGGGGGGAACCCGGTAGGGCGTTTCCTCTTCACCCGCAAACCCGGCTGCCCCAGAGCGCTCTCAACTGTCGACGGCGACTTGATAGCACCGGGGCGACCTGGACGAACCAGACCAACTGGGAAGCCAGGACCCTGGGCGAACGGGCGAATTGGTTCCAGAACAGGTGCGTGACCATTTCGAAAGCTACCGTCCTCCAGCTCAGGGTGATCCCCCCATGCTTCAGGAGCGAGAACCAGATGCTGTCGGACCGCATCCGCAACTGGGCTCCCTTCTTACCGGCGAACCGTGGGGCGTACGGGTGTTCCACGGTGAGGTCCCCGACAGTGTAGAACCGATAGCCCAGGAGTTGGGCTTGCAGGCCCACGTCCACCTCGTCGCCTCCGAAGTTCACCTGCACGTCCCATCCGCCCAGCCGCCGAAGGAGCCCGGTGGAGAGCAAGGCACAGGCCCCATGGTAGCTCAGGATCTCCCCGTCGGGAGCGACCCCGTTGAGCAATCCACGCTGCTTCGGATGGAAGTGGGGCGAACCGTGGAGCGGAGCCCCCGGCCTCCCCTTCCAGAGGAACGTCGGGCTGACCCCACCAATCATCTCCCCTGCCGGAAGCCCACCGGCCTTTTCGTGAGCACATTCCACCAGGCGCTCCACCAGCTCCGGCGGGAAGATACAATCCGGGGAGACCAGGAGGATCCAGGGGTCTTGGATCTGCTGCAGGGCCAGGTTCCAGGCCGGGGATACCCCTTCGTTCCGAGCCTTGTGGACCACCCGAACGGGCAGGGGGAGGGGGTGTGTCTGGACGAACTCCGCCGATCCGTCGTGCGAGTCGTTGTCCACCACGAGGACCTCCAGAGGACGGTAGGTCTGGCGAGCCAGGTCCCGCCAGAGTTGGTCGAGATGGGGACGATCGAAGGTGACCACGACGATGACGGTCACCACCTCCCGGCCAACTGGAAAGGGCGGAGCACCCGGCATCCTTGCCCGCATCGGCCCGAAAGCTAAAGAGGCCGTCGGCGGGGACCAGTCGGTTCCTCTCCAGAGGCCGATGGAAGCACATGGCGCCGAGACCCACCGGGCCATTCCGGCGCGGAAGCCGGCCCTATGGAGCCCCACAAAGGGGCCCCGGCGCGGTCCCAGGACCCGTTGTCAGATTCGGGGACCGTGTGATCTATGTATGCTCTCTCCCCCTGGCCGGGAAGGACGATGGCCGGCATCCCTCCGGGGTCTCTCGAAGCGGTTCTCTCAGTCCTCCGGGCGGGCCACGGACCGATGCGCAGGCGCAAGATTCTCGCCGACCTTGAGGCGCAGGGCCACCGCATATCGTTGGCGGGTTTGAACCGGATCCTGGAGCACTGCTCGCGGAACGGCCTGATCTCCGTAGATTCAGAGGGGGTGGAACTGAAGCGGCCATGACCGCTGCAAAGGGGCCGAGCGCACCCGCGAAGGCCAAGGCCCGCCTGGCTTCGGCTCGCCCCGTTGGGGCGGGGACGTCGCCGTCCGCTCCCTGACCCGGGATTCCGAGAGCAGGTGGATCTCGCCTCGTGGCCCAGCTTGCCCGAGCCTTGGCCCTACGCCCCGGGGAGGGAGCCTACGCTGTGGCAGGCCCGGAAGGTGGGTCCAGACGAGTGTCGGAGAGACCAACCTGCTGGGAGAGGGTCCGGAACAGGCGGGCGCTCGCTTCCCTATCGGTGGAGGCAGGGGAGGACCGGACGGCACGGTTCCGGATGAAGTACCCTCCGGTGACCCGCTCCCACTCGCCAGCGGTGACCAACGGGGCGACAGTCCGAGCCGCGCGCTCCGGCGAGATCGCGAAGAGCCTCTCCGCGAGGCGGAGCGTCCCCCCCCAGAGCCCTGGGTTGTTGTGTCCGAACCGGGTCCGGACGAACCCGGGATGCACGGCGTTCACCGTCACCCCCTTCCCTTCCCAGCGTTTGGCGAGCTCGTACGTGACCAGCAGCAGCGCGAGCTTGCTCTGGCTGTAGGCCCGCCACCCTGAGTAGTGTCGTCGCCCTTCCAGGTCCTCCCACCGCAGACGGGCCCGCCGATGAGCTTCCGAAGCCACGTTGACCACCCGGGCCGGAGCAGCGGCGGCAAGCGTCGGGAGGAGCAGGTTCGAGAGCAGGAAGGGGGAGAGCACGTTCAGAGCCCAGGTCCGTTCGAATCCCTCCGGCGTCTCTTGACGCTTGGAGAAGATCGCCCCTGCGTTGTTCACCAGCGCATGGATCCGGGGAAAACGCTTACGAAGGTCTCCGGCGAGGCTCCGGACCTCCTCCATCCGGGAGAGGTCTGCAACCGCCCACGAGACCGAGGAGCCCTGAACCTCCATCCGCAGGGACCGGGACAGCTGTTCCGGTCCTGCCGACTTGCGGCCAACTACCACGACATGGGCCCCCTCCCGGAGAAGGATCCGCGCTGTTTCCCGGCCGATGCCAGAGGTCGCTCCGGTGATTACTGTGGTGGGCCGCTCCTCCCCTCCAGAGGTACCGGAACATCGGGACGACATGGTCGGTCCGTACCCAGGCGGGACGAGATTATGGCGATGCCTCCCCTGGCCGGTCCCCGGTAGGCCGGCGGGGCCCTCAGCGGAGCCAGTGGAACGGAACGTTTTTTCGTTCCGGAGAAGGTGACGGGAACGGAGGGTCCCGGGCCAGCTCCCCTGTCCAGCCCCCGTCCGGTCGGTGATTCCCCGTCCCCCGGGGGGCCCGTGGAGGCGCCAGAGGGGGAAACACCGGAACACAGGGACATCGAGCTTGTGCTTAGCCGCGAGGCGAACAAGCCGCCGGTCTGCGTTCGCCCTTTACCGACCACAGACCCATATCGGGCCCCCGGGGAACGAAAGGAAGGACCAGGCCATGCCCGTTGCCTCCCGCGTCCGATCCGCCGATGCGTGGAGAGGGAGCCGTGGCGGCCCGCGAGTCGGTGCTTCGCCCTCCTCTCCCTCCGGGCCATTCGCCCACCCTCCTCGTGGGTCGCGTCCCTCTCCGCCCCCTCAGCGCCCGCCTCGACAGGGCAGAAGGAGGCCTCGGGGGAAAGCTCCTCCTCGAAGGCCCGTTCGCACGGCCCCCGGGGGTGCATGCCCCTGACCAGTGCCTGTAGAGCGGGAGACCAAGTCCCCCTGTCCGGGTTCTCTCTTCGAGGACGCCCGATGGGTACCGGAGCTAATGGTGCGAAGGGCAAGGGCAAAGTCTATATGGCTCTCGCCCCCAAACATGGCCACCACAGGTCCCGGGAGAGCTGAAGGGCCCTCCCGGTCCTCGGAGACAACCATGGCCCAGGAGTCCCGTGCCCCCCCTCGAGGGGAGTCCCGAACCGGTTCCGGTCCCCGCGAACGCTACCGGATCCTGGTCGTCGACGACGATGAGGACATCCGGACCCTGCTGGAGCATACCCTCACCCACGCCCAGGAGTTCGAGAGCGAGGTCGCCCTCGCTGAGGACGCCCGGCAAGGGATCGGCCAACTGCAGAAGGGCCCCTTCGATCTCGTGCTCTCCGACCAGATCATGCCCGAGGAGAACGGCATCGCCTTCCTCATGGAGGTCAAGGAACGCTGGCCCCAGACCCTCCGGATGCTCATCACCGCCCACACGAACCTCGGTTCCGTGCTCCGGGCCGTGAACCTCGCCCAGGTCCACGGCTACATCGAGAAGCCCTTCGACCCGCTGGAGGTCAACCGGACCATCTACGAGGCTTTGGTCCGCCGCCAGAACCGGGAACGCGGCCAGGTGATCAACGTCTCCAGCGTCCAGGACGCCCTCAAGCTCGTGGAGGACTTCTCCAGCCGCCTCTCCGGCACCGGCCCCGGCGTGGTCCGGGTGGGACTCACCCTCGCCTTCGAGTCCCCGGTGGACTTCAACCGGTTCACCTTCGAGCTCATGCAGACCCGGGGGCACAGCATCGGGGACGTGCACGTCTTCGAGGGCCGCTACCACGTCACCGTGATGCTCCAGCCCGCGGGGAGCTGATCCGGCGAGGGGGCTCAGCCCTCCGGGACGAACTCCACCACCACTTTCTTCAGGTAGATCGCCAGTTCTTGGAGTTGCGTCTCCACCGACTCGCGGTCCTTCTGCTGGCCGGCCTTCTCCAACGTCCTTCCGATCCGGGTGAGCGTGGGGAACCCATACCCGCCGCCACTTCCCGCCATGGAGTGGCCGAGCACCCGGATGGCCTCGAAGTCCTCCCGTACGAGCGCCTCCTTTAGGCGCTCCACGTCGTGCCGACGGTTCTCCAGGTAGTGCGGGATCAGGTCCCGTAGGGTCTCGTCCACCCGGACCGTGACCGTCCCGCCGTCCCCCGACGTCATGGTCAGGCCACCGCCTTCTTCCCGTACTGGGTGAGGATCTCGAAGAGCTTCGCCTTCTCCACCGGCTTCGTGATGTGGGCGTCGCATCCGGCTTCCATGCTCTTCTCCACCTCCTCCTTGATGGCGTAGGCGCTCAACGCGATGATGGGGGTCGGCTTCAACTGCCGCTCCCGCTCATACTCCCGGATGGCGCGGGTCGCCGCGTAACCGTCCATGAACGGCATCTGCAGGTCCATGAGGACCAGGTCGTACGGGGCCACCTTGTACTTGTCCACGGCCACCTTGCCGTTCTCCGCGGTGTCGATCCGGCAGGCGGTGCTCCTCAGGTAGCGCTGCAAAAGGAAGCGATTGTCCTCGGAATCCTCCACCAAGAGGAGCCGGAGCCCCGAGAGGTTCGGCGTCGTGGGGCTCAAGGTCTCGGGCCCTCCCCGGGGGACCGACCGCGGGATCGCCCGGGTCTCCCTCAGGGCAGTGGCCACGATGGAGAGCAACGTGGCGTTGTCCACCGGCTTCACCAGGTAGTTCGTGATCCCGACCTCCTTCAAGCGGGGAAGGTCCTGCGCCCGCTGCCCCGGGGTGAGCAGGAAGACCAGGGAGTTCAGCGAACCGAGCTCCGCGATCTCCTTGGCCACCTCCCAGCCGCTCATGTCCGCCAGCCGGCTCGCCACGAGCACCAGGTGGAACGGGGTCCCGCGACTGCGCCCCCGCTTGTACTCGGCCAGGCCCTCCTTCCCCCCCGTCGCCGCGGTCACCTGGACCCCGGCCTTCGAGAGGATGACCCGCACCTCCTCGCGGTCCGAAGCCTGGTCCTCTAAGACCAGGATCCGGATCCCCTTGAACTCGGGCCGGGCCATCCGGACCGCCGTCCCCGGAGGGACCTGGAGCTTCGCCGTGAAGGAGAAGACGCTCCCCTCTCCCGGGGCGCTGTCCACCCAGATGTGGCCACCCATCATCTCCACCAGATGCTTCGCGATGGTGAGCCCAAGCCCGCTGCCCCCATACTCGGCCGCCGTGTTGGTCGCCGCCTGGGTGAAGCTCTCGAAGATCGCCTGGTGGCGCTCCGGCGGGATGCCGATGCCGGTGTCGGTGACCGAGAGCAGCAACGCTCCAGGGTCCTCGTCATGGGGGTCCCGACGGATCCGGATGATGACGTGGCCCTTCTCTGTGAACTTGATCGCGTTGGTGAGCAGGTTCACCAGGATCTGCCGGAGGCGCACGGGGTCCCCGATGAGCCGCTCGGGGACCCCGGGGTCCACGTAGTAGGTGAGCTCGAGCCCCTTCTGGTGCGCCTTCAGGGCGAAGAGGTCGGTGGTCCGGTCCAGGAACTCCTCCAGCGAAAAGACCGTGGCGGCGAGCTCCATCCTCCCGGCCTCCACCCGGGAGAGGTCGAGGATGTTGTTCACCAGGCTCATGAGGTTGGACCCGGCGTTCCGGGCGATCCGGACATACTCCTGCTGGTCCTGGTTCAACGTGGTCTCCCAGAGGAGGTCCACCATCCCCAGGATGGCGTTGAGCGGGGTCCGGATCTCGTGGCTCATCCGGGAGACGAACTCGCTCTTGGCCCGGTCCGCGGCCTGGGCCGCCTCCTTGGCCCGCTGCAGCTCGATCTTGTGGCGCTTGAAGTCGGAAACGTCCACGAAGACCGAGACCGCGTAGTCCGTCTTCCCCGATTCCCCGTAGACCGGGCTCGCCCAGACCTCCAAGGCCGTGGTCCGCCCTCCCCCCCGGATCTCCAGGTCGTCGACCTTGCAGGCCTCCCCCTTGATGGCCCGGACCTGGGGCAGGAGCTCGTAGGGGTAGAGCTTGTCCGTCCCGCTGACGTACGCGAGACAGGTGGAAGAGAATTCCCGGAGATTGAACCCGGTCTGCGCTCCCTTGCTGAGCAGCAGCCGTGCCGGCTGGCTCGCAAAGACCACCTCTCCCTGCCCGTTGACCACCTCCGCAGCCAACGGGAGCCCGGAAATGATCCGGCCGATCTCCTGGACCCGCTGCTGGTGCGCCTGGTCGCCCCACTTCCAGACGGCGAGACGCTCCACCTGCCGGAGGAGCTTCGCCATGAATTCCACCTCGTCGTCCTCGTGCCGGCGGACTGCCCTATGGTAGAGGATGAGGACCCCATCCGTCCCCTCTCCGCTGTGGAAAGGCAATCCGAGAGCGGTCCTAAACCCGGCCTTCGTGGCCTCGGCCGCGCGCATCCGGTTGGGGTCGTCCCCCACCACGTGGACCCACTGGTTCTGCCCGCTCTCCCAGGTACGACCCGCCAGGCCCTCGCCGGGGGCCACCCCGACCTCGAAGCTGGCCTCCTCGAAGGCCGTGAGGTCCAAGCCCTCCTTCCACCAGGCGCCCCGCCAGAACAGCTTCTGGCGGGGTGGATCATAGAGCCAGTACTCACCGGCCTCCCAATCCGCTCCCAAACAGAAGGCCCGGACCAGGGTCGGCAAGGCGTCCGGGAAGACCTCGACGCCGGCCAGGATCCGGCCGATGGCGGCTTCCAGCGCCGCCTTCAGCTCCGCGCGGCGACGCCGGTCCACCTCCTTCTTGAGCACGTGGCGGACCTTCAGCAGCAGCTCGGTCCGCTCGTGCAGGAGCCTCTGTGCCTGCTCCGGAGGGACCTTCCCTTTGCGAAGGAGCTCCAGTTCCGGGTCCGGATTGCTATTCATGCCCCCCTACCCCGATGACTTCCGATGGCCCTTCGTGGGGAGGGTCCCGGACCCCACCCCCACCCGGACCTATGGAATCCATGTCCGAAGGGTGATAAAAGGGTAGGGAGCCCCGCCTCCACGCTGGGCGCCCCTCCGGACCGGCCGTTTCCCCGGCTCCAGCGCCTCGTGCCGACCCTGCCCCACCGGCCGAGGTCCGTACCCGCGCCGTGGACCCGACCGGCCGGTCCCGGGCCCGGGTGCCTCAACTCCTTCCCGGGGCGGCTCGCAGGGCGTTGGGAGGGGCGGCAACCCCGGGGGCCCGAGAGCCCTGGGGGCACCTGGGCGGACCGGGGAGGCTTCCTCCCGATCCCCTCCCGACGCCCCAGGGACCTCCAGGAAGCCCTTCCACGCCGGACCGGCGCTCGCCGCCCTCCCGGCGGGCGTGTCCGGTGCGGACGGGGCGAGGGACGCCGGGATCTCCCGGCGGGGGGATCCCGTACCCCCACGGAACCCACGGGGGAGCGCGCAACCCTTTTCTAATGTGTCTTTTACACACATAGGAGGCCATGCGGAGGATCCACCCCCTCTGGGTCGTCCTGGTCGCCGCCGCCACCTGCTTCGCCGGCTTCACGGGGGGCTACCTCCTGAATCCCCCCTCGGGAGCCGGTGGACCGGGCGCATCGGGTTCCTCCGTGCTCTCCATCAGCGCGGCCGGGCTTCTGGACGGGGCCTTTCCGGCAGAGGCCGCCACCCTGGCCAACGAGACCTCCCACATCTCCGTCCCCGGGGCGGCCCAACAGTACGAAGGGAGCCTCGAGGCCCTCGAGGCGATCGGCCAGCTCCATGAGCCGTTCGACGTCGCCGCCTCGGCCGACTACCGGCTCATCCCTCAGTTGCTCGAGCCGACCACCGCCCGCTGGGAGGTGCTCTTCGCCACCTCCCCCCTCGTCCTCGCCTACGACCCGGCCAGCCCGGCTCTCAGCGGGATCAACTCGTCCAACTGGCCCGCGCTCCTCGCCCGGCCCGGCGTGGTCCTCGGGGTGGCCAACGCCTCCACCGACCCGGATGGGTTCAACGCGATCTTCGCCCTGGAGCTCGAGGGGCTCCTCACCCAGGGGAACCTCTCCTCCCTCTATGGACGGTTCTTCTCGGGGGCCCCCGGGAGCTTCGCCCGACCAAACCCCGGCGACACCCGCCTGGTCCCGGAGACCTCCGCGGCCACCGCGCTCGGACAGGGCGAGGTCCAGGCCTACTTCCTCTACCAGGCCTATGCCATCTCCCACCATCTGGCGTACGTCCCTCTCTCCCCCTCCGTGGACCTCGGGAACTTCTCCCTCCCGGATCTTCAGTTCTATCAGGAGGCGTCCACGCGCATCCTCGGGCCCTCCGGGCCCCAGCTCGTCCGTGGCGCTCCCATCGCCTTCTCGGCCACCGTCCCCCTGAGTGCCCCGAACGCCACGTTGGGGGAGCTCTTCGTCCATCTCCTCCTCACTCCCGTCGGGGCGCAGATCCTGCTCGACCAAGGCTTCGTGCCCATCACCCCCGGCTACGCCCAGGGGGGCAACTCCCTCCCCCCTCTCCTCACCCCTCTGACCCTCCCCCTCCCCCCGGCCCTCAACGCCGAGCTCCCATGACCAGCCCTTCCCGCCCACCGCCGGGATCCCGCCTCCCCTCCCGATCCGCCTGGGGCTCCGTCCTCCCCGCCATCCTGGGCGGCTCCCTCATCCTGCTCTTCCTCCTTCCCCTGCTGGCCCTGGTCACCTACGCCCCACCCGAGGAGATCCTCCAGGAGGCGACGAACCCGGGAGTCCTCGCCTCCCTCTCGGTCACCCTCCTCGCCTCGGGGATCGCCCTCGCCCTCAGCCTGGCCCTGGGGGTCCCCCTCGGTTACCTCCTCGCCCGGCGTTCGTTCCGCGGAAAGCCCATCCTTCACTCCGTGGTGACCCTCCCCTTGGTGCTTCCCCACCTGGTGGCGGGACTCGCCATCCTGTTGCTCTTTTCCCCTGCCTCCCCGATAGGGGCATTCGCCGTGCGGCTGGGGTTCCCCGTTTTCGAGACCCTCTGGGGCGTCGTGCTCGTCATGGTCTACGTGAGCGCCTCGTACACCGTCCTCAGCAGCGAGCTGGCCTTCCGGGCCGTGGACGCCTCCGTCCTCGAAGCGGCCCGAAGCCTCGGGGCGACCCCCGGGGAAGTGACCGCTTCGGTGACCCTTCCCCTGGCGTTCCGGGGGATCGTCGCGGGTGCCCTGCTCTCCTGGTCCCGGGCGGTGAGCGAGATCGGGGGGTTCCTCATCCTGGCCTACGCGGTATACCCCTCCTCCCTCTACCCGGGGCCGGTCACCAGTCCGATCTCCGTCTACATCTTCAACCTCTACCAGCTGGGGGACCTCAAGGGGGCCGCGGCGGTCTCCTCCCTCCTCGTCCTCATCGCCCTGGCCCTCTTCCTGGCGGTCCGGTTCGTGGAGGGTCGCGGCGCCCTCCCGTGGGCTCGGGGGGATCTCCTCCCATGAATGGGCTTCTCGTCCGGGGCCTGGAGACCCAGCTGGGGAACTTCCTTCTCGGGCCGGTGGACTTCGAACTCCGCCCCGGCGAAGTGCTGGCGGTCCTGGGCCCCTCCGGATCAGGAAAGACCACGCTCCTGCGAGCACTGGCCGGCTTCCTCCCCGCCCCGGCCGCCTCGATCTCCCTCGATGGGAGACCGCTCGCCATCCTTCCGCCGGAAGAGCGTGCCGTGGGGTACGTCCCCCAAGGGCTGGGGCTCTTGCCCCATCGGACCGTCCTCGGGAACGTGGTCTACCCGCTCGAGATCCGCTCCCGCCCGGATGCCCGGACCCGGGTCCAGACCCTCCTCAAGGACCTCGGGCTCGACGGCCTGAAGGACCGTTACCCGAGGACCTTGAGCGGCGGGGAACGCCAGCGGGTGGCCATGGCCCGCGCCCTTGCGGCCGAGCCCCGCTGGCTCCTTTGGGACGAACCCTACGCGGGGTTGGACCTCGGGGCCCGGGATGAACTGTTGGACCTCTTGGGGAGCACCCTGGAGACTCATCCCCTCCCGACCGTGATCGTGGCGCACGAGCCCGCCGTGGCCTTCTCCCTGGGCCGCCAGTTCCTCCTCCTCCAGGCGGGGCGGCAGCGCTTCCAGGGCTCCCTGGAAGAACTTCGGCGGCACCCCCCGAACGCCTTCGCCGCCCGATTCCTCGGCTGTCAGAACGTCTTCTCGCGCGAAGAGCTGGAACGTCACCCCGCCTCCCGGCTCGCCCGGGAGCTCCGCCCGCTCGCCGGCCCCGAGGGGATCGCGCTCTTCTTAAGGGACATGCGGCTCGGGACCGGGGAAGGGCCGGGAACCTGGCCGTTCACCCTTCGCACCCTCCTTCCAGACCCGGACGGGTGGCTCCTGAGGGGGGATTCGGAGGGACTTCCCTTGAGGATCCATCGCCCCGAAGCCCCCGGACCCCTCCCGGCTCCGGGCACCGGGCTGCGGATATCCCTCCCGAGCGAAGCCCTCTTGCGCCTCGGAGGCCCTGGAGCCACCGCCCATGCCCCGGAATGAGCTGGTCCTCACCCCGATGGACCTCCGTCTCCTGGCCCGCCTCGTCCACACTTCGCATCTCGCCCAGGCGTGCCGGGAACTGCGGGTCACCCGGGACCAGGCGAACTACCGCCTCCGTCGGCTCGGCCGGTACCTGGGCCGCCCGGTCGTGACGGCGCGGAAAGGGCCCCCGGGCTCCTCGTGGACCCGGCTCACCCGGGCCGGCCGGGGGCTGCTCTCCCAGCGCCCCGGCACCCCCCTGAGGGCCCTCCGGACCCACCCCGGAGCCGGGACGCTCCTCTTCGGCCGGTACTCCCGGGGGCCTCCTCCCTCCCTCACGACCGGTAACGGGCTCGTCCTTTCTGTTGGCTTCCCGGGCAGGGAGGGGGAGCTCCGGGGCGTGGCGGTGGACCCGGAGGCCGTCCTCGTCGCCCGTCGCCGATTCCCGGCGAGCGCCCGGAACATCCTGCCCGCCCGGATCCTCTCCCTCAAGCCGCGAGGCCCCGTCCAGGTCATCGCAGAGGTGGAGTCCCGCGGCGAACGGCTGCCCGTCGCCCTCACAGAGGCCGCGGTGAGGGCCCTCCATCTCCGGAGAGGCTCCCGGGTGTTCTTGTACCTCAAGGCCACCGCCCTCCGCCCCCTGCCCCCCTGATCGGACCCCCCCGGGCTCTCCGGTGGCCTGGGGCGGGGTCCGCCACCGGCAACCTTCATCCCCCACCGGGGTCCTTCAAATGCCCGCCATCCTCCGAGGGAAGGCACGCTGCCATGACCACCGAGCCGGTCGGCCTCCTCCGCGGGAAGGGACAGTTCCTGGACGACCTGCGCTTCCCGGGACTTCTGCACATGAAGGTCCTCCGGAGCATCCATGCGCGAGCCCATCTTCTCCGCGTCCCCTCTTCCTTGGTGGGCCGTGACCTCCACGCCGTGCTCCCCTCCTCCGGAGAAGGGGCCGCGGCGGGCCTCACCGGGGTGGGCGAACCCGCGGTGGCCCAGGATCTGGTGAACTACGTGGGCCAACCGATCGGGGCTGTCCTCGCTCCTACCCTGGCCGAGGCGGAGGATATGGCCGCTTCGGTGGAGGTGGAGTACGATCCCCTCCCTCCTGTGGTCACCGTCGAACAGGCGCTTTCCGCCCCCCCGATCCATTCCGGGGTCTCCTCCAACGTGATGACGGAGTTCACCCTGGGGGAACCCATCGGGGACCTGAACGCCCCGGTGGTCCTGGAGGACCGTTTCCAGATCGCCCGGGTGGCCGCCAACCCGTTGGAGACCCGGGGAGCGCTGGCGCTCTTCGAGGGGGGAAGGCTCACCCTGTACGCTTCCACCCAGTCCGTCTTCTCCGTCCGCGGAGCGCTCTCCCAAGTCCTGGGCATGTCCCCCGAGTCGGTCCGGGTGGTCCAGACCGACACGGGGGGGGCTTTCGGATCGAAGGGGTCCCTCTACCCGGAATACGTTCTCCTCGCCCACGCCGCCATGCGGACCGGGCAACCGGTCAAGTGGAGCGAGACCCGCCGGGAGCACCTGACCTCCTCCCGGCACGGGCGGGGGACCGAGGGGCACGTGAGACTTCACGCCGGGCGGGATGGCCGGGTCCTGGCCTTGGAGGGGGAGGTCCTGGTGGATGCGGGGGCGTACCTCTGCGGCCTGAACGGATCGACGCCCCGGTTCATCGGTTACCAGCTCACGGGACCTTACGGGATCCCCCGCGCCTTCGTCCACGCGCGCTCCCTCTACACGAACAAGGTCCCCCTCGGTCCCTACCGGGGAGCGGGACGACCCGAGGCGGCTTTCCTGGTGGAGCGGATGATGGACCGGCTCGCCGACGAGCTGGGCCTCGACCCCGTGGAGGTCCGCCGGCGGAACACCACCGAAGTACCCACCCTCTCCCCGCTCGGTTTGCAGCTTCCCCCCAGCCGCCCCTTCCTGGAGGAGGCCGTGAAGGCCCTCTCCTGCCCCTCGCCCCTCCCCCGGGGGGCCGGGTTCTGCTTGTTCGTCCTGGTCCCTGCGCTGGCTCCCGGGGAGGGCGCCCGAATACGGGTGAAGGACGGGAAGCTGGAAGTGGGGGTGGGGTCCCACAACCACGGGCAGGCCCACGGTGCCTGGACCGAAAGGCTGCTCACCGAGGAACTCGGCGTTCCCCCCGACCGCATCGTCATCCATACCGCCGACACCGACTTCCTTGGACGGGGCATCGGCTCCTGGGGCAGCCGCTCCGCCATGGCCGGGGGGGCGGCCGTCGTGGCGGCGGCCCGCCGGCTTCGACGGGAGGTGGAGGAGAGGACCGGCGGGTTCGATGTGGACCGCCTCCTTGCCGGGACCTGGGACGTCACCGTCTTCGAACCGCAGTCCGGCCAGGTGAACTCCCTGGGGGCCAACCTGGTCCTGACCAGTGTGGACTCCCTGGGACGGGTGACCGTCGAAGAGGTCCTCGCCTATTACGATCTCGGCCGGGTACTCGTCCCCAAGGCGGCGGAGTCCCAGGTCATCGGGGGCACCCTCCAGGCGATCGGAGAGACGCTCTCGGAAGAGGTGGTCTACGACGCCGCCGGTCAGGTCCTCACCGGTAGCCTGGCGGACGCCGGACTCTTCCCCGCGAGCCCGGGCACACCCGTCCGGGTCAAGTTCCACGGAGCCCCCTCACCGATCCCTCCGGGGACGAAGGGCGTGGGGGAGTCCCCCACGGTCGGGGTCCCTCCCGCGCTCGTCCGGGCCCTGGAGACCTCCCTCGGTCACCGGATCACGGACCTACCCGCCCGGGGACCCCGGCTCCTGGCCTGGAAGCGCCGGGGACCCGTCGCCTCCAACCCCTCTTGATCCGTGCCTCAGGAGAGCGCGCCCGCGGCCTGTCGCCATCCGCGAGGCTCGCCTGCAGGACCACCGGCTCATCCTCGGTCGCGCTCGAGCGCCTGGGTGTACCCTTCCAGATACCGCATCACCACCTGGTCCCAGTCGAACCCTGCCGCCGTCTCCCTGGCCCTCGCGCCGGCCCTTCGGCGCGCGTCCTCGGAGCCGAGGAGCGCCCGCAACGCCTCCGTGAAGGCAGGAACGTCCGAGACCACCCGCCCACCTCCTTGCCGGGCAAGCTCTTCGGCCGCCCCCGCATCGAACGCCACAAAGGGCAGCCCCGAGGCCATGGCCTCCAAGAGGGCCAGGCCAAACCCCTCGTACTGGGATCCCTGGACGTACACGTCCGCCCCCCGATAGACCCGGAGAAGCTCCGACTGGGGGAGCGGGCCCAACGGCAAGAGCTCAACCCCCCGCTGGTTGGCCAATGCCTTGACCGAGGAGAGGTCGTGGGCGGTCCCCGGGAGGTCCCGGCCCACCACCACCAGGGCCACTTCGTCCCGTAGCGGCGTGAGCGCCTCCACCAGCCGGTCCACCCGTTTGTTCGGCCAGAAACCCCCGACGTAGAGCGCGGTGAGCGGCCGATCGATGGCGTAGCGGGCCCGGAGATCCAGTGGTGCGACCGGTTGGCCAAAGCTCACGGCGTCGAACCCCTCCCCCACCACACGGACCCGGTCCCGGGGATACCCGAACCCCGTGATCCGGCGAGCCTCGGCCTCCGTGAGGGCGAGGTAGCCTCGGAAGGCCCGGAGCGCCCGGGGGAGGTAGGTCTCGAAGTAGAGCCGGTTCCGGAGGGAAGGCTCCATCATCCACTGATAGAAGTCGTGGGGGGTCACCACCTTCGCGCCGGGCAGCAGCCGGGCCACCGGCAGGAGGAAATCCGCACACCAGATCCGGTTCCCGCTCAGGTGGAGGATGTCGTAGTCGATGGACCGCACCGTGCGCCAGTACCGGCGGGGGACCCGAAAGCCTCCCACCCGCCGGAGGGCGAGGCGCCGGACCCGCACCCCCCCCATCTCCTCCTCTGTCGGGGAGCCCGGCTCCTCCTGCGTCAGGACCGAGACCTGGTGCCCGCGCTTCACCAACGCCTGGGCGAGCCCGTGGGTCCATCGCTCGGTCCCGCCCTCTGCCGGCAGGAAGCGGTGGTTGATGAGGAGGACTCGCACGGACCCGGATAGGCCGCCCCCTACAAGGGCATGCCGGGCCCACGTTCCCCCCCTCCTTCCGCGCGGGGAACGGGCGTGCCGGTCAGCCTGGGGGTTCCTTCGACCTGGACGGGAGGAAGGGGTAGCGAAGCAGCGCGGCCACCCCCCCCAGTCCCCGGAGGCGTCGCCCGGCCTCGCCGTCGGACCTCACGATCAGCACCCCGGATTGGGCCTGGTGGGCGCTCTCCACCAGATCCTGTACCGGGCGCTCCGTGAGCCGGTCCTCCAGGACCAGAAGGGTCTCCACCGCCGACGCCCGGACCGCCTGGAAGACCTCGTGGTCCCCCACCGCGCCCATCCCTCCTCCCCCCAACGACCGGAGCAGCCGCTCCACCGTGGCCTCCTCCCGCGCCACCACGCTGGCGGAGAGCGCCTCTTCGGCCTTCCCAGACCGGAGGAGCTCGTGGATCCCCGGCAGACCGGATTCCGACGTGCCGAAGACCCGGATCCGCCCCTTCCACTCCGGAGAACGTTCGACCAGGCGGCGGGCGAGCTCCTCTTTGAAGAATCCCGGGCCGGAGACCACCACCCCCTGCGCCCGGGCGAGCTCGGGGACCAGCACCTGGAGAAGCTCCTCCACATACCCTTCCCGGTCCTTCTCCCGGCCTGACGCCCTGGTCCGACCATACTTCCCGAGCCCCCGGGAATCCCGCTCATCGACGAGCTCCACCGATCGTCCCTTCAGCCGGACCACCGCCGAGGAGCTCGTGTCGGCGCTGGCCAGCAGGAGGACGGGCTCCTCGGGGTTCCGGAGCCCCTCTTCCAGGAGCGTCCGGTCCGAAGGGGAGAGCGCGGACTTGGTGATCGTCACATCCGCCCCGACCTCGAGGTCCAGGGTGTGGTAACGCCCCGCCTCAGGGCTCTCCTCGGTGATCGGACCGGTGACCCGGACGTGTCCGGTGAACTCGTGGAACTCCACCCGCTCCACCCGGAGCGTGAGGAAGAGCGTCCGCCGGTCCCTCTGGGCCGCCGGCGTGTCCGACGGGGCTTCCGAATCCCGCCGGGTGGTCACCGCCCCCATCCGGTCTCCCGGCAGCACGAGCCGGGAGAGCCTCCACAGGTCGCTCGGTGTCTGAACCTTGAGCCTGAGGACTCCCGTATGAGGGTCCTGGAAGAGGAGCTTCACGATGACCTCGCGGAGGAAGCCCCCCACCTTGTTGGGGGGAGGAATCCCCGACACCTATGCGGACTCGATGCCTGTCGCGTACCGTGTATCCGGTTGCCGATGGACGCACGCCTGCCACCCACGAGGTGGAGAAAGGCACTCCCGCCCATCCAGCGGGAGCAACGGTTGAAGTGGCGCGCTCGATCGGGAACGATTGCCGGGGTAGTGGCCCGCGAAAGGAAGGGCCGGCGCGAGAAGCCTGTGAACGTCCCCTCGGCACGTCGGGCCGCAGACCCGCCCAGCGCGGGGTAGCGATTGGCAACCCCGAAGTCGACCGGCCCATCGTAGCGGGGAGTGAAGAACTGTGCGGACATGGTTCCGACCTCAGTTACAAGCCTCCCGTCTTAACGGGAGGTCGTTGACGTCAGTGGGGCCGCAGCACCCCACCCCCCCGGACCGATAAGGTCCCGCGGCGAGGAGAAGAGCGCCCTTCCCCGACCCGTGGAAGCCGAACGAAGGCAATGTTTATCTGCCATTACGTTCATATGCTGTTTGTCCGACAAACGGATGGGTAGTGTCCGACGGCCATGGCCGAAACCTCCGAGCGCGTAACAGTGCGCATCCCACAGGAGATCCTCGAGGGTCTCAAACGCATTCAGGAGGCTCGCGGTCACCCCACCATCTCCGACACCATCCGGGTCGGCCTTGAACATTACATCCAGGTGGAGCTCCCCTCCGCCAGGGCCCGGAAGACCGTGGTGAGCCTCCCCCACCAGGACTACCTCCACTTGGAGGAGCTCGCCGAAGAAGGGGTCTCCGTGGACATCGATGACGCCATCCGCACGGCGGTGCGCGAATACATCCGGATCCGTCTGGAGCAGTTCGGTGGTCGGCCCTCCCCCCCCGACCCGAACAACGCCAAGGGACCCCCGGACGGCACCCTCATCTCTGAGGGCAGCTCCTCCGGGACCTGAAGCGCCGAGGGACCGGGAACCGTCCATGGCCGAGCCCTCCCCGGCCCCTCCGGGGGCCCTCGATCCCTCCTGGGCAGAGCTCGCCCGCCCCCCGAGGGGGCTCGTGGTGGGATTGGGAGGGGCCGGCTCGGAGGCCGTCAGCGAGGTGTACGACCGGGCCTTCCCGGGGGTGGAGACCCTCGCGATCAACACCGACGGACAACACCTGCTCCGGAGCCGCGCGCACCAGAGGATCCTCCTCGGCCAACGGGAGCTCAAAGGCCGGGGAAGCGGGGGTAACCTTCCCTCGGTCCTCAAGGCCACCGAGGACGCCCGGGAAGAGCTGCGGAACCGGCTCCGGCCCTACGACCTGGTCTTCCTCGTCGCCGGGCTGGGAGGAGGCACCGGCAGCGCGCTCGCCCCCTTCTGCCTGGCCCTCGCGCAGGCGGAGGGGGCCATCCCCATCACCAGCGTCTTCCTTCCCTTCCACGCCGAACTGAACGGTAGCCGCATCCTCCGGGAGAACACCCTCCGCGCCCTCTCGGAGCTCAAACGCGCAGGGGGCCTGCTCCTCCCCTTCTCCAACGAGAAGCTGCGCCGGTACGACCGGTTGCCCGTCCGCCAGGTCTTCCAGTTCCGGAACGCCTACCTGAAGGCCCTGGTCTCCGGGCTCATGGACATGCTCCAGCACCCCTCCGAGGTGAATGTGGACCTCTCCCACCTCCACCGCCACCTTTCCCGCGGCGGCCTGACCACCCTCCTCACCGGGGAGGGCCACCCCTCCGACCCGGAAGGCCTCGCCCGGCAGGCGCTCCACGATGGGCTGCTTGACTTCCACCTCACCGAGGCGGGGCCGGCCCTCCTCTTCGTGGAGGGAGGCTCCGAACTCACCCTGGGAGCCTATCACCGCGTGGTGCAGGCCTTTCGGGCCGAGCTCAAGGACCCCCCTGACCTCATCCCCGGCATCCGGGTCCATGAGGAGCGCTGGGACTCCGTCCGGGTCACGCTCCTCCTCGGGGGCCTCCCGGAGGAGTCCCTGGCCCAGGCCCTGGGCCCCCTCGAGCTCTAGGCCGATCCGCCAGCGGCGCCCTCCTCCCTTAGGTCCAGCTCGTTCTGGAGCAGGACCACGCACTGGGAGGCCCGCAGCGACCGGGGTCCGAGCCGGACCCGGGGGATACCGGAGCCCAGGAGGATCTCCCGCTCCCTCGGGGTGGGGTCGAAGACGTCCCCCAGCACTCCGGCAACCTCAGCGCCCAAGGGGTACTGACGCACCGGCGCCCCCCCTTCCTCCGCCCAGATGGCTCCCGGTTGCCGGACGAACGCGAGGAGGTCCTCCTCCGCGCCAGGCCCCACAAAGACCCCCGGGCTCGCCTCCAGGCTCCGATCGTGTCGGCCCGCGGACCGGACCAGCGCGTTCTTCAGCAGTGCGGCCGTGGAACGTTCGTCCGGATTGAGATAGCGGAGCCGTTCGCCCACCAGGTGGATCCGGCGGCCCCCCCCTCCGTCCCGCAAGAGAAGGAGATCGAGCTCCGTGTCCCTCCGTAGGCCGTTCGAGACCAGGAAGGCGGCCCCGACCGCCTGGGCCACTTCGTCCATGCGGCCACCCCCGTTGGCGAGGTCGTTCAGGGAGAAGTCTCCATCCGCTGGAACCCGGTGGACCAGGAGAAGGAAGCGCCTCACGGGTCACCCCTAGTCTCCGGGGCCCCGCCCCGGAACTTACGGTCAGTCCTCGAGGTCTCGGTCCCGGGGGATCCGGGGAGGAAGCTCGTCGGGAGAGGAAAAGCCGTCCTCCTCCTCGTCCTTCTGCCAGACATGGTCCCCCAGGTGATGGTAGATGTCATGGTCGGCCGGGGGAAACGAGACACCCCCCAGGGAGGGAGCGGTGGGGAGCCGGACCAGGGTCGGGGATTCCAACGTTTCGCCCGTCGCCTCCGCCTCTTCCCGGGCCAACTCCAGGATACGGTCCTTCCGGAACATCCAGTAGTGGATCCGCCATTCCCTCCCGTCATAGAGGGTGGTCTCGTCGCGCTCCGTCTCCAGGATGCCACAGTCCTCCAGCATGTAGAACGTGTCCCGGTCGTCGGGCTCGAGCACGTTGTCGATGATCCGCTCGTTGAATCCGAAGAAGTTGAGGATGTTAGAGGCGATCGCCTCCGCGTCCTCCTTGCGCATTCCGTCGTGGCCGACGCTGCGCCGGACCGCCATCGAGAGGGCATTGAGGTCGATGGTCGCCGAACTGCCCTCCAGCCGGACGGCGGGCCGGCCAACCGACCCCTCCCATCCCGTTTGGTCCAGCGGTACGGGTCCCTTCAGCGAGACGCGCTGCCCACCAGAAATGCCGGTCCTGAGCTTGCTCGACATGCTGAAGAACAAAGGAGCGAATGGGGGGCATAAACCTTCCCACGGTTTTGTTTCACCCCCCATGTGAACGCACGTCACGCCTCCCCTCGAGCGGGACCGGAGAGCCTTCCCGGGACCCCTCCGTCCGGCCGGGAGCCTTATACAGGAGCCCCGGTCCACGCCTTATCGATGTCGGACCCTGGAGCACTCCCATCCCCCACCCCCTCCGGGCCCTCCCCGGAGGAACGGGAGGCCACGGGGCGCCAGCTTGCGCTCCTCCAGGAGCAGGCTGCCGGGTTCTTCGCCATCTGGACCCTGGCCATCGGCCTGGAAGGGGGGTACTTTACCGCCCTCAGCCGCCATCCGGAGGGTCTTACCGACGAGATCCTCACCCGGGAGGCCCGGGCGGACCGCCTGTACACCCAGACCTTCCTGCGGGCCGCCTACAGTGCGGGATACGTGGAGTTCGAGACCGGGAAGTACCGCCTCGCCCCGGGATTGGAGGCCCCGCTCCTCCGGCCGGACACCCCGGTCTATTTCGGTGGCACGGCCCGGTTCCTCACCGCGCTTTCTGGCCCGCTGGCCTTTTTCCAGGGACACCTGAAGGATGGGGAACGCAGCTGGTGGGACCAATTCCCGCCCGAGGTGGGGCGCACGTTGCCGGAGAGCACCCGCACGTTCTATACCCGCCTCCTCCGCAAGGGCTTCTCCGCTGTCCCCGGCCTCTCCGAGCGCCTCGCCGGTGCGGGGGATCTGGTGGAGTTGGCCTGCGGACGGGGGGAGGGCCTCGTGCGGATCGCCGAGACCTTTCCGAACCTCCGGGTGGTGGGCGTGGAGGGGGACCCCACGAACCTCAAGTCCGCGCAGGAGGCCCGGGAAAGGAGCCCGGCCCGGGACCGGATCTCCTTCCAGGAAGCCTCGCTGGAGGAGGGCCCCCTCCCTCCGGCCGATGTGGTCCTGCTCAACCTTGCCTTTCACGAGATCCAGGAGAAGGAACGGGTCCTGGACCAGATCGGCCGTGCCCTGCGCCCCGGCGGGCATCTCCTGGTGAGCGAGTTCCCCTTCCCCGACTGGCCCGAGCTCGACCGGCTGCGCACCCCGGCCGGGAAGGTCATGGCGGGCCTCCAGTACCTGGAAGCCCTGCTCGACGATCAGTTGATCCCCTCCTCTCACGTGGCGAACTGGCTCCGCAAGAAGGGCTACCGGGACGTGGGGGTCGTGGAACTGGCCCCGATCCATGCCCTCGTCCACGGGCGTCACTGAGCTCCCTAGGCGAGAGGAAGGATGTCCCGGGGCTCGTATCCCTGGGGAGGGCGTCCGACGATGGGGATGGGATTCCCGCAGTTCCTGCAGCGGTTCCCCTCCTTCAGGTTCCAGGATCGGATGAAGTAGCCGAACCGCTCCACGGCCACGGCCTGACAATGGGGGCAGTACGTGTGCTCCAGGGGATGACCCCACACGTTCCCCAGGTAGACGTAGCGGAGGCCCTCCTCCCGGGCGATGGCGTGCAGCGCCTCCAGGGTAGCGATCGGGGTCTCGGGAAGGTCCATCATGTGGTAGTCCGGGTGGAAGCGGAGAAGGTGGAAGGGCACGTCCGGTCCGAGCTCCCCGACCAGGAAGCGGGCCACCTTCCGCAGGGCCTCCGGGTCGTCCCCCACCTTCGGGACGATGAGATCGGTGACCTCCACGTGGACTCCGTGTTCCTTCAGACCGGTCAGGCTTTCGAAGATCGGCTCCGGGCCCTTCGCCTGGACGTAGCGCCGCAGGAACCCCGCCTCCGCGCTCCCTTTGAGGTCCACGGAGATGGCGTCGAGCTTGCCGCCCAGATAGCCCACGGCCTCGGGGGTCAGGTAGCCATTGGTCACGAAGGTGGCGAAAAGGCCGGCCCGGTGGGCCTCGGCCATCACGTCCGAGGCGTATTCCGCAAAGATGCTCGGCTCGTTGTAGGTGAAGGTGACGCCGTCGCACCCCTCCCGCCTCGCCCAGGCCACAGCCTCGTGGGGGGAGAGGGTCCGGCCCTTCGCCTCCCGCTCCTGGCTGATCTGCCAGTTCTGGCAGTAGGCACAGCGCCAATTGCAGCCCACCGTTCCCAGCCCGAAGACCCGGCTCCCCGGGTGGAAATGGGAGAGCGGCTTCTTCTCCACGGGGTCCACCTGGATCGCGGCCACCCGCCCGTACGTCAGCAGCCGGAGCCGCCCCCCCTCGTTGGCCCGGACGAAGCAGAAACCATGCGAGCCTTCCGGTATCGTACAGTAGCGGGCACAGGCCAGGCACCGGACCTTCCCGCCGGGCAGCTCCCGGGAGAGTTCAGGAGCTGCAGGCACCCCGGAGGCCGACATGACGTGTACAGGCGGGACGACCACAAGAAGGGGCCCTGGCGCCCCGGTCCTTCCGCTGGCCGAAAGGCTCAACACCCCCCGACCGAGCGGGGAGTTTCCCGTCCCAAACGTTCATGTCCCGGGGCGGTTCCCTCGCCCCCATGAGCCTGGGGGCCTCCCTCGGACCCCCTTGGCAGGACCCCCTTCCGCCGCCGGTTCCCTTCCGCCCCCTGGAGGCCGAGGCGGCGGAGGCCCTGCGCCCTCCCCCGGAACTGGTCGAGCGGGTCCGTCAGGCCAGGGAGGCGCTCGTTCGCCGTGCCACCGAGGAGGCCGCCCTCCTCGGGGTCCCCCTGAAGGAGGCCTTGGTCGCCGGAAGCGCGGCCCGGGAGACCTACCTGCCCGGACGGCTCGACCTCGACCTCTTCCTCCTATTCGACCCGGGGCTGCCCCGGGAACGCTTGGCGGAATCCGGACTCGCCCTCGCCGGGCGTCTGCTGGCCAACCCGGTC
Source organism: Thermoplasmata archaeon (assembly GCA_021806135.1). GTDB lineage: Archaea > Thermoplasmatota > Thermoplasmata > Lutacidiplasmatales > UBA184 > JAKATE01. The sequence continues at coordinate 34,455 of JAJZYB010000012.1, forward strand.
CGTCGGTACGCCGACCATCCCTACCTCCGGGGCGAGTTCGAGGGTTTCGCCGTGGATGCGGTCCCGGGGTACCGGGTGGACCGGTCCGACCGCCCCATCACCCCCGTGGATCGGACCCCCTTCCACCAGGCCTTCCTCCTGCCCCGTCAAACCCCGCGGATGAAGGACGATGTCCGGCTCTTCAAACGTTTCCTGGGTAGCCTCGGGGTCTACGGGGCCGAGGTGAAGACCGAAGGGTTCTCGGGCTACCTCACCGAGCTCCTGGTCCTGAGATACGGGTCCTTCGGCGGTGTGCTCAAGGCCGCCCAGGGGTGGCGGGTCCCCCAGCGGCTCTGCCCGCCAGGACCGGAACCGGCGGCGATGGAGGACGCCGCGCTCATCCTGCCGGACCCGGTCGACCCCCACCGGAACGTCTCCTCCGCGCTTTCCCGTCGGAGCTTCGCCGTCTACCTCCTGGGGGCCCGGGAGTACGGGGACCGCCCCCGCAGGGAGTTCTTCCACCCTCCCGCCTCCGCGCCCCCTCCCCTGGAAGCCCTCCTCGCCCGGCTCCGGGAGCGGCAGAGCAGTGTGACGGTCCTCCTGCTCCCGGATCCCGGAAAGGTGCCCGACGTGATCTGGCCCCAGCTGAGGAAGGCGGAAAGGGCCCTCCGGGAGACCTTGGAACGGCTCGGGTTCGTGGTCTTGGGGACCTCGTCCACGCTGGCGAGCGGTCAAGTGGCGGTCCTCGTGGAGACCGATCGCTCGACGCTCTCACCGGTCCGGATACACGGCGGGCCGCCGGTCGGGATCCGGGAGACCCCCCAGTTCCTCGCCCGGTGGAGCGGGGCGGACCCCTCGCCCCTCAAAGGCCCGTACGTGACCGATGAAGGTCGCCTGGCGGTCGATCTCCGCAGGGGGCCCCGGGAGGTCCTGGCCATCCTCGGGTCGGTGGCCCACGAGCTCGCCTTGGGAAAGGACCTCCGGGCGGCCCTCCCCCCCGGGGGGGCCTTCCACCCGCTCACGGAGGTGCTGGGCGTCGAGGCGGTGAGGGCGGCGCTCGTCGGTCTCCTCGATGACCGGCTCCCCTGGCTCCGATGGACCGGGCCTCCCCCTGGCCCCCTGTCCCCCTAGAGGTTCAGGAAGAGGGCCCAGAACCCCAGCCAGAAGAACACGTAGATGACCAATAGGGAGGCCCAGTCGCCCTTCCGGTAGTCCGAGGAGCGGGGCCGGGCCCGGCCGATCATGATGACCACGGCCACCGCGCAGACGATGCCCAGGACGATGGCCAAGGCCGTGAAGGCCGGGAAGAAGATGGAGCCCAGAGAACTTCCGAGCACCGAGAGCCGCCAGGAGGCCAGTGCCACCACCACCGCGAAGACCAGGCTCATGGTGGTGGCGTAGGACTGCTCGAGCTCGTGCTCGATGAACCCCCGGACATCGAACTCGGGGAAGTGGAACTCCTTCACCGCGTCCCGCTTTGCGGGGTCCTTCCGGACCTTCTTCGCCATGGCTGGGTCAGACGGGGGGGCCGGCCCGCTCATAAAGCTCATCGGCCCGGTAGGAGGAGCGGACCATGGGCCCGCTCTCCACCCCCAGGAAGCCCAGGTCCAGCGCCAGGGCCCGGAACCGGTCGAACTCGATCGGCGGGACGTAGCGGGCGACCGGAAGGAAACCGCCGGCCCCGGGCCGCAGGTACTGCCCTATGGTGAGGAGGTCGACCCCCTGGGCACGCAGGTCCTGCATCGCCTCCACGACCTCCGTCGGCTCCTCGCCGAGCCCGAGCATGAGCGAGGACTTGGTGACCGGGGCGGGGGGGTCGGTCTCCTTCGCCCAGCGCAGGAGATGGAGGGACCGGTCGTAGCTGGCCCTCCGGTCCCGGACCTTGGGGCTCAGCCGGCGGACCGTCTCCAGGTTGTGGGCGAAGACCTCCGGTCGCGCCAAAAGGACCGCCCGGAGCGCTTCCCGGTCTCCCCCGAGGTCACCCGCCAGCAATTCCACCCGGGTGCCGGGAGCCGCCCGGTGAATGGCTTGGATCGTGGCCGCCAGATGCCCGGCGCCCTGGTCCGGAAGGTCGTCCCGGCAGACCTGGGTGAGGACGACGTAGTGGAGCCCCCAGGAACGCACCGCCTCCGCGACCCGGGTGGGCTCGGTGCCATCCACGCGCCCCTGAGGGCTCCGGGTGGTCACCGCGCAGAAGCCGCAGCGGCGGGTGCAGGTCTCTCCCAGGAGCATCAGCGTGGCGGTCCCGCTCGACCAGCACTCCCCCAGGTTCGGGCAGCGGGCCTCCCGGCAGACCGTGTGGAGTCCCTGTCTCCCGAGCAACTCGTGGACCCGGTCGTAGCGGTCCCGGGGGAGCTGGGCACGTATCCAGGGGGGGAGACGGTGGTTCGTGAGGACCGGGAGGGGACTCCCGGCTCCCTCAAAGGGTAGGAGGGAGGCTGGCACGGGAGAACGCCTCCGCGGCGTCAGCGTAACGGCCTTGCCGGTCCAGGGCTGCCCCCCTCCCTTGCCAGGCCCCGCTGAGCCCGGGGTCGAGGGCTAGCGCCTCGTCGAAGAGGGTCAGGGCCTCCCCGGGCCGTTCCAGGGTCAGGAGGGCTTGCCCATTGAGGATCAAGAGCCGAGGGTCGTGGGGGGCGTTCCTCCGCGCCTTCTCGAACGCCTCCTCGGCCTCTTGCGCTCTTCCCTGTTCCAGGAGGGTCTCTCCGAGGAGGGTGAAGGCCTCTCCCGAGCCGGGGTCGAGTTCGGCTGCCCTCCGTGCATGGGTCTCCGCCGGTCCGGCCCGGGCGGAAAGGAGCAGGATGCGGCCCAGCCGGACCCGAAGGGCCGGATCCTCCTGTCGCCCCAGGGCCAGGAGGCTCGTGATCACCTCGAGGGCCTCGCCCTCCCGGGACTGCCGGAGGAGCTCGTCCACCACCCGGCAGCCCTCGCCGGGCTGGGTGAGATCCGTCGCGTGCAGGCGGGAGAGGGCCTCCACACGCATGGGCTTCACCCCGGGGAGGCCGGGGTCCTTCTCAAGGGCCCGCTGAAGCGCCTCGTAGGCCAGGGGGTGGTCCCCCACTTCAGCGGCCCTCCGGCCCCGGTCGGCCCAGGCCGCCGCGGACTCCGGGTCCAGATGCAGGCTCAGGGCCAAAGCCTTGCCTTGCTCCTGCCAGATCTCCGGGTCCAGGGGGAGAAGCCGATGGGCCCGGCGGAGGGTCTCGTAGGCTTCCACGGGACGGTCCAGGGCCATCTGGAGCCTTCCCAGGTCCAGGAGGAGCTCGGGGGAACGGGGCTGTCGCCGGAGGAGCGACCTCAATGTCTCGGCGGCCTCCTCCGGCCGCCCAGCCTCCACCAGGAGGAACGCCTTCCGGGTGGCAGAAGGAGCGTGACCCGGGTCCAAGGCCAAGGCGTGGCCATAGGCTTCCCCGGCCCGGACCCGGAGCCCCTGGCGTTCCCGTGTCTGACCGAGTTGGAAGTAGGCCTCCACGTTCCGCGGCTCCAGTTCCGTGGCCCGGGCGAAGGCCCCTTCCGCCACCTTCCAACTCTGTCGCCGGGATGCCAGCGTGCCGTTCAACATCTGGCTCGCGGCGTGGTTCGGCGCCAGCCGCAACGCACGTTGGACCGCTGGAAGGGCCTCGGCGTCGTCCCCCACCCGGGTCAGCATCTTCCCCAGCTCCAGCCAAGCATCCCGGTCATCGGGGTGGGTCTTCAGGTAGCTTTCCCACGCCTGCCGGGCCCTCTGGGGAGGACCGGTGTGCGCCAGCGCCAAGGCCCGGACCCGGAAGACCTCGTCCTGTGAGCCCTGAAGGGCCCGGTAGGACTCCGCCGAGTCGATCGCTTCGGCGTACGCCCCGCTCAGATAGGCCGCCCGGGTCCGGCCCGCCCAGAGGTCCGGGTCCTTCGGGTCCAAGGTCAATAGCTCCCGCGCGAGATGGAGCGCACGGGCCGGCTCCTGCTGGAGCCATCGGGTACCCAAAGCGAGCTTCCCGAGCTCGGGATCCTGAGGACGCGCGGTCAGCCCCTGCGACAGGAGCTCCAGAGCGAGGCCTTCCTCGCCTTCCCCGAGGAGCCGTCGGACCTCTTGGGCCACGGGGGGGTCCCGTACCGGGGTCTGGGTCGGTCCGGAGGGCACGTCGGCCGGGGCTTCCCCGCCGGGGGGAGCATCCACCGCAGCCCTCGTGGAGGGGGATTCCATGGTCATGGGACGCCAAGGGGGGAGGGGTTCCCCCTTTATGGCTTCGCCCTACGGGCCTTGCCCAGCCGTTCCTGCAACACCATCTCCAGCAGGCTCACCGGCATTTCATCCTGGCTCACCCGTGCGGCCTTGCCCGGTCCGGAAGGTTCGAGGCTGATCAGGCCCTCCCGCTCCAGTCCTTTGACCGTTCTCCAGAAGGTCACCCGGCTCTGGGGTTCGGTGGAGAACTCCTCCGCCACCGAGGCGTAGGCCTGCCGGACCCGGTCCACGCCCACCCAGCTGCCCGGGCCTTTCAGGGTCCGGGCCAAGGCAAGGAGGACTAAGAGAGAGTGAGGGGGCAACCCCTCAAGGCGTCCCTCCGTGAAGGTGGGATAGAGGGAGGCCTTGGAGTAGCGGACGTCATCGGCGGCGATCTCTTCGGCGCCTCGCTGCTCCGCCCGGGTGGCGGCCCCGAGGAGGAGTTCCACCGCCAGCCGGGCGTCGGACTGGGGCGCGGCCACCCTCGCCACCTGCTCCGCCACCTCGCGGGAGCAGGTGCCGGGCCGTAGGGCGACGGCCGCACGGGCCTCCAGGATGTCCGCGAGCTCCTCCCAGGAGTACGCGGGCAGATGGAGCCGATGGGTCACCCCGAAACCGCTCCGGCTGGCGGCGTCCAGGAGCGGAAGGACGTCCTGGGGGGCAATGAGCAGGAGGGAGACCCGACCGAGCCCGACCTCCGGACCCCGGGTGAGCAGATAGATGAGCTTGCTGCCCTGGCGCAATAGCGAGGTGACCTCGTCGAGGACGAGGAGCGCCGGCTGGTCCATCTTGCGCAGCCCGGCCTCGAGGCTGTCCACCATCTCCGAGAGGGAGTACCCCCGGTCCGGCAGGGGGAAGCCCACCGCCTTGAGCAGTTCCAGCAGCACCGCCCGGTCGTTGTTGCGCCTCCAGCAGTTCACATAGAGGGTGCGGAGGCCCCCCTGGCGGGGCGAGTCCAGCTCCCGGGCAAGGCGTCCGGCGAGGGCCGTCTTCCCGCTGCCGATCCCTCCCGTCAAGAGTTGGGACCAGGACCTTCCGGCAAGGGCAGCGTGCGAGAACCGCTCCCTCAGGAGCGCCAGCTCGCGCTCCCGATGAGGGAGCCGGTCCGGAACGAAGGACGGTTCCAGGGTCTCCTCCCGGAGCAGGATGCGACCGGTCATGGAGCCGGCCCCCTTCCCCGACACCGCCAGGCCTCCTCCACCAAGGCCGCCGCCACGAGAACGACCGTCCGGAGCGGAGGCCGGGCGTCGACGACCCGGAACGTACGCGGGGTTCGTCGGGCCAAGGTTCCGTAGGCCCGATGCGCCCGCTCCAGGGTCTCCCTCGCCTCCCAGGGGGCCTTCCTCCCCGGGCGGAGGGCAAGGCGGGCGAGGGCCTCCTCCACCGGTAGCTTCAGCCAGAGGACCAGGTCCGGCGGCTGGGCAAGTTGCCTCTGCCAGGCCACCACCCGTCGCCGGACCGCCGGTCCCAGGGCAGGGGCCTGATAGGCGAGGGTGGAGTAGAGGGAGCGGTCCGAGAGGACGAGCTTCCCGGCGGTGACCAGACGGATAAGGTCCCCCTGGGCGAGGGCCCGGTCCAGGGTGAAGGCGAGGGCGGCCTCCTCCCAACGGCCGCTTGAGGTGGCGCTTGCCGCCCGTGCCGCGAAGTAGGGGTCCCGCGGCTCCTTCCACGGGACCACGGGGAGTCGCCGACCATGGAGCGCCCGACGGAGTCCCGCGGCGAGAACGGTCTTCCCGGTCCCGTCGATCCCTTCCAGGGCCACCACGAACCCTGGGCGGGAGGGCCTCATGGGCCCCCACCCCCGGGTTCGCCGAACCGGAAGGGCTCTGGCCGGGAGAACGAGAGCCCGTAGAGCCGTCGGGGGGCCTCGACGAAGGGGATCGCAAGCTGACGCTCCCGGTCCGCGGAGGACCCCGCTCCCGCTTCCCCCTCCCAGAGCTCCCGTGCCCGGCGGGGGACCGTCTCCAGCGAGAGCACCGCCCCGGGTCGCTGAGGATCGTCCAGATAGTCCGTCTCCAGGAACCAGGGTCCCGGGTCCGTCAGGGCCTGGCGAACGAGCGGCCGTTTGGCCAGGAAGGAGGGGGTGATCCCGAACCGTTCCTTCGGGTCCCGATAGGTCCGGGTGTAGTGCTTCACCAGCCGCTCGGGAGAGAGTCCCTCCTGGCGGGCCAACGCCTCCAGGCCACGATACCCCTCTCCATCGAGGTCCTCGGTGTGGAGGACGAGCGGGCAGCCCACGTCCCTCGCCAGGGCCACCGCCTCCCGGAGGACCCGTTCCTGGGCCTCGCGCACGCCCTCCGGCACCGGGAAGTGGGCGCGTCCCACCTCTCCGAGGGCCACCGCCCGTCCCTCCTCCACGAAGCGCGCGGCCTCCCGGAGAGCCCTTCGCTGCAGGTCTTCGGCGGACGTGAGTCCCAGGCGTTCGGCTTGTCCGATGAGATCCACCGGGTACGGCGCCACCACGGGGTAGGTGAGGACCGAGACGGACTCCTGGACCTTCGCGGCGATGGCGACCGTGGTCTCGAACTGCTCCCGGTACTCTTCGACGCTCCCCGGGGCGCCGGGACGATAGGATTGGGTGGCAAGAAAGAGGTGGGTCCCGCCGAGGGCGGCGAAGCGTCGGGTCGCCTCGAGTCCCGGCGCACCAGGGTGAAGGTGGGCGTGATGGTCCACGATGGGAAGGGGGAAAGGGTGGGAAGATGGGGCCATGACGCGGATCGGCCCGAAGGCTCAGCGCAGGAGGCCCGCGCCCTGGAGCTCCTTGGTGATCTTCTGGACCGCCACTTCCACGTCGGAGGGCTTCCGGGCACCGGTGCAGACGAGCTTCCCGCTCCCGAAGAGGAGCACCACCACGCGGGGTTCCTCGATCCGGCAGACCAGGCCCGGGAACTGCTCCGGCTCGTACTCCACGCGCTCCAGACCCAGGGTGACGGCGATGGCGTTGAGATTGATCTCGCTCTCCAGGTCCGAGGAGGCCACAATGTTCTGGACTTCGATCTTCGGGCGGGTGTTGACCTTCTGCCCGGCCTTGCGGATCTGCTGGGCGACCTTGTGGATGGATTCCTCCACCTCGGCCATGCTCTTCGCCCCGGTGCAGACCACCTTGCCGCTACGGAAGAGCAGGATGGCCGTCTTCGGCTGCTTCAGCCGGTAGATGAGCCCCGGGAACTGTTCCGGTTCGTACTCGGCGCCATCCAGGGCGAGGGCGATCGACTGCAGATCGAGCTCGTCGCCGAGGGATGTGGAGGCGACCACGTTCTCGATCCGGATCTTGGCCATTTAGGAGGGCCCCGAGACGGGCCTATTTAAATCTGGTTTTTAAGCTTTGCCCTCGTCCCAGGGGTCCCTTGGCGGCCCTGTGCCCTCTCCGAAGTGGGGGGGTGGGTCTGGGACGGAGGGTGTGGTCCTGTCGGGCTCTCCCGGCAGCGCCGGGTGGAGGAAACCCTCCCCGTTGCCGAGGATTCCGACCTTTCCCCGGGGAGGCTCGCTTGGCCCGCGGAGGGGCCCGGTCCGTACCGGTCGCGGGAAGACGCCTGAGGGAAGCGGAAGAGAGGCTGGTAGGGGCCGGCTGGAAGGCGTTGGCCGGTCCGTTCGTCGAGGACCGTCAGGATGTGGGTGCCGCCGTCCGCGGCCGGTCCGGTCGGACCGATCTGGGCGGGAGGTGTGATGGGGGCCTTCGCTTCGCGAGGTGTCGGTGGCCTTCGGGGTTGCCGCGCGGGCGCGGGACGTTCCCGCCCTGGGATGGTGGCCGTCTGCCGGTGGGGCGCCAGGTACGGGGTACTCTCTCCGTTCGGGAACGGACGGCAGCCGCCCTACGCCCGCTCACCCCGGGCCCTCCGGATCGTCCGGTACGCGGACGGGATGTTCTGCCGGCTCTCCTTGCCGGAGCCCCTGCCGGGCCCGTTCGGAGGTTTCGAACACGATCCGCCGGCTCCCGACGGCCCCCGGGGCCGGTCAATAGGTGGCGAGCGTGCCATCTTCCCGGACCCGCCGGAGGGTCCAGCGGAAGAACCAGAGCCCGAGCGGGATGGTGACCACCGTGTAGAAGACCATCCAGAGCAGGTCGGGGAGGACCGGGCCAAACCCGGCCCCGGCCAACAGGGTGGCTCGGACCGCATCGAGCCCGAAGGTGAGGGGAATCAGGTAGGAGACCACTTGGAGGCCCCCGGGGAGGTAGCTCACCGGGAAGAAGACCCCGCCGAAGAGCTGGGTGTACAGGGTGAAGAAGACCGCCACCGGGTTGCCTTGCTTCATCCAGAGGATGAACGACGAGGCGATGATGGCCATGCCCAGATTGCTCACGATGAGGAGGATCACGGAGACGACCACGGCGGCCAGGGTCACGTGGAAGACCACGCCCAGGAAGACGGCCCCGACGGCCAGGATGCAGGCCATGGCCAAGAGGTTCAGCATGACCCCGAAGACCGTGGAGTAGGCCAGCACCGCGGAGGGAGAGGTCGGGGACAGGAGCAGGTGCTCGAGGGTCCCCATCATCTGCTCGGAGCGGATGCGCTGGGCCAGCATCGCATAGAGGCTCGTGACGAAACCCTGGAAGGCGAGCCCGACGACAAAGAAGGCGATGTAGCCCTGTCCGTTCCCGGCGAAGGGGGAGCTGCTCGAACTGCTCGTGAGGAACCCGGCCAGGAGGAAGTAGAAGAAGACCGGGACGACCCAGCCCACCAAGGTGAGGAAGGCCTGGGCCGGGTAGCTCAGCCAGACCGCCCATCCCCGGAGGAAGGTGAACAGGTAGGCCTTCCGCAGGATGTCGCGGAAGGGGAACCCCGCGCCTTCCGTGGCCGTAGAGGCCCTGGTGGCGCTCAAGGGGAGACTCCCGGGACCGGGGCCTCCGCCTCCGAGGCGGTCAGCAGGAACTCCTCCTCGAGGTCGACCGGCCGGAGGTCCACGGAGTCCACAGCGAGGCCGGCGGTGAGCAGGGCCTGCAGGATCGCCGGCAGCGTCCGCTGCGGGTCCTCCGTGGCCACCCGGAGCAGGGTCCGCTGGTTCCTCTCCCGGACCTCCCATCGGATGTCCGGGTGTCCCGGCGGCCAGGCCTCCAGAGCGGCCTCCACCCGGCCGGGGGGTTCCTTCAGCCAGATCCGGGCCACCCGCAGGCTCTCGTCCAGATCGGAGGTGCTCTCGACCGGGGTGAGCTGTCCGTGGGCCATCTTTCCCACCCGGTCCGCGAGGCGCTCCACGTCTAGGAGATTGTTGGCGCTCAGGAGCACGGTCTGGTGCCGGGCGCGGCACTCCTCGGCGATCAGGCTGCGGATCTCCTCCGAGGAGAGCGGGTCGAGACTGCTCGTCGGTTCGTCGAGAAGGAGCACCGGGGTCTCCAGGACGAAGGCCCGGATGAAGGCGAGCTTCCGCTGCATGCCCGTCGAGTAGGTCCGGTAGTCCCGGTCCATGGCGCTCAGGAGCCCCAACTTCATGACCAGCGGGCGGGCCCGGGCCTCCAACGTGCTCCGGCTCATCCCGTAGAGCCCCGTGAAATACCGGAGGTTCTGCCAGCCGGTCAGCCGATAGTAGAAGGACCGCTCGGAGTTGGTGACGAGTCCGAGACAGGAGCGCACGGCGGCCTCCTCGGTGCGAAGGTCATGGCCGAGGACCCGGACCTCCCCCGAGGTTGGGAGGAGCAAGGTGGAGATCACTTTCAACAGGGTGGTCTTTCCGGCCCCGTTCGCTCCGATGAGCCCGTAGATCTGCCCCTCGGGGATGGCCAGGTCGACGTGGTCAAGGGCGAGGCTGTCCGGCGTGGCCGGGGCGAAGGCGGTTCGTCGGGTCCCCCGGAACCGCTTGACCAAGGCGCGAACGTCGATGACCGGATCCATGAACGGCCGGCCCGGAGGCTCCCCGGTTCATACCGCTTCGCCCGTTACCACCCTTGAGGGCCTCCCGGGTTCTTCCATCAGCCAGGGAAAGCGGAGCATCAGCCTCTCGTATCCAACGACCGTCATTGAGGGACGGCCTCGGGTGGAGGGGAGCACCCCACCGAGACTGCCCAGGCCGTGAGCCCCGGTTCCAGAGGTCCCGGACCCCGCAACACGCGGAGGAACTCCTG
>JAJZYB010000045.1 GCA_021806135.1 Thermoplasmata archaeon
ATCGCGGGAGAGGGCCCGTTGGAACCCACCCTGTCCGCCTGGGCGACCTCGGTCGCATCCGCCCCCGATCAGGAGGGGGGGTGCGTCTGACGGTTATTGGAAGTCAGAGGGAACCACCGCCCTCCGCCGAGAAGCCTTAATTAGCGCGGGCGAACCTCCGCCCGGCGCGCCCCGATGGTCTAGCGGTCCAGGATCACGGTCTGTCGAGCCGTGGGCTCGGGTTCAAAGGGAGCGGAGCCCCTTCGCTCCGCTCCGGAGACTCCCGATCGGGGCGTCGCCCAGGACCCTCAGGGATGGAGAGGTCGCTGGGCCTTCAGTCGCTCCTCGATCTCTTCCGGGGCGAGGACCCCATCCGGGGTGATGAACCCCCGGACGAACCGATGGGGCGTCAGATCGAACGCGGGGTTCCGGACGGGAGACCCTTCCGGAGCCGTGGCGATCCCCGCAAAGTTGCGCACCTCGTCCCCTGAACGCTCCTCCACCGGGATCTCGTCCCCCCGGGTGAGGCTGGCGTCGAAGGTGCTCCAAGGGGCGGCCACGTAGAAGGGCACGCCATTTTCCCGGGCCAGGACGGCCTTCTCGTAGGTCCCTACCTTGTTCGCAAAGTCCCCGGAACGCGTGATCCGGTCCGCTCCCACGATCACCAGGTCCACTTCCCCCCGGCCCAGGAAGTAGCCGGCGGCGTTGTCCGCGATCACCGCGTGGCGGATCCCCTCCTCCCGAAGTTCCCACGCCGTGAGCCGGGACCCCTGCAGGAGCGGCCGGGTCTCGTCGACCCAGACGAAGGGATCCCGCCCCGACCGGAAGGCCACCCGGATCGGGGCGAGCGCGGTCCCCCAGGCCACGGTGGCCAGTGCCCCTGCGTTGCAGTGGGTCAAGACCCGTGCCCCCTGGCCCACCAGCGGGGCGCCCGCTTCTCCAATGGCATGACACTCTTCCACCAGGCGCCGCTCGTACGCGGCGGCGGCCTCCAACGTGTCCTTCCCCTCCCGCCAGGCCCGCTCCACTTCGGCGATCCCCACGAACAGGTCATGGGCGGTCGGTCGCGTCTCCCGGAGGAGCCTGGCCGCCTCGTCGACCCCCAGCCCATCGACACGCTGCCCGAGGACCATCCCATAGGCGGCGGCCACCCCGATGGTGGGGGCTCCGCGGACCGTGAGGGTGCGGATCGCTTCCGCCACCTCGGGGAGATGGCCCAACGTGCGATGCACGGTGGCCCCCGGCAGCTGACGCTGGTCCAGGACCACCAGGGACCCGCCCTCCCAACGGAGGGCACGGACCGCTGGCGGTGACCGGCGCGCGGGGGGGCTTCCTGGTTCAGGCATCGAAAGTGTGGAGCAGGTCGAGCCAAGGCGGATCCACCACGCGGGGGGAGGAGACGGCCTCCTCCAGGGGCAGGCTCCCGATCTGTTCTCCCCGGAGGACGGCCACCTCGCCGAACTTCCCCTCCTCGATGAGGTCCGCAGCCTTTGCCCCGAGCCGGACCGAGAGGATCCGGTCGAAGAGGGTGGGGGGGCCACCGCGCTGGACGTGGCCGATGACCGCGCTGCGGGCCTCCACCCCGAGCCGTCGCTCCAGGAGGCTCGCCAGGGAGGCCCCCACCCCCCGGTCCTTCAGCAGTTCGTGACCGAAGTCGTCCTTCGCTCCCGAGGTGCCCTTGAGCCCGGCGGCCACTTCCGCTCCTTCGGAGGCCACCACCAGGGCATAGCCCCGGGCGTCCACGGCGCGTCGGGCCGCGGCGCAGAGTCGCTCCGCGTCGAAGGGTTCCTCCGGCAGGATGGTGTAGTCCGCTCCTCCGCCCAGCCCCGTCGCCAGGGCCACCCAACCGGCGTGACGGCCCATCACCTCCAGGACGATGACCCGGTGATGGCTCCGGGCGGTGTCCCTGAGCCGCTCCAACGCTTCCATGGAGACGCTGCTCGCCGAGTCGAACCCGAAGGTCCAGTCGGTCCCGCGGAGGTCGTTATCCATCGTCTTGGGGACCCCCACCACCCGGCCGCCGCGCCGGTGAAGTTCCCGGGCCGCGCTCAGGGTGTCGTCGCCGCCCATGGCCACCAAGGCATCGATCTGCAGCCTGGAGAGGGTGGCGAGCAGCCGGGAAGCGCCCTCCTCCTCCTTGAACGGGTTCGTCCGGGAGCTCCCGAGGAGGGTGCCCCCTTGGCCCATGGCTTCGAGAAGGTCCGCCCGCTCCAGGGGTCGGTGACGACCGTCGAGCAGCCCCTTCCATCCGTCCAGGAAGCCGATCACCTGATGCCCCCGGCCCGTGGCCCGGTAGACCAGGCCCCGGAGGGCCGGGTTGAGCCCCGGGCAGTCCCCACCCCCCGTCAAGACCCCGATCTTCACGCCGCGCCCACCTCGAAGTACTCCCGGGGAGCCGTGGTGAGGAACTCGTACCCTTTCGCGGTCACCACGATGTCATCCTCGATCCGGACCCCACCTAGTCCCGGCACGTAGATCCCCGGTTCCACCGTGACCACCATGCCGGCCTCCAGGACTTCTTCCGTCCGGGGGTTCATGGCGAACCCGTCGTGGACCGCGAGCCCGACGGAGTGTCCGAGGCCGTGGTTGAACCTCCCCTTCCAGGGGGAGGTGTCGACGACCTTGGCGGCCGCCAGGTGCGGCTCCTTCGCCGGCACGCCGGCCCGGATGACGTCCAGGGCCGCCTGCTGCGCCTCCTCCACCTTCCGGTGGATCGCCTTGAGCTCGGCCGGGGGTTTCCCGAACGCATAGCTTCGGGTGAGGTCGGAGCAGTACCGCTGGTAGAGGGCCCCGAAATCGCAGACGATCCCCACCCCCCGTTCGAGGCGGGCCGAGGTCGGCGAGAAGTGGGGCTCCGCCCCGTGCGCGCCGAAGCCCACGATGGTGTCGAACGACCTCCCCGCAGCCCCGTGCTTGTTCATCAGGTTCTCCATCTCCCCGGCGAGCTCGAGCTCGGTCATGCCCGCCCGCAGCAGGCTCGGGATCTGCTCCGCCACCCGGCTGACGATCTTGCCGGCCTGGCGGAGGCGTTCCACCTCCCGGGCGTCCTTCACCGCCCGCGCCCGGCGGACGGCCTCCGAGACGTCCAAGAACTCCGCGTCGGGGAGTTCCTTCTTCAGGTGAAGGAAGTTCTCATGGGTCAGGTCGTGGAAGTTCAAGCCGACCCGGGACGAGCCGGAGAGGGCGCGGCGGATCTTCTCGGCCTGATCGGCCCGGGTGCTGAAGGTCTCCACGGTGAGTTCCGGCGCGGTCCGGGCGCTCTCGGCCTCGAGCTCGGAGGAGAAGAGGGTCAGGGCCCCGTCTGGGAACCCCACCGCCACGCAGCCTTCGAACATCCCGCTGGCCACGTCGGTGGTGTACAGGAGGGCCTTGTCCAACAGGGGCTCAACGGAATTCATCAGCAGGATCGTGTCCACCGGGGCCTTGACGTTGGCGAAGATCCGTTTCACTCGGTCGCGCATGGCGGCCCAGAGCCCGGGTCGGGGTTTGAAGGTTTGGTCTGGCTCACCCCAGGATGCCTTCAGTTCCCGGGAGCCGGGGGCCGCCGGTCCCGAAGATCCTTCCAGGAGAGCAGGAGGTCCCGGGCGGCCTTCACCTCATCGACCCGGCCGACGGAGAGGTTCCGCGGCGCGGCATGGAGGTTCTCCGGCCGGTCCTCCATCGATCGGCGGAAGGCCTCGAAGAAGAGGTCCAGCTCCCGCTTGGACTCGGTCTCCGGAGGCTCCACCATCAGGGCCTCCTCCACCAGGGCGGGGAAGTAGACGGTGGGGGCGTGGACCCCTTCGTCCAGCAGCCGTTTGGCGAGGTCCAGGGTGCGGACCCCCCGGGCCTTCAACGGAGCCCCCGAGAGCAGGAACTCGTGCTTGACCAGGGGGGAGAAGGGGCGGGGGAGCAGCTCCCCCATCCTCCGGGCCAGGTAGTTGGCGTTGAGCACGGCCCGCTCGGTGACGGCGGTCAGCCCGCTCTCCCCATAGGCGAGGAGGAAGGCGTAGGCCCGGACCAGCAGACCCACGTTCCCGAAGGCCGTCTTCACCTTCCCGATGGACCGGGGAAAGTCGTAGTCCCAACGGAACCGGTCCCCCTCCCGCCGGATCCGGGGCACCGGCAGGTAGTCCGCCAGCCGCTCGCCCGCGCAGAGCGCCCCGTCCCCGGGCCCCCCACCCCCATGGGGCGTGCCGAAGGTCTTGTGGAGGTTCAGGTGGGCCACGTCGAAGCCCATCTTTCCGGGATGGGTCTTCCCGAGGATGCCATTGAGGTTCGCCCCATCGTAGTACAGGATGGCCCCCGCCCGGTGCACCTCGTCCGCGATCTCCAGGATCTCTTCCTCGAACAGGCCGGCGGTGTTGGGGTTGGTGAGCATGAAGGCCGCGGTCTTCGGGCCGAGCTGGTCCCGCAGCGCCCGGGCCCGGATGAGCCCATGCTCCGTGGCCAGCTCCCGGGAGGTGAACCCGGCCATCGACGCGGAGGCCGGGTTCGTCCCGTGGGCGGTGTCGGGGAGGAGCACTTCCGTCCGTCCCACCTCTCCCCGGTCCTCGAAGTAGGCCCGGGTCATGAGCAGCGCAATGAACTCCCCGTGCGCCCCGGCGGCGATCTGGAGGCTCACGTGGGGGAGTCCCGTGATCTTGCCCAGCGCCCCCTCGAGTTCGTAGAGGAGCTCCAGAAGGCCCTGCACGGTCTCCTCCGGTTGCGCCGGGTGCGCCCCCAGGAGCGCCTCCCTCCGGGAGAGGAGCTCGGCCACCCGAGGGTTGTATTTCATCGTGCAGGATCCCAACGGGTAGAACGCGGTCTCGATGCCGAAGTTCATCTGGGACAACCGGGTGAAGTGCCGGGCCAGCTCCAGTTCAGAGAGCTCTGGCCAGGCCACTGGGTGCTTTCGGAGGAGACCGACCGGTACTCCCGGGAGCGCCGTGACTCCCGGCCGCTCCTCCACCGGGTCGCGGACCTCCCAGAGCAGGGGCTCGTCGTAGCGGGCCTGGCGGAACGTCATCGGCCCCCCCGCCCCGCCAGGACCTCATGGGCGGCGGCCAGGTAGCGGTCCAGCGCCTTCCCGGAGGTGGCCGGACCTGTGGAGGCCACGTAGCCGGGGAACATTGGAGGACGGGAACCCGGCCGGGGATCGGCAAGGGCCACTCCGCCGAGGATCCCCCGGGTGAGCAGGCCGGCAAGGAAATCCTTCACCGGCATGGCCGATACCTCGATGGGGACCTCGTAGAGGAAGGGGGCGGAGAACCGGGGGACGACCAGACCGGGGACCGACCCGAGCCTCTGGGCCAGTTCGTGCGCCCGGGTCGTCATTCCCTCCGCCATCCGGGCCAGGGCCCGGGGCCCCAACGCGGAGGCGTATCCCAGGAAGGCGAGCGTCATCAGAGCCTGGTTCGTGCAGATGTTGGAGGTGGCCTTGGACCGTCGGATGTGCTGCTCCCGGGTCTGAAGGGTGAGGGTGAACGCACGACGGCCGGTAGGGTCGGTGGTGGCCCCGACCAATCGACCAGGGAGGTGACGAAGGTCCCGACGCCGGGCCGCCATCAGCCCTAGCAGCGGGCCTCCGTAGGAGGGGGGGATACCGAACCCCTGACCCTCCCCGACTACCAGGTCCGCGCCCCAGCTCCCGGGGGGGTCGAGGACCGTGAGGGCCAAGGGATCGGCGCTCACCACCCAGGGGACGTCGCCGAGGATCCCTCGGAGGCGAGGGAGGTCCTCCTGAAGGAGCCCCAGGGAGTCCGGGTATTCCACGAGGACCCCGAAACAGTCGTTGCGGACCTCCCGTTCCAGGAAGCCCAGGTCCAACCGTCCCGTTCGGGAATCCTGGGGGATCTCCTTCAGCCGAGCCCCGGGGCCGCGCGCATAGTTGGACAGGATGCTCTTCCTCTCCCACCGAAGGCTCTCGGGGACCAGGAAATACTGGCCCTCCCGAAGACGCCGGGTCATGAGGAGCGCCTCCCCCAGGGCCGTGTCGCCGTCGTAGAGGGAAGAGTTCGCCACCTCCATGCCCGTGAGCTCTACCCAGAGGGACTGGAACTCGAACAGCGCTTGGAGCATCCCTTGGCTGGCCTCGGCCTGGTACTGGGTGTACGAGGTGTAGAACTCGGACCGCTGGAGGATGCCATCGACGACGGCGGGCGCGGGTCGGTCGTAAAGTCCGCTCCCCAGGAAGGAGTCCATTCCCTTCCGGGGTCGGTTCTTCTCGAGGAGCTGGTCCACCGCTGCGATGATCTCGGGCTCCTCGAGGGGTCCCGGCAGGCCCAGGGGTCCCACCCGGGCGGCCGGGGGAATGTCCCGGAAGAGCTCTTCGATCCGGGTCAGGCCCAGGGCAGCGAGAAGCTGGGGGTTTTCCCGCTCGGGATCAGGTATCCATCGGACCAAAGGGGCCCTCGGTTGAGCGCCCAGCGAGGCCGGTGTTATAGGGTTTCCCGCAGCACCGGTGGAACCATACCGGCGAACGGACGAGGGCGCGGCGGGGAGGGCCGAAAGGCCCGCCCGCCCGGCCCCCGACCCCGGGCCGGGGGAACGGGGCGCGCCGGTACCTCCTTAACCTCAAGAAGGACTCGGAGGGGTCCTCATGCCGGCCCCCCGTCCCCCCCGGACCCGCTCCGGTACCCGGAAGGTCACCGTACCAGCAACGGGCCGTCCGGCTGGCCCTGCCCACCCTCTGGCGGACGCCCTCCTGGAGATCGCCTTCCATCGCGCCTCCAAGGCGGCCGGCAGCGGGGACAGTTCGTTGAACCGACGCCGGAGCCAGGCCCACCGGAAAGTGGCCCGAAGCGCCGCGGTGCTCCTGCGGCAGCTGCGGCAGGCGGAGGGCCCGCTCCATCGGCTGGAGGACCTGACCGCGTTCAGCCGGGCACTCCTGGAGGACCGCTACGGGCCGGGGGGGATCGAGCGTAGCCTGCTTCGCGTGCACCGGGCTCAGGAACGGCTCCTCGGGTTCAGGACCGAGGAGGAAAAGCGCCTCGCCCGGGCCGATGCCCCGTACGCCTTCGGCGGATCGGTCCGGCGTTTCTATGGGCGCGCCGCGAGCGTACTCTTCGAGGTGGAGCGGGACCTCGCCCGGTTGAAGGAGGCCCAGGAATTGCTTTCGGACCGGCCCGGGCTCTCCGGCGCCCTCCCGGCGCTACCGGTGGTGGGGTTCCCGAACGTGGGAAAGTCCTCCCTGGTCGCTCGCCTGACCCGGGCCCGGCTCCGGGTGGCTCCCTACCCGTTCACCACGCTCTCCACCGCGGCCGGCCACCTTGCCCTCCGGCCCGGGGTCCAGACCCCACTGGTGGACACTCCCGGGCTACGGGAGGCTGAGGGCCGGTCCTCCCACGCCGCCGAACGGGAGGCCCTCCTCGCGCTGGAGCACGCGGGGCCGGTGGCGCTCTTCCTCTTCGACCCCTCCGGCCGGTGTGGCTGGCCCATGGAGGAGCAGGAGACCCTCCTGAACCGCTTGAAAGAGCGGTTCCCGGCGCGTCGCTTCGTAGAGGTGGAGAACAAGGCGGATCTCCTCCGGACCCCGACCGGACGGCGGAAGATCTCCTGCGAGACCGGGGATGGTCTCCCTGAACTGGTGGAGGAGCTCCGCTCCATCTTCCGGGAAATGGGGGCCGATCGGCTTCCCCCCCTTCCTCCCCTCAGGGAGACGCTGGACGAACCTCCGGGACAGGATCGTGACCTCGCCACCAATCCCCGCCATGGATCCGGTTAGGTTGGCTCTTTCGGGCAGGTCCATCCGTCTCGCCCGGCGAAGCGAGCCCCTGGGGGTCGGGTGAGCGACGTCGGCGCTGCCGGGGGGCCTCGGCGGGCGACGTCCCGGTCGGCCGCTCCCCCTCACCTTTCGGAACCCGGACGCACGGTGGCCCTCCTCTACCTCACCCGGACGGTGAGGGGATTTGGCCTCGGTGGCCTTTCCGTGGTGCTCGCCATCACCCTCGCCCAGGCAGGGTACGCCCCCATCCTCGTGGGCCTCTGGGTCGGGCTCGGTCTGGGCGGGGCATCCCTCTGGTCCTGGGGAGCCCCGCATGCCGAACGCAGGCTTGGAAGGAAGGCCACCTTCCTCCTGGCGTCCGCCGCCCTCTCCGCGGGAGGGGCCCTCCTCTTCCTCGCGCCGGGTGCGCCGGCCCTGGTGATCGGCGCTCTGCTCCTAGGGGGGGTGGTGACCAGCGGCTCGGACCTCGGCGCCCTACCGACGCTGGAACAATCGGCCCTGGGCAGCCTCTCCAGCGCGGAGGAGCGCACGCGCCGCTTCGTGGAGTACAACCTGCTCGGATACGTGGGCCTCGCGGTAGGCGCTCTGGCCGCCGCTCCCCTGAGCTCGGTCTCCCTGCTCCCCCGCCTTGGCGGCGGCCCGCATGACGGGGTCCTCCTGCTCTACGCGGCCCTCGGGGTCTGCCTCATGCCCGCCTATCTCGCCCTCCACCTTCCTTCCTCCCCGGTGACCCCGGCGTCCGCTCCTCTCTTGAGCGCCGAGAGCAAGAGACACGTGCTCTGGCTTTCCGGCCTCTTCTCCGTGGACGCCTTCGGGGGCGGCATGGTCGCCAACAGCCTCGTGGCCTACTGGCTCGAGCTCAAGTTCCATCCGTCTCCCTTCCTCCTCGGGTCCATCTTCTTCCTCTCGAGCCTGGCCGCCGGGGGCTCCCTTCTCCTGGCCCTGCCGGTGGCCAAGCGCCTCGGGCTGGTTCGGACCATGGTCTTCACCCACCTTCCGTCCAGCCTCCTGCTCGCGTTGGTCCCCTTCGTCCCGTCCCTCCTGGCCGCCTCCAGCGTGTGGGTCGCCCGGGCCAGCCTCTCCCAGATGGACGTACCCACCCGCCAGTCCTTCGTCCAGGCGCTGGTCGCCCCGGGGGAACGGACGGCCGCCGCCGGATACACCACCGCCGCCCGGAGCTCCACGGCCCTGGGGGGGCCGCTCACCGGTCTCTTTCTGGGCTTGGGGGGAGGGTTTCTGGCCGGCCCGTTCGTCCTTGCGGGGAGCGTGAAGGTGGCCTACGACCTGGCGCTCTTCCGACGGTTCCGGGATGTGGTGCCGCCGGAGGAGGCTTCCCGCGGGGGCGGGGCCGGATGATCTTCCCCGGGACCGCCCCGGTCAGAGGGGGATGTCCTCGCCCTTCTTCGGGAGCACGACGGGGTACTCCTTCGCCAGGGATTCGGCCAGCCGTTCCCGTTGGTCCCCGTGCATCAGGACCACCTTCGAGGGGTTCACCTTCCGGACGAGCCCCACCAGGTCCGAGTGCCCCGCATGGGAGGAGAAGTCGAAGGTCTTCAGCTGCATCTTCGGGTGGATCTGGACCCCCGCCACGGTGAGGGTTCCCCGCTCCACGAGCTGACGGCCATTGGAGTCTTCCACCTGGAAGCCCACCAGGAAGATCGCACTGGTGGGATCCTTCTGCTTCAGCCCCAGGTAGTGGAGGACGGGTCCCCCGTCCAGCATCCCGCCCGTGGTCACGATCACCTCACCCCGGTTCTGAGCCGTGATCCGGTCCCGGGGATCCTCCACCACGTGCACGCGTTCCAGAGCCCGTTGGAGGGCCGCCCGGTCCCGAAGGTAGCCCGGGGCGGCATCCAGGTAGAGGCCGTTCACCTTGCGGCCCATCCCATCGACCCAGACCTCCAGGTCGGAGTCGGCGAGGCACATGAGCACCTCCTGGGTCCGGCCCACGGCGAAGGCCGGGACGATCACCTGTCCCCCCCGGGAGACCACCCCCTCCACTTCCCGCACGAACCGGCGCTCCTCCTCCTTCCGGTCCGGGTGCTCTCGGCCGGCGTAGGTGCTCTCCATCACGAGCACGTCGGCCTGGGCCGGCTCTGCCCCGTCCACGAGGTGGGTGGCGATGGAGTTCACGTCCCCGGTGAAGAGGATGTCCTTCGAGCCCCGGAACCGGAACATGGTGGCCCCGGGAACGTGCCCCGCCGGGACGAGGTCCACCTCCAGGCTCCCCTTCCGGAACGTCTCGCGACGGCCGAGCCCCACCGCTTCGTGCACGACCCGGTGCACGTCCGGGAGGGTGAAGCGTTCCGGGTAATGCTCGGACCGAGCCACCTTGAGGGCATCGGTGAGGAGCAGCTCCATGATCTCCCGGGTGAGCTCCGTGGTCACCACCCGGGTGGATCCCCGCTGCGCGAGGACCGGGGTCATGCCGGAATGGTCCAGGTGGCAGTGGGACAGGAAGCAGAACTCGATCCCCCGGGGGACGGGAAGGGGGTATTCGGGCGGGCGGGCGGGGGTCATGCCGTAGTCGAACAGGACGTGGTGCGTTCCGTCCTTCACCACCATGCCGAGG
>JAJZYB010000013.1:0-32097 GCA_021806135.1 Thermoplasmata archaeon
CGTTCTTGGGAACAATATTCTCCTTTGACGTGAAAGGGTAACGCTCTTCGAGGGGACTACTCCAGATCCGGTATTTCCTCTCTCGGGAGCAGAACGTTGAGCGTCCGAGGCTGACCGGGCGTGCGGGACAGGCACCCCCTCTTCTCGAGGCGCAAGATCATCTGATGAGCCGAGGGTCCTTGGATCCCCAGGAACCTGGCGATCTCGTTCTCGGCGGGAGGGATGCGGTGGACCTTCGTGTAGTAGTACACGTAGGCGAGGAGTTGCCCCTGCTTGTGGGTCAGCCGTGAGAGTGACGTCATGGTCTCGTCGCTTCACCCCGGCAGCGGAATGTCCGCGTGCTGGATGCCCCCCGCTACGAAGTCGGGATGGGCCTGGAGCCAGCGCAGCTCCCGCTCGACCCCCTCACGGATCTCTTCCTCGGTCTTCGGACAGAAGTTCGGGAGACGCTGGTAATTGAGCGCGGACCACACCAGCTCGTCCGGGTTGAGCTCCGGTGCGTAGGCCGGGAACCGTCGCGTCTTGAGCCTCTTCCGCGCTTCCCACGGGAAGGCCTTCACGTCCTTCCGACGGTGGATGGTCCCGTTGTCCCAGAGGAGGATGATCTTCCCGTGCACCTCCTTCAGAAGGTGCCGAAGGAAGTCCATGACCCCACCTCCATCGAAGTTCTCGTTCATCTTGCTGACCTCGAAGTAGAGCTGTCCCGTCACCCCCACGGCCGAGATTAGGGAGAGCTTCATCCGTTTCCCCTGGCGGACCTGGATCTCGGGACGTCTCCCCTCGATCCACCAGGTCCGACGCACGTTGGGCTCCGACTGGACGAAGCTCTCGTCCAGGAACAGGGTGGTGGCCCCGGTCCGTCGGGCCTCCCTCTGGATCTTCGGCCACTGGACTTTCTTCCAGTGGCGAATGTACGCCTCGTCCCGTTCCAACGCACGGGGAATCGGGACTTGGGCGGACATGCCCAGGTCGCGCAGGACGTGCCACACCCCGGACTGGGTGTACTCCTCCCCGAACTCCTTCTCGATGACCTCGGCCACGCGCTTCAGGGTCCAGAGATCTGTGGCGTAGCCGTGGGCCAGGGCCCCCTCGAGAAGGATCTCGCGGAGGCGCTTGTGCTGCTTCTCGTTGAGCTTCCGGGGACCACCGGGATGAGGGGCCTCCCTCCAGGAGTGGGGACCCTGGGTCCGCTGTCGATTCTCCCACGCCCAGACGGTCTTGTACGCCACGTCCAGCCGACGGGCGATCTCTGCCTTGGAAACTCCCTTCCGCAGCCAGCGATAGGCCAGTCGCCTCCGCTCCTCTCGGACTGAGATGGGTCGCACGGTCCTTCGGCGGGATCGTGGCCGGCGTCCCTGATGACTCCTTCGGTGGGTCACACCTGCCGTAGGGCACAGCTAGATATTACCCTTATCATTCAAAGAGCAGTAAAACGATGCTGGTGGGACTTCAGCGGTTACCGGACACGCTCTAAGTCCCCCCGCGCCGTGTTGCCTCCGCCAAGGCCCGGACCTCCCGGGTCGAGAGGAGCTTCAAGCCCGCCACGCGCCGGAAGTCCTTGTCGTAGGTCCAGACCGAGGCGGAGAGCGCCTCCGCGAGCGCGAGGTACGACTCGTCACCCTCCGCATGAGCGGCCTTCGCTCTCGTGCGGGCGTGGGGAAGGAAGGCCGCGTAGGCCGTCACCGGCACGACCTCGAGATGGGCGAGGATGTCCGCGAAGAGGGCGGCCACGATCTCGCGAGGCTTGGCCGTACGTTCGGCCACCCTCGCCATGTGAGGGTCGAGCTCCGCGACCACCACGTCCGGTGCGTAGTACTCGAGGTCGTGGTGGCCCAGAAGGAGCCCCCCAGTAGGCCCGTCCGAGATGAGGCTCGCAAGGACGACGCTCGCGTCCACGACGACGCGGTTCAAGGGAGCCGCCGCGCGGCAGCCTTGTTGATGACGCGTCCGAGCTCGACGGCATCCTTCTCGGTGAACTTCGAACCGGCCAGGAGCCGGTCGTAGACCTTCAGGTGGTCCACCTCCCGGGCGATGGCGCGGCGAACCACCTCGGCCCACTTGATCTCGGGGTGCTTGCGCATCTCGCGGTGGAGGTCCTCGGGGATGGCGAGGGTCATGTTCGTCATCGTCGCAAGGAACATGAAATGCGTGAATAAGTAGGGTACGTATCCCGCGGCGGACCCGGCGGCCCCTCACGCCTCGGGCCGAGCGCGGGGGGCAGACGGGCCGGTCGAGGGAGGCCCGCCGAGCCCAGCGAGGGGGACCGAAGGGCGGGCCGGAATCTCCCCGGGCCAGGTCGTGGAGCACCTTCCAGGCGTGCCCGCCTGGAGGAGCGGCTCGCAGGGCCTTCATGCAGTTCGCCGCCGTAAGTGCCGCCGCGGGGTCCCCTGCGCAACGGTTACCTCTCTTACGGAGCTACCTTCCCTTCTCACGTGAGCACGACTCACGCGCGAGATCCAGATCGACCGGATTCTTCCGGGGGCCGAGTCCTCTCTCCGGCGACCTCTCCTTCGGGTGATCGGACGCGATGGGCCGCTCTCGACCCCCACCGCGAGCGCTTCTTCTAGCGCGCGACAACAGAGGCGCTTCTCCTCCCCGTCTCTTCTGCTTGAGCGGGCAACCCCTCATTCCCGGGGGGACTGTCAGCGTCCATCCGGGCCTTCCGGGTCCGGGGTCTGCCCGGGATCACCAGGATCTTCAGCACCGGGGGGTTCCCGCACGCCTTCCCTGCGGCGTCGATAGAGCCAGGGCCCCACGGTCACTACCGCTGCCACCGCCAGGATCACCAGCCCCATGTACACCCAGGACATGGAAGGGACGCGGTTCCCGTAGCCCTCCGCCAACAATTTGATCGCTCCGAACCAGGGGATCATTCCCCGCGCAACCCCCCATACCCACGTGGATTGCACCAGGCAGGAGATGATGCACCCGCCCGATTGGTCGTACGTGGCCCCATTGTTGTCCCCCAAGGTGATGAACCCGGACCAGCGAGAATTCTCCTGGACCAGGTTCCCCAGGTCTATGGTCACGGTTTCGGACTCCCAACCTACCCCCAGGAGCTCGATGGTCCCTGTGATCGGAGCATTGGGGTTGTTCGGGTTCAGGCAACTTGGCGCAAGGGGACCCTGCTCCAGCAGATACTGCCCCCCGGTCCCACAGGCCAGGTTCGCTAAGCTCGGGGCCGAGTAGGTTCCCTGGGAAGGGAGGTAGTTCAGCCAGAGGAGCGCCCGGTGCACGACCGGGGTCGCCTCCATATTCCCGTTGGGGTAGTAGAGAATGACAT
Organism: Thermoplasmata archaeon; assembly: GCA_021806135.1. Classification (GTDB taxonomy): domain Archaea; phylum Thermoplasmatota; class Thermoplasmata; order Lutacidiplasmatales; family UBA184; genus JAKATE01. Next base: position 3,284 of record JAJZYB010000013.1, read on the forward strand.
TACCGTACTCCCCGTACGAGGTGTACCCGTTCTCCTCCCCCTGGACATAGGTGGTGATCCCGGAAGGCACCGGCACCTTCTGCACCAGGACGATGTCCCCTGCGTTGATGAGCCCGGGGATGTCCTGGGTCCCATGCTGCATGCTCCCGGACTCCACCACGACGAGGGGTGGCCAGTTCTGCGTGTAACCGTATGCCCCCAGCAATAGCGCCGCGATGATGAGCAAGGCCAAGACCGGCTCGAACCACCCGCTTCGGTACCATTTCTCCCGTCTTCCCCGACCCCTCGCCGGGTGAGAAGCCCCCTCGGTCTCCTCCTCCGGCGACCCTTCTCCCGTGGTTTCCCTTTCCTCCGGATCCAAGGCGCTCGCCTTCCTTTCAGGGGGTCGTGGACGGCGCTCGAGCCTCGTCCGCTCGCCGGTCCGAGCGCAGACGCAAGGCGATGGCCACCCAGACCAGGGCAAGCGCTACGGCAAAGACCGGGAGGAGGACCACGTCCGCCGGTACCACCACGCCTCCCACCGTCGGGAAGGTGATCCGCGACCAGAGCCCGGCCGACTCCCCGCTCCAGAATACCGCGAAGGTGAACAGGAGGCTAGTGGCCACCCATTTGAGCGGGGGGACCTTCAGACGCCGAATCCGCTCATGGAGGGTGACCCCAACGCCGAGGAGCAGGATCCCTCCGAGGATGAACCCAAGGGCGGCTTCCAGCCCGAACCCCCCCGCGGTCAAGGCTACCAGAACGACCACGGCTTCCACCGTCTCCACCACTCCCACCGAGAACGACCCGGCGAGGAGGGCATGGTCGCTCAGCCCTGGTTCCTCCAACCCCCCCCGCTTCGTGCTCTGGATCCCCCGCTTCTTCCTGGCCTCCCGGAGGTAGGTCCGTAGCGTGGATCGTAGGAGGAAGAAGCCGAACCCCCAAAGGAGGAGCGCCGCACCCACCAGCGTATATTGGAGGGGGAACCGGGTGATTGCCACCCCCGTCCCCAACGCTATCAGGGCCACGAGGACGACCCCTCCGGAAGCCCCCGCCGCCGCCGGCCGCATGGAGCGTGAACCCGCCCCGATGGCATACACCACCGCCACCACCTCGGTCAGTTCCAGAACGGTGATCAGGAAGGCCACCAGGAGCGCGCCCCAAGCGGCTCCGGGGAGAAGGAATCCCATGCACGTTCGGAGAACTCCCCTCCCTTATGGCTCTTCTCTCGAACAGGACCCCCTCCCCTTCCCTCCGGGGGACCCACCCTTCCAACGGAAGGTTTTAGTCCGACGGAACTCACCAGAAGACGAGGGAACCTGAAGTGGCCTGGCCCTACGAGGCATCCGCTGCGCCCGGGTTCGTCATCAACCTGGACACCACCTCGTTCCTCCTCACTGTCGCAGGCCTCGCCCTGCTCATCGGTCTGCTCTTCCTGCTCCGGTCGTACACCCGCTCCCGCCGCGCACTGTCGGGGTTCCTGGAGGCCACTGCGATCGACATCGCCTTCCTGGTCTTCGCCCTCGTCATGGTCCTCGTCCTGTTCTTCGAGTACCCCTCCGGGAACCGGGACGCCTGGGCCCTGGCCCAGGTGGTGCTGACCGGCTACTGGCTCACGTTCTCCATCCCGGTGGTGACGGTGGGCTTCTCCGTCCACTCCCGGACCCGGGGGAGCGTGGCCTGGAAGCTCCCCTCCCTCCTCTTCGCGCTGGGCCTCTTCGTGGGGATCTTCGCGTACTGGTTCTTCGCCTTGTGAGAAGGACCGGAAGCCCTCAATCCCGCTCGCCCGGGGGGAGCAGGTTGGGGATCCCCTCTTCGATGGGGAAGACCGTGGCACACTTCGTACAGGTCAACGTCCCCTCCTCGATCTCGCCCTTCTCCCGCTTCGTGACCTTCAAGGTGAGATCGGCCTTGCACAGCGGGCAGCACAGGATCTCCAAGAGATCGTCGTGCATGCCCTTCCCCCCTACTGGATGATCCCGTACCCGATGAGCCGCCAGGCGGTCAGTCGTCGGGAGACCGCCACCCGGTGCCCCGCGAAGAGCGTGATGGGACGGGTCAGGTGGATCTCCACGTCGTTCCCCCGTGCGCTGGTGACCTTCCCCTGGACGATGGTGGTCCCCATCGTGAGCGTCAGGACCTCGCTGGTATGGATATTCTCCACCTTCAACTCCTTCTGGCTTCCCACGACACGCTCGAGGAGCTTAACCTTCAGACGGAGCTTCTGCGCCACGGGAGGCAGCGTCCCGGGGTTCCCGGCGACCCGGCCACTGAGCCCGTCCGATTTGGCGAGGGAGGGGTCCAGGGTGGTCCCGACCGCAGCGAGTCCGCCGGGATGGAGCTCCTTCAAGGTCAGCCCGCCGGCCATGAGCGAGGTGATCTGGGTCTTGATCCGGTCCGCGGCCGTCCCTTCGACACCGGAGAGTCCGGGGCGGATCTCCAGCTCGTCCCCGACCTTCAAGTGCCCCTGCACCAACGAGCCCCCCAGGACCCCTCCGGCGAGCTTCGCCGGTCGGGTCCCGGGCCGGTTGATGTCGAAGGACCGGGCGACGTACATGAGCGCCGGCTTTCCCTCCTCCCGAGGTGGAGTGGGGATGTACCGTTCGATGGCCTCGATGAGAACATCGACGTTCGCATTGTGGTTGGCGGAGACGGGGATCACCGGGGCGTCGGCCACCGAGGAGCCCTTCAGGAACGCCCGGATGTCCTCGTAGTTCTGGCGGGCACCCTCCCGGTCCACCAGGTCGATCTTGTTCTGCACCACCACCACGTTCTTCACCCCGATGATCTCCAGCGCGGTGAGATGCTCCCGGCTCTGGGGTTGTGGGCACTTCTCGTTGGCGGCGATCAAAAGGAGCGCCCCGTTCATCATGGCGGCTCCGGAGAGCATCGTGGCCATGAGCGTCTCATGGCCGGGAGCATCGACGAAGCTCACCGCCCGGAGGAACTGCGCCGGCCCCCCACACTTCCCGCAGGTGGGGGCGTTCCCATACGCCTCCGGTCCGGTGTGGTTCGGGCAACGATAGAACGCGGCGTCCGCGTAGCCGAGCTTGATGGAGATCCCCCTCTTGACCTCCTCCGAGTGTCGGTCGGTCCAGTCCCCCGTCAATGCGTGGGTCAGCGTGGTCTTCCCATGGTCCACATGGCCCACCAGGCCGATGTTGACCACCGGTTGCTCAGGGACCTTCATTTCGCCGGCGGCGCCAGCAGCTCCGCCAGCGGAGTGGAACCCCGAGCTGTGACCCGGAGATTGATCTGAACGGTCTGTTCGCTGACCGTGTTCCCCCGGAACGACCGCCGGTCCCGGGTCCCTGCATGGGCAGGATGGTAGCCCAACCCCTCGGAGACCAAGATACGGACCTGCCGTGCGCCCGGGAGGTCCGCTCGCAGGGGGAAACCGCTCTTGTCGGTCCCTCCCGTGATGGTGAGGGTGTATCCACCGAGCCCCAGAAGCTCCCCGCCCACCGTGTCGCCCAGGCGCTTTCCCAGGAATCCGGCGGCCTGGGGGTCGGCCAGGGCCTTGGCGTAGGACTTCGGCCCGTCGGAGACCACCAGCTTGAACTCGACCATGGGTACCAGAGGAGGGGTTCCCGACCAGCGCCCTACCCATTAAAAAGCCTTCCCGCCTTTTGAATGCCCTCGAGGGGGCGTAGAACCTACCCGTGCTCTCCACCACCGACCTCCTCGCCCTGGAATCCACCCTCCTCCTGGCCGGTATGGCCTTCGCGTCGTACCAGGATTGGCGTGTCCGCGAGGTCTCCGACAGCCTCTGGATCATCATGGCCGTCCTCGGCGGGGTCCTGCTCGAGGTGGGGAGCCTGGGATCCCCTTGGCCCGTCTACCTCCTCAACGTCGTGGCCGTGCTCTTCGTGCTGGAGCACCTCCTGCCCTGGGAGGACCTCCTGGGGGACCGGGGGGGGCTCGTCTGGGGCGTGGAGATTGCCATCTACGGGGGCGTTCTCCTCCTGTCCGTCTACACCTGGTTCGTCCTGTTCCCCCATACCCTGCTGCTCTACTACGACGTGGTGGGCATGGTCCTGCTCGCTCGGGTCCTCTTCGAGGTAGGGGCTCTCTACGGGGGTGCCGATGCCAAAGCGCTCATGGCCGCGAGCGCGGTGCTCCCGGTCCTGGCGAACCCTCTGCTCCTGGAGTATCCAGCACGGGTCCAGGGTTCCGTCCTCGCGCTCCTTCCCTTCCCCTTCACCATGCTCATCGACGGAGCTCTCCTGACCCTGCTCGTCCCCTTGATCATGCTCATCCGTAACCTGCGCCGGGGGGAGCGGGAGTTCCCGAAGATCCTGCACATGGAGCGCATCCCCACCCCCGAGCTGGCGGACCGGTTCGTCTGGCTCAAGGATCCTCCGTTGGAGGAGGGCCACCGGGAAGACTCCACGGAAGAGGATCAGGCCCTTCGGGCCCGCCAGGTGGAGAAGCTCAAGGCGATGGGAGTGGAGAGGGTCTGGGTGACCCCCCAGCTCCCGTTCCTCATCTCCCTCACCTTGGGAGCGGCCCTGGGCGTCTTAGTCGGGGACGTCCTGGTCTGGTTCCTGACGGCGATCTGAGGCCTTGTTCCCTCACTCGGGGGGACGTCGGTGGGTCCGAGGTGCGGCATACGCGTAGGTCCTCCGCGCCTGCCTACGACCCCCACCCCCTCCCCCAAAGGAGCCCCGGGACCGCGGGCGGCTTTGTTGCGACCCTCCGCGGTCAGTGCCTCGGGGGCGTCCTCCTCCCCTCCCAGCGGAGGGAGGGGGCGGGGCGCCGGACGTCTCGTAAGGGAAACCGGGAATCCGGGCGCGGGGGATCGTCATTCCGATCAATTGCTCCACCCGTGCGAAGTCGTCTTCCTCTTCGGGGCTCACCAGGGTGAAGGCGTCCCCGCGTCGCTGGGCGCGCGCGGTGCGGCCCACCCGGTGGACGTAGGTCTCCGTCTCGTGCGGCACGTCGTAGTTGACCACGTGGGTGATCCCTTCCACGTCCACTCCCCGGGCGGCCAGGTCGGTGGCCACGAGCACGCGGTGGGCCCCCCGGCGGAAGCCCTCCAGCGCCCGGAGCCTCTGGCTCTGGCTGCGGTCGCCGTGGATCGCCGAGGCGGAGATCCGGCGCTGGCTCAGCTGGCGCGCCAGCCGGTCCGCGCGGTGCTTCGTCCGCGTGAAGACCAGGACCGAGGTCATCGTGGCATCCTGGAGGAGGTCGCAGAGGAGATCGGTCTTCTGGTGGGCGGAGACCGGCAGGGCGAGGTGTGTGACCCCCACGGCGGCCACCGTGGCCTCGTCCACTTGGACCATCTTCGGGTCCCGAAGGAAGTCCCGGGCCAGCCGGACGACCTCCGGGGGCATGGTGGCGGAGAAGAGCATGGTCTGGCGTTCCTGGGGCAGCCGGCTGAGGATCCGCCGGACATCCGGGATGAACCCCATGTCCAGCATACGGTCCCCCTCGTCCAGGACGAGAATGCTCAGCGAGCGGAAGTCCACGTAGCCTCGCCCCATGTGGTCCAACAGGCGGCCCGGGGTCGCAATGATCACTTCGGCCCCTCCCCGGAGCGCGCGTTCCTGGTCCGGCATCCCCACGCCTCCATAGACCGCGGCTCCCCGGAGGGTGGTGTGCCGTCCCAGTTGGCGAAGGAAGCCCTCGGCCTGCACGGCGAGTTCCCGGGTGGGGGTCAGGATCAGGGCATGGATGCGCCCCCGGGGCTTGTCCATGAGACGCTCCAGGATGGGCAGAAGGAAAGCGGCGGTCTTCCCGGTCCCCGTCTGCGCGGTTCCGATGAGGTCCCGTCCCTGCACCGCCTCCGGGATGGTCCGGTGCTGGATGGGGGTGGGGACGAGGTAGCCCATCTCCCGGATCCCCTTGCGGAGGCTCGCGTTCAGCGGAAGGTCTTCAAAGGTGGGTGGTCGGCGTACAGGGCTAGCGGGCTGGGCGGGGCTCTCGGAATCGCTCATGCTGTCTCGGGGTCCCGATCCGCCTTCGCCGAAGGGGAGTCCGATCTTCTGCCCGGACGGACCCGGGTACCCCTTAAGAAGCCTCAGGGGCCGCCAGGGAGCCCTTCCCCCCCGGGGAAAACCCTTTACAAGGCCAGCGACTGGGACGGAATCGTGCCGACCCGACGACCCACACCGGCCAAGGGAAAGCGACCGATCCGAGTCCTGATGGCGAAGCCGGGCCTCGACGGCCATGACCGGGGGGCGAAAGTGGTGGCCCGTGCGCTCCGGGACGCGGGCATGGAGGTCATCTACGCAGGCCTCCGCCAGACCCCCGAGGACATCGTGGAGGCCGCGGTGGAGGAGGATGTGGACCTCATTGGGCTCTCCATCCTCTCCGGCGCGCACATGGTGCTCTTTCCCCGGGTCCTCCAGCTCTTGAAGGCTCGGAAGGCCTCCGAGATCAAGGTCTTCGCCGGAGGGATCATCCCGGACGAGGACGCCCGGAAGCTCAAGCAGATGGGGATCCGGGCCATCTTCGGCCCCGGAACGAGCCTCCAGGCCATCGTGGACGCCGCCCGTCAGCTGGCAGGGAAAAGGGCCTCATGAAAAAGGGGGTCCCGGGTCCCCGCTCGCGGGAGCGGCCGCCTTCTCGGCCGACCGCCCGCTTGAGCCCGGTGGCACGCCAGATCGTTTCCGGGGACCGACGCGCCTTGGGCCGGCTCATCTCCGACGTGGAGGCCGGGCGGACGGAGGCGAGGACGGTCCTGAAGGAACTGCACTCCCGGGCCGGCAAGGCCTTGGTGGTGGGCCTCAGCGGGCCGCTGGGGGTCGGGAAAAGTTCCCTGGTCAACCGCCTTCTCCAGCATCTGAAGGGCCTCGGGAGGCGGGTCGGGGTCATCGCGGTGGATCCCTCCAGCCCTTTCTCGGGGGGGGCCGTCCTCGGGGACCGGGTCCGGATCGACCGCGACCCCTCGGATCCCTCCGTCTTCTTCCGGTCCATGGCGAGCCGGGGTCACCCCGGAGGTCTCTCCCAGAGCACCCGGGAGGTGATCCGTCTCCTGGAAGCTTTCGGGATGGACACCATCCTGGTGGAGACCGTGGGGAGCGGGCAGGTGGACGTGGAGATCCATTCCATCGCCAGCACCCGGATGGTGGTGCTCGTCCCCCATCTGGGGGACGAGGTCCAGACGCTCAAGGCGGGCCTCTTCGAGATCGCCGACATCTTCGTGGTGAACAAGAGCGACCTCCCCGGCGCGGACCGGGCCGCCCGGGACCTCTCGGAGCTCGCCCAGCTTTCGACCCCCGTCGACGGTTGGAGGCCCCAGGTGGTGCAGACCTCGACGCTCGCGCCCTCTGGTATCGTGGAGCTCTGGAACGCGGTGGAGGCGCACGAACAGGCCCTCCGTTCGGGCACCCAGCTGAGGGCCCGTCTCACCGAGCGGGCGGACCAGGAGCTCCGGTCGCTGCTCCTGGCCCGGGTGCAAGAGTCCTTGGACCAAGAGCTACGGCCCACGCCGGGGTGGGAGACGCTGGTCTCGGCGGTGGTGGACCGGACCTCCGACCCCTACACGGCCTCTGAGAAGGCCTACCGGTTGTTGCTGCGGTGTCTCTAAAGCCCACCGGGCCGATACGGACCGGGACTATGGTCACCGTGCCGTGGTACTCCGTGGTGATCTTCGCCGGGGTGGGGTTCACTTCCTACTTCATCTTCGCGTCCTTTCTCTACGGCGCCGGCTACCAGCCGGCCCCGCCCCGGGTGGCGCGCCGGATGCTGCAACTGGCCAAGGTGGGCTCCGGGGACGAGGTCTTCGACCTGGGGGCAGGGACCGGGGGGCTCCTCTTCCAGGCCGTGGAGGTCCTGGGCGCCCGGGGTACGGGTGTGGAAGTGGAACCGATCCGCTACCTGTACCTCCGGTACCGGCGCCGGCGAAGCCCTGCCCGGGACCGGATCCACATCCTGCGGAAAGACCTCTTCACCGTGGATCTCACCAACGCCACCGTGGTGCTCGCCTTCCTGTGGCCCGGGGCGATGCGCAGGCTCAAGGAGAAACTGAAGAAGGAGCTTCGCCCGGGCACCCGGGTGGTGAGCTACTACCACCGGATCACCGGGTGGAAGACACTGGAGGAGGATGCGCCCTTGAGGGTGTTCGTGTACGGGATCCCGCCGGTGGAGGAGCCCGAGGAACCCCCGCGCAGGTCTGGACCGATAGGACTCGCCCCGGGAGCGCTCGCGGCCGAGATCAGGACCGGTCCGGCGGAGGGGGTTGCCGCCGGCGCCGTGACGCCAGCACCGCGATGAGGATCGCGGCTACCCCGGCCACGACGATGGATAGGCCTAGGTAAAGACCCTCCCCGGAGAACGAGAGGGGAAACGCGAGGCCAGGGGAGTGGCTCGACGAGCTTTCCGCAGCGAGCGTGATGGTCTCGGTGACCGGCTGCCCTTGGACGGTCGCATTCCCGAAGGACGGGCTGGCGGTCATTCCTGAGGGGGGCAGCACGTGGAAGCCGTAGCTCCCATTTGCCAGCGACACGTTCAGGGAGCCGCTGGTCCCGGTGAGGGTCGTTACGGCCGTCAGGTTGACCTGCCAGGCATCCCCCCCGGGTAGGTTGATGACCTGGAAGACCACGTCAAATCGCACCAGGGAGAAGTGGAGGGGGACGGTGACCGCGTTCCCGAGTACCGTCAGGTCCGCGGTGGTGGGGGTTCCCCTCCAACTCACGTTGCCCGAAAGGACCTGGTAGACGTAGGTGCCGTTGGGGAGGGAGAGTTCCACGCCCTCGTTGGACTCGGGCTGGGTGGGCCCGCCGTTGACACTGATGCCCCACGACCCTGGGCCGGTGCCTGCGACGCCCTGGAAGACCACTGGGTAGACGACCCGGGTGAAGGCCACCGTCCAGTTCGATCCGGTCCCATCCACGACGATGGTCCCACTGGCGTTCACGGGCCGCCAGGTGGGGTCTCCAGAGGTCACCGTGTAGGGATAGGAGCCGTTGGAAAGGTCCAGGAAGACCCCGGACGCGGGGGTTGACCAGGACCCGACGCCAGCCACGGTGAGGTTCCAGGAGGCCGGTCCGGGCGCGCTGGAGGCGAGGATGGAAACGAGGTAGGTCATCCGCTGGAAGGTGGCGTTGACGGTGATGGCTGATCCCTGGACGGTGAACCCCACGGCCCTCGGGGTCGGTCGGAAGAGGGGATCCGTACTGGCCAGCTGGACCAGGTAGCTCCCGTTCGTCAAGAGGAAGGTGCTCTGGGTTCCCTGGACCCTGGTCGGAGTCTGCCCGCTGATGTTCGCCCACCACGCCACGGAGCTCGGGAGCCCGGAGGCGACCACGTCCACCCCGTAGGTGGCGGCCACGAAGGTCACGTTCACGGTGAGGGGACTGCCGGCCACGACCAGCGAGCCGAAGGCTGGGGTGGGCTTCCACTGGGTGTCGGGGGTACCCACCGCGTAGCCGTACGTGGCGTTGGGAAGGTTGGCCACCAGGGAAGCCCCGGTGGTGCTCACTTGGACCCCGTTGGACAAGGTGATGTTCCAGGAGGTCGGCGTGCCGGCGATGCGCACGAAGGTGACCGGGAAGCTCGGCGGGGAGAAGGTGATCGGAACGCCGGTGGCAGCCCCGGCGACCAGCTCGGTGCCGGAGTGCGGGGACGGGAGCCAGCCCTTCGAGGGGGCGACCGTGAAGGGATAGCTACCGTTCAAGACCGTGAAGTGAATGGTCGAGCCGGTGGCGCTGAGCGTCTGCGTCCCGAGGGTCACCTCCCACGACTGGCCAGAGGGGAGTCCCGACTCGGTGAAGGTCACCGGGCTCAAATAGGGCCGGAAGGACACCGAGGCCGTCAACGGGGTTCCGTTCACGTCGAGCGAGCCGGTCCCCGGTGTCGGAGCATAATAGCTGCCTCCGCTGGAGATGGTGTAGGAATACGTGCCATTGTAGAGGGAGAACGAGAGGGAAGTGCTCGTGGTGTTGAACGAACCGACCCCGGAAACGTTCACGTACCATCGGGCCCCCGCGGGGAGCCCCGATTCTTGGAACGTGACGAGGTAGTGGGCCGGAGAGAGGTAGCTCAGAACGCCCTGGTCGGCGCCCCCGTTCTGGTATCCTACCGTCCAGTCGTTCCCGGTCGCCGGTTGCCAGGTGAGGTTGGAGGCGACCTCTCCCGTCTCATCCACGCTCTCCTGGAAGGCTTTGGAATTCGCTTGGACGAAGCCTGTTTGCCCGAACGGTCGGACCCTGGGGACCAGTGATCCCTGGGTGGGGAGAAGGAAGTTCCCGATCCCGAGAGACGGGCCGCCCACCAGTCCGAACTGAGGAGAGAGGCCGCCGGGGGACGGATTGTTGGGGTATGGTCCGTTCGAGTAGTTGAGCCCTTCCCAGCTGTAATTGTACCATAGGTCACCGATTATGTAGGCGGCCCCAGGAACCGGCAGGGAGACGGTGTGGGCATTGACGGAGAAGTCCACCGTCGGGGTGGGGGTGAGGGTCAGGTTCGAACTCACGACGAACGTGTGAGGCAGGCGTACGAAGATGGGGCTCGGATAGTTGTACTCATAGACGGTGTCCGACGGGTACAGCCCGTAGAACGGGAACACCACCCAGCCGCTGTAGGTCATGTCCCAGCCTCCTGTCACGTTGGTGATGTAGATGACGTTCTGGATCCAATAGACCGGGGCCCCGAGGCTGTTGGCAAGGAAGAAGTTCTGCTGGATCGACGCATTGAATTGTGTGTTGGTTCCTCCCCCAGCGAGCGTTGAGGTGACGTTGAGACCCGCGAGGCTGAGGACATCTTGGACGCCGGAGAGCCTTCCTGGGACCCCGGAAGAATTCGTGGTGAGGAAGTACATGGTGTAGTTGTAGGCGTCGAGGGATCCCCAACCGGTCACCAGGCTGTAGCCGTAGTGGGTGGTGTAGAGGAAGTTCCTCCCTTCTGTGACCGGGGAGAGCGGCAGGGTCGGAAGGGAGGAGTTGTACGGGCCTATGGTATCGTAGCCGGTGGTGGCGCCGCTCGCGAGCGCGGCGAACTCCTGGTTGGCCAGGGGGTACAGCGCCGGGTCCAGGAATCCCAGGTTCCCCTGGCCCGAGGCGTTGAGGACATGGTCGATCTCTGCCACCATCCCGGCGGTCAGGGGAGAGGCGATGCTGGTTCCCCAGACAGAGTAGAAGGGCCCTCCGTTCGACGCGTTCGTGGCCCGATATTGTGCTCCATCGACGGAAATGGTCACCAGCGTATTGTTGGCGATGGCCGACAGGTCAGGCACCCCGCGTCCGGCACCGGAGATCCATTGGTTCGCCGAACTGGCGGTCTGCCAGGATGGTTCGGGGAAGAGGGAGCTGATCCCCCCCGTGGAACCCGCCGGCCCCCCATCCGCCGTGTCGGAACTGGAGATGTTCCACGCCACCTGGCTCGCTAACGTCAGGCCATTCGTGAGCGTGACCGTGGTCCCCCCTACCGCCACGTCCCCAAAGGAGTTGTAGGCCATGCTGGAGGGGATCTCAACGGTGCTTCCCAGGTATTTCGAACTCGCCGGGTTGTCCCCACTGTCCCCGGAGGAGGCGAGGACCGTGATCCCTCGTGCCTGGGCCTGCTCCAGGGAGGAATACCAAGAGGGGCTAGTGCTGTTGAAGCTGGAGACCTCCTTCCCTCCCCATGAGTTGGAGATGACCGAGACGTTGTTCAGCCCCGGATCTGCGGAAGGTGGGCTGAGGACGGTGGCGAACGCCTGATCGAGGTTCGTAAATGAGGGGGACGGACCATAGACGTTGTAGATGGTCGCCCCCGGCGCAGTCGAGCCAACCATCTCCAGGTCGAGGGTGTTCTCGAAGTTCGCTCCTGTGGTGTCGAAACTGGCGCTGTTGCCCGGGGCGATCGCCCCCGCGATCGGCACTCCCACGAGATGGGCGTGGGGGACCCCCGCCGGGAGGGTTTCGTTGTAGAAGCTGTAGACGTCGGCGGGGACGAACGGGCCCACGGGGTTTAGGGAGCTGTTGACCCCCGCCCAGAGTATGGTGGCCACCACCGCTGACGTGGGGTACCCATGCTGTTGGAAGAGGCTCTGCTCGTCGTACGCCACCTGGAAGTCTGGAGCGTACTCGTACTGGACCCCGTTCACGGTGGGAGGCAAGAGGTAGCCGGAAGCGGACGAGGAGGCAGGCCGGGCCGCGGCTCCTGCCGGCGACACGAGCGAGAGGTGCGAGTCCACGTGGGCGGTGAGGAGGGGATCCGTGTCCAGCCCCGACACCGAGGCCACCGCCATCGCCAACGATGAGGGGAGGGAAGGCGCCCCGGTGGGGGCCACGAAGGGCATCGTGCCCCGTCGATACTCGGAGAAGTTCGTGTGGAACATGGCCGATAGGGCCGAGAGGGACGCGTTGAAGGCGAGGGTGGCCCGGTCGGAGAAGGGCTGCACGGCGGTCCCGCCCTGTCCTTCCACGTACCGGATCAGCCCCGAGTACGTCGACGGGGAGGGGGAGAACTCAGCGTCGAACTGCGCCGCGGTCAGATAGTGGTGATAGTCGGGGGAGCCCGGATCGGAGAGCTGGGAGAGCAACCAGTGCAGGGTCCGCTGGTGAGTGTATTGGAGAGTGACCAGGATGTGCAACACCTGGCCCGGGGCAGGGGTCGAGGAGACCAGGGCCGGTGGAGGGGAGGCGGTTGGATGAGCCCAGTGGACCGGTTCGAGAGCGCCCGAGAGGGCGGAAGCCCCCGCGGGGGGGAGGCCTCCGTTCCCGTGGGGAGCCACGGGCGCCGGGGCCGAGGCGAGACCACCGGCCGTCCCGGATAGGAGCAGCGCGCCCAATGCCAGCAGGACGAGGACCCATCGCGCCCGGCGGCTATCGGACGACTCCAATCCCGTCCCCCTTCGCGGCCCGGCCCCCCGGCCGCGTCAACACCATCCAGTCCATGCGCATAAATGTGCGCCTCTTCCGGGGTTCAGCTCTCCGGGCCCCGGGCGATGACACGCTGAGGGGAGGGCTTCCGGGTCACAGGGCCGACGGGGGGCCTGCTCAGGGCGTGCTGGACGGCGGGGCCTCGGTCTTCGGCGCGGCCTCTGCTGCGCCGCTCGGTGTGGCCGGGGAGGCGCCAGCGGCCGGTGCCTTCGGCGCCGGGGTCTTGTGCTCCTCCAGGAAGGTGATCTTCTGCACCTTGAGCAGACTCCGCAGGTCCTCGATCACCCGGGACTTGGCCACGAGCCAGTTGAAGTCGAAGAGCACTCGGTCCGGGAGGCGGACGGTGACCTCAGCCCCCTCCACCTGCACCGGGAACTCCTCCCCCTTGCCGTACTCCATGTCCAGCACCGTGGTGGCCACCCGGGCGGGGTCCTTGATCTTCTCCAGGACCTTGAACTTGAACTGGACCTTCCGACCGGCTTGGGGCCGGTTGAAGTCGACCTTCACCCGTCCCGCGGTGATGAGGCTGACCCGCCCGGACCGGCCCTGGATGGTGAGCACCGTACCGAGGTCGAGATGGGCATCCTCCCGGCGCATCTCCGGGAGCCGGGAGATCTTCTGGATGGAGAAGCTCTCCACCAGATCCGGGTCCCGCTCTCCGAAGGCATCGGACGGGGCAAACTCCTTCTCCGCCTCGGTCCCGACCGTGGCCCCCTCCAACGCTGCCTCGATCTTGCCCAGGGAGCCCGGGAAGAGCTCCCTCCCCACCACGTGGGGCCGGGGGCGGAAGAGGGCAGTCTCCGGGGTTTCGGCCTTGGCCTCCTTGGCGGCGGACTCCCGGGTGGTGTCCAACAGTTCGCGCTTCCCGCCAAACTCGCTCCACAGCTCGTAGTCCACGAGAACGAGGTCGCCCTTCTGGACCGGGCCGGAGGAGGCCTTATCCGTCATCGGGGCCGCCACCCGGGAGGCCTCTTAAGTATTGCTGGGGGGTGACCGAGGGAGGTGGCGTCGGCCGCTCCACCCGTACCGGAGGAATCCCCGGAACGCCCCGTAGGTGGTCGCCCATCGACGGAGGATCTCAAGGGGCCGGAGACGGAAGCCGGGATAATGCGCCTCCTCCGCCCGGCCTTGGATCGCCAGGGCGGACACGAGCATAAGGAAGCTCAGCCCGGAGGCGAGGAGGACCCCCTCCCCCCAGATGGGCCGGGCCGGAAGGGACACCCAAAGCAACGCTCCCACCACGGCCAGGAAGGGAGGGAGCAGGTACGGGAGAAGCCGGCCACCGGTCGCCTCGTAGGTGCTCCCGTTGCGCCTCCAGACCACGTACCCGCCCTTCGCGTAGGTCGCCTGCTTGCGGAGCAGGCTCCAGAGCGTCAGGCCAGTGAAATCGTGTCCCACGGCCGCCCCGGGCACATAGCAGCCTCGCCAGCCGGCTCGCAGGGCCCGGAGCGCGAAGTCCTGATCCTCACTGGAGGCTCGGGGGTCCAGCGTGGTGTCCAGCCTTCCCACCTCCTCGAAGACCTTCCGACGCCAGGCCGAATTTCCCATGGGGAGGGCGTGCGGGTGGTGTCGCGCCACGGTGTCGTAGAAGCGACGGAGGTAGCCGTCGTAATAGCTCGCACCGAACGTGGCCACCGTGCCCGGCATTCCGGGGGTGGGCCCTCCGGTGAAGCCCACGGTGGGATCCGTGAAGGGCGCGACGAGCTCCATGAGCCATCCCGCCGGGGCCTCTTCATCCGCGTCCAGAAACGCCACGACCTCCCCCCGGGCCTCCCGAAGGGCCCCGTTACGGCTCTCGGCAATGGTGCCAGGGACCCGCAGCGGACGCACCCGGGGGTCCCGCTGCGCCCACTCCTGGGCCGATTCGAATGTCCCGTCCGTGGAACCCCCGTCCGCCACCAGGACCTCCAGGGGAGGACAGGTCTGCCCCTCCAGGCTTCGGAGCGTACGGGTCACCCGGCGATCGTTGAGGACCGTCACCACCACGGTCACCGTGGGTCCCGCCGGGGAACGCGGGACCGGGGCCCGGCCCTCTCCCTCAGCCATGGCGGACCGGCGACGATCTCGGAACCGGGTCCCGGAGGGCCCGGATGGTCTCGTCCACCACCTCGGCGGACCGGTATCGGGGGGTGAAGCCCAACCGCCGCAGCCGGTCGATGGACAGATGCTGGCGAGGGACGTCGCCCGCCCACCCCCGGGGCCCTCCGGTGTACTCGATCCGTGCCCCGGTACCGGTCGCGGACACCACCCGTTGGGCGATCTCGGCCACCGAGATGGTGTCCTCGGGAGCCAGGTTGAACACGTTGACGGGTTCCTTCCCGTGCTCCGTGGCGTAGGTCATCGCCTTCACACAGTCCTCCACGTGGAGGTATCCCTTCCGTTGGGATCCATCGCCCAGCACTTCCAGGCGATGGGGGTCGCGACGGAGCTTCTCCAGGAAGTCATAGATGACGCCGTGGGTCGCCCCAGGTCCACAGACGTTGGCGAAGCGGAAGACCCAGGCCTGGAAACCGAACGTATGGACGAATGCGCTCACCAGCCCCTCCGACGCGAGCTTGCTCGCCCCATAGAGGCTCTCCGGGAGCAGAGGCCCGTAGTCCTCCGGGGTCGGGAAGACCGTGGGAAAGCCATAGACCACGGAGCTCGACGAGAACGCGATGCGCTTCACCGACGCTCTCCGCATGGCCTCGAGCACCCGCTGGGTGGCGAGCGTCCCCTGTTCCAGGTCCAGGTGGGTGATCTCCTTCCCACGTCGGACGTCCGGGTTCGCCGAAAGATGCCAGACGAACTCTGTCTCCGTCACTCCCCGGAGAAGCGTGGGGGGGTCCAGGACATCCCCCTCGAGGATCTCCACTCTCGGGTCGCCGGAGAGGTCGTGGAGGTTTCCCCGGGTCCCGGAGGAGAAATTGTCTAGGACGCGGACCCTCCAGCCCCGATCCAGGAGCTCCCGCACCAGGAAGTGACCGATCCCTCCGGCGCCGCCGGTCACCAGGGCCCGCGGCCCGTCTCCCGCCTTCCGCACGGTGGAACCTCGTCCGCCGCCTTCCTCGAGCAGGATATATATCCAACGGGTCCCCTCGTGGGACCGGAAGGGGAACGCGATCCATGCGAACCTACGTGCGGGTGGTCTTCAGTTCCGAGGGAGCCGGGCCTCAGGATGTGGTCAAGGTGATGCGGGAATTGGGGTTCGAAGAATCCCTCGGAATGCATGACTTCGTCTACAAGTGGAAGAACCGCGCGAACCTGGACGAGGTGCTCAACATGGTGACGGAGATGCACCGCCGGATGAAGGGCCTCCAGGTGAACTACGAGGTCACCACCATCACGTGAACGGCGCCCGCCCTTCGGAAGGTCCGGCCCCCCCGCTCCCGGCGGGGGAGGGGGGTCCTCCGGAGAAACGGATCCTCGTCCATCTGTGGGAGAACCGGACCCCACGGGGCCGGTTTGAGGCGAGGAAGGCCCTCACTGAGGCCGGCATCATGCGGAGCCTTGGGCTGGGCCGCGTGGAGCTCAGGCGCCTCCTCGCCCGGCTCGAAGGGCAGGGGATGCTCAGCCACCGGACCCAGTACGTGGTGGGCTTCACCGAGATGCGGACGGTCTATCACCTGACCCGGAGAGGGGAACGGGAGGCCCGGGCACTCTGCGCCCCCCCACCGCCCGGGAGGTCCTCCCCATGAACTCTGGGAGCGCCCGCCCAGGCCCCGGTCGCCGCGGTCATCTCAGTGGCCCCCGGGTGAGGCTCCGGCCCCCCGCGCCGGAGGACCTCCCCCTGCTCTTCCGGTGGATGAACGACCCGGAGGCGGTCGCTCCCTGGGACCGCTTCGAAGTGGACAGCTACGAGGGACTCGCCCAGTCCGTTCGGGAAGCGCCCACCGATCCCCGGTCGCTCGCCCCCCGCCTCGTGGTGGTCCGACGGGAGGACGACAAACCCCTCGGCGTGGTGGGATACTACCTGGCCCACAACGCCCTCGATACGGTGGACCTTTGGTACGCCATCTGCCTTCCCGAGGAGCGGGGGAAGGGCTACGGAGCGGAGGCGGTCAGCCTCCTCGCCGACTTCGTTTTCTCCCAGCAGAAGGTCTCCCGGGTCGGCGCGGTGGCCGACGTGGAGAACCCGCCTTCCTACCACCTCTTAGAGAGGCTCGGCTTCTCCCTCGAGGGACGGGTCCGCCAGGCCCTCTTCCACCATGGCCAGTGGCACGACGTGGTGGTCTATGGGCTCACCCGGGCGGAGTGGGAACGGAAGGGTCCCTCCCCGGCGGGCCAAGCTTGAACCGGAGCCGTTGCCCTCCCCCCGGGAGAGGGAGGGCAGGCTCCTCCTCCACCCGGCCCACCTCCGACGTGTCCCGGACGTGGGTCCCCCCACAGGGGGTCCGGTCGATGCCTTGGATCACCACCAGGCGGAGCTCGGAGAGCCCCTGCGGGAGACGGGCGGCGCTGGATCGCCCAGGCTCCCGGGCGAAATCCTCCGGTGTGACGAACGCCAGCGAGACGGGAACCGGACGGGTGAAGAACTCCCGGTTGGCCTCGTCCAACGTTTCCTTCAGGCTCGGCCCTGTGGGAAGAGGTCGGACCAGGTCGAGCGACCCGCCCGTGCCCCCCAACCGGGCCCGTTCGGTCGGGATCCCATGCCGGCGGAAGACGATCGCGGAGAGCAGGTGCTGCGCCGTGTGCGCCCGCATGTGCCGGTAGCGTCGGGTCCAATCGATCCGCCCTTCCACCGACATCCCTCGAGCGAGCTTTCCCTGCAGGCCGGGGGACACCCGGTGCACGATGGCGCCGGAGCGATGCTCCACCTCCGTGACCCGGATGCGTTCCCCTTCGGGGGTCACGAGCTCGCCCTGGTCGCAGGGCTGGCCACCTCCGGTGGGGTAGAACAGGGTGGTCGAGAGGAGGACCCCTCCAGGTGGAAGGGCAACGACCTCGGCGTGAAAGGCGGTCTCGTATCCCACGTCCAGGCTCTTGAGGTAGCCAGGGACTTCCCGGTCGGTCAAGGTCGTCCTTCCTGGTCCCGAGCCTCCGCGGCTCATCATCCCTCCGTTCCGAGGGTCGGGGGCCCGGCTTTCCTTTCCCGGGCCGTTCGTGGACCCCGTGGGTCTCACAAGGGTTTTAAAGGGAGCGGGGGTGGGCCGACGCCAAGGTTCCCCCATGTTCCGGGCACGCGTGCGCATGGAGGTCCTCCGTGAACTGGTGGGGGTGGTCTCCACCCTCGTGCCCGAGGTGAAGATCGTGATCAGCCCGGAGGGCCTCGAGGCCAAGGCGGTGGACCCCTCCCACGTGGCCATGCTGGTGGTCCGTCTGAAGAAGGAGGCCTTCGAGGAGTTCAATGGCGAGCCCACGGAGATCGGCCTCGACTTGGAGAAGGTCCGGGAGGTCCTCCAGCTCGCGCGCCCGGGGGAGGTACTCGAGATCAACTACGATGCCCCGAAGTCCCGATTGGTGGTCTCCGTGGGCAAGCTCAGCCGGTCCATGAGCGTGGTCGACCCTCAAGGGATGTCCGATCCCAAGGTCCCCTCCGTGAACCCCACCGCGAAGGTCTCGCTCCGGATCGAGGACCTGCGCCAGGGGATCCGGGGTTCGGAGTCCATCAGCGACCATGTGACGCTGAGCCTGGACCCCGAGGGCTTCGCCCTCCACTCGGAGGGGGAGAACGACCGGGTGGACCTGCGGCTCCCGAAGGATTCCCTCCTCAACTTGGAGACCTCGGAGCCGACCCGGAGCATGTACCCGCTGGACTTCTTCTCCAACATGGTGAAGTCCATCGTCACCGCCGAGACGGTGAACCTCGCCCTGGGGAACCAGTATCCGCTCAAGCTGGACTTCACCCTGGCCTCCGGGAACGGGGACGGAGAGTTCCTCCTCGCCCCCCGGGTGGAAGAGGACTGATCCTTCCCGGCCCTGCCGCGCCGGGACCCCGCGGTCCCCCTGCTCCTTATTTAGCCGGAGCGCTCCGAAGCGCCGTGAGGCCATCTCCTCCCCGGGTCGCCATCGTCGGTGCGGTCCGGACCCCCCTGGGAAAGTTCGGAGGGGCCCTGAGCCGGGTCCCTGCCACCACGCTGGGAAAACTGGTCTCTGAGGAGGCGCTCCGCCGTGCTTCGGTCCGCCCGGACCAGGTGGAGGAGGTGATCTTCGGCTGCGGCATCCAGGCCGGCCTCGGCCAGAACCCGGCCCGTCAGGTCCTCATCCGCGCCGGGATCCCCCCCGAGGTGGGCGCCGTCACGGTGAACAAGGTCTGCGGGTCCGGCATGAAGAGCATCATGCTCGCCGCCAGCGAGATCCGGGCGGGGGACTTTGCCCTCGCCCTTGCCGGCGGCATGGAGAGCATGAGCCTCTCGCCCTTCCTCCTTCCCTCCCGGGCCCGCTGGGGGCTCCGGCTGGGGGACGCGTCCCTGGTGGACGCGGTCCAGAACGATGCGCTCCTGGATGCCTACGACCACCAGTCCATGGGAATGACGGGAGAGGCGGTGGCGAAGCGCTACAGCATCACCCGGGCGGAAGCGGATGCCTTCGCGGTGGAGAGTCACCGGCGGGCCGGGCAGGCTTCGGCCAGCGGACGGTTCGACTCGGAGATCGTTCCCGTCCCTTCCCCTCTTCCGGGAGGGGCCCCGGTGGCCCGAGACGAGGGTCCGCGGCCGGAGAGTACGCTGGAGAGCCTGGGAGCCCTGAGACCCGCCTTCGTTCCCGGAGGGGTCCTCACAGCAGGGAACTCCTCCCAGCTCTCGGATGGCGCGGCCGCGCTGGTCCTGGCCGGAGAGGAGGCGGCGCGGAACCTCGGGTTGAGACCGCTCGCCTGGATACGGTCCTACCACGTCAGCGGTGTCCCTCCCCCCCGGGTGATGGAGGCCCCCATCCCCACGGTGGAAGGACACCTGGCGAAGGAGCATCTCACGATCGGGGACGTCGACCTCTTTGAGCACAACGAGGCCTTCTCCACCGCCTCCATCGCGGTCCAACGGGCGCTCCGGGTACCGGAAGAGCGCTTCAACGTGAACGGGGGAGCGGTGGCCCTCGGACACCCCATCGGCTGTTCCGGGGCAAGGATCACCGTCACCCTGCTTCAGGAGATGCTCCGACGCAAGGCGTTCCGGGGCCTGGCCACCCTCTGCATGGGAGGGGGGAACGGAACGTCCCTCCTCTTGGAGCGGGCCGAGGATTAGTCCCGTTCGACGATACCCCATGAACGGGCAGGTCGGGTACGTTCATCGCTTGCTCTTCTTCGGTGGGCTGGGACCGGAGGGCCCCGGCAGGAGGGGAAGGCCAAGGAGGTCCGAAAGGGCACGCAGCTCCTTCCGGGCCTTTCCCCGCTCACCCCGACGCAGTCCGGGGCGCCGGCCGGCCCGGATCTCCTGCGAGAGGGCGACCAAACGCTGGAGGGCTCCGTCAAAGTCAAGGTCACGGGCCATCCTCGCCTGGATCTCGCGCCTTCCGTCGGTGAGCGCCTGGGCCGGCCAGTCCCCCTCGCCCTGGAACAAACGCGCGAACGTCCGCTGGGTCTCCTTCCAGGTGAGGTCGGCCCGATGCGCCTTCCGGGGATCGTACTCGAGCCGGTCCCGGTAGCCGGTGCCCCAGAGGTACCAGCGGAGGCCCCCGGGCGTGAGCTCGGTCAAGGCATCGGAGAGGAGCACCAGGTTCCCCAGGGATTTCGACATCTTCTGCTCCCCCCGGGTGACGAAAGCCCCGTGGAGGAACCGTCGGGAAAAGGCACGGCCGGTCAGGGCCCGGCAAAGGAGGGTCTCGGCGTAATGATGGGGAAAGACCAGGTCGAGGCCCCCTCCATGCAGGTCCATGGGAAGGGTGAGGTAGCGGTCGGCCATGGCGAAGCACTCGATATGCCAGCCGGGCATCCCCCGGCCCCAAGGGCTGGCCCAGGAGGGGGCCGGGGGCTCGCTGGGCTTCCAGAGGACGAAGTCCAACGGGTTGTCGGCCTCGGTGGTGTCGAGGCCCGCTGGGTCCGCAACGGCATGCTCCGCGAGGAGTTCCGCAGCGGGGAAATCCCGGCCGGGTGGGGCCGAGGAGGCCCGGAAGTAGAGTGCGCCCCCTTTCTGGTACGTCATTCCCTTCCGTTCGAGGGCACGGAGGATCCGGATCATGGTCGGGACGAACTCGCTGGAGCGCGGCCGGTGCTGGCTGGGACGGATCCCCAGGACCCGGAGCTGCCTCCAGAAGTCCCGCTCCTCCCGGCGAGCCAGGGTACGCCAGGGGATCCCCAGGGAGGCGGCCCGGTGGGTGATCTTGTCCTCGAAGTCGGTGATGTTCTGGACCTGACGGACCGGGGATCCCTGGGACTCCAGCAGGCGACGGACCCCGTCGAAGAGCAGGTAGTTCCGGGCATGGCCCACGTGGGAGGGGGCGTAGACCGTGGGCCCGCAGATGTACAACTCGACGGTCCGGCCACCCCGGGGAGACCACGTTTCCAAGGCGCCGGTCAGGGTATCGAAGTAGCTCAGGTCCATCGGTTCATCCACCGGCAACGGCCCTTAAGCCCTGCACTCCCGGACTGCGGTGGGGGGTCCGGACCCTGCCCAGGTCGAACGCTCAGGGGTCCCGGACGACTGAGGAATGATGCGACCATTCCCCCAAGGATAGTGATGGTGGATGGGGAAAGTAAGCCCCTGGAGGCGATGGCCGGCCCCCGGGCGGCTCCCGGAGCAGGGTCTTGGGAAGGGGCGAGCATTCCGGGGCCCCGGTTCCCCCGATCCCGCCCGGTCCGGGAAATGCTCGGCGAACGGTTCCCCGCCCCAGCCGGGTCGTGGTCAAGACCACTCGACGACGGGCACCCGTCCCCGGCTCATGGGTCCCGCCAGCGCAGGACCCTTCCGATGAGCAATATCCAAAGGAGGGAGAACCCGACCAGCACTCCCACGGGCAAGAGGAGAGAGCCGTTCGTCCCAGAGATCACCCCGTCCAGCAAGATGCTTCCCCAGGTCAGCGGCCACCCGTACGCCAGGTATCGCCAGGGGAGGGGGATGATCGTCACCGGGTAGTAGACCGGTGCGAAGAACCCGAGCATGCTTCCCGTGAAATTGGCGAGCGTGTTGGTGGCCCGGGGCGACCAGCCGTAGGCCCCGATGAGGAACCCCACCCCCAGGGTGGAGCAGAAGACCAGCAGGAGGGCCAGGAAGACGACGGCCAAGGCGACGAGGGAGAGTCCGATCCCGAAGAACAGGTCCGCCGCGAGAAGGAGGGTCCCAGCGGAGAGCAGCGTGAGCGGGAGGTTGGTCAGCGAGATCGAGAGCAGGTAGACGAAAGGGCTCACCGGAGTGGACACCCAGAGGTCGTACATCCTACTCTGCTTGTCCTGGGCCATCTGTTCCGCCGTCGCGGTGATGTTGACCAGTGCGGTCTCGAGCAGGATCGACCCGACCAGGATCTGGCGCTGGGAGGCAAGGTTCCCCCCCGCCAGGTGCCCCAGGAAGAACAAGATGCCCAGGGGGAGGAGGAAGAAGAACATCAACAGCGGTCCCAGGTCCCTCAGGGCGTTCCGGAACTGCAGCCAGGAGACGTCGACGGTGAGGGCGACGGGACGCCAGAGCCTCACACCAGAGCCTCGGGGTCTCCCACCAGATCGAGGTACACGTCCTCCAGCGAAGGGGTGCCGAGGGTCGCGAGCGCTCCCAGGGCGGTCAGGGAGCGGGCGAGGCCCACCGCCTCGGGGGCGAATGGATCGGTCAGTTGGAGTCGCATCCAGGAGGAGCTGCGGGAGATGACCGGCCACCCCTTGACGAGGCCCATGGCCTCTCTCCGGGCAACGGTGGACAGGCCGTCGAGCCCCCGGACCTCGAGACGTCCTCCCACCGGGAAACGCCTCCTCACTTCGGAGACCGTCCCGTCGGCCAGCACCCGTCCCCCCAGGAGGATGACCACCCGGTCGGCGAGGGTCTCCGCCTCCTCGAGATAGTGCGTGGTGAGGAGGATCCCCAATCCCCGGTCCCGGAGCCTTTGGATCACTTCCCACACCGAGCGTCGGGAAGTGGGGTCGAGCCCGGTCGTGGGCTCGTCCAAGAGCATGAGCCGGGGGTGGCGTCCCGCCATGGCCGCCGCCATCATGACCCGACGCTTGTACCCGCCGGAAAGGTTCCGGATGAGGGTATCGGCCTCCCGGCGGAGGCTGAGCCCATCTAGGATCCCGGAGACCAGGAGAGAGACCTCCGTGTTCTCCACTCCTTTCAGCCGTGCGAACATCCGTACGAACTCTCTCACGGTACAGCCCCCGTACGGGGTACCTTCCTGGGGGATGACGGAAAGGGCCTCCTTGGCCTCCCGGGGAGAAGCCACCATGTCCACACCGGCGACCCGGATGCTCCCCCGGGTCGGGCAGAGCTGCCCGGCCACCTGACGGAGAAAGGTGCTCTTCCCCGCCCCGTTCGGCCCCAGCAGCGCCACGACCTCGCCGGGACCGACCGTCAAGGAGACCCGGTCGTTCGCCAGCACGGCGGCCCCCCCGGGGCCACCGGCGGGGAAGGACCGACACAGGTCCCGGACCTCCAGCACCGGCTCTTCCGGGAAGGCCTCGGTCCGAAAGACCCCCTTGCTCCAGCCGTCCGGCAGCGCTCCGGAGGGGAAGGGGGTGGAGGCGGGGAGATCCCTGAGATCCGTTACGGACATCCGGTTATCCCGGGGCCCTCGCCCATCTTAATGGCGCGTTGGGGCCGGTAGGACTTTATTTTGAACCATCCTAACGTGCCTGTGATGGCAGAGGACCCTGCCGCGCTCTTCTTCGAGCTGGCCCACGCCCATCGCCTCCGGATCCTCCAGTTCCTGGCGGAAGGGCCTCAGCCGCTGAAGATCATCTCCTCGAGGCTAGGGATCCTTCCTCCCGAGGCGCTCCGCCATCTCCAACGCCTGATCCGCCAGCGGGTCGTCGAACGCATCCCCGCTGGAGGCTTCGCGCTCACCGGATACGGGCAGCTCGTGGCCGAAGGGGTGGGTTCCTTCGCGTTCCTCTCCCGCCGACGCGAGTTCTTTCTTGAGCACGATCTGGCCGGGCTCCCCCCCGCCTTCCTCCACCGACTCGCGGAGCTTTCCGGCCCGGACCCCGGGGAGGGGGTGAGCGTCACCCTACGGCACGTCGAGGAGGTCCTCACCGGGGCCGAAGAGTACGTCTGGTTCCTCACCGACCAGGCCATACTCAAGTGGGTGGATCTCACCCGGGAGCTCCGGGAACGGGCCCTTCAGGTGCGGGTGATCTTCCCCGCCTCCGAGCGTCGGTCCGTGGAGCAGCTTCCGGACCGTCTCCGGGAGGCTCGGAACGTGGAGTTCCGCTATCTTCCCACGGTCCCTCTAGCGCTGGCCCTCAACGAGCGGATGGCGGGGGTGGCCTTCCGGCTCCCCCACGGGGACATCGATTATTCCCACGGCGTCGGAGGAGACCAGGAGCCCTTCCACCGATGGTGCCTGGACCTCTTCCGGTATTATTGGGAACGACCTCGCCCTTCCTCTTGGTCCGTTGCGTCCCCGGCGGTGTCGGGGCCAAGCCGACGGGATTGAGGGATGCTCACGGGTTCGTGAGGGATGGCCAGAACCTTCCCGGGGCTCCGGGGATCGAGGCTCCGGGACCGGGCCACCCCAGGCCTTCGGGGGTCCCGGTGGAAGGGGAGATCCCTCAGAGCCTTCGCTCCAGCGCCGGGCCCGCGGGGAGCCCCGCCGGGGCGAGGGTGGTGGTCTGGGGAAGGCTCATCAACCCGAAGAAGAGGAGCACGATGCCGATGAACTCCCCGTAGTAGAGGGCCACCGGGAAGGACGCGATGTAGAGCGTCCCGCCCGCGCCCAGGACCAGCGCCCCGGCGATGAGCAACAGGTTCTGCCACTTCCGGGTGCGGCGCAGGGAGACCGCCGCCGAGGCCAGGAGCACCACCGTGGCCGGCCCGGTCACCAGGATGGAGAAGACGATGAGCGAAAGGGGAGGGTCGCCCGTGATGATCCCTCCGCTCACCATGGACCCGGGGACGATGGGGGTGAGGAAGGACGCGATCCCCACCAAGGCCGAGGCCCCCAGGATGTAGCCGGTGTAGATCCGCTGGAACCGGGGGCTCTTCATCACCCGGGCCGCCCCCAGGGAGAGCACCCCCACCAGGACCGCCGAGAGGAGGACGTAGGCCTGCAGGAGCGGCTCGTTGACCCAACCGGCGTAGACCACGGTCTCCACCACCATGGCGCCGGCGGCCAGACCGAGGCCCAGGCTCCACGCCAACTGCACCCGCGCCCCGGTCTTCCGGTACTGTCGGACCCCCCGGGCCGCCAGGAAGGCCAGGGCCAGGGTGAGCAGCCCGAGGGAGGTCCCGATCACCAGGGAAGGGAGGGTCAATCCGTGCCTCTGCGGCGGCGAACCGCTGAAGGACTTAAGGCCGGCCCAGCGGCCCGGGCCTATCCCCCGGAACCGGGGGGGCTCCCGACCGGGAGCCCGGAAGGCCCGGGGGGACGGGCCGGGGAGCGCGCGGGGTAGCGGCCCGGCTCCATCAGCACCTGGTGGGCGTCCACCACCCATCCGCTCCGCCGGTGGGAGAGCTCCTCCGAGCTGACGAGGGACTCCCCCAACCCCACCAACTCCTCCTTCCGGGTGACCAGGATGACCGTGGCGTGGGCCGGGAAGTCATGCGTCAGCTTGAGCACGCCCTGGGCGGCCAGGTCCGCCCCATGGGCCAGGGCGTCCACGGCGCTGTCCTTCACCACCACCTGGGGGAAGCGTCCCCAGACCGTTCGGGGGCTCTGGAAGGCCCGCATGAGGTCCTCCGGATTGCCCTCGTCGGCGCGGGCCACCATGTCGGCGAGCGTGGCGAGGGAGACCGCCTCCTTCTCGGAGAACGGGCCGGTGGAGATCCGGCGGAGCTCGGTCATGTTCGCCCCGCAGCCGAGCGCCTCTCCGAGGTCCACCGCCAGCGTCCGGATGTAGGTGCCGGAGTCCGCCTGCACCTCCAGGAGGAGCTCCCGTCCGCTCCGCTCGATCAAGGTCAGCCGGTGGATCGTCCGGACGCGGCGTTCCCGGCGGACCGCGGAGCGCACCGGCGGGGTCTGGTAGATCGGGCCCTGGAATTCCTTCAGCACCCGCTCCACGCTGGCGGGAGGGGCCGGCCCGTGCAGGGTGACCACGGTGATGTAACGCTTCGGGAAGGTGAGCAGCAGGGGGAGAAGGCGCAGCGCCTTCCCGAGCGACATCACCAGGACGCCGCTGACCCCCGGGTCCAGCGTCCCGGCATGTCCCGCCCGGTCCACCCTGAGGAGGTCCCGCACCCAGGCCGTGACCTGGTGCGAGCTCGGCCCGCGCGGCTTGTCCACCACGAGGAAGGCCCCCTCGGGCGGAAGGGGAAGGGGTCGGCGGGCCGGGACCACCTCGGAGCCGCTCAAGGGTGGAGGATCTCCGGCGGGAGGGCGGAGAGGATGGCCTCCACCACGGCGCCCGGCCCCAGGGCCGCCGTGTCCAGGGTGAGCTCCGTGCCCAGCTGGTCCACATCGATGGCGTAGTAATGCAGGTAGCGGCGCCGTTCGCTCGCCTCGCGTTGCCGCATCTCGGTCAGGACCTCGCTCGCGGGGCGGTTCTCCCGCCGGCCGACGCGCTCGGCCCGGACCCCCTCGGGGGCGGTCAGTCCGATGCGCCAGACGGGCAGCGACCGGCGATGGAGCATCTCCCCGATGATCCGGGACTCCAGGATCCGCTGCCCGTTGGCGAGCCCCACCATCCGCTCGTCGAGCTCATGGTCGATCCGCGGGTCCTTCTCCGCCAGCGCGCTGAAGGCGAGCAGGTCGAGCTTCCGGTCCCGGGCCATCTGGCGGAAGAGCTCCCCTCCCGAGACCACCTCCCGCCCCAGCTTGAGCCCCAAACGGCGGGCGGCGGTGGTCTTGCCGGAGCCCGCCGGCCCCGCGAGGGTGACCGTGGTCCCCCTCACGCCGTTCCCTCCGCCGGCGCCGCCACCGGGGCCTCCAGGGTCTGCAGGTGACGGCTGAGGGCCACGTGCTTGAGGTAGCGCCGGAAGAGCAGGTTCAGCGGGAGGGTGTAGAGGGAGAAGACCAGGAACCACAACGGCACCGGTCCGAGCGGGGCCAGCAGGCTCACGTGGCTTCCGAACATGTTCACGTACTGGTCCGGGACCGGCAGGCTGCTGATGAACAGCCCCATCCAGGTGTAGATGGCGATGATGAGCACCCAGGTCACCACCATTCCCTTCATCTGGGAGAAGGTCACCTTCGTCTGGCGCATCTGCAGCTCGTTCATATGGGGCTTGAGCGCCTCCACCCGGTCCTTCTTCCCGCTGCGGATCGCCTGGCTGTAGAGCGGCCGGATGGCCTGGTTGTGCTTCTGCACCCGGGCGGTCTCCACCCAGTCCGTGGTGAAGTGGTAGGCCACCGCCGTGATGGCCATCTGGAGCACGCCGGTGAGGAACATGGTCAACAGCACGTGCTTCCCGCCGAATCCCAGGACCGGGGAAAGGAGCGATCCGATGTCCGCCGCCACGGCGTTGCGCGCCGAGGTGTCGAAGAGCATGTAGATCCCCATGAACCCCATGAAGATCAACAGGAAACGCTCCAGGCTCTTCCAGGGGCTCACCGGGGGCGGCAGGGTCCGTCCGGGGGGACGGGGGCCGCCGGGGGACGGGGCCGGGGGGGCCGCCTTGGTGGGGGCCTCCTCTTCCTCGGTCTCCTCCTCCGGTTCCTCTTCGTCCTCCTCCTCTTCCCCGGCCTCTTCCTCCTCGTCGTCCTTCGCGGAGGGAAGCGGCCGGTCGGGCCGGCTCGCCATGGGGCCTACTCGCCTCCCAAGAACCGCCGCAAGAGCGGGTTCATCTCCATGAGCTGCTCGCGTCCCATGGCCTCGTAGAGGTTGATGATGATCCCCACCGTGAGCAAGACCCCGGTGCCGGAAGCGTTCCCCACCGTCCCGATGAGATCGGCCCCGGCGGCGAGCGCGCCGACCGTGGCCCCCGAGATCACCGTGATGATGGGGATGTAGCGCTCCAGGATGCGACGCAGGACCCTGGGATCTCTACGGAACCCGGGGATCTGCATCCCGGAGGATTCGATCTGCTTCGCCACCGCCTCCGGCCCCATGTTCGTGGTCTGGATCCAGAACTTGGCGAACATGATGGAGCCCCCCACCATGAGGCCGAAGTACAGCAGGATGTGGACGAGCAACTGCCAGGGCTGGTGGTTGTACAGGAGGCTCCCGTACTGCGCCGGGTTGATGATGGGGAGCAGCCACCCCTGGAGCCCGTTCGGTTGATTGAGATAGAAGGCGATGCCGGAGAGCGGCTGCGTGGTGGGGATGTTGAGCGTGCTCGCCTGCGCCGCGGTCGGATAGGCCCCGATCCACCACTGGTGGCCGATCCCGGGGAAGTTCATCAGGGTGGGGTTGGACCAGAGCAGGATGGAGAACATCGACACGTTCGCGAGGAGCGCGGCCATGAGGATGACCGGGATGTTGGAGGCGTAGATCAGCCGGAGCGGGTAGCGGCCCCGGGCCCCCCGCGCCTCGGCGTGGGACAGCGGCAGTTCGATCCGGGTGGACTCCGTCCATGCGACGATGAAGAAGATGACGGCGGTCCCTATCAGCGCCGTGACCGGATTCGGCTGTTGCAGCAGGATCTGCTCCAACCCGCCGCCGGCCAACTGGCTGGGGTTCAGGTTCGTGAGCAGGTAGTAGGTCTTGAAGATGGTCCCGGCGGGCGGGTTGGTCACCGAGAGCGCGGCGCTGGGGGTCTGGGGGAGCCAGTTCACCGTCCCGGTGAAGATCGCCTGGCTCACCCCGGCGGCGATGAAGAGGGAGATCCCGCTGCCGATCCCCCACTTGCTCACCACCTCGTCCATGAGGAAGACCAGGTAGCTGCCGAAGGCCACCTGGGCGATGATGATGGTGTCCGCGAGCAAGGTTCCGTTCCCGGGGGAGAAGGTGTTCAGCGCGCTCACGAAGGTGGTGGCGGGGAACAGGTAGCCGAAGACCTGCGGGATGGACTCCACCATGATCATCACCAGGACCAGGATCTTCTGGGCCCCCTGGTACATCCCCTTGTCCTCGTCGTTGGTGAGGTCCAGGTTGATGAT
>JAJZYB010000013.1:32107-42835 GCA_021806135.1 Thermoplasmata archaeon
CTTCGCCCCCACGAAGAGCTGCATGATGATGGACCCCGTGACGATGGGCCCGATCCCCAGGTTCATGAGCGTCCCTTGGGCCCCGGCGAGGATGGCCCGGTAGGCGGCGAACAGGTCGACGGTGCTGGCCTGGTCGATCCCGTAGATGAAGATGTTCGTGAGCAGGAAGTACAGCAGGAGGACCGAGAGCGTCCAGAGGAGCTTGGTCCGGAAGTGAACGTGCCCGGATGGCTTCGTCACCGCCGGGAGCCGCTGGGTGAGCCCTTTCCACCCGTAGAGCCGGGACTTGTCCCCGTCGTAGGTGATGAGGAGGAGGACCAATCCGAAGGTGAGGAAGAGCAGGATCCCGGTGATGAGGACGGCCGCCAGCGTCGGGTGGTACCAGATGTAGAACAGGTACAGCAACAGAGCTCCCAGGACGACAAAGAACGGGACGCTCCGCCAGTCTCGGGGGACCTCCTCCTCGGCCAACTACGCTCCTCCGGGGATCGCGGCCGCCTACCCGGTGCGGGGGTTATATACTCTACCGACGGACGAGACCCGGGGACCCCGACCCACGGGACGGACCCCTAGTGGCGCGGCGCCCCAGCCCCTGCCGGACCTCTCCGGGCCGGGCGCCCCACGGTCCATCGGCTACGGTCCCGGGGAGGCCGGTCCCTCGGGCGGGGCCGTCAGGACCTCCACCTTCTCCTTGGCGTGGGCGGAGGCATGGGGGACGTAGACCTTCCACGGACGCCGGGGCTTCCCCCCGCCCAGGAGCCGCTCCACCCCGATCCGGGAGAGGTCGGCGACCGCGGCGCCCCCTTCCTCCCGGAACGCCTGGCCGGCCTTGAGCAGCGGGACCAGCCCTTCCAGTTCCCCCACGTTCACGGCGACCGGGAACTGCTGCACCGCCGGCGGGCGCTTGAACCCGTGCCGGCCGAAGTGGTCCGGCGCGTAGATGAGCATGCTCTTGAACTTGTACTTGTGGAGCCCGGCGTTCCCCCGGCCCCCCTGCTTGCCGGCCCCGCGGCCCGCCTTGATCCCGCGCCCATGGGTGCGGCTCCCCCGGTACTTCCTCGTCTTGGACGGCACGTTCCCTCCCTTTACACCATCCGCCGGATGACCTCGTCCATGTCCCGCTTCGCTCCGGCCGGACGGAAGCCGAGGGACCCCCCGAGCGCATAGGGCTTCTTGGTGGAGCCCCAACCCCCCCTCGGAGGCTTCAACCGGAACAGCGGCCTCAGGCCCTTGACCGAGGACGTCCCCTCCTTGAGCACCTGTTCGGCCAGGGAGTCCAGGTCCTTCACCCCCAGCGACGGCGGGATCGCATCCGCCTTCACGGGAGAGCCGTCGTCCGTCACTCCCCGCTCCGTCAGGAGCAGCTTCACGGTCTCCGCCTTCACCGGGCCGTAGGTGACGTACCCTTGGACCCGGTGGACCATCCCCTTGAGCCCGTCGCGCTCCGGGAGGATGACCACGTGGTTCGCCCGGGTGAGGTGGAGGAGCCTAAGGGTCTCCACGATGGGGGTCTGGGCATGGAGGCTTCCCCGGATCCGGACCACGGCCCAGCTCATCGGGAACCTCCCGACCCGGAGGAGGGCGGACCCCGCTGACCGGGGCGCGGCGGGCCCCGGCCGGGTCCTCCGCGTCGGCCGCCGGGCCGTCCCCCCCGTCCCCGGGGGCCCCCCGGGGTGAAGGGTTCCTTCGGGGGCAGGATGGAGCTTCCCGTGAGGCCCGAGACGATCTTGAGGCGTTCCCGGTCCGTCGACGGGATCCGCATCTCCGAGAGGTTCCGCAGGGCCTGGAACGCGGCCTGGGCGTAGTTCACGGTGGTCTTCGTGTGCCCATCGGTGAATCCCCAGGCGTCGACGATCCCGGCGAACCGGAGCAGGGGCTTCGCCACGTCTCCCACCGCCAGCCCGACCCCCCGGGGCGCGGGCTTGAAGGTCACGGAGACCGAGCCGCACCGGCCCACCACGGCGAAGGGGAGCGTGTGGGGACGGTAACAGCCGCATTCCCAGCTCCCGCATCCCCGGAAGACCTCCACCAGGTGGAGCTTCGCGTGGTCGATGGCCCGCCGGATGGTGGGGCCCACCTCCCGGCCCCGGGCCCGGCCCATGCCCACGAACCCGTCGCCGTTCCCCACGGCCACGGTGACCGCGAACTTGAACCGGCGGCCGGAGTCGGTCATCCGCTGGACCATGTTCACGTCCAGCACCTCGTCGTGGAGGTTGGGGAGCAAGGCATCGATGATCTGGACCTCCTTCAGGGGAAGCCCGCTGTGCAGCGCGTCCGGGAGCGTGGTGATGTCCCCCCGCAGGACCCGGCGGCCGAGCTCGGTCCGGGGGACCCAGGGCGGCGGGGGGGGCCGCTCCGAGGCGAACCGCTGCGCGGATGCGGCCATCAGTCCTTCCCCCCTTCCTTCGGGAGCACCGGCTGGAGCCGGCCCCGGTAGGTCTCCACGCTCTCGGGCAACGGGCTCTTCAGGTGCCTCCCGCCGAGGCGGTCGGCTCCCGGGAACCCCGGCTCGCCGTGAGGGATCTCCATGCCGGCGTCCAGGAGCCCCTTGAGCGCCCCCAGCAGGCGGCCGCCCCGGCTCGGGCGCAGGAGCCCGGCATCCAAGACGGCCTCCGGGAACCCGTTCGCCTTCCCCCGGAGCCCGGCGAGGTAGCCGGTCAGGTAGGCGGCGGGGGTGGATTGGAGCGAGTGCGGGGGGAAGCCCACCCGGGTCAGCTCCCGGCTCTCCGCCGAGGCGAGCACCCGGTCCCCTTCCGGGTGGAAGGTCTCCAGGGCGACCACCACCCGGCGGTGGCTGAAGCGGACCACGGCTCTCGGCTTCTCGCTCTTGAGGAGCTTCAGGCGGTGCCGGTAGTCGGTCTTCCCTTCCCGCCGTCGGCGGAACTTCACCTTGTAGTTCGGTCCGTGAGCCATGGTCAACTCTCCGCCGGGAGGGCCCCGGCCAGGCGCAGGTTGAGCAGAAGATGGTTGCGGCTGCGGAACATGCCGCCCTTCGCCTTCCGGTAATACTCCCGGTAGATGGCGGGGGTGATCCGCTTCTGGTCCCGGAGCTCCGCCAAGAGCTTGCGCTGGGGCCGGATCCTCCGGATCCAGCGCTCCTTCCCCGGCAGGCGCGCCGTGGGATGGCCCTTGCGGGAACCCGGTCCCCGGTGCCGTCCCCGGGCGACCTCCTCGGCCCGCTGGCGGGCCCGGACCCGGGAGACCCCCAGCTTGGGCCGCCGGCGGATGAGCCCCACGTGGATGGCCCGGCGGACGTCGTCCCGGGTCACCGCGTCCAGGAGGTCCTCCGCGTTGGTCGGGTCGATCCAGACCCGGTTCTCCCCGCACTTCAAGATCGAGGCGGCCATGCGCCGCTGGTTCACCAGGCTCGTCATGTCCCCTTCTCCTCCTGGTCCTCCTTGAAGATCGGGTTCAGCACCTTGAGGCCCCGCCGGCGGGCCAGCTCCTCGAGGACGAGGCGCCTGCGCACGCCCACCCCGTGGGCGATGATGGCGGCGTCCCGCTTCGGGTTCAGCCCCTCCACGGACCGGGCCGTCTCCACCCGGACCGGCCGGAACCCTCCGGGCGTCAGCCCCCGGATCGCCCGGGGGCTCCCGAATCCCACCGAGACCACGGTGGGGCGGTAGCCATAGTGCCGCCGTTGCTTGGACTGGACGCCCCGGGGCGCCCGCCAGGAGCCCCGCCGGCGGATCCGTAGGTACCGGTGGGTCTGCTGCCGGACGAACTTCGGCCTTCGGCGCTTGCGCGCGCTACGGACCGAAAGGAGTCGGACCTCTCCCGGGGCGAGCTCCGCCCGGCGGGGAGTCTGGGGGGCCTCCGGGGGGGTGTTCTTCGCCTCCCCTTCCGGTCTCTCGGCCGGCTCGCTCTTCGTCGCCCTGCGGGCGCGGAGGGGCTTCGCAGCGGCCGGCTTCGTCGCCGGTGCCTCCGGGGCCGGCGTCTCCTCCGGGCTCATGGGGCCTCCTTGGGGCGGGGCTTCAGCGTGATGTAGATGCCATCCTGGAAGACCCTCGGGTCATAGTTGCGGATGTGCGTCGCCCGCTCCAGGTTCGCGGCGGACTGGCCCACCGCCTCCAGGTCCGGCCCTTCCAGGAGGATCTCCTCTCCCTGGACCGTGGCGGTGGTGCCTCCCACCAGCGACGACCGCCGGGGATGTTTCTCGCCCAGGAAGTTCTCGATGACCACACCCCCGTCCCGGGCGGAGAGCTTCATGGGGAAATGGGCCGCCACCCCCTTGGCCCGGGCCTCGAACCCCCTCTCGGCCCCCAGGACGAGGTTCGCCAGGTGGCTCTTCCATGTCCCCAGCAGGGCGCCGGTGCGCTTGCGGGGCGGGAGCTTCAGCGTCAGGCGGAGGACATCCTTCTCCACGGAAAGGTCCAACACGTTCCCCGGGAAGGGCCGGGAGACCTTGCCCTTCGGGCCCTCCGCGACCACCGAGCCGTCCAGAACCTTCACCCGGACCCCCTTCGGCAGGGGGAGCGTGACGGAGGGAGCGTCCTCAGTAGACATACGCGAGCACCTTCCCCCCGAGGCCCAGCTCCCGGGCCTTGGCGTGGCTCAAGACCCCCTGGTTCGTGGTCAGGATGAGCAGCCCGAAGTCCTGGGCCGGAAGGAACCGGCTCTCGTAGCGTTCCAGATCGGAGACGGAGAGGGCGGCCCGGGGGCGGACCACCCCGCAGGCGTTGATCCGCCGGCTCAAGCTCACCTCGTAGGAGCCTCCCCGCCCGTTCTCCACGTAGGTGAACTCCTTGACGAACCCGTTCTCCTTGAGGATCCCCAGGACGTTCCCCACCAGCCGGGAGACCGGGGCGATGGTCACGGTCTCCTTCCCGCGGTCGTCCGCGTTCCTGAGCGTGACTAGGG
This sequence comes from Thermoplasmata archaeon, assembly GCA_021806135.1. Classification (GTDB taxonomy): domain Archaea; phylum Thermoplasmatota; class Thermoplasmata; order Lutacidiplasmatales; family UBA184; genus JAKATE01. The sequence continues at coordinate 36,968 of JAJZYB010000013.1, forward strand.
CGTCGTTCAAAAGGTCCTGCCGCATCGTCTCCCTCCTACTGGTACTTGCGGAAGCCCAAGTCCATGGCCACTTCCCTAAAACATTGACGGCAGAAGTGGAGCCCGTAGCGTCGCACGATGCCCCGCTTGCGCCCGCATCGGGAGCAGCCCAGCTTCCGTCCGAACATCCTCTTGGGTTTCACGGCTCCTCCTCACTCCAGGAACTTGACGCCGAAGGCCTGCTCGAGGAAACGCCGGGTCTCCTGCGGGTTCGGCCGCTGCCGCCGGGGGAGCGGTCGGGGGGACCGGCTCCGCGCCCGGATCCGGACACCGGGCCGGGCGAGCTCCACGCAGACGTCGAGCCCGTAGATCCCGATCTTCGGGTCGTACTTCATGCCGTCGAAGTCCGTGTAGTCCGGCACGCCGAAGGCGAAGTTCCCGGCCCGGTCCACGCTGTCCGGGTCCAGCTGGTCCTCCCGGGTCTTCAGCGCGCGTCGCAGGAACGCGTCCGCGTCGCTCCCCCGGAGCGTCACCTTCGCCCCGATCTCCATCCCCAGGCGCGTCCCCAGGTCCCGGTTCGTGGACTTGGCCCGGGTGGAGACCGGCTTGTGGCCGGTGAGCATGGTGATGACCCGCTCGGCCTTCGTCCGTCGCTCCCCGGCCTCCCCCACTCCGATGTTCACCACCACCTTCAGCAGCCGCAACCGCCGCATGGGGTGGTCCGATCCGGGGCTGGCCGCCGGGGTCGGGGGCGTCGGGGAGGCGGCGGGGAGCGATCCGCTCATGGCCCGAGCCCCTCCGGCAACGTCACCTGGGGCCGGTCCTGGCCCACCACGAAGACGTAATCCTTGATGGTGAAGAACCCCTCCTTGAAGTGGATGCGGTTCGCCTGGGAGGAGGTGAGGACCTCCACCCGCTCCACCCGGGCCAGTTCCCCCACGTGGCTCCCCCCGGCGATGTAGGCCAGCGCCTGCGCGGTGAGGGGCAGCCGCTCGAGCACCTTCTGGCCGGGGAGCTCCAGCCGGACCGTGTCCCCCACCCGGAACTCGGTGTCCGGGGCGACGAGGACGTTGCGGCCATCGTGGAGCGAGAGCGAGACCTTCCCTCCGGGGACGGTGTGCTTCCCCCGGACGCGTCCGAGCTTGAAGGAGGCCTCGGCGTGGGGGATCGGGAGCAGCCGGAGCTTCCCCCGCTTGTCCTTGAGCACCCGGTAGTCCTGGACCGCCGGGGCCCCCAGGCTGAGGACGTCCATGAGCCCGAGCCCCCGGGCCGGGTCCTTCACCACCTTGCCGTCCACCCGGACCTTCCCTTCCCTCAGCAGGATGCGCGCCTCCCGCTGGGAGCGCACGACCTGAAGGAGGTCCCGGAGCACCAGGAGCACCGGGAGGCTCTCCTCCTGGGGGTGCGGTCCCGGGCTGGGACGCTGGATCCACTTGGTCCCCTTGCGGGGCACCGGCCAGGTCCGGGGGCTGGCGGCCCGTTTCATACGGAACGGCATCGGATCAGTCCTCCTTCTCCGGCGCGGGGGCGGCGTTGGTCGTGGGCGCACTGGGGGTTTCCGTGGCGGCCTCGGTCGGTGCCTCCTCCTCGGGAGCCGGTTCGGGGGCGTGGAGCACCCGGCGGCGCCAGGCGTCGGAGAGGTTCAGCCGGGTGAGGAGCAGGTGCCCGGGGTTGAGCGGAAGCTGCTGGAGCTTCTTGTCCGCCTTTCGGAGCGTCACGTTGTCCAGGACGAGGCGGCGGTTCCGGCGGTCCACCCGGGCCACGCGCTCCTCCCGGCCCACGAAGGACCCGGCGAGGACCCGGACCGTGTCCCCTTTGCGCACCGTGAGCCGTCGGCGGTGGTATCGGCTCCTCAGCTCCTTGGAGAGCGGGAGCACCATCACCATCCCACGCCGGTGCACCGGGCGGTTGAACTGGGCCTTCCGTTGCCGCCGGGGTTGCCGGGAACTTGTCTCCACCATGGTCTTCCTCAGACGATCATGGAGGCGGCCGCCGCGATGCGGGGCCAGCGCTCCGCCGCCTCCTTGGCCACCGGGCCCTTGATCTGGGAGCCCTTCGTCTCGCCGGTCTCGGTGGTGATCACGGCGGCGTTGTCCTCGAAGATGAGCCGCATGCCGTCGGCCCGGTGCACGGGGGAACGGCTCCGGACGATCACCGCGTGGAGCACCTGCCGACGCATCTCAGGGGTCCCCTTCTTCACGGAGACGATCACCAGGTCTCCGATACCGGCCCGGGGATAGCGCCGGTGATGCCCGTGCCAATTCCGCACGGCGATGATCTCCACCACCTTCGCGCCGGTGTTGTCCGCGCAGTCCAGCCGGGCCCCCTTGGGAAGCCCCCGGCCCCGGCGTCCCGCCAATCCCTTCACGGCGGGGCCTCCCGGGGCGCTTCCGCCACCGCGGGCTCCTTGACCGGTCGGGCCACCACGGGCTCCTCCCCCGACGTGCCCAGGTCCCCGCGGCCCAGGTCCGCCACCACCACGAAGCTCACGTTCTTCGCCAACGAACGGGTCTCGGCGATGCGGACCCGCCGGCCCTCGACGATCTTGAGGCACGGCGGCGCGTGGGCGAGGTAACGGTGCCGCCGCTTGGCATAACGCTCGTACTTGCTCACGTAGTTCAGGACGGTCCGGCTCACCACCACCGTCCCCTGCATCTTCGCGGAGACCACCAGACCCTCGAGCACCTGCCCGCGTACCTTCACGTGGCCGTGGAAGGGGCACTTCCCGTCCGAACAGCTCTCCTTCGGGAGCCGGACATCGAGGCCGATGTCCCGGGCCCGGAGGGTCTCCACGGGACCGGCCTCCTTCCGGGGGCTCGGCGCCTTCGGGGAGGCCGGCCGGGCCGGGGCCCGGCGGCCGCGCGGCGATCCCACTTTCTCGGAAGGACTGCTCATGCTCGTCGCCCCCGGCCCCGGGGGGCCAGGCGCTTGATCCGGTCTTCGGGGCGCAGCCGTAGCCCCTCTCCGCTTAAGGGTATCTCTTCCGATCCGAGGTCCAAGCGCGCCCGGAGCCCCTCCTTGGGGATCCCCCGGGCCCGTCGGGAGCCCGGCGGGAGCACGTAGAACATCTGCTTCGTCTCATCCACCACGCGGCCCCGGAAGGGGAGGGGGACGATCCCGGGAGCGGAGAGCACCGTCAACTCCTGTCCGATGAACTCCCCCATGAGGTCCGAGGGCCTCGCCTCCCGGATCGTCATGCGTCCTCGGGTCCCTCGGAACCGACGAACCGCCGTTCGCGCACCACCACCTTGAGCCCCAGCCGCCGCTCGTGCTGGATGGTGAGGGCGCGGGCCAGGTTCGTCCGAAGCGCCCGGAGCCTGCCGGGCGATGGGGGAGCGCCTCCCATGGCGGCCACCCCCCGCTCACGCAGCAGGTCGTTCTCCAGGTCCACCACCTTCTTGGCGAGCGCGTCGTCCGTCATCTCCCGGATCTCCCGGGTCCGCAGGAGCGTCACGGGCTGGGGACCTCCGCCCCCTCCAGCGGGGGTTCCTCAGGGGGCAAGGTGGGCGGCGTGGGGACCACCACCGGGATGACCTCCCCCGAGGGGGCCTTGATCTTGATCTCGTCCGGCATCCGCGCGTCGGCGTGCATGATCCAGACCGTGACGCCGATGACGCCCGGCTTGAGCTTGGCCTGGGTGAACCCCCGGTCCATGTCGTAGAGCGAGGCCTGTCCGCAGTACTTGATCATCCCGGCCTTGAACCGCTCGGTGCGGTGCCGTTCGCCGGTGAGCTTGCCGGAGAGGACCACCTGGCAGCCCCGGGCCCCGCTCTCCATGATCCGACGGACGGTGGAGTGCCCGGCCCGGCGGAAGTGCCACCCTCGCTCCAGCGTGGAGGCCAATTTCTCGCTCATGAGCTGGGCGTTCAGGTTCGGACGCTTCTCCTCCAGCACCTCGATCTGGGGGTTGTCCACCGCGTAGTCGTTGGCGAGGGTGCTGGTGAGCTGCTTGATGAACTCCCCCCGTCGGCCGATGATGATCCCCGGCCGCTCGCAGATGAGGGTGATCCGGGTCCCCATGGGGGTCCGCTGGATGTCCAACCCGCCGAAGCCCGCCCGCTGCGCCTGGGAGACCAGGAAATCCTTCAGGAGCACCCGGTGGGAGCCCTCCTGGATGAACTTGCGTTCCTGGGCCATGCTCACTTCTCCCGCTCGGCCAGCACGATCTCCACGTGCGTGGTCTGCTCGTTCCAGTTCGTGGCCCGGCCGTGCGCCCGGGGCATCACGGCCTTCAGGATCTGCCCCCGGGCCGCGGCGGCCACCTCCACCACCAGCCGGTCCGTGTCCATCCCTTCGTACTCGGCATTGGCCTCGGCGTTCCCGAGGACCTCCAGCACCCGCTCGGCCACCTTCACCGGGAAGCGCCCCGGCCCCGCCTGGGGCTTGTGGGCCACCTCCTGGTTGTAGCGCCTAAACGGCACCGGGCGCTTGAGCGCCGCCACCTCCTCGAGGAAGCTGCGGGCCTCCTCCAGCGTGCGACCCCGGATGGCGTTCAGCACCTCGTAGGTCTTCTTGGGGGAGATGTGCATCTCCAGGCCCCGGGCGCGGGCCACCGCCTTCCCTTTCTTCCCAGCGTACGTGTATCCCTTCATCTCCTCCCCCTCACTTCAACGGCATGAACTTCGAGCTCCGCGTGGCCCCCACCCCGGGGCCGGAGTGCTTCGAGAAGTTCCGCGTCAGGCAGAACTCCCCTAGATAGTGCCCGATCATCTCCGGCCGGATCTCCACGTCCCGGAACTCCTTGCCGGAGAAGATCGCCACGCGCTTCCCCACGAAGGCGGGCAGCACCAGCACGTCGCGGTTGTGCGTGCGCACGGCCTTCCCGCCGGACGGCGCCTCGCTCAAGCGCTGGATCAGGATCTGCTGGTCGGCGTTGAACCCCCGGGTGAGGGTCCGCCGGGCCCGGGAGGTGAGGAGCTTGGCGAGCTCCGGCAACGGAAGGGCCGCCAGTTCCGGCAGGGTCTTCCCCCGGAGCGTGAACTCCTTCTTCTTCCGGAGCTCCGCTCCCTTCTTGCGCGTACGCTTCGCCATGCTCCCTCCCTACGAACTCCTCTTCCGGGACCCGCGCCGACGCTGCTTCGGCCGCTTGCCGTAGCGGCCCACCTTCGCCCCGGGCCAGGTCCCGTAGGAGACGCTGCTCGGGCGTCCCACGTGCTGGTGCGCCCCTCCCCCGAAGGGGTGGTTCACCGGGTTCATGGCCACGCCGCGCACCTTGAACGGGGCCTTGGCCAAGGAGCGGTACGCCAGGACCTTCTTGCCGGCCTTGACGAACGGGCGGTCGCCCCGGCCCCCGCCGGCCACGGGTCCCACCTGGGCCCGGCACCGGGGGGCGAAGGCCTTGAAGTGACCGCTGGGCAACTGCAGGGTCACCTCCTCGGAGCGGTGGGCCACCACTAAGGCGGAGGCCCCGGCCGAACGGACCAGCTTGCCGCCATCGTTGGGCTGGACCTCGATGTTGGAGACGAGGGTGCCGTCCGGGATGTCCTCCAGGGTCAGCACCGACCCCCGGGCCACCGGACCGACGCCGAGGGTGATCGGGTCCCCCGTGGCCGAACCCGCGTTGGCGATCAGCCGGTAGATCCGCCCTTCCGGCGTCTCCACCTCCGCCACCGGGGAGCTCCGTCCAGGGGCGTGCACCAACGAGCGGATGGTGGCCTCCCCCGGCTCCCGGGCGTCCGGGAGCTTCACCGCGCCGTGGTGACGGTGGCTGGGGGAACGGTAGGGGGGCGTGCCGGCTCCCCGCCGGCGAGGGATGATGCGTTTTCCCATCAGAACACCCCCGCCCGGGACCCGATGTCCTCCGCCGAGAAGTCCTTGCGGAAGCGCACGGTGGCGATCTTCCCGGCGATCCCGATCTTCACGTTCACCTTGAGCACCTTGGCCTGGTAG
>JAJZYB010000046.1 GCA_021806135.1 Thermoplasmata archaeon
CCCCGAGGGCGTCAACCAGAAGAACTTCCTCAAGGTCATCGCCGGGATCTTCACCGAGGGGAACAAGGACGCCGTGGGAAAGTTCGCCTGGAGGGCCCTCTACATCGGGAACATGCACTTCCAGGACGCGTACGACTACGATATCCAGCGCCTCATGCGCTGCGATATCCACTACGCGGTCCCCGATGGCCGGATCATCCCGTTCTGCAGCTACAACAGCGGCCCCATCTACCGGACCGAGGTGGAGAAGAAGTTCTCTGTCGCGATCCCGGACTGGCAGAAGGCCAAGGGCACGGTGGCCTTGAAGCAGAAGACCATCGACACCATGGGGATCAACGGCGAGGTCATCGTCGACGCGGAGTACTACCGGATCCGGGCGCTGAAGTCCCAGCCGGGCTTCGGCGTCGCCTGAACCCTTTCCCTTCCCCGTGCTCCGGGGGTCCCGCGCCCGCGGGACCCTCCGGCGCGCTCCCTATGGGTCACGGAGCCAACGGTTCCCGAGGCTCCGCCACTTCCGCTCGAACGCCCGGTCCGGCCCGGTGGGCCCGGGCGCCTCTTCCCGGAGGAGTTCTTCGTAGGCCTCCTCCACCACCGGCCAGAGGACGGGGGGTGGGGAGGGCTCCTCCTGGGGGCGGGGACCCAAGGGGTTACGGGCCAGGTAGGCCAAGGTGGCTTCCACGTGCTTGCAGGTTCCCAAGCCTCGGGTGAGGAAATCCGGGCAGGAGCATTGGGCGCCTTCCCGGGAGGGGGCTTCCGGAAGGAGGACCCGGTAGCGGTTGCCCCGGGGTCCCGAGACGGTCCAGGCGGGTACCCCCAGGGGGGTGGGCTCGTAGGCCACCGTGGGGTGCTCCCGGGCGGCGCGTTCCCTCCGCTGCTGCGAGGCGTCCAGGGGAGGGGCGGGCAACCCGGGCAGACGCCGCAGGGACCGGTCGGGAGGAGGGGACACAGCCTCCTGAGGGGCCCAGGAGACTTCAAGGGTCCGCTCGTCGCGGTCCGACCGGCCTCGGGCCCAGGCGGGGGGAGGGTCCTTCGACCTCCTCAACCCTTAACCTCTCCTAACGATCTTCCGGGGGGATGACGGGTCCCACCGCCGGCCACCTGCTTCCTGGGGGACCGGCTCCCGGCCCGGCTCTCGTCGCCGAGCTCACCAGCACCCTCGTGGAGGTGGTCTCGCGCTTCCACCGGGAGTTCGCCCACCGGCTCCGGCGGGAGGGGTTGACGCTCTCCCAGTTCTGGGTCCTCTTCCACCTGAGGCGGCTCTCTCCCGCCACCCCGGGTCGCCTCGCCGGGGAGCTCGGGGTGACCCTCCCCTCCGTGACCCACGCCCTGAACGAGCTGGAATCCCGGGGCTGGGTGGTCCGGGGCCATGACCCGAAGGACCGGCGCCTGGTGCCGTTGCGGATCACCCCGGCGGGGGAACGCAAGGCGGAGATCATGGCCCGGTTGCTCCGGGAGGGGGTCCAGCGTTCGCTCACGGAGATCTCCCCCGAAGACTGGCAGGGCTTCCAGCGGATCCTCAAGGGGCTCCGGGCCCTTTTCCGCAACGACTTGCCCCCCTCCTCCGCCGGTTCCCGGGAGGGAGGGTGACGGCAAGGGTGGGGAAGCGGCCTCCACAAGGGGAGGGAGGGACGATCGATCCGCCCCCCTGGCCCGGGGCCCCCATCCGGCTGGTGACCTTCGACGTGGACGGGACCCTTACCCGCGAGCACGGCTGGGAATATCTGGCCCGCCGGCTCGGCCGCAGGTCGGAGTATGAGGCCGCCCAGGAAGCCTTCCGGCGGGGAGAGCGGGGCGAGGACGAGCACCTGCTGGCGCTGCTCAGCCTGGCGCGTGGGGTTCCGGTCTCCCGCCTCCTCCGTCTCCTGGCCCGGACCCCCCGGATGAAGGGCATCGGCCCGACGATCCGTCAACTGCACGCCCGGGGACAGCGGGTCGGGCTCCTCACGCATAACCCTGAATGGGTCTCCCGGTGGTACGCGCAGCGCTACGGGTTCGATCTCTGGGCCGGGGTGCCCCAGGAGATCCGGTCCGGTCGGTTGGAGCCGCGGGACCACCTGCATGTGGACAAGGTCCGCGCCCTGGGGGCCTTGTTGCGTCGCGAGGGCCTTCGTCCGGGAGCGGTGGCCCACGTGGGGGATGGGCCCGCGGACGCCCGGGTGTTCCCCCGGGTGGGGACCGGGGTGGCCCTGAACGCCTCCCGTCGGGAGGTCTGGGACCGCGCGGACCTGGTGGCCCTCACCGACACCCTCCCCCTGCTCCTCCCGTACCTCGTACGTGGGTACAAGGTCCCGCCCCGATGGAGGATCCCGGGGGAGGGAGGTCCATCGAACGACCTCTCTTGGGGTTACAAGGAACCTTATTAACCCAGGAAACCGTCAACCATCATGGCCGGGCCGAACTGGGTGATCCTGAAGGCGATCCATCCGAGCTGGTGCACCGCCCAGCTCCCGGGGGAGGTGGCCGAACTGCTCGGTTGCCGGGCGGAGGATCTGGCCTCCCTGACCCGTCCCGCCCGGGGGATCGCCTTCCTGGACCGGGGACCCGGGGTCGCCCGGGTGGTGGGGATGCACCGATCCGCGGTGCTCCTGAGCGGGGAGATGACGGCGAACCGGGTGGTCGACGTGGCCCAGTTGACCGAGAAGATGCTCTTCAACATCCCGGACGCCGTGGAGCGCCACCTGGGCCTCAAGACGTATCCCCGGGGGGACCGGGGGGCCCAGGGAACGGATGACACGCTGCTCTGGTTCCTTCCCGAGCCGGAGTACGCGCTCTACCGGAAGGAGACCCGGGAGGGAAAGGCGTTCCCGGGGCTCCCCGGGGGAGAGACGCCTCACGTGTACGTGACCAAATCCCTCCTGGGGGACTTCCGCCCTGGCCTCGAGGCCTTCGAAAGGGCCTGCGAGAAGGGGCTCGCTCCTCCCCGGGGCGCACCGCCGGTCCTGGCCGCTGTCCGACGTAGGAGCCTCCGGTAGGCCTTCCCGGCCCGCGCGCCAGGAGTGGGCCCCCACGCCCGGAGGTGTGGGTCCAGCTCGCCCGGACCCGGGGGTCATGCCCCGGGTCTCTGCCGCTGGCGCGGCGCCTCCGTCGGAGGGGCCGGTCCACCCGGACCCTTCTCGGAACGGAGTCGCCGAAGGACGCTGCGGGCCTCGTCCCAGCGGGCTCCCGGGGGAAGGGCGGGACCCCCTCCCGGTTCGTCGGGTGGGAGGAGCGTGCCCAGGGTACGCACCGCCCGCTCCAGCTCCGGGAGGAGGATGACCGGGGGGACCGAGATGAGGGTCTCGAGCCGTCGCCGGATCACCTCGCGCCGGGGGAAGGCCTCATAACCGACCCCCTCGACCCCGAGTGCCTCTGCGGCGGCGAGGGTGGCTCCCGTGCCCGCGAACGGGTCCAAGACCCGCGCGGCCCCCGGAACGCATTGGATGGCCCGCAGGGGTAGTTCCACGGGGAAGGGGGCCTCGTGGCCCTTCTTCACGCTCGCCCCGGTCGTCTCGGAGTAGGGGATGAACCAGACGTTCCCGGCATCCCGGAGGTCGGAGGAGCGGTAGCGCCCCACGTTGGACTTGTCGGCGTAGGGGATCCCCACCCTCAGCACGTTGAGCCGGGGCGGGGGGTCCCGCACGAGGACATAGACGTACTCGAAGACGTTGGAGAAGTTCCGCTCCCCCCGGACCGGGGTGAAGTGTCCCCGTCCCAGGAGAGACTTCACCCAGATGAGGGTCTGGTGGCGGTGGAAGCCAGCCCCCTGGGCCGTCCGGACCACGGACTCGGCCTTCCCCTGGTCCGTTCCGCTGTCCCCGACGTTGAGGAAGAAGGTCCCGCCGGCTCTCAGCACCCGGTAGCATTCCCGGAAGACCCGGTCCAGCAGGGAGAGGTAGGCATCCTGCGACTGCCGGTCGGAGTAGCCCGGATGGTAGTGCTTCCCCCGGTTGTAGGGAGGACTCGTGACCACCACATCCACGGAGCGGTCCAGGAGCTCGGGCATGGTCTCGGACGTGTGGAAGTAGAGGCGTTGGCGTCCCAGGGCAAGGTCCGCCGAAAGAAGGCTCACGGGGAGGGGAGGGGGAAGGGGAGGAAGAGGTTGCCGTTCCCGGGTCCACCCCCGCCGGGGAGGTTGGGTCAGCCCCGGAAGACGGGGCGGACGGAAAGGCGTGGAGGCTCCGGTAGCGGGGCTTGCGGGAACTCGCCCTGCTCCCGTCGGATCTCCGCCAGGATCTCCTCCCGGGAAAGGGGGCGGGACCGGCCATCGCGTCCCCGGACCGAGAGCGGGTCCCCCCGGGCCTCCCGTTCCCCAAAGACCACCACGAGGGGGACCCAGGCGCGCTCGGCGTCCCGGATCTTCCGGGAGATCCCCTCGTCGCGGTCGTCGACATCGACCCGGGCCCCGGTGGCCCCCGTGATCTCCTGGGCGAGGGCGAGGGCGCCGGGGAGGAAAGGGTCGGAGACCGGCAGGATGCGCAGTTGCGTCGGGGCCAGCCAGAAGGGGAACTGAGGCTTCTCCCCCCGGGCCATCCGGCGGGCCTGGTCCTCCAGGAGGGCGTAGACGTTCCGCTCCACGGCCCCGGGGATGCTGGCATGGAGGAGGAGGGGGGTCTTCCGGGCACCATCCCGGTCGGTGTACCCGATCCCGAAGCGTTCGGCGTTCTCCACGTCGATCTGCACCGTGGACAAGGCGGCGGCCCGCCCCTGGGTGTCCAGGGGATGGAACTCGAACTTCATCACGAAGTAGAAGAACCGCTCCTCCCAGAGCTCGAGCAGGATGGGGCGGCCGAACTCCCGGACGAGGTCCAGGACGAACGGACGGTGCTCCTCGAAGAAGCTCTTCACCAGGCGCAGGGCCGCCTGGTAAGGGACCCCCAGATCGGCCATCCAGGCCCGGCAGAGGGCGAACTGACGTCGGAACTCCTCCTTGGCCTGCTCCACGTCGGCCACCGCCGTGTGCATGTCCGGCATGGTGAAGGTCCGGAGCCGGCGCAGACCGGAGAGCTCCCCCGTCTGCTCGCGCCGGAAGGAATAGTGGGTGAGCTCGTAGAGCCGGACGGGAAGGTCCTTCCGGCCGATCACCATGTCGTGGAAGATGAGGTACTGGCCGAAGCAGGCCGCGAACCGGAGGAAATACTCCTTCTCCTCCGAGCGTACCACGTACTGACGGGCCGGAAAGCGGTCCAGATAGCGGCGCAACGCCGGGTGGTCGAAGTCGTACATGATCGGGGTCTCCACCCGCATCGCCCCCGCCCTGGCCATGAGCCGGGAACACTGCTCTTCCAGGAGCCGTTTCATCATCTGCCCCCGGGGGTACCAGCGGAAGTTGCCGGCATCCGAGCCCGGCTCGTAGTCCACCAGTTCCATCTCCCGCATCAGCCGGACGTGGGCCGGCTCCTGGCCGGCCTGCCGAGACCCTCCGGTCTCGTAGCGGTAGAAGGCGGCGAAGTCCTCCTCCCCGGAAAAGTCGAAGGCCGAAGCCGGGGTCATCCCCCCGTCAGGGGTGAGGACCACCCAGGAGGAGGCCAGCGTCTTCTCCTTCCCCACCGCGACACTCTCCGCGGGAGCGGCCCCTCCAGGGTGGGGGGAAGGTTCCGTGGACGCGGGGCCGCCCGCCCCTCCGAGGAGGGTCCGGGAGAGCTCGGCCAACGGGTGTCCCTTCGCCTTGAGCGTGAAGGCCTTGTAGTACCCGAAGGGGGCGGAGAGGACCGGGACCGAGAGGGTAGCGGAGAGGCGGTCCCGGAGATCCTCCCCGAGGTGTTGTGCCTCCCGGGGAGGGGCGAGGTCCTGGGAAAGGTGGGCGTACGGGTAGAGGACCACCCGCTCGGCCTTGACCTGGTCCAGGACGTCCTTGACGTTCTCCACGGCGCGGGAGACCAGGGAGGGAGGGTCCGCCAGGTCCCCCCGCTCCACGGAGAAGAAGACCACCAGGGCCTGGTCCGCCTCGCCCCGGGCCGCATCGGGGGCGAGCGGAGGGAGGCCTTTCACCGCCGGCCGCCGGGCTTCGAAGTCCAGGTGGTCGGCGTGGATGAAAAGGAGCTTCATCGCGGTCGGTGGACCGAATCCCTCTATTTAACCCGGGTCGGGCCCTCCTCGGGCCCTCAAGGGTCCTCGGAGGCCGCCGTCTCCGGAGTCGTCACGGGCCCAGGGCGACCCGAAGCAGGTCGAGAAGGCTTTGCAGGGTCTTAGGCCCGTCCAACCAGGTGCCGAGGGGGTAATGCCCCCCCCGACGGGGAGCTTGCCGGAGGAGGGGGACCAGGGGATCCCCCGGACGGAGGGCCTCGAGGGCAGGCCGGAGCCTGCCTTCCGGTATCCTCAGTTCGGCCCAGATCCCCGTGGGGCCAGGGGTGAGGAGGATCGCGGTCCGGCGACCCACCACCCAGCGCAGCGCCCAGTGGGTCGGCTGCGCACGTACCCGGAAGACCTCGAGACGGGCCCCCCGGCGGAGCGCCTCGTGGCCGAGGCGTTGGGACCATTCCCGGGGCCACGGAGGGGCCAACGATAGGAGCCTCCCGGGGGTGGGAGCCTCTTCGGGGGGCCGGGTCTCTCCCTCCGGCCGGGTGGGGGGTTGCACGGCATGCAACGGTAGGGGCCGGACGATTAAAGGCTCGGCCGGGGCAGGAAGACGCCCAAGGCCCCTCCCGTGAGCTCCCTCCTGGACCGGTTGGACCACTACCCCCTGCTGTTCGAGCCGGTGCCACCGGCGCGGCGGGTCGCTGCGAGCAGCGTGGAACGGGTGGTGGACGACCTGGTCCGCTCCCTCCAGGGGATCTCCCGGCTCTGCGCCGTGAACGTCCCGGAGGTCCTGGAGGAGAACCACGACGGCCAGCCCTTCTACCGGACCGCGGACCCCCGGGACTTCGCCGTCCGGCTCGGAGCCCGCCTGGGCCTGGACCCCATCGTCAACAAGGTCGTGGTCCACCTGGCCTCCCGGGGGGCGTTCCGGCGATGGGCCCAGGAGACGGTCCATGCTCGGGGGATCCGCAACGTGGTCCTGGTCGGCGGTTCGAGCCGGCTCCGCCGCTACGCCGGCCCCAGCGTGGTGGAGGCCTCGGGCATCCTGAACCACCTCTACCGCACCCACGACGTGAGGGAGGGGCTCGTGGGGAACGTGAGCCTCCCCTCCCGGGAAGGGGAGGCCGAGCGGCTCTTCACCAAGACCCTCTGCGGCGGTCGGTTCTCCACCACCCAGATCCTCTTCGACACGGGAGAGCTCGAACCCCTGCTCGCCGGCTACGACCGGCTCTGCCGGGAGTTCGAGGTCCCTGCGGCCACCCTCATCGTGAGCGTGGCCCCCATCTCCGATCTCCACGACCTGGAGTTCGTCCGGTGGCTGGGGGCCACCGTTCCCCCGAGCGTGGAGGAACGGCTCCTGCGGGGAGGTTCGGCGGAAGCCCAGCGCCAGTCCATCGCCCTTGCCCTGAGGGTCTGGCATCAGGCGCTGGCCTTCCGTCGTCGTCGACGGCTGAAGGTCCCCCTGGGGGTCAACGTCGAGCAGCTCTCCCACCACAACCTTTCGGCGGCCGTGGCCATGGCCCAGGCCATGGCCCGGGCCCTCCCGGGCGGTTGAGCCCGGACGGGGGGCCCCGGAGCCCCGGGCCCGGCTCACGTCGAGGTCAGCGCACCACTCTTCCTCCTCCACGGGAACGCCGCCGTCGTCCAGGGGACGATCCCGCGGAACATCCTGCAGGGGTGCTCCAGAGGGTGCCCATCAGCAGCGAGTCCTGGTGTTCCTCGAACCCCGGCTTCGCGGCCGTCACCACGGTCGTCGGGGGGCACACCGTCAGGAACGATCCGCCGTTCCCCCCGGGATCGACTCCGGAGACATCGAACGGTTCGCGGGACGGCCGATCCACCCGGGGAACAGGCGGGACCCTCCGGGGGAGGACCTCCCCCTCGCCGGTGCGCTCGGCCTCCTCGAGGGCGCCGAGACCTCACCGTGACCCCGGCCGCCGGCTCGTTGGGAGCGCCGGGGCTCGTCCACCGGCTCACCGATCCCTCTCCCTCCGTCGGCGACACCCCCTTCATTCCGTTTGTGAATACGCATAGTTAAGAGCGGACCTCGGTTGCGGCCGTCCTCCATGCCGGCGGACGCCATCCTCGCCCAAGATGTACGGAAGACCTACCGGAGCCGGGGGGCCCCCGAGGTGAACGCGCTTTCCGGCGTTTCCCTCCGGGTCGGGGCCGGGGAGCGGATCTGTCTGCTGGGACGCAACGGGGCCGGGAAGACCACCTTCCTTCGGATCGCCTCCACCTTGCTGGTCCCCACCTCCGGGCAATTGAGCGTCTTCGGGGTGGATGTGGTGGCCTCCCCCGAACGGGTCCGACCCAACATCGCCGTGGTGCCGCAGGAGGGGAAGCCCTTCTTCCACCTGACCCCCCGGGAGCAGGTCTACACCTATCTGCGCGCCCGGGGGTTCGCCCGGGAGACCGCCAAGGCCCGCACCGAGGAGGCCCTCGGTCTCATGGACCTCTCGGAGGTGGCGAACCGTCTCAACGTCACCCTCTCCGGTGGCCAGCGGCAACGGACCATGGTGGCCACCGTCATCGCCACCCAGGCCCCGCTCCTCTTCCTGGACGAGCCCACCATCGGGATGGATCCCTTCGCCCGCCGGGGGGTCTGGGAGTCCCTCCGCCTCCTCACCCGGCGGGGGTCCACCATCCTCCTGACCACCCACTACCTGGACGAGGCCGAGGTGCTCTCCGACCGGGTGTACATCATCGAACGGGGGCTGGTCCTCGCCCAGGGGACCGCCGAGAGCCTCAAACGGGAGTCCGGCGGGACGATCCGGGTCTCCCTCCCCGGGGGGCTTCCGTGGAAGGAGTCCTTCTCGAGCTTCGGTCCCCTCCTGACGGAAGGAGAGACCCTGCACGTGGTGACCGATCCTCCGCGGATCCCCGAGATCATGGCGGTGGCCCTGCGTCTCCAGCTCTCCGCCACGGTGGGGCCGGTCACCTTGGAGGAGGCCTTTCTCCGGACCGTGGGGAGGTCCATCCATGAGGACAGCTGAACCGGCCGTCCTCGCCCTTTCCCGGTGGCAGGGCTGGCGGGCCTTCACCGCCACCGAGCTCCGGGTCCAGCTGCACGAGGGCCCTGCGCTCGCCACCAGCATGATCGTCCAGGTGATTTTCCTGGTCTTCGTGAAGCTCCTGGCGCCGCCGAACTACCTCCCCTTCGCCCTCATCGGCGCCGTGGTCTTCTCCGTCTTCACGCTGGGGGAGCGGGTCCAGAACGAGGCTGCCTACATCCGCCTCGACCACAAGCTCCACGAGTTCTACCACGCTTCCCCGCTCTCCCCGGAATCCTACTTCCTGGGGATGTCCACCGGGATCCTGCTCGCCTACCTGCCCCCGGTGCTCTTCCTCACGGCCGTGATGGAGGTGCTCCACCCTTTGACCCCGGGGGGCGCACTGGCGCTGTTGTTGGGCCTCTTCGCGCTCTGGCTCTTTGCCTCCTCGGTGGGCTACATCGTCTCCACTTTCTTCCGGGACATGCGGACCATCTGGCCGTACGCCACGCTCTTCTACAACCTGTTCGGGGTCCTACCCCCGGTCTTCTATCCGCTCTTCGTCCTCCCGACCAGCGCCTGGTGGGCCGCCCTGGTGATCCCTCCCAGCGGGGCGGCCGCGCTGGTGGACTGGGCGGAAGGGATCCTTACCCTGTCCGATGGACAGGTCCTCTTGGCCGCCGGCAGCCTGGCCCTGGCCACCGGCCTCATGCTCCTCCTCGGCCTCTACTGGGCGCGCCGGTCCGCCCGGGAGCGTTGAGATGACGGGCCTGGGTCGGACGATGCCCGTCCAGCCCCTGCGAGGGGACTTCCTGCACTCCTTTGGTCTCATCGGCTGGCGCTGGATCTCCCGGAACCCCGCCGCCGCCGTGGCGCCGGTCCTGGTCCCGTTCGTCTTCCTGTACTTCCTGAGGATCGTCACCCCCTCCTCGTACTTCCCCGGGGAGGTGGTCGGCGCGATGCTCTTCACCACGCAGAACATCGGGAACT
>JAJZYB010000014.1 GCA_021806135.1 Thermoplasmata archaeon
GATCTACAAGGCGCTCTCCACCGGCAACGGTTGCTTGGCCCCGGGCAAGGGTCCGTGCATCCTGCCGCTGATGGGCCAGACGGGAGCCCCCACCTACGACATCGAGAACACGCTCTTCGCCAACGAGGTGTTCAAGCTGTCCGGCGGGAAGATCGAGATCGTTCCGAAAGACCTGCCGTTCTTCACGGAGGTGACGAACTCGTACCTGCCTCCGGGGCAAAACCCTCAGCCGGTCTTCAACCTGGGATGGGCCCCGGACTATCCCGACCCCACGGATTACATGGCGCCCCTCTACCAGCCGGACTCCACCTACACCTTCGCGAACGCGGTGATGGAGGGCCTGGCCGGGACCGGGGTGGGCGGGAACATGACCATGACCGGGCAGTACTACGGCTACGGCGGGAAGACCGTCACGGCCTGTGCGGGCGGGAACACGCTTGCCGCGCCCAACGGATGGAACATGGTGGTGACCCTCGGCTGCCAGGGATGGGCCTACAAGGCACTCGCGAACGAGGTGGCGCTAGGGGCCGCCTGCGCGCTTCCGACCTGCGATCTGACCGAGCGGGCACTCATCTACAACAACGCCGAGCAGATCGCCTACAAGCTCGGGCTCTACATCTACAACTTCCAGGACAACTCCATCTCCAGCTACTCCAGCTGGATCAACCCCTCGGGGATCAACACGAACCCCATGGACGGCGGTGGTGGGGTCCAGCCCTGGTACACCATCACGTACCAGAATGGGGGACTCTGAGACGGGAGACGCCATGAACCACCACGATGCCGGGAGGGTACGCCCTCCCGGAGAACCCCTTCCCCACTCCCGTGGGACCACCGTGCCAGTGGCCCATGCCCGCTGGAGAGGCGCCTTGGCTCCCCTGCTAATGGCCGTGGCCCTCCTGTGGCTCATCCTGGGCGGCCCTTTCGGCGGGGATGGAAAACCCCGCTGCCAGTTGGTCGCCTTGGCCTTGCCCGCGCCGCCCATCTGCCCTCGACGCGGCGGGTACAAAGAAGGAAGCCTACCGCAGGGCTAGGGGAGACCATGCTGGAACGGGTGGTCCGAGTGTTGTCCTGTCCTCGCTGCGGGGGTGACCTGTCCCGGCAGTTCCCTCTCCAGAAGATCGGGGGAAGGCTACGCTTCTCGGACCTCCGGTGCCGTCAATGCGCCGCCGGTTGGTCGATCCGGGAAGGGGTGGGAGTCTTCGGGAAGCCCGCCACGGAAGACCCTGAGTGGCGCCCGGATCCCGGGTTGCTGCAGCGCCAACCGGATGACGACTACTGGCAGAGCTATCTTGCATCCCTCCCACCGGAGGCTGAACGGGCCATGGAGCAGGTGCTCACGACGCTGGAAGGGACCGTGCGGGGACTGTCGGGCCTGTTGGTGGATTTCTCCACCTGCACAGGTCATGTCCTGAGACGGGTGACCCAGCCAGGGGCCTCCCGAGAGCTCTTCGTGGGCCTGGACCCGGACCTCCCCCGCCTCTACGCGACCCAGGCCGCGCTGCGGAAGGATCGTTGCTACTCCCGGGTCTCCCTGGCCCAGGTGGATCCCCGGCACTGGCCGCTCCGGGACCGGAGCGCTCAGGGGGTGGTCAGCTTCTACGGCCCCTCCATCGTCCCGCACTCCCGGATCTGGTTCGATGAGGTGGCCCGGATCCTCCGACCGGGCTCGCCATTCGTCTTCAGCAGCCTGCTCACCCGGGAGAGGGCCCTGACCCTCCGCCAGGCGGCACGGCTTCACCTGGAGGAAACGCTGACGGAGCCCCGACTTCGCCAGGCCTTGGAGCAAAGCGGGTTGGCCGTGGAATCCTGGGAGGTCATCGCCCAAGGGGCCCACTGGCCCCGGAACTCCTTCGACCCCCTTCCGCTGGAGGGGGACCCCTGGTCCCATGTCCTGATCCGTACCCGGCGAAAGCGAGCCGCGGGCCTGCCGGAGGCCGTTCAGTTCCTGGAGCCCACGTCCTTCCCGTTCGTCGCCGGTTGACCGCTCCCGGGGGCGTGGCCCCCCCGATGGGGATGTCGGTGCCCGGTGTGTCCTCCGGCCAGGGCGGGGAGGGTGAGGGCCACCTCCCCCTGCACCACCCCCTTCACGCCCTTGAGGTCCTCCGCGGCCCGGCGGACCTCTTGCGAGCTCCCCGTGAGGATGAGCACCTCGAGGCAAGCCCCGTCAGTGAGGTGGACGTGGACCGACGAGCGGATGTGCTCCCCCCACCGGTGCTGGGCCGCCGTCAGCCGGCGTTGCACCTGCGGGGCGTCGTGCCGGTAGAGCAGGGTCACCGTCCCGGCCGCGTCGGCCTGCGGATCCCCTCGCCGCTCCCCCGCCTGCCCCTGCCGGATGAGGGAGCGCAGCGCGTCGGAGCGGTTCCGGGAGTTCCTCCCGCGGACCCAGCGGTCGAGTTGGGCGAGGAGTTCCGGCTCCAGCGAAACGCCCAGCCGGACCACGTGCTTCGCCACGCCCACGGGGAGCCCCGAGGGGGCTTCTAACTTTGGAGGCGGCCGGCCCCGCGCATCCCTTAAGATGGCGAGGACTACCTCCCGCCGTGGCGGCTCCCGCCCCTCATCCCGGTTCCCCGCGGCAACGGAGGATCGGCTGGACCTCCTTGGGCATCGGCGTGGCCGCCGTGGTCGGAGGCGGGGCCTTGGCCGGGCTCTGCACGAACGCCTCCACGACCTGCGAGGTGGACAACGCCAGCTGCACCTTCACGGGCCACTGCCCGTATCCGGGGCTTACCTTCCTCGGCCTCACCGTGGGACTCGTTCTCGTGGTGCTGGCTCTCATCCTGCTCTGGGGCCGCCCGCCGGAGCCCACCCGGGCAGGTGGGGAAAACGACTGAACCCTCCCGGGACTAGTTCCGGCCGACCAGCTCGTAGTATCGGTACGCCGCCTCGCCGGCCCCGAAGCAGTACTGCAGCGTGGTGAACCCCGACTTGAGCTCCCGGGCCTCCCGGGCCACGTCCTCCGGGGGCGCCCCCCGGTGGAGCAGCCGGTCGAACAGCTCGGCGATGCGGACCATCTCCCGTTCCTTCATCCCGAGGCGGGTCACCTCCGGCGTGCCCAGCCGGATGCCCTGGGGATGCCGGGGGCTCTTGTCCCCGGGGAGGAGGTTCTTGTTCGTCACGATGCCGGACCGGATGAGCGCCTGAGCGCACGCCTCCCCTCCCCCTTCCCGCTCCACCCGGACCGCCAGGGTGTGGCTCCGGGTGAAGCCCTCGTCCGCGCACAGGACGTCGAACCCGCGCTCGGAGAGCGCCTGCCCGAGGGTCCGGGCGTTGAGGACCGTCTGGCGGGCGTACGCCTCCCCGAAGGCCCGGTGCTCGGCCAGGCTGACCGCGAGGGCGGCCATGGCGTTGAGATGGTGGTTGCTGGTCACCCCGGGGAAGGCCCCGGCCTGGAGCTTGTGGATGAGCTCGGGGTCCTCGGTGTTACCGAGCAGGATGCCGTGCTGCGGCCCCGGGAGGGTCTTGTGGGTGGACGCGGAGAGGACCGTCATCCCCTCGTGGAGGGGGTCCTGGAACTCCCCTCCCCCGATGAGCCCCAGCACGTGGGCCCCGTCGTACCAGCCCACCGCGCCGATCTCCTGGAGGACCGGGGCCAGTTCCTTCAGGGGGAACGGGAAGAGGAAGAGCGAGAGGCCGAAGAGGCAGAGACGGGGCCGTTCCGTCCGTAGGATCTTGATGGTGGCATCCACGTCGAGCTGCATCCGGACCGGGTCGAAGGCGTAGTGGACCGGCTTGACCCCCCGCAGGCCGAAGGCCCCGAAGGAGGCGGAGGAGATGTGGGCCCCGTCGGCCAGCCGGTTCGATCCGACCCGGTCGCCCGGTTCGGTCAGCGCCTTGAGGACCGCCAGGTTCGCCACGGTGCCGGAAATGGGCCGGACGTCCGCGAACGGGCATCGGAAGAGGTCCCGCGCGAGCTGGAGGCAGAGGTTCTCCACCTCATCCACCCACTGGTTCCCTTCGTAGTAGCGTTCGCCGGGGAGACCCTCCGCGTACCGGGAGTGGAAGTCCGAGATGAGCAGCTCCTTGGCGTACGGGGAGAGCAGGTTCTCCGACGCGATGAGCGGGATGGCCCCCTCGAAGAAGCGGGAGTGGGCCTGGACCGCCGCCCGGATCCGCTGTACCGTCGCTTCCATGTCTGCCGGCCCTGCGCGACCGGGTCGGGTCATGGCGCCCTCCCCCTCCCCCCCGGTTCCACTGGAACTCCCATCCTTCCCCATGACCGATCCCTTTGCCTGTGTCAGCCGGAGCCGGAAAGGCTCATGGCGTATATGGGCTGGGGGCGGCGCGGACCATGGGGAAGGATCCGGCTCCCGTGCCCTCCTGGCCGTTCGGCCAGGAAATCCCGGTGACGTTCCGGGACCTGGACGTGATGGGTCACGTGAACCATGCCGTGTACTTCACCTGGATGGAGAACCTCCGGGTGGAGTACTTCCTGAAGCTCGTGCCCGCGGGCCGGCTGGAGGAAGTGGACTTCGTCCTGGCCGAGGCTTCTGCCCGTTACGCAAGACCCGTCCGGTTCCGGCAGCGGGTCCGGGGGGAGGTGGCTCCAGGGTGGGTCGGGAACACGAGCTTCAGCCTGGTGTACCGTTTCCGGGACCCCGAACAGGGAGAGACCCTCGCCCGGGGCCAGACCGTCCAAGTGATGGTGGACCGTCGTTCGTTCGAGAAGAAGCCGGTCCCGTCCTCTCTCAAGGAGGCACTGACCAGGGACCGGGTGGACATCGGTCAGGAAGGCTGGCCGGAGCGTCGGGCTCAGACGTGATGGTCCGCGTTCCGTTGGTGGAGGACGGGGGGCCAGGTCAGGGCAGAGCCGGCGGGATCCTCCTCCACGGTCTGGAAGCGCAGGTACACGCCCAGGCCCTGCACCGCCCGGGTGATCTCCTCGGACCGACGCTGCAACTCCTCGAGCCGGTCCCAGGTGATCACCATGTCATGCGCTCCGAACAGGAAAGGGAGCCCGGTGGCCTCGGTCACCCGGTCCACCACCGCCATGGGCGAGGTCCCGTCCGCGCTGAAGATGAAGTCCACGTAGGTTTTCGGCAATGGATCAGAACCCCTCTTGCCGGAGCATGAGCCAACGGCCCCTCATTAATCTCTTGTGCGCCAGGATGACGCTGTCGGCGAGCACAAGTCCCTCAACCTGTTGGGGGGTTCGCAAGCCATGGCTTCTGTCTCTCCCCATCCACCGCCCTTCGCTATCTCCCGATGTAGCAACCCAAGAAGTACCGCCTCTATCCGTACCCGAGTCGGGAACGTAAGCTGCTCCGTCCGTTCGGAGAACCACGGTTCCCTGGAACCACGCCCTCGAACCACGGCAGGAAGCGTGGCGCCAGGAGAAGCCCTTGCGAAGGGGACCCGTCAGCCCTGCTCGAAGTGCGGTCGTCTCGCCGACCCTCCGCTCACGCTCCCGGACCGCTCGTGCGTCTGTCCGTGCGGTCTGCGCCTGGATCGAGACCAGAACGCGGCGAGGAACATCTTGGCCCGCGCGCTCGCCGCGATACCCGGGGGCACGGGGGAATCGACGCCCGTGGAGACGGGACCTCCAGTGCACCGCAAGGGACGGCGAGTCCGGTCGCAGAAGCAGGAACCGCCGCGGGATTCGGAGGGTAGCACGATGAGTCCCGCAGGAAGCCCCCGTCTTCATACGGGGAAGGATGTCACGCGGTCTCGAGTGGAACCCGGGGGGGGAGGGGGCATGGTGTCCCCGGTCACGGGCCGTTCGGAGGGGCCGGGACCAGCATGGGAGGCCAGCCCTCGAACGTCACCGGATGCTCTTCCTCCTGGACCGAGACGAGACGGTAGAGCGCGCCGGTCCCCCGGAGCGTCCCGTGGAGGCGCTCCACCCACTCAGCGAACTCCTCGGGGGTGCGCCACTGGAAGGAAAGGTCGTGGGTCCCCTGGATGAAGGAGAGTCCGAGCCGCTCCCTCAGGTTCTTCGCGATCCCGCTGGCGTACGGCCCTCCCGACGGGAAGAAGAGGTCCACGTAGGTGAGCACGTCTCTTCGCACCTCCCAGGGAGAGATAAGCGTGGCGTACTCTCCCCGAAGGCGGGGTGCTAGGCCACCAGGGTGGACCCCGTGGACACCCGGTTGAGAGTCTCGTCCCGCTCCTCCGCCCCGTGGACCCGCCAGCGTCGCCGGGTCATGGTAGGGCTGCTCCCGTCAGGACCTGACCCGGTACCCATGATGGATAACCGCTAGAGCCTTCCTCCGAAGGCCCGTCGCGGTGCCCGCGACCCGACGGAACAGAGCTTCAACAAAGCGCGACGAGCAACCGCGCGTCCCCGAGGCCTCCCCTGGCTGTCACCCCCACGAAGGCGATTTTGGTGTATAAGGGGACGCCTAACCCCCCGGTCAAGCCTAGCAGGGAGTCCACCTCCGGGGCGGTATATATAGGCGGCCTCGGGAGGTCGGCGGGGCCCGCCCAGCCGTTAACGTTGCGGGGGCAGCCTCCGGGGAGGCGGATGCCGCGGCCCCTGCGGGCCGCCCCCGGGCGCGGGCGGGCGAGGGGACGGGGTGTGCCTCCCTCCGCCCTCGGCGGTCGTGTTGGAGGGGATGACCGGTGGGCCGGACGAAGTCAGGCCAACGGGGGGGATTCGGGAGGGGGCACGAGGGGGCCGGGCTCTCCGGCCGGCCGGAACCGGGGGGCCCGTAGGAAGAACTCCCTTCGGGCGGTGGGGTCCCTCGTCCACGCTCCCTTCGCCCCTACCGGGGCCAGCATCGTGGTCACCAGGCCGACCGCGGCCACCAGGGTGAACTGGGCGGCGTCGAAGACCCCGGAACCGAGCAGGATCACCGCCATGGCCAGTTCCACGGCTCCCCGGCTGTTCACGAGCCAGCCCATGGCGAGGGCATCGGGCCGGGACCAACCGAGGGCTCGCGCGAGGAGCCCTCCGGTCCCCACCTTGGTGACGGTGGCCACGGCCAGGAGGAGGAAGAAGGCCACGAGGTATCCTTCCGGCAGGAGCAGTTTCAGGTCCATCTGGACCCCCACGAGGACGAAGAAGAGCGGGATGAAGAATCCCCAGCTCATGGCGTCGAAGACCCCGCTGATGGACCGGTGGGCCTTGGTCCCCGCGCTCCGGCGGGTGACCAGGAGCCCGGCGTAGAAGGCCCCCACCACGAAGGTGAGTCCCAGGGCCTGGGAGAAGAGGGTGGCACCCACCACGAGGATCATGAGGATGGCGAACCCTCCTTCCCGGTTCCTCCAGAGCTTGGCGATGCGGGGCTCCCAGCGGGGCCACTGCCGGCTGAGCCGCAGGCTCATGATCGCCATGTGGACCGAGAGGATGGCGGCGAGGAAGATCCCCACCGCCAGGGTCGCCTCCGCCACGGCAAGGATCCCCGACGTCCCTCCGGAGTAGAGCTTCAGGAGCACCGCGAAGACGGCCACCGCGGAAAGCTCGTTCAGGAGGGCGGCGTTGAGCAGCCACCGGCCCATGGGACGGCCGGTGAGGCCGAACTCCGCGAGCATGATCCCCATGACCGGAAGCGCAGTGATGGAGAGCGTGAGGGCGAGGAAGAGGTAGGAGAGCGCGCCCGCCCCCGGAAAGAGGAAGTACGTGGCGATCCCGCCGGCAAGGAAGGGGATGACGAAGACCCCGATGCCGAGCAGCGCGTTGGGAAGCCCCATCCGTGCGATGTCCTCGGGGACCACCTCGAGGCCGGCCATGAAGAGGATGAAGACGGTGGCGAGGAACTGGATGGCGGAGAGTTCCGGCGTGAGGCTGGTGAGGCCCAGGTACGGTCCCACCAGGGTGGGCCCGAGGACGACCCCCACCAAGAGCTGTCCGACGAGGGCGGTCTGGCCCAGGCGGACGGCGACCTCCCCGGCGAGGACGGAACCGGCAAAGAGCACGAAGAGGTCCACCAGGAAGTTCGTGGTGGTGTCCGGGGTCAGGCTCATCGAGGGGCCTCGGGGCCGGAACGAGGGGAGGCTGCGTTGATAAGACCCGCCGCTGCACGGGCCCCTCGGATCGGGGCGGCCGGGGCCCCCGCCTCCCGGCGTCCGCTCAGGAGACGGCCTCCCCGGGGACGGCGCCTCCATCGGGGGTCGGGAAGGGAGGCTCCGGCGATCCCCGGGCCACCCGGAAGTTGCGGATGAACAGCGAGAAGAGAAGGGAGAGGGCCCCCAGGATGGCGATGAGGCCGAAGACCAACTGGAAGGCCTCGTTGGACGGAGCCTGGAAGGAAAGGACCGGCACCCCCCGGACGGTCACGGTGTACGTGGTCAGCAGGCTCGCGAGGATGGTGGAGGCCACGATGGGACCCACGGCCGTGCCCAGGCTACGGAACGTGGCGTTCATGCCGGTCTGGACCCCCACCTCCTGGGGACGGGACGAGACCACCACCAGGTTGGTCATGGCGATGAAGAGGGTCACCACACCGGCGAACGTGGGGATGGGGCCGAGGATCACGTCGGGGACGCTGGTGTTGAAGAAGGTCAGCAGGAGCCCCCCGATCAAGAGGAGGAGGGAACCGAGGACCATGGCGAACTTGGGGCCGAACCGGCTGATGGAGCGGCCCACCACGGGGGCCACGAAGAGGATGGAGAGCGCGGAGGGGAAGGCGTAGAGCCCGAAGGCCAGGGCGTCCTTCCCAAGGCCGACCGGGGGGCTCGCCTCCACCCGGGCCACCAGGCCGACGAAGAGCAGGAACATGGCCGTCCCCGCCAGGACTCCGGAGAGGTTGGCGGCGAGGATGCTCCGTTCCCGCAGCTTGGCAAAGTCCACGATGGGCCGGGGAGCGCGCCGTTCCCAGAGGAGGAAGGCCCCGAGGGAGGCCGCGGCCAGGAGGAAGAGCTCCGGGGTCCCGAGCGGGAGCCCGCCCAGGGAATACGCGGCAAAGGAGCTCCATCCCCAGGTGGGGCCCTCGGTGAGCCCCACCAGGAAGAAGACCAGGGCGAGGGCCAGGAACGTGGCCCCCGGCGCGTCCACGGGCTGGTCGAAGCGGTTGCGGGACTCCCTCAGCAGGGCCCAGGCCAGGACGAGGACCACGAGGGCCACCGGGATGACGGTGTGGTAGGTGAGCTGCCAGCCGTAGTTCTGGGTGATCCAGGCCCCTCCGAGGAGCCCCACCGAGGCGCCGACGCCGAACATGGCGGCCACGATGCCCTGGGCCCCCGCGATCTTCTCCTTCGGGAACTCCTCCCCGATGAGCGCGAAGGCGAGGGGGAAGATGGCGAGCCCCACGCCCTGCACCGCCCGGACCCCGATGAGCAGGTAGATCTCGTTCCCCCGGGTCATCCCGATCGCACCCCCCAGGTTCGGGGTGAAGCCGGCCACGCTGACCGCGACGAAGTAGACGGCCAGGATGGCCACCAGGACGCGCTTCTTCCCGTAGATGTCCCCGAGCTTACCGGCGAGCGGGGTGAGGGCGGTGCCCACCACCAGGTACGCCGAAAGGATCCAGGTGGCCACGGAGAGAGGGGCGTTGTCGAAGAAGGGGACGAAGGAGGCCTGGAGCCCGGGGATGATCATGGTCTCCACGTAGTTGACCATGAGGGCGGCGGAGGCCAGGATGATCAGGACGGCCCGCTGGCGGCCCGGGTCCAGGGGGACCTCCGGGAAACCCGTGCCGGGGTCCTGGGGGGGTGTCGTGGGCCGGGACATATCGTTCAGGTCCCCTCCCCTGGAGTCGGGGGGGGACCCGGGGCGGTTCTTATAGCTGGTGGGAGCCCGGGCTCCTATCCCCCCAACGGTGAGGCAGGGGTGGGCGTGGATCTCGAAGCCCCCCATTCCTGCTCGCGGTACCTACGGACACAGGGGCCGAGGGGAGAGGCGGCGGAAGGCGGGGCCCCGGGGGGGGAAGATCGCATGAGCGGGCCCAAGGCATCGGGGGAAAGGACCGGGTCGGCACCCTCTACGTTCCCGGCGGCGGGACCAACCGGTTTAACCGTTCCCGGTCTCCGGTCCCCGGAGCGCAGAGCCCATGGCGATGACCGAGCAGGAGGCCCTGTGGTCACCGCCGGCCCGGCCCCTCCTCGACCGCCAGGGCATCACGGTGCTGCAGGGGGACATCCTTCAGATCCCGCTGCGGCCGGAGAGCATCGACCTTTTGGTGACCTCCCCCCCGTACGGCGTGGACATCCAGTACGCCAGTTCCCCCGACGACCTCCCGTACCCGGAATACCTGGACTTCACGGAGGCATGGCTGAAGCGCTGCTGGGAGTTCGCCAAGGCCGACGGGCGGGCCTGCGTGAACATCCCGCTGGACAAGAACAAGGGCGGGCACCGGAGCCTCTACGCGGACGTGGTGGACCGGGCGCGGAGGGCGGGTTGGCGGTATTTCTCCACCGTGGTCTGGAACGAGCAGAACATCTCACGGCGGACCGCCTGGGGGTCCTGGCTCAGCGCCTCGGCCCCCCACGTGATCGCTCCGGTGGAGATGGTCCTGCTCCTCTACAAGGAGCGCTGGGAGAAGCGGGCCCGGGGGAGGTCGGACATCTCCCGGCAGGAGTTCATCGACTGGACCAACGGGGTGTGGACCTTTTCCGGGGAGACCCGGCGGCGGGGCCACCCGGCCCCCTTCCCGGTGGAGCTGCCGAAGCGCTTGATCAAGCTCTTCAGCTATGTGGGGGACACCGTCCTCGACCCCTTCTTAGGGTCGGGCACCACGCTGGTGGCCTGCCGGGCCCTCGGCCGGCGGGGCATCGGGGTGGACGTCTCCCGGCGTTACTGTGAGATGGCCATGGAACGCCTCGCCCAGCAGGTCCTCCCTTCCGAGGACCCGTCCCTTCCGCCTCCGGGGACGGTTAGGAAGTCGGCTCCCCGGTAGCTCCCCCGTCCGTGCCCGGCGGCCTTCCCTCAGCCCAGGACATCGGCAAGCCGCCGCTGCTCCAACCGTTCGGGAGAACGGGGCGGGAGCCTCCCCGGGGATCGGGGGGCGGGCCAGTCCCAGGCCTCCCGGACCTTCTTCAAGGAGTAGCCGAAGGGGAGGAAGAGGGTCTCGAAGCTCCGGGCCAGGAGGTCCCCGTAGGCCTCCACGTCGTACGGCTCGTCCCCCCGGAGCCGTTCCTCCACCACCACCCGCCGCTCCCAGTCCCGGGCGTGGCGGTCCCTAAGGAGGTAACGGACCGTCTCCCCCGCGCCCCGGGGGATCCCCAGGTGCTTCAACTGCCGGAGGGCGGAGACCGTCTCGGAGAAGGCCGCATACTCCCCCAGGTCGTGGCCCGGTCGCCGGGGGAGCAGGAGCTCGCGCCGGGGGACCGTCCCCTCCCGGAGGGTCCGGGCGTGTCGGGCCCCCAGCGCCAGGGCCCGGGGGATCGCCTGCTCGAAGGCCCGGGCCCCGGGAGCCTCGGCGAGGAGGGCGAGCACCTCCCGCTGGACCTCCTTCACGAAGGCGCAGGCGTCCGACCGGCGCATCTCGACCCCCCGGAGCTTCATCTCCCCGTTCTCGTAGACGCCGTAGTACCGTTGGGGGACCCCCAGGCCGTGGCCGTGGTGGGGGAGGAAGACGATCCAGCGGTAGCGTCCCTCGTAGTTCAAGGGAAGCCCCTGGCGCTCTCCCAGTTCCCGGGCCCAGGGGCCGGGCTCCTTCCCCGGGGGGGAACGGACCCAGAGGGAGTCCACGATGCCATGGAGGATCTCCCCCCCGGCCTCGCGCACGGTCCGGACGAGCTCCACCAGGGTCTCCCGGGCGTAGGCGTTGATGGCCTCGTGACACTCGATGGAGCCGAAGCGGGCGTTCCGGTACCCCTGGTAGCCGAAGCTCGTCACCAGGACCCACTTCCAGGCCTTTCCCAGTTCGTCGTAGCGCTCCCGGAGCGGCCCGGTGGTCTCTCCCTTGCGTGCCTTGTAGTAGAGCCGCCGCTCCAACAGGGGGCGGAGGGTCCGGGGGACGAGGCCCTCCCGGAGGGTGCAGGAGCGGTACCCGAGTCCCGGGGCCACCCGGGGGCTCTCCGGGCAGCAGGGGCAGTCCAGCGTCTCGAAGGAGAGGTTGTGCCGGACCATGAGGGAGGGGAAGAGGGAGGAGAAGTCGAACTCGTCCACCCGTTCGTGGACGCCCACGGGGGGGGTGAGGATGAACCCGCCCCGGTCCGCGGCGAGGAGCCGACGGGCGGTCTTCTCCCGCTCCGGGAGGTTCTTCTTCCACGGGACGTGGACGCCCATCTGCCGGGCCCGGGCGATCTCCATGGCGGAGAAGGCGGTCCCCGGGGACTGGCGTGCCACGGTCTGGAGGCCCAGGCGGGAGAGCCGGGAGACGTCCACGTATCCCCGGAGCCCCACGTCCTCCACGAACCGTTCGTCCACGTCCAGGTGGAAGCGGCCGGCGAGCCGGCAGGCCGGGGGAGTGTGGTAGATCCGGCCGTAGCTCGTGAACCGGCGGGCGGGTCGGTCCAGGGCGAAGGGCTGGGGCTCCCGGCCCAGGAAGAACGTCTTGTCGGTGAACCCCAGCGCCCGGGCCCTCCCGTAGAGCTGGGGGAGGTCGAAGGCGTCCCCGCCGTGGGTGAAGAGGATCTCCGGGTCCTGCCGGCGGATCTCCTCCAGGAGGGCGAGGAGCGTGGCCTCCTCGCTCCCTTCGTCGAGCAGCGTGGATCCCACGCGGACCGCACGGATCGGATCGGCCGGCCGGGGCCGACGTCCCGGGGCGGAGGAGGTGACGAGGACCTCCAGTTCCCGGCCGGGGAGGGGAGGGAGGGAGTACTCGAACTGTTCTGGGGGTTCCCGGGCCACCACATCGTTCCCGCTGAAGACCACGGGGGCGAACGGGTAGAGGTCCCGCTCCAGCAGGTAGGTCTGGGGGGCGGTCAGGTCCACGTCGTAGAACCGGAAGGTGGTGTACCCGCCCCCGGCGTCGAGGGCCTCGGCCAGGGACGTCCTCGACCCGTGGCGGGCGGGGACCACGGCGAGCGCCGGGTGGAGCGTCCCCGGGGCATCGAGGAGGCTGGTCTCGATCTCCTCGGGGCGGACCTCCCGGACCCGGGGATCCTCCACGAGGGTACGGCCCAGTTCCCGCACCGCCTCGTCCGGGCCGGTCACGTAGAAGGGGGGGGCCCAGGGGACCTCCCGGCGATGGATGCGCCCGGAGCCTTCCTCCTTGAGCCAGAGGACCACCGCCTCCCCCTCCCGGGACGAGTGGGCCTCCAGGAGCCAGCCCCGGGGCATGAGCGGCCGTGCCTCACCGGGACGGGGCGGGGGCCCCGGACTCCCGGTAGAGGTCCAGGAGGACCGAGAGCAGGATCCGTTCCAACAGGTCCCCGGTGCTCAGGAGGGTGGCCGGGCCCACGTACCGGCGCGCCCCTCGGAGGAGACGTTCGAACCCTTCCCGGTCCTTGGGATCGGTGAGCCCCCGGCCGAACTCCCGCTCCCAACGGGCCAGCCGCTCCTCTAGGGCTTCCCGGTAGGTGGGGACGGTCCGCCCCATGCCGGCACCTCCATCCGGGGGATCCCGGTCACGGTGGGATCCATGTCGAAGTGTTCCAGGGGAAGATGCCGGGGAGGGTGGAGGGCCAGTTCCAGGCGCTGGTCCCAATGGACCTGGAGGAGCCGGAGGCTCCCCGGTGGGCCCGGGGCGAGGCAGAGCTCCTCGTGCCAGGGCAGCGGGAGCTCCCGGGGTCGGGGCAGGCCGCTCAAGAGCAAGGGGCGGGGAAGGGCCCGGAGGACCCGGCCCAGGCGGGTGATCGCGTGGCGGAAGAGCGCTTCCCGTTCCGGGGGTTGGACGTCCTCGTCCGCAAAGAGGACGGGAAGGTCGCTCACCACGAGAAGGTCGGGGGGACCCCACCTTCCGGTGAAGGAATCCTCCCAGGTCTCCACCAGGCTCACCAGTTGATGGACGGTGAAGGCCCGGGCCACGTGGAGCCGTTCCAGGGCCTCTTCCGGGTCCTGGCCCAGACGGCGGAGCTCCTCCACGAGGGCGTAGGGGGAGAACCGGAGGGAGCCCTGGCGCAGGCTCACGTGATGGCCCCGGGCGAGGGCGGCGGCCAGCAGGAAGGGGAGAAGGGTCTCCACGGCGCCGGGGGTCCCGTTCAGGGCCGTGGCCCGTCCGGGGGCAAAGGCGCGCTCCAGCCAGGGGAAGAGGGAAGGGACGGGGGGGAAGAGGGACCGGATCCCCGAGCGGTCCAGGGAGGCCGCGGTATGGAACGCCGGGGTCCCCGGGAGCGGGGCCCGGGTCCGGCGTTCCAGCTCCCGGGTGGGGATCGGGAGGATCCCGGTCCCCTCGGGGATCTCCACGGCGTCCATGGGCCAGCGAAGCCGTCCCCTCCCTCATGAACGGGGGAACCGGGGGATGAAACACCCTTCCCGGGGAGGGGTTTCATCCCCCCCGGGAAACCGGTCCCCGGGCGCAAGCCTTCAAGGGAAGGGGCGTGCTCCCCCGGAGTGGAACGGAGGTCCGGTGGGACGGTATGCGTGGAAGCCTCCGGGGGAGGAAGCCCCGGACCGCCCTCCGATCACCTTCGACCTCTGCCAGCGGTGCGTGGCGGATCCGGAGATGATCCGGGCCGCCCTCACGAAGAACGTGGGGCCGGAGGCGGGGACCGCGCAGGGGGAGCGCTCCCTGGTCCGGGTCCCCCACCCGCCGTACGATTTCTCCGCCAAGCCCTTGGCCTGCACGTCCTGTGGTCGGATCCTGAGCGCGGAGGACGACTGAGGACAAGTCCCCCCCGGGTCGTGGGGCGGGGCTCTCCTATGACCTGAACCGTGGGGGAACGTGCCACCAGCCGAGCCGGAACGGGAGGACGGGGCCCCGGGAAGGGGAGGTCCCGGCCGGATCGGGTCCTCCGCGGGGTACCGGCCCGAAGTCCGGCAGCCCCTCCTTCTCGATAGCCGGTCGAGGTTCCTTTCATTCGTGGGAGGAAATCGACCAGGAAGGTCATGCGCCGTCGGTTCTCAGAGGGGAGGTCCCACGGTCGGCGGCAGTGCGCGGGCGATCGCGTTCGTGAACTCGTCCTTCGCCCGCTTGAACTCTGCCGACGGGGGTTCAAAGGTCACCTGGGGGGCTGGGCTGGCCAGGAAGTTCCCCGAGCCAAAGGCCGCCTTCCCGTCCCCCACCTCGATGTAACAGTATCCCTCCCCGTTGAACTCGGTCGTCTTCCCCCCGCGGATTGCCGCCGCGATGTTCTCCGCGACAACGAGCCCCTCCTGGAAAGCGAAGACCCCCGCCATGGGCAGAGAGAGGCCGTTGTGGAGCCGCACCGCGGCGACATCGCCGATGGCGTAGACCTCGGGGAAGCGGGTCCGCAGGGTCCCCGCGGCCACCGGGACCCAGCCGCTCGTATCCGTCAGGCCCGCCTCCCGGATCGCAAGGGGTGCGACGTGCGGAGGAACTCCCAGGAGGAGGTCGTACTCGGCGTCGTCCGTCTCGAAGAGGACCCGGCGGGCTGCCCCGTCCACCCGAAGGGCCATCTCCTCGGTGTGGTATCCGATCGAGCGCTCGTTGAGGAGCCGGACCACCTCGGCGCCCACCTTCTCGCCGGCGGCCAGCATCGGTTGCCACTCCGGGGTGTAGAGGTCCAGGGCCACGTCCTTTCGGACTCCGCGACGGCGCAGGAGCCACTCCGTGAGGAGCGCAAACTCGTAGGGGGCGGCCGGGCACTTGAACGGAGTGCGGGCGATCAGGAAGGCGACGCGGCCGCGCTCCAGGGCGGCGAGCGCCTCTCCGGCACGCGCGGCCCCGTCCGCCTCATAGAGGTTGATCGCGGCTTCCCTAAACCCGGGCACCTGCTCCGTAGCGAGCTCCGCCCCGAGGGCGATCACGAGGCAATCCGCCTCGAAAGACCCCTGGCTGGTCTCGACCCGCCGCCCTTCCGGGTCGATGCGGCGGACATCGGCCTCCACGAATCGGACGCCCCGCTCGGCGAGCGCAGCGAGACGCCCCTCCGACCCGCGTGGATCCGCCGCCTCCCGGGTCAGGAGCTCGAGGTTGTGGGCGCATTGGTGGAAGGTGGGGAGTCGGTCGATCACGGTCACGTTGGCCTCGGCGCCCACCCGCTCGGCGAGGTGGGTCGCGGTGGTGATCCCCCCGATCCCCCCGCCGAGCACGAGGACGGACTTCGCGCTCAACCGAAGTTCACCACCCGGTCCGCGTCCTCGGTCAGCGCCACCAGGGTGTCCATCGTGGACATCGGACAGGCCTCGCTCGCGCCCATCTTCCGCACCTTGAGGCAGGTCCCGCAACTGAGGGCCTCTCCGCCGAGGCTGAGGAATCGGTCCACGACCTTCCGGACCTCGAAGCGGGAGCTGTCGATCGAGTCGATCTCGACGGCCGGACCGAGGAGGAAGACCGCGACCTTGTGCCCTCGCGAGAGCGTCGCCGCCGAGAACCGGAACGCGTTCCAGGCGGTCTCGGGGTCCTTCGAGTTCAGGATGACCGCGTACTTCATCGGTCCCCTCGCACCACCGATCGCACGGACCGCTGGCGCTCCGCGAGCGTGCGGACCAACAGGCGACGCAGGGCATCGAACGGCTCGAGGATCGCGGGATCATGGAGGGCGTAGTACGCGTTCGCTCCGCGGTAGCGACGTACGACGAGCCCGGATCTTCGCATGACGCCGAGGTGTTGGGAGAGGGTCGACTGCCCCACCCCCAGTCTGCGGGCCAGTTCCCCGACGGTCCATTCCCGGTCCCGCAGCGAGTCGAGGACGCGCAGGCGGGTCGGATGGCCGACGGTGCGGCAGAGATCGGCGTGGAGCCGATACGCCTCTTCCGAGACCTTCACGGGCATCTGCATATTACGATATTACAATAAGCTCACGGTCCGGGCCGTCCACCGGGACCGTAGCCACCATCCCGGGTCCCGTTCCGGGACGAGGGGCTCAGTTCCTCTCCTCTTCGGGAGGGGCCGGATCCTCCTCGCAGTCCAGCGGGTTACGGAGCAGGGCGTCGGGGTCGATCATGATCCGGGGGGCGGGCTCGTCCCGGGGCGGTCTGCGTCGTGCCCGCTCCCCGGGTCCGAGCCGGAAGAGGGGGGGGCCGGTGCGGTCCACATCGGGCTCGGTGACCAGGCGCCCGTCGGCCCGGAGGCGCAGGAGGTAGGCGTTCACCTCCTCCGGCAGCAGTCCGGCCTCCTTTCCCGCGGCGTGGAGGCCCTCAAGCCGGGCCGGTTCGTCCCGCTCCACCGCCTCGAGCAGGGTCTCCTGGACCTGGGCGTCCCGGGCGAGGTCCTCCTCGGTGGCCTCCTCCCGGGAGGCGGCCTGTTGCTGGCGGCGCATCCAAAGGAGGATGGCAGCGCTCGCCAGGGTCACCCCGAGGACGAGCGCCCACCCCCAGGGGGGGAGGCCGAGGGGGCCCCGGGTGGGGGCCGCCGGTCCGGGGGGAGGGGGGATCCCCAGGGAGGCCAGGAGGGTCTGGCCAAACTCGCTGACCACCTTCACCGTGCCCCCTTCGGTCCCGTAGGCGGTGTAGTTCACCCAGACGAAGCTCTCCCCGTCGGCGAAGCGGATGGGGGACTGGGTGTCGGAGGTGTAGGAGCCCCAGGTGCCCACCACGTCGACGAACCCGCCGGGGAGGGGGTTGCCATACTCGTCGGCGATCTGCCAGCGGGTCTCGTTGACGGTGGCGTTGGTCCAGGCCACGGTGGGGTGGAAGAGACGGAGGTCGAGCAGGTCCGGTGTCCAGGTAAAGGGGACAGCGCGTCCGAGGTATCCGCCGGGCCAGTGGGTGGGGACGAGGGTCCCCTCGAAGAGGTAGGAGTCGTTGGCGGCCCGGGTCTGGGAGAAGGTGAGGGTGAGGGTGCCTTCGGACCAGGCGGTGGCGGGGACGGCGAAGCCGGTGCCGTTCGGATCCACGGGGACGGGTCCCCCGGAGGAATTGAGGGTGAGGTGGAGGGCGTCGGGGCTTCCCCCGTCCACCTGCACGAGGACCGGTTCGGAGAACCCCGGGGCCACGTTCCCCCAGGCGTCGTCGGCGTGCCAGACGAGGGTGAGGGGGCGACCCACGGGGAGGGTGAGGTTCTGGGCGGAGACGGAGGCGGTGACCTCGGCAGCCGGACCGGGGACCACCTGGATGGTGAGGTTGGTGGAGAGGGCCGGTCCGAAGGTGCTCCCGTTGAAGACCACCTGGGCGGTGGCCTCCACGGGGAATGAGCCCACGCTGGCGGGGGTGATCTCCAGGGTGCCGTTGGGGGTGGTCACCGCGGAGAGGTTGGCGTTCGGCGGGGCCGTCCAGGAGATCTCCACGTCGGAGGGCTCGTTGAGGACGGAGAGGGACCTGCCGGTCTCCACGGGGACCACGACCGGATCGGGGGAGACGTGGGGAGGGGTGGCCGGGGCGAGCACCTGGAGGCTGAACAGGCTCGCCTGGGAGAGCTTCCCTTCGATGTCGCGGGCCTGGGCGGCGATCCAGTAGGTTCCCGGCGTCGGGTAGACGTGGGTGACATTGGTGCAGGCGGAGGCGGGGAAGGAGGACCAGGCGAGGGTGCCGGTCCCGTTGAAGTCGCTGCCGAAGTCGAACGGCGCGAGGCCGCCGGAGAGCAGGCAGGCGGAGAGGGTCACCGGTTCGTCGGCGAGGATGGAGCCATCCTGGATGGGTCCGAGCAGGGAGACAGCAAGGTCCAGGGGAGCGAGGACCAGGTAGTGTCCGACGGGGAGAGGGGTGGTGAAGCCGAAGGCATCGGTGACCTGGACGTAGACGTCGTAGGTGCCGGGAAGCGAGGTGGGGAGGGAGGCCGAGTTCGGGGTGAAGTCGAGCGGGGCGAGTCCGCCGGGTCCTTCCACGTAGCCGCTGAACTGGTACGGGGAGGAACCGCCCTGGGCCTGGGCCGAGAGGGAGTCCCCCAGGCCCTCGTCGATGCTCAGGCGGAGGATGTCGATGGACCCGGTGGGGTCGGAAAGGAGGGTGACGTTCACGGTGGCGAACGCGATTTGTCCTTCCAGGTCCGTGGCCTGTCCTTCCACGGTGAGCGCCGAGGTGGGGGAATACCCGCCCCCCCGGAAGGAGTAGTTGAGGATGGAGCCGTTCCCCAGGGTGTTCCCGTTGACGAACCACTGGTAGTTCCAGTCAGCGGGGGGGCCATAGCCCCTCGAGCCCACGGCCCGGAAGGTGACGTTCTGATTGAGGTCGATGGTGGTGCGGGAGGCCAGGAGGGTCAAGGTGGGGAGGGGGAGGACGGAGAAGACCCGAGAGGTCGTGGCGGTGACGCCCAGGGCATCGGTGGTGGTGGCGTTGACGGTATAGGTGCCGGGGTCCGGGAAGGTGTATTGATCGCCCGGGAGGAGGGTCTGGTCCACCTGCCAGGAGAGTTGGACAGGGTCCACGCCCCCGTCGATGGCGGCGCAGAAGGTCACGGGGACCCCGGGGTCGACCGGGTCCACGTTGGTGGTGTTGGGGCAGGGGGAGGAGCCGGAGGGAGGGATGGTGAGGCTGAGGTGGGGGTGGACGGGGACGGAGCCGGGGGAGGAGAGGGCGGTGCCTCCCACGGCATCCGTGACGGTGACGGTGGCGGTGAGGTCGCCGGGGGAGGTGTAGGTGTGGACGGTCTGGTTGGTGGAGGTGGTGAGGGTGCTTCCGTCGCCGAAGTTCCAGGTGTACTGGTAGGTGGGGGTGCCTCCCTGGGCGCAGGAGAGGGAGAGGGTGGTCGGGATGCCGACCTCGGTGGGGGCGGGATCGGGCAGGGGTTGGCAGGGGGCTTGGAGGGGGGGGTTGACGGTGACCGCGAGTTGGGAGGAGGCTTCGGCGCCGACGCCGTCGACGACGGTGACGTGGACGGTGAAGCTCCCGGGGTTGGGCCAGGCGTAGACGAGCCAGGGGGTGGAGGTGGTCTGCCGGGCGCCGTCGCCGAGGGTCCAGGAGAAGGAGAAGGGGGCGGCGCCGCCGCTGACGGTGGCGGTGATGTTGTCGGCTATTCCCGGGTCCAGATGAGCGTACTCCGAACCGAGTGATATTCCACTCAGAACGAGGTTAATCACAACATGAACCGACGCACTGATGGTTAACCCATCGGCGTCATTCACCGTGAAATTGACGAGTAGGATGTCCGATGGAGAGGTCCCTGCTACG
Source organism: Thermoplasmata archaeon (assembly GCA_021806135.1). Classification (GTDB taxonomy): domain Archaea; phylum Thermoplasmatota; class Thermoplasmata; order Lutacidiplasmatales; family UBA184; genus JAKATE01. The sequence continues at coordinate 19,934 of JAJZYB010000014.1, forward strand.
GTCCACGTGAAGGTGGCGTTGAACGTGTTCGCATTCCCCTGGCCCGAGGCCATGAGCGTCTGGTTGTACGTCCACTCGTAGGTGTACGGCGCGATCCCGCCGGTGAACGACCCGTTGAACGTCACCGGGACCCCGGCCTCCGCCTGCAGCGTCTGCCCCGTGGAGACGTTGTTGTTGCCGGACCGGGCCTGGATCGTGGCATCCCCCGGCGCCGGGACCACCGTCACCGGGACCGAGGCGTTCTCCGTCTCCCCGAAGGCGTCCCGGGCCGTCACCGCCACCCCCAACGTGCCCACCCAGGCCGGGACGAACGTGCAGCCCCCCGTCCCCCCCGGCTCCACCTGGACCGGGGCACAGAGCTCCTGCCCCAGACTCCAGTTGAAGTAGAGGGTCACCGGGCCGGCCCCGTGCACGACGGTGGCGTTCACCGTCTCCGGCTCCCCCGCGTCCGCGGTCCCCGGGAAGGCCGTCACCTTCCCGAGCGAGAGCGGATAGACCACCTGGAAGCTCACCGTCCGGCTCCGGTTCACCCCGGCAGAGTCCAGCACGCTCACCGGCACCCGGTAGGTCCCGGGCAGACCGAACGAGAGGGAGAACGTGTAGCGGCCGGCCTGCTCGAACCCCCCGGGATCGCACTCCCAGGCATCCGGCGGATCCGGCTGCCAACAGGTGCGGTAGCCCGGCGTTCCCCCGCTCACCGAGGCGATGACCGAGGCGCTCTCGTTCGTCACCAGGTCCCCGGTGCTCGCGGTCACCGTCAGCACGGGAGCCGGGTTCACCGTCACACTCCCGGGAAGGTAGAACGGCAGCGTTGACGAGTTGCCGTTGGTCACCACGGCGTGGGGGTACTCCTCCGCCGGGTAGGACTTGTTGTTCCAGTAGACCGTGCTCGCCCCACAGGCGATCGACACCGTCGAGGGGCTCTCGGCCGAAGTGCTGCAGGTCCCGTTCACCTCCTTTCCGCTGGTTCCCGTGGTGTTCACCGTCACCCAGTAACGGTACCCGGCCGCGCCCGTGGTCCCGGACGTGGTGAAGTTCACCTCCTGCGCGGTGTCCACGGTGAGCGGACTGGCGCTGATGGCTCCCCCCACGGTACCGTACGCCGTCACCGGGAAGCTCTCGTTCGGGGTCCTGAGCAGGAGGCCATCGTAGATGCCCGAGGCGTTCACCTCCACCGTCACGGAGGTGGCCTGGGGGCTCGCCGTGAGCGTGACGTTCCCCCCCTCCCACGTCCGGAGGCCCCCTTCCATGGTCCAGCCGTCCGGCGGTCCGTGGATCCACCAGGTGAAGACCACCTGCTGGGCCGGGGAGGGCCCGTCCTGGGCGTTCCGCGCCGACGCCGTCACGGTGACGGAGCTGTTGAGAGAAGCGAACGCAGGGTCCGGCGTCTCCGCCACGCTCGCGAGCCCCCAGACCCATGACGCGTTGTGCCCCTGGGTGATCAGCTGGTAGCCGGCCGGGGGCGCCTCGAACCCTAAGGGGGCCGGGGTGTACGGCCCGGTGAACTTGGTGCAGACCCCGCCGCTGCAGCCGCCGCTGGGCACGCCGAAGGTCACCGTGTAGGAGGCGGCGGTGGAATTCACTGCCTCGGTGGTCGCGTTCCCCCCCTCCTCGTAGGTGCAGGTATAGGTCGTCTGATGGTCCTCGGTGATCGCCTCCTGGAGCGAGCCGGAATACGTGACGTAACTGCCGGCGGGGTCCGGGGGGCTGGGCCCCCCCACCCCGTTCACGACCCCGCTGAGGGTCTCCGACGCCAAGGTCCCGGAGCAGGGCCCCGACGAGAGGGGGCGGACCGGGACGGGGGAGGATGGGGGTCCCCCCGGGACCGGGGACAGGCTCGGCGACCGGGGGGTCGCCGCGGCTCCCACCCAGAGGGCGCTCATGAGGAGAACCCCGAGAAGGAGCCAGCAGAGGGGCGTGCCCCCGGGAAGGGGGCCGGGGTCCGGGTCGGCCATCCGACGTAAGCCCAACCGTGGGATTCCCCGGGGGTTATCTATGTTTGGAAGGACCCTCTGAGCACCCCACGGTGCTCGGGCCTTAGGTCGTGCCCGGCGCTCGGTTCAACCGGGGGCCTGCTCCAGGCTCCCGAGCTCCTCCGGGTCCGGGCCGCTGACCTCCTGGGCCACCGGGTCCAGGTCGATCCGGTAGGCCAGGGACGCCGGATCCAAAGGCGAGATCAGGCGGAACTCGGATCCCCGGCTCTTCTCCAGGAGCGGGACCCGGCGCTGGTCCGGCGGGATCCGGAGGACGTAGACCACCGGGTATCCGCCCCGCTCCTCCCCGAGGTAGCGCTCCCGGAGCGAACGGACCTTACGGAGCGCCTCCCGACAATACTCCTCGTCGTGCACCGCGTTGAGCGCCCGCTCCCTCCGCTGCATGGAGGCGACCACCGCGGCCGGGACCTCTCCGCGCTCGAGCGGCTGGCCCAGGTGCTCCCGCTCCCGGTCGTCCCACGCTCTCAGCAGGCGCTCGTGGGCGGCCCTCCGGGCCGGCTCCCCGAGGAGCCGGGCGAGCTCCTCGGTGGCCCGGAGCACCGCCCGGTGCGTGTCCCCCAAGGGAGCGCTCACTGCCCGGTTCCGGGCCGTGAGGTAGAAAGGGGTGAGCCACTGGAACGGGGCGTCCTGCCCCGGACGGCGTATCCCATCCTCCAGGACGGCCCGGGGGGTCACGCCGGTGAGCTCGCCGTCGTACTGCAGCTCCTCGTAGATCTCCAGGAGCCTCAGGAGGTCCTCGGGTTGGAACGGCCGCTCTTCCGGCAGGAGCCCCCGGGTCTCGAGCAGGGAGGCCCGGGAGGACGTGGTGGGGTGGAAGAGGAACGCCCTCCGGTCCTCCCCCTCGGGCAGGGGAAGGTGGGTCTCCCGGGGGCCGGGGACCGGTAGGATGATCACGGCGGGCCGAGGCCTCCCCGGGGCTTAAGGAGGAAGGCCGCCTTCCGCCCCCGTGCTCTTCCGCAACCCGCAGGGGACCCTGCTCGTCGGCTCCGACCCGGAGGCCCGCCGGGCCGTCTCCGACATCCTCCAGGAGGCGGTGAAGGGCGCCGACGCCTACCTCGCCGTCCGCCGGGCCGTCCGGCGCGAGGAGGGAGCGCTCCGGGTCGGGAACCTGTTCGTCCCCGAAGGGGAGCTCGGAGAGGTGGCGTTCGTGGCCGTGGGGAACTGCGCCGCACCCATGGCCCAGGCGCTCCACGACGTCCTCGGCGAACAGCTCACCCAGGGGTTCGTCGCCGGGCCCATGCCCCCTCCTCCCCCCTGGCCCTTCCTCTACTACCCGGTGGTGGACCCCGTCCTGCCTTCCCCGGAGAGCGTGGGCGTGGCGGACCATGCCCTGGAGCTCGCGGCCTCCCTCCGGAAGCGGGACCTGCTCATCCCCCTGCTCTCCCCGGGGGCCCTCGGGATGCTGGGCTCCCCCCCTCCCGGAGTCTTCCTGGAGGAGTACCGGGAGGTCCTCGAAACCGTGGCGAAAGGGCCGGAGGGAGCTTCCCTCCTCCCGGTCGCCGCGGCCCTGTGGGGCCGGGCCCAGGGTGGACGCCTGGCCCGGGCGGCCGCCGGGGTCCGGGTGGAGACCCTCCTCATCGAGTCCGGAGAAGGCGGGACCCCGGTGGCGGGGATGCCCACCCTTCCCCTGGGGGAGCCTTCGAAGGAGACGCTCCGCAAGGCCCTCGACGCCCGGGGCCTCCTCTCCCGTCTTCCCAGGGCGTTGACCGATCCGTTCCACAACGGGCCCCTCCCCTTTCCGGAACGGGTGCACAGCGTGGTGGTCGGGGGCCCCACGGATGCGCTGGAAGCGGCGGGGGAGTGCGCCTCGGACCACCGGCACCACCCCCGTCTCCTGGGGGTGCACGACCCGTCCCCTCCCCGGGAGGCAGCCCGGAACCTCACCAGCGCCGTGGAGGATTTCGCCTCCCTTCTTCCCCCGAAACCGGGCGAGGGCCTTGCCCTCTTCCAGGGGCTCAGCCTGGGACGACCGGAAGGGGGGATCACCCGGGAGGACCTCGCCGACTTCCTGGAGGAGGCCCACCGCACCCTGCTGAGGCGGAAGACCCTGGTGGCGGTCCTCCTGACCTCCGGTTCCCTGGGGGAGCGGACCCGACCTTCCGGAGGGATCGTGGGGGCCGAGACGCCGTTCGACCGGAGGACCTTCCTCCAGGGGGGGACCGGCGCGCTTGACTTAAGACCCGGATTCAGCGACGTGGGCGCTGTGGCCATGGCCTACCTCACCCGCTGACCGGACGGGCCTTCCGAGGGGGCTCAGGCCGAGGGGGATGGGGCCCTTTCGAAATGGCGCTTGAGCGAGGTCCACTCGTCGAAGGAGATCAGACGGCGGAACCGGGCCCGGTTGGCGTCCTTGAGGTCCTTGAGCTCGAGCTCTCGGACCAGCACGTCAGCAGGCCGCGGGCTCGCGGGCAGCTTTCCCCGGCCCGGGGCTTCCGGGGAGGCACCGGACCCCTCCGGGGCCGACGGGATCGCCCCCACGAGGAGCTGGTGCTCCCCCGGGGTCAACTCCCCGTCCCAGAGGAGGGTCTCCAAGAGCTTCGCATCCCGGGGATGATAGGTCTCCATCAGCTCTTCGAGCGCCCGGTCCGCGCGTGGCCCCGATCCCGGCGGGAGCAAGACCTCTCCGGCGGTCCTGAGGCAGTCGCGCAGACGTTCCACCGCCTCCCGGACCTCGGTCTGCCGCTCCTCGGGGCCGGCGGGGGAAGGAAGGACCGTGGAAAGGGAGAGACGGCGAGGGGGATGCCCCTCCTCTCCGGGGACCTCCATCTCCAGGGTGAGGGTCACCGGGGGGGTTTCCTTGGCCATGGGCGTGGAGGGGATGGCCTCCCCCCGATAAAGTCTGGCCGGCGGAGCGGCCGTGACCCAGTAGGAGGAACTCGACATGGGGTGCTTCCGAGGTTGAGAAGAGGGCCGCACGCAGGAGGGGCCGGTGCGTCCCCTCCCCTTGAGCGATGTAGGCCCTCTTCTCGTGGGAGTGGTGTTCCCGGGGAAGGAGAGCCTGGATGGGGTATTTCAACGGCCAGCCGAGGGATGGAAACACCCTCCGATGAGGAGGGTGTTTCATTCTCGCCGGGAGCCCTTAGGTCGAGGCGGTGAGCACGACCGAGATGGTCAGGGCGCTCGACACCGGGGAATCCCCTCCCGGCATCAGGACCCCCACGTCCAGGACCAGGAGCCCGACAGCCCCCGCGGCAAGGGAGAAGGAGGTCCCCGTGGCGGGGAAGAGCATGTGGACCCCGTTGGAGGTGAGGAACAGGGCGGTGAGCATGGGGGTGAGCCCGGTCTCGGGTCCCCCCAGGCCGGTGATCGAGAGGAGGGAACCTGCGGGAACGGCGGGACTGCTCCCCAGCGCTCCTCCCGGGGAGGCCCCGGAGGCCGGGGTCCCCATGAGGGCATAGAGCTCGGCCCCGGCAGGGAGGGTGTCGGTCCCTGGGGCCAGGGAGAGGTTCAGGGTCCCCTGGACCGCAGAGGCGCTGCCGAAACGGAACTCGAGGACGTCCAGGAAGTAGGTGGGGACGTTCCCGGGGACCCAGAGCGTGAGCGACGCCTGATGACCTCCCGAGGACGTGGTGAGCTGGCTACCCCCGGCCATCCCCGGAGGGAGAGGGGCCGGGCCGAGCGCGAAGGTGCCGGAAAGACCACCGGAGGGCCCGGACGAGCCGTGGAACGCAAGGACCCCAGCCGGTAGCAGGATCAGAAACACGACCAGGGGGGCCGCCAGCAGGAGCGCCCGGCGCCCGGAGCGGGAAGGGGTGGACATGGGGCCCTCGGAAGGGAGAGGGTGGGCTCAGTAACCGGGAGCCAGGCCGTGGGACGGAGCGGAACCCCAAGCGGTGAGCGCCAAGGGTAGTGGGCTCTTGCCGATCCCTTCCGGCAGGAACCGGGCCCCGGGAGCCGGTGCCGGCTGTCGCAGCTCGAACCCTTCGAGCATCCGTTCCCGCTCCTCCGGGGTGAAGCTCACTGGGCTCAGGTGGACGAGGAGGTGGCCATGCCAACGTTCCGCCGCGGACCGGACCGTCAGCAGGAAGCCCCTGAGCTCTTCGGAACTCACCCCAAGGAGGGAGAGATCCGCCAGCGCCACCACGGCTCCCGGGACCCGTCCGAAGAGGTCCAGGATCTCCGTGGCGAGGTCTTGGAGCGGGGACGCCCAGCTCTGTCCGGGCTTCGGGCAGGAGTACCCGAGGAACCGGACGGTCCCGAGGCCCCACCAGCGGAGGAGCGCTGGGGTGGGGCGGACGGTGGCCAGGGCCCGGACCCGGGCCCCCAGGGCGAGTTGGAGCTCCGAGAAGAGGGCGAAGTCATCCTCTCCGATGAACGCGATGGCGGGACCGCTGGGGATGTCCGACGCCGGGGTCCCCCGGGAAGAGGGAGAGACCCGGACCGGGGCTCCCCGCAGACGGAGGAGCGCGCTCTGGGCCGCCTTGTGGGCATCCACCAGCTCCTGCAGGAGGAAGCGGACATCCTCCGTGTCGGGGCCCGAAGTGAGGACGAGCGGATGGGTGGCATAGACCCGGAAGCCCCCGTCCCCCGGGAGGATCCTTCCATCCTTCAGGGAGGGCTGGGTCAGGAAGAGGTGCGGAACCCCGCCCACCAGGTGGAGGAAGGAGGAGAGCCCCTCTTCCCAGTCGATCGGGAGATCCTCCTCAGCGATCCGGGTGGTCCGGTGCTCCAGATGCCCGTCCAGGGGGTCCTGGACCCAGTAATGCGCCTCCAGCTCTTGGATGACCTGTGCCGAGGGGACATCGTCCGCGAGCGCGGGGGGGTCCACCAGGAAGCTCCGTCCCTGGGTCCTCAATAGGTAGCTCTCGAGCCGGTCCAGGGAGTTCGAGAGAGCACCGACGGCCCCCTGGGGTTCACTTCCGATCTCGGCGGTCTGGGAAAGCTCAGCGGCCTCGAACATGAAGGAACCATTCGCACCCCGTTGTTATGAATGGATGGGTCTAAAAGACAACAAAAAGATGTTGCCTAGTTCCAAAAGGGTCCCTAATGTGGGACGGCGATTGCCTGCACAGATCCGTAGCCGGGGGGGGTGAGTTCCGGTCCACGTGGAGCGTGGTCATGGCCGGAGGTCTGCATGGTGCGGGGACTGTGGGGCGAGGCGCTCTTCCAACGGAGCAGATGATCTTCCTGGGGAGTATCACCGAGCGCGACCACGGTGTTCACGAGGAACTCGAGCGCTTCCGAGCCGTTGCGCTCGACCAGGAAGACCAGGTGCACTGGGAACCGGCCCATGCGCCGGACGAGGTCGAGCTCCAGGGCAGCGCGGTCCGGGAAGCCCGGGATGAGCGGGGAGGCGGAGCCCAGGTACTCCTCCACCCACCGGTCCCAACCATCCAGGACCACCAGGGTCCGTTGACCGGGGTCGTCGAGGCGGCTCCAGACCTCTTGGAGGGCGCCTGGGAGCCAGAGGAAGCCGGCCTCCCCGTAATCCGTGAGGCCGCGCCGGACCACCCGGGCCCACGCGCTGCGGGTCCGCGCGGCCTGGTCCAGCGTGGCGGGAGGGAGCGACTGCTCCACGACGAAGACGTCGGAGCGGCCCGTGCCGGCGAGGTTGTCCTGGGGTCGGGACCGGGAGAGGAGGAAGCCGGCCCCCCGGAAGGAGGCGAACAGCTCCCGTACCACGCGGTTGCGGGCGGGTCCTGGAGCGGAGCGGAGCATGAGGGAAAGGGGCCCGGGGTGTTCCAAGAACTGCCGTAGCGAGGGGGAGAGGGACGGAGCGGAGCTCATGGCGACACCGAGGGACCCCGGGAAGAAGGCAGGAGGGAGGGGACCCGGTAATCCCCCCGGGAAGCTGGGAAAAGATATCCGTGGGGAGGTAGAGGGTTTGTAGGCCCGCAGATGAGGGGCTGCCGCGACCCGTTCCGCCATCTTTCCTCCCCACGTTCCGGCCCCGCAGCGACGGACCGGTGCGCCTGCCAGGGGCGGGGGGCCCGGGACGGTGAGGGGGCCGCCTCGGGTTGGACCCCTCCCTGAGGGGAGGGCATTCGGTCTGTCATGCGGTGTCGGCAGGGTTCATCCGGAGGTCCTGCTATATGAATGGCTGCACAATTTTTCAGTGAAAAATTTGACCCTCCCGGGGGTCACCAGGCGGGTTTTCACGAGGGTGGCGGCGGGAAATCGTGTCGCTGGCCGAGCTCCACCAGGAGGATCCGGAACCAGGGGGCGTAGGCCGGGTCGTCGGCGCGCACCGAGGCAAAGAGCTCCGGTAAGCTGGCCCAGCGGACCTCGGCCACTTCGGAGGGGTCCGGGTGGACCGGGCCGGAGAAGCGTCCGACTAACACGTGGTCGAACTCCCGCTCGGTGAGATCGGGGCCCACGTCGACGCTGTAAGTGAACGAGAACGCCTCCCAGAGCGGGCAGTCGATGCCGAGCTCCTCCCGGAGCCGGCGGTGGCCCGCATCCACGACTCCCTCCCCCGGTCGGGGGTGGGAGCAGCAGCTGTTCGCCCAGGTGAGGGGGGAGTGGTATTTCCCGGCCGCCCGTCGCTGGAGGAGGGTCCGTCCCTCCGGATCGAAGAGCATGACCGAGAGCGCCCGGTGGAGCCTCCCTTCGTGCCGGTGGGCGCTCAGCTTCTCCGCCTCCCCGAGGGGGGTGTCCGACCCATCCACGAGGATCACGCGTTCCTCGTCCGTCGTCATCGGGTTCTCGCTAGGGGACCCCGGGGGATGACCCTCGCCCCGTAAGCCGCCTTCGTTTCGAGGTGGGGCAACGTGGCTATAAGCCTGCCTGTGCCTGAATCGTCCCTCCCCGATCCGGCCGAGCAGGAGGGACGACGGTAGATCGCACGATGGGCCACGAGGAGGTCCTTTGGGCCTTGCTCACCCGCGGGGGCCGCTCTCATCCGGGAGGGCTCACCCGGGAGGAGCTTTCCGGGGAGCTCGGGTATAGCGCGGCGTTCCTCTCCCCCATCCTACGGCAGGCCGAAATCCGCGGTTGGATCCAAGTGGTCCGCTCGCACGTGACGGGCCGCCGGTACCGGCTGAAGGTCTATCAGGTGACCACGGCGGGACGGGAGCATCTGGATCGCATGGCGATCCCTTCCCCCGGCCCGCTGCCGGCCCCGCCGGCCCCCTTCGTGGGGCGGGCCCAGGAGCTTGCGGAGTTGGGCCGGGCGCTGGCGGGCGGAGGCGTGGTGGTGATTGACGGGGTTCCCGGGGTGGGGAAGACGGGGCTGGTCCGCCGGGGGCTGCGGCACACCTGGCGGACCCATGCGGCGGTCTGGACCACGGTGGGCCCGGGCAATCCTGCCGGTGGCCTCTTGGAGACGGTGGGGCAGGTGCTCCGGCGGGCCGGGTGGGCGGACGGGGGCGCCCCCTCGGTGAAGATGCCGGCCGGCTGGAGCCCTGTGGACGTGCTCCTGCTGATGGGGCGGTCTCCGCACCGTCTCCTCTGGGTGGTGGACGATGTCCAGAACGCGTCAGGTTCCACGCTGGAGGTGCTCCGGGCGATGCTGGCGGGGTTCGCGAACGGGGGTCGGCACACGGCCGTCCTCATCACCCAGCGGGAGATCCCCTGGCCGATCCCCGGAGGGACCCGGCTGCACCTCTCGGTGCGGGGGTTGCCCCGGAAGGACGCCCTGGAACTCGTGCAGGCGTTGGGTCTCCCCGAGGAGAAGTTCGAGGCCGTCTACCGGGCCACCCTGGGCAATCCGCGGTATCTCCGGCTGAGCGCGCAGCAGGGGGAGGTGAGCGAGGACGTTCCGTTCGCGGACCACGTGCTGAACAGCCTGGCTCCCGTGCAAAGGAAGGCGCTGCTGCCGGTGGCCCTTTCCTGGGAGGGGCTCCGTCCGAAGGAATTGCTCACGCTCGGGCTCAAGCCCCAGGAGGTGAGGAACCTGGTCTCCGTCTCGATCCTGGAGACGACGGAGGCGGGACTGAGGATGGCGGACCCGTTGGCCCGGCGCCTCCCGGAGATGGTCCCCTGGGAGGAGCTCCGGGTCGCACACGAGTCCCTGGTCAAGGCGGTTCCCCGCCTGTCTGCCGCCGAGCGGTTTTGCCACTTGGTGAACGCGGAGCGCACGAAGGAGGCGCTCAGGATCCTGACGGGAGGGATCCCTCTGTGGGAGGGCGGGTCCTCGACCCGGGTCTACCCTTACCTCCTCAAGCTAGCCTACCACCTGCCTCCAGGGCGCTCCCGGGGCAGGGTGTTCTGGATCCTCGCGCAGTTCCAACGCAGGCAGGAGGACTTTGTGACGGCCTCAGGGTTCCTGGAGCGAGCCCTGGAGGATCTTCCCCCCGACGATCCCCATGCCATCCTATCGGCAGCCGCTCTGAGCATGACGGTCCTCCGCACCGGGCATCTCAGCCTGGCCCGGCGGTGGGCCCGGCGGCTGGCCGGGGTGACCCCACTCACGCGATGGTCCTCGGTGCGGGACCTGATCAGCGGAAGCCTGCTAGTCTATTCCAGGAGTTTTCCCCGTGCTCGACGACTTTTCCGCCGCGCTGAGATCCAGGGGAGGGCCCACCGGAATTGGGAGGCGGTCTTCATGGCCCTCAAGGGGGAGGCGTACGTCGCGCTCCAGATGGGCGATCCGGACGTCTCGCTCGACGCTTGTTTCAGAGGATTGAAACTTGCCCGACGGCAAGAACGGCCAGACTTGGTCCGCTACTTTCGAATGGAGGCGAACCTTGCCCTATTGCGCCTGGGAAATTTGGACGACGCTGAGCGAGAGTACGGCCGCCTCCTGGAAGAAGTCCGGGGAGAGCATGCGCGAGGGCAGTTGGTAGTCGTGTTGCTTGGCCTGGCCCATATCGCCGGCCGGCGCGGTAATCTCCCGAAGGCCGAAGCCTTGGCGCGGGAAGGGGTGTCAGAGGCCGAAGCCCTCATGGACGCCACGTTGACCAGTCGAGCCTATGGAGCATTGGCAGAATGGCTCCGCCGCCAGCATAAGAGGGAAGCCGCCCAGAGAGTGGCCCGGCGAGCCATGGAACTAAGCCGTTCCTCCGGAACAAGTCTGGGGCTACCCTGGGCTTTGGAGGTGTGGGACCTTATTCGACAAGAGCACCTCGGACTCGGGCGGTCGCATCCAGCAGAAAAGAACGTTGGCGCTCCCCAGGGAATCGTTCTTGGGAATTCGCGTGAACATGCGCACAAATACGATAATCAAGGCGACAAGCCTGTCAAAGAATAGAAGGGAGCGGGCCGACTTCCCGCTCCCCAGGTGGATTGGCGGTCTAAGGGAATAAGCTCGGGGGCTCGGTGGGATCCATTGTTTGCACCTCCGAGGAAGTGTTGCGCGTCCCTACCGCATGGATTTAACCCAAATTTTTCACTGAAAAATTTCTGCTATGGTGTAACACGCTCCCCCATAGGCGAACGCTCCAGCGCCCTCCGCCATCTCCGTCCCACCTCTACGGACGGCTCTTGAACGGTCCGCCTCTCCGGCCGGCCACCATGCCCCCCTCTCCCTGGTCCCGCGTCCGCTGGGCCCTCTCGGCCACCCTCCTCCTCACCGCCGTCGCCGCCCTCCTCGCCATCGCGGTCTCGGCCGACGGGACCACCCGCTGCACCTCCTACCCGATCTGCTTCTTCCAGGGAGGCGCCGCCGCCTCCACGGCCCACGCCCTCTCCGGTGCGGCCCTCTTCCTCGCCACCCTCCTGCTGCTCTGGACCACCGTGGTCGTCCGCCGGGATGACCGAAGGGCGCTCCCTCTCGGTGTTTCCATCCCTCTCCTCGTCGGGATCATGGGAAGCGTCGGCGCTTCCTTCGTCACCGGCGCCCTCTCCCCCGCCTGGATTCCCCTTCAGATCGGCCTCCTCCTCCTCCTCGTGGCCCTCCAACTTTCTCTCCTCTTCGTCTCCTACAACCTTCCCTCTCGCTCCGGATCCCCCTTGGCTCCTGACGGCGAGTCGCCCCCTCGCTGACCCCCTGCGAGATGCTAGCGCATGCCCAGGCCGGGACAGTAAGGTACTTATATACCCCTAAGTGCCCTAAATAGTTGGGAGACCTAAGTGATAACCATGTCCACCTTCGCATCCTCCTCAGAAAGGGTGAGGGGACCGGCCTCACATACCGACCGGATCCCGCGTGAATCGCTCGACCGCTGCCGAAACTGCGGGGGCACCCGCCTGTTCCGCGACGAGGCCACCGCCGACCTCGTTTGCCAGGACTGCGGCCTCGTGAACCGGGAGGGCGAGGCGGTCGTCCAAGAACCCCTCGGTCACTCCGACGACGCCAGCCGCTACGGCCCCGGTACCCATGGCCGCGCCACCACGGTGCTTCTACCGGACAAGGGCCTTCGGACCCGCATCGGTCCGCTCACGCGTAACAGCGTCCCCAGCCCTCTCTCCCACCGGCGCAAGATGGAGTTCGCTCGCCTGCGCCTCGTGGACCGCCGCCAGGGCCGCGGGGACAGCGGAGAACGCAACCTCGAGACCGCCCTCCCTCAGCTCAAGCGCCTTACCGAGGCCCTCGGACTTCCCCGCACGGTGGAAGAGACCGCGGTACGCCTGTACCGGGAGTCCCTCGCCCGACGCGGGATGCGCGGCCTCAGGATCGCTTCCCTGGTGGCCGCCTGCGTCTACGTGGCCTGCCGGGTCCACGGGATCCCCCGTACCCTACGGGTCGTAGCCTCCCAATCCGAGGCCCCCCGCAGCGTCATCGCCACCGTCTCCATCCACCTCATCCGGGACCTCCGGGTGAAGGTGCGGCCGGTGAACCCCATGGACCTCCTGCCCAAGCTCGCCGAGGACCTGGAGTTCCCCCGGGAGCTCCGCTCCCGGATCCGGGAATACCTCGAGCGCTTGGACAAGGGTGGCTACCAGTCCTCCGGCGTCATGCCCGCCACCCTCCTCGGCACCGTGGCCTACGTGGCCGCGCAGGAGGGAGGCTGGCGCTACAGCCAGGACCGCATCGCGAAGGCCCTCGGAGTGACCAGCGTCTCTCTGCGGAACCGCGTCCCCAGCGTCGTCTCGTTCCTGCGGATCCCACCGCCGGGCTCCCGACCGGGCTCCCGGTCCCCCAGCGGTGGCCCTCCTTCGAACTCCCCCGAAGGCGGAGCGCCGGGACTCCCGGAACCGGTCGCCGCCCAGGGCTGAACCCGGCCCGCCCCCTCGCCCCGGCTCAGAGGGCCACCGGCCCGGAGGGGACCCCGTCGCCCAGCTTACGCCGGAGCCGCTCGTGCTGCTGAAGGCTCAGGAGCGCGAAGGCGGCCATGGAAATGACCATGAGGACGGCGAAGACGTCCGAAGCCCCGGCAAGCCCTCCCAGGAGCGCCTCCACCCCGGCCACCGAGGTCACCAGCGCCAACCCGAGGCTCCCCAACAGGGCCGCCCGGGAAAGCGGTGAGAGCCCGAGGGGCGGTCGCCGGGGTCTCCGCGCCATGAGCCTAGCACCGGGCCACAGGTCTTGAACCTGCGTCCCGGACCGTCCACCCCAAATCCTAACCGCCCCGGGGGGGTCCGCGGGCCCTCCCCATGACCTCCCTTCCCCCGGCCTCCCAGATCCTGCGCCGGGTGGAGGCCAACATCACTGCGGCGACCCGGGTGGGAGAGTACCTCACCCGGATCAAACCCCCGCCGGAGACCCTGCAGCAGGTCTCCGTGACCCGCCTGGTGAACCCGGGCCGGGCGTACTACGACCTGGTGAGCCCCCTTCCGGAGGGCCTCGCCGCCCAGCAGAAACGCCTGGCGGGAACGGGAGCCCATGACGTGCTGGAAGACCTGCTGGCCCGGGGGGTGGAGTATACGGAACTCTGGCTGCACGGAGAGGATGCGGATGGGGAACCGGCCCTGGACCGGATCACCGCCCGGCTCGACGCCTGCGAACGCCTCCCGGACGGCAAGCTCTCCCCCACCGAGATCAAGAACGTGGGCACCGTCCGACCGCGTCCCTCCGAGGAACACCTCGAGCAGCTCGGCATGTACTGCGCCCTCCTCGGGGTGGGAGAAGGGCATCTGCTCACCGTTCACCGAGACGACCTCTCCGGAAAGTCGACCCTCCTCCCCCCGCTGAAGGTGCTCTACCCGGACCTCCCGGGCGTCCGCCGCACCATGGCCGAACGCAGGGACCTCCTCACCGAGGCCGTCCGGGACCGTGACCCTTCCCGGCTCCCCGCCTGCCCCTGGGCTTTCGCCGGGTGCAAGTACCGGGTGGCGGGAATCTGCGACTGCCCCTCCCGTGCCCGACTCGAGGCCACCATCGCGCGGCGAGCCGAATGGACCGAGGACCCGGCATATCTGGACCTCCTGCGGCAGCGCGCCCAGGACCGCGGGGCCTACCCCTCCTCGGGAGCGGAGCGCCCCCATCTTACCCTCTCGGGCTTTCTGACCCCGAGGAAGTCGTACTTCCGTTCCCGTCCTCGCTCGGAGGAGCCCGGCACGGAGGCCGAACCCTCCCCCGAGGGGGAGGGAGGACCGCGGTCGGAGGAACGCCTCTCCCGCGCCAATGTGCACGGACTCGAACGGCAGATCCACAGCGCGGTCTTCCACACCCACCCGGGACGGGCCACCCGGGAGCAGGTGGCAGTGGACGGTAGCCCGCGCTCGATCGCGCTCCTCGACGGGAAGCCCTTCCTCGTCCGGATCCGGATGGTCCGCCGAGCGCTCTCCGGGACCCCCCGGGACCTGGCCGGGGACTTCGGGGTCCCGGAGGACCTGCGGCAGCTCCTCCTGAGGGCCGCGCTCCAGGGGGTCCCCGGGGGACGGATGTACGTCTGGAACTGGAAGCTCCCCGAGGACGCCATGAAGCTCCAGGTCTTCGACGTGGAGTTCCTTCCCCAGGCGCTCGCCGAGGCCCGGGAATGCGCCTTGAGCCTGCCGGGCGCCCTGGACGACGCGCTTCGCAGGGGGGATTTCCGCCCCCTTCCCCTCTGCCCCCGGTGGATGTGCCCCAGCTGCCCGTACCGGGAGGAGTGCCGGCCCGACGAGACCGCTCCCCCCCCTCAGTAGGTCAGGGTGAAGGTGAGGTACTCCTCGGTGAAGAGGACGGCCCGGCCGCCTTTCATGACATGGAACTCCACCAAGAGGGTCAGGACCGCGCTGCTCAGCCGGGCCGGATGGTTCAAGGTGAACGTGATCCCCGGCCCGTAGGTGGGACGGGCGACCAACCGGGCCACTGAGGTGGCCGCGCGGACCACCGCCCCGTTGCGGATCTGGATGTGGGTCCCGGTGACGATGGGGTTCCTCCCTCCCAGCTCCTGGAGGTAGAGCTGGACGTTCCCGAGGAGCCCCGAGTCCCCGGAGATCCCCAGGAGGACCATCTGGGCGTCGAGGGTGACGGTCCCCGGCTTCGCGAGCGCATCGGGAAAGGTGAGCAGCGGCAGGAAGCGGAACGTCGATCCGCCGCGGCAGCGGCCGGGCTCCTGGATGAGGATCGATCCCCGGGGAGAGCCCGGACCGAAGGGAACACTCCCGGCTCCCGAGACCTTGCACCCCCGGGCCCGGACCGTCTGGGTCCGCCCGCTCAACGGAGCCACCGGGACGTGCCCGGCGAGATGGGATGGGGCCGCCTCGGTCACCACCACCTCGGCCTCAGCGAGCGGGAACGAGGCCAACGCGAGGAGCGCCACGGCGACTAAGCTCATCCACCAGAACCCTGCGACGCGGGAAGGGGGGCGGCCGGGGGGCGTCAATGCCTTGTTAATACGTATTCCAGGCCTCTTGAACCTGCCGCCAGGGCCGCCGTTCCATGCCGGGTCATGGCGCTGACGGTCCGTCCCCTTCCGGGGGCGCCCTCCCCAGGTCCAGGTGCATGATCTCCTCGTCGAAGTACCGCCCTCCCCGGTGCACGGCCTTGGGAACCCGCCCCACGGTGACGAAGCCCATCTTCCGGTACAGCGCCTTGGCCCTCTCGTTGTCAGCGAAGACCGTTCTCCCATACCTATACATCGGCGACTCGCAACGATGATGCTGGGTTCCTGCTTCATCTGGGCGCACCTGCCTTGCGGCATGAACTTCGCCCATCGACCAGGCCATTATACTCCCGCCGAACTGGCGGTGAGTCCCACTCCTTTCGGGGTGAACGTGATGTCGTGCTTGACCAGTATTGCCCGTTGGTTTTACGCGCTGGTCTCGCAACCGGATACCAACAACATCGCCCCCGTTCGTCTCCGGACGGGGGTTCATTGGCGTCGTTGTCGCGGCTTGGTTCTCACCGCAACCGACAGTTCCACGCATGGATGTCGGTATATTTGGTCCTTCCCCCATTAGCTGCTAGACCCCCCCGGCGGGACCGCACCACGCAGGTCGCGGAGTACGAACTCCGGTAGGGCTTATTGGTGTTCGCCTGTCGCCCGTAGGTCGTGGACGTTCTTCTCGTCGTGCTCTTCCTGCTGCTCTTCGCCATCGGGGCCGGGTTCCTCGGTTCCCTGGCCGGACTGGGGGGCGGGGTGATCCTCGTCCCCATCCTGGTGGTGATCTTCCAGGTGCCCTTCGTCCTCGCTGTGGGGGCGAGCGCCATCAGCGTGCTCGCCACCTCCACCACCGCCGGGTCTGCCTACGTCCATGACCACCTCACTGATCTCAGGATCGGCATGTTCCTCGAGATCGCCACCGTCCCCGGGGCCCTCATCGGGGCCACGCTCACCATCTACCTCACCAAGGCGGGGTTGGTCCCCATCCTGCTCATCGCCCTCGGAGCGGTGCTGCTGGCGACCATCCCCGGAAGCTTCCTCAGGCACCACGCGGAGGTCCCCGAAGGCGTGGTGCCGGACCGGCTTTCCCGCCGGTTGGGCTTCGGCGGTTCCTATCAGGACAAGCACCTGAACCGGCAGGTGGACTACATGGGGCAGTCCACGAAGCCGGCGTTGGGGGTGATGTTCAGCGCAGGGATCGTCGCCGGCATGTTCGGGATCGGCAGCGGGGTGCTCAAGGTGCTGGCCCTGGACGGGGCCATGAAGCTCCCCATGAAGATCTCCACGGCCACCAGCAATTTCATGATCGGCGTCACGGCCGCCGCCGGCGCGGGGGTCCTCCTGGCCGCCGGCTACATGAATCCCATCCTGGCCGCTCCCGTGGCGCTGGGCACCACGCTGGGCGCCTTCGCGGGGAGCCGGATCCTCCCGGGGCTCAGCAACAACATGGTCCGCTACGTCTTCCTGGTCCTCATGGCGGCCTTGGCGGTGGAGCTCATCCTCCGGGGACTGGGGATCGGATGAGCGAGAAGATCACGCCCGGACCCTACGGGTTCGACCACCTCCCGCCTCCGCTCCCCCTGAGAGCCTACCAGAACATGGCCATCGTCCTCCGGGCCGGCCTGGGGATCACGGTGACCCTCTTTGTGGCCGGGCTCGCGCTCTTCTTCACTGAACACTTCGGGGAGAGCCTCTCCACCGTGTTCTCCTCCAACACGTTCCTCCGCTACCTCAACCCCGGGACGCTCGTCTCCGGGCTCGCACACGGGGATCCGGCGGCGGTCCTCAGCCTGGGAATGTTCGTCCTGGTGGCCACGCCCATGGCCCGGGTGCTGACGGGAATGATCTACTTCCACGAGCACGGGGAAAGGGACATGACCGTGGTGACGCTCATCGTGCTGACCTTGCTGTTGGTGGGGGCCCTCCTCCTGGGGCCCTTCCTGGCCCACCTCTGAAGCGGCCGTTCGCCGGGCTCCGCTGGGACCCCGGCGGGGTCACCGCGCCGGAAGGACCCGGGCGAGCAGGAACCCATCGTGCCCCTTGTTCCCGACGGTCTGCATCGCCGTGGCCGTCAGCCGAGGTTCCCGAGAGAGACGGTCCAGGAAGCGGCGGATCCCCTGGACCCTCGGGTCCGGGCTCTCCGGGGCCACCACCTCGCCCTCCCACACCACATTGTCCGCCACGAGAAGGCTCCCCGGATGGGTGAGCTCCAGCGCGGCCTCCAGGTACTCCGTGTAGCTCTCCTTGTCCGCATCCAGGAAGACGAGGTCGAAGGGACCCGCCGCCTCCGCCTGGAGCGCCCGGAGGCTCTCCAGGGCCGGCCCCAGCCTGAGACGCACCCGGTCGTCCACCCCGGCGCGCCGGAAGTTCTCCCGGGCCACCCGGGCGTGGAGGGGATCCACCTCCAGGGTCAGCACCCGACCGCCGGGGGGGAGGCTGCGGGCCATCCAGATCGCGCTGTACCCTGCCAGGGTCCCGATCTCCAGGATGGCCCGGGCACCGATGGCTTCCGCGAACAGCCCCAGGAGCCGGCCCTGCAGCGCCGACACCTGGATCGCGGGAAGCCCCGCCCGTTCGCTCTCCCGTAGGACCTCCTCCAGGATGGGGTCGGGCGGAAGGAGACGGCCCTCGAGATAGGCGTCCACCTGACTCCACCCGGCCTGTTCCATGCGTTCCCTCCGGCGGCTGCCGAGCTAGGGGAAAGCCCCTCTTTAGCCCTGGGGCGGAGCCGGACAGGGGCTTATCTCCCTCCGCCCCTGGCCGGGGGGACCATGGCCGATCCGTTCGCCGGCGAGGCGCCGACCACGTCCCATCGGCTCCGGTGCGCCGACGGCCGGACCCTCCCCGGGACGGCTCCCGGTAGCGTGGATCTTGTGGTCACCTCGCCGCCGTACCCGATGATCCGGATGTGGGACGGGATCTTCTCCCGGGAGAGCCCGGAGGTGGGTCGCTCGCTCCGGGAGGGCCGCGGGCTTGCCGCCTTCGAAGGGATGCACCGGCTCCTGGATGAGACGTGGGCCGCCTGCGCCCAGGCCTTGAGGGACGGTGGGTTCCTCTGCGTCAACGTGGGGGACTCCACGCGCACCGTGGGGGGACGCTTCGCGCTGTACCCCAACCACGCCCGTGTCCTCCAGACGGTCCAGGCGTTGGGGCTCACGCCGTTACCCACCATCTTCTGGCGGAAGCCCACCAACGCTCCGAACAAGTTCCTGGGAGCGGGCATGCTTCCCGCCGGGGGGTACGTCACCCTGGAGCACGAATTCATCCTCGTCTTCCGGAAAGGCTCCCCTCGGCGGTTTGGGACCGGCGAGGCCCGGGAACAACGGCGTCGGAGCGCCTTCTTCTGGGAGGAACGGAACCGATGGTTCTCCGATGCGTGGGACCTTCGGGGGGCTTCCCAGGGCAGGAGCGATGGGGCCCTGGCCCGCCGGACCGGCGCGTTCCCGCTGGAGATCCCCTACCGGCTCATCAACATGTTCTCCCTGGTGGGGGACCGGGTGCTCGACCCCTTCGCCGGGACCGGCACCACGTTGAGGGCGGCCATGGGGTTGGCCCGGAACAGCGTGGGGTTCGAGATCTCTGAGGCCGTCTGGCACGAAGCCCGGGCGCGCCTGGGGACCCCTCCCGTCGAGCTGAACGAGCGCAACCGTCGAAGGTTGGCGGAACACCAGGCCTGG
The DNA here is from genome assembly GCA_021806135.1 of Thermoplasmata archaeon. Lineage (GTDB taxonomy): Archaea > Thermoplasmatota > Thermoplasmata > Lutacidiplasmatales > UBA184 > JAKATE01. The sequence continues at coordinate 39,176 of JAJZYB010000014.1, forward strand.
ATGAACGCGCCCCTCCCCAACGGAAGGATGCTCAAGCATCGACACCGGGACTACGGCTTCCCAGTGATGACGGGACAGGAAGGCGCGCTCGCCCTCTGGGAGGTGGACCGGATCGAACCGACCGGTCCGGAGGAGTGGACCGTGGGGTACCGACCCCTTCCCGGTCCGACCGCCGGTCCGGCGTCCGGTGACCGGGAGCCGCCGGGGAAGGCGCCCGGGGGCGTCCGGTCGTCGGAGGTCCGCCCGATCTCTGGGAGCGGATCCCGGTAGGAGGGGCAGGCACCTGTCCGCTCCGGGCCTTCCAATCCGGCGACCCTCCTTAGCTTCGGCCCGCCTCGTCCTGTCATCGCACTTTCACGACCTGTCGGGTCTTTCCCCGCTCGGGTCGACTTCGCCGGTCTCCGGAGCGTTGAAGCAGCTCGAACCTCCGAAGCATCTCCGAGTACGGCTCGGCCACCCGCTCATGACGGACCTCTTTGGCCAAATGCACGCGATCCAGTGTTTCTTCGAAGCGCTGGTAAAGGAGAATAGCCTCGTCCAGGGCCCGTCGGCTCCTGACCCTGTACTCTCCCTTGGCTTAGATCAGGCGGCGAACAATCAAGTCCTCGGGGGCGGCCAGACGTACGGGGCCGGCCTTGGTCTCGAGCCGAACCGTTCGGGACAGGAGACCGCGGTAGCGGGTCCTCCCAGGTTCCACCGCAAGACCCAGACCATCCTTCCGCCTGTACCTTGCGTCGAACACGAGACCCCAACGCTTGAGGACGGGAATGATACGGGTCCTTCCACCCACCACATGGAAGTCTCCGGAGACGTACGCGGAGTTCGTGTGGATCGTGATCGCGGATCCACCCACCACGACCAGCCGGTCCCCCAGTCCGCTCTCCTTGGAGAGTAGCGCGCCGAGCAAGGCAAAGCGCCGGTCTGGGGCGGCTGACAGAGCAGTTCGATCCCAGGAGGGTGAAGATGGTCCGGCTTGAGGCCTCGAAGGATAAGTCCGCTGAGGCGGGGGCCGAGGTCACCGCGCCCCTTCAGCTCCCCAGCCCGGGGGATCCGGCATGGGAGAAGGGCTCGAGGGCCCGGCGGGGCCATAGGGGTACTGGAGTGGTATGCAGGGGGAGGGATTCGAACCCACGAACTCCTACGAGACCAGACCCTGAATCTGGCGCCTTTGACCAAGCTAGGCGACCCCTGCTCGGCGGCGGCCCAGACCCCAGGCCGCTTTAAACGTAGGGGTTCCCCCGCGGAAATGGCGGGCCAGCGACCTCCAAGTATCCGCTCTCCCCTCGGGACCGCCCGTGGCCCTCCGTCTCCTCGGCGTTCCCTGGGACCAGACCTCCCTGGGCGTCAAGGGCGCGCGTTTGGCCCCCGAGGCCGTCCGGCGCGAGCTCGCCACCCTCTTCCCGTACGACCCGGTCCACGGGCGGGCGGCCGCCTTCCTGCGCGGCCGGGACCTCTCCCTCGGCGAGGATCCTCGGGACCTCCTCCAGGAGGTCGCGCGAGCCGTCGAGCAGGAGGAACGCCGGGACCCCGAAGCCCCCCTGCTCCTCTTGGGGGGAGACCAGGCGGTGGCCTACGCGGCCCTCTCCGCGCTCCACCGGCGGTTCCGGGACCTGGCGGTGGTCTCCCTCGATGGGAGCCTCGACCTCGACGATCCTGCGGGAGACCTGACGCACCACAACTGGCTCGCCCGGGCGATGAAGGACCTTCAGGTGGAGGCCACCGTGCTCGGCCCGGGTCGGTTCCTGGGAAGCCGGGAGAGCTTCGCACAGGCCCGGGAGCTCGGGGTCTCCTGGATCACGGCCCCCGCGCTCCGAAGGACCGCGGACCTCTCCGTCCTCCCCGAGCTCCGGGCGCTAGCGGACAATGACCGGGACCTCTACCTCACCTTGGACGTGAGCGCACTGGACGCGGCCTCCGCCCCCGGATGCGCGAACCCGAATCTCGATGGGCTTCTCCCGCCGCAACTCGGGGCGCTCCTCGAGCACCTCCTCGCCCTCCCCCGGATCCGCGGTCTCGACCTCTGTGAGGTGAACCCTGCCCGGGACCCTTTGGGGACCACCGCACGCACCGCCGCGTGGCTCCTCTCCGTGGCGATCTCACGGCTCGGCGAGGAGCCCGTCGGACCCCCCCCTAGGCCGTAAAGACCCCGGCGGGTTCTGGGAGAGCGTGCACGCGGCGGTCCTGGACGGCCCGGGAGGGCCGGAGGCCTTCTCGTACCGGCAGGTCCCCACCCCCCAACCCGGTCCCCGGGAGGTGCTGCTCCGGGTCCGGGCCTCCGGGGTGAACCGGTTGGACGTGTGGATCCGTAACGGTACCTATCGGGTCCCTTTCCCTCATGTCCTGGGAGCCGATGTGGCCGGAGCCGTCGAGCAGGCCGGACCCGGATCCTCCGGCCGCTTCGCTCCCGGAGACCGGGTGCTCGTCTACCCCGGGCTCTCCTGCGGGGAGTGCGCCGCCTGCCGGCAAGGGCAGGAGAGCTTCTGCGAGTCCCTGGGCCTCCTGGGGCGGGAACGCTGGGGGGGATATGCCGAACAGATCGCGGTGCCCGAGTCCCTTCTCTTTCCCCTGCCCCCACGGTTGACGTTCGAACAGGCCGCTGCCCTTCCCGTGGCCTACACCACCGCGGAACACATGCTGAGCCGCGCACAGATCCGGGCCGGGGAACGCGTGCTCGTCTTTGGCGCCACGGGAGGGGTGGGGACGGCCCTGATCTTGCGCGCCCATCGGCGTCACGCCCGGGTCTTCGCGATCACCGGTTCCACCGCCGCGGCGCGGGCCCTCCTCGACCTGGGCGCCGAGGGGGTCTACCTCCGACCGGACCTGACCCCGTTGGCCGGTTCGCCCCCCTTGCCCGAACAGGTCGACGCGGTCTTGGATTCCGTCGGCAAGGACGCCCTCCCTCCCGGGCTCTCCCGGCTGCGCAAAGGGGGCCGCTACGCGTATTGCGGCGTCACCTCCGGGAACCAGGTGAACCTCGACCTCCGCCCCATCTACGCCCGCCAGATCTCGATCCTCGGATGCTTCCTGGGCAACCGGGAAGACCTCCGGGTCCTGCTGGAGGATTCGCTCCAGGGGGACTGGGAACCCCGGATCCACCGCACTTTCCCGCTGACCGAGGCGGCGTCCGCCCACCGGATCCTGGAGGAACCGCACCTCGGGAAGCTCCTCCTCATCCCTTGAGGATGCTTCCCCCCCGGCCGAGCGAACTTATCCGCGCTGCTCCCTCCGGCACGCCATGGAGGCTCCCCACCGGGCCTTGGAGGGGTGCCTTCCGCTCGTCACCGTTCGTCTAGCATAGCGTTCTATGCCTCCCGTTGGAAACCCGGACCGTAGGCTCGGGTAGGGTGGGACTCGCGGCCCCAGAACCGTATCA
>JAJZYB010000015.1 GCA_021806135.1 Thermoplasmata archaeon
GTGGTCGCGACCCGTCATTATCCCGCCCGGCAGGGGTCGATGAACCCCCCCAAACCCCCCCGCCACCACTCCACAACCCTCCTGACCCCAGGTGTGTAGTTTCTGGGGGGTACGGACCAATGTTTGCATGGCCTACAGCCCGCGTAGATCGAGGGGAGAAAGAGGATGGAGACGCTCCGAGGCGGCATGAGTATCCATGATGACCAAGATCGAGGCCACCACATTCAGGACTGGGAAGAACATCAGGATTGCCGCAATCTTCAGCCCGGTCCTCTGGTATCGTTCCCCCAATCGCCAGACACCGATCATGACCCCGATGAGTCCAACCAACAGGATGATCGCTCCAACCCCCATGAGAGCACCCTCGCCAAGTATGGGTCCGAGGTCCCCGACGCAGGGTGCGCCCGGGGCGGAAACGCTGGAGTTGAGACAGGAAACCAGCTGCCCAATGGACGATACGAACAACAGGAGACCAAGTCCGATGATGATGGTTCCGATGACGGCAACAAGGGAGAGAGTCCCTGGTGTTCCGTACTGGGTGTCGACTCTTTGGAAACAAGCGTATCCCCGGCGGTAGAATATGTACATGACCAGGTCGATGACAATGCCCAACTCGCCCGCCACCAGGAAGGTGTCTAAGAGGCCTGTGGTGAGGGGCAGGCTCCCGGACGGGGTCTGAGCGGTGACGGCACCGGTCACGGCTCCTGCCCAGAAGATGGGTACAGAGGATAGGATTAGGCCGATCAGCCCGAGCCACGCCGCGGAACGGATGTACCGCAGTCCTTCCACTTCCGTCTCCGTCTGTCCGGGCCCACCAGAAAAGGCAGTTCCTGGAACTGAAGCGATTGATACAGCTGACCGCGCGCCCGAGGGGGATGACAGCGACGGGGCGGGCAAGAGTGAGGCGCCACAATTAGCACAATGGAGTGCACCAGGCGGACTTTGCGCGTCGCAATACGGGCAGGTCACTGACCCCATAGGTAGTGCACGTTGAGGTTCTATTTAATTGGGGGGCCAGGGTTCGGGGCAGCCGTAACAAGGAACTGCCAACGCCACTGCGCCCCCGCTGATCCATCTTCCCTCCCTGCAGGTTGTGGCTGGGCGGAGGCCCGCCTCGCTTGGGGGATCCCTACGGGTGCGAGGTTCATTCTGCTCGCATCCGCCGTAGGGATCCGCACAGGACGCGACGCGCCGGACAAGAAGAGAGCGTTCCGGTCCTTCCCCCTCTACTCCACCAGAGCGTATGGCCGTAACGCGCGTTCGAGGGCCGTCCGGAGGAGATGGCGGCGCGCATCCAGGGTGAGTTCACGCTCGAAGGCGGTGAGGTCACGGAGGAAGGCGAACCGATGGGCGGTCTCGGCGGTCAGACGGTTCCAGTTCTGGCGACGGGCCCGACCGATCAGGCGTTCCAGCTCGGGCCACTCCTTCCGTCCCTCTGCGAGCGTCCGAAGGATCCGGTCGGGGTCCAGTGCTTGTCGGTCGTTCCAGAGCTTCCCGACCGTCAGTAGGCGAACGAGGTTCTGGTCGAACCCCTTCTGACCGTACCGGATCGCGTCGTAGAGATCGCGCTCTGTCGCCCGCTGTTGAATCGCCCGCAGCTTCTCCGCAATCGCTTCCTCCAACCGGAGGCTTGGAATCTCGGGGGGCGGGAAAGGCAACTCCGGGAAGTACAACTGGGGGAGGGGGCGCCAGTAGCGGGGAGGGAGGAACGGGGCCTCGCGAAAACTGATCTCGAGTCGGAACCTCCCTTCATCCCACTCATGGACATACTCGACACCGCATGCCCAGTTCCGTGCCGCGGTTCGATAGGGATCTACCACCCGGAACTGGATCCCAAAGTGCGATTCCACAAACGCCTGGTCGATCAGGGCGCGGGGATCGTCGGGAAGGCCGTTGTTGGTGAAATCCAAATCTTCACTGAGTCGGCCCGCGTCGCCCGTGACCATCATCCGGACGTACGTCCCTCCCTTGAACACGAGTCTGTCCGCGAGCCGGTGGGTCACCAGTGCGTTCAGCGCGAAGAGGAGTACCACCTCCTGCTGGGCGATGTGCAGGTCGACCCCCATGCGGTTCGCGAACCGATTGGCGGCGGGACGCGGTATCAACGGATCTCGCCCTCGGCGAAGAGCAGGCTGGGGGGGACGTTTTGGATGATGTGCCAGCGAACGTCCCGCTTTCCCCGACGTCCATGGGTCTTCGGTGGACCGAGCGGGACGAACGGCTCGTCGGGGTCGGGCAGCCTTGCTCGAACCCACGCATCCGGTGGGGGCAGCGACGGGCGAACTCGTTCGGAGAGGAACCCGGCCCGGAGCGTGAGACTGCGGAGGCCGAATCGGTCGAGATATGACCCGAACCGTGACCAGTCCAACCTCGGTTTGGCGTGTCCGAAGACCTGCACCACACCGGCCATGCCTCCGCAGAGCTCGGGCCGGCTGAGGCAGTCCACCAGGGTGCGCTCGCGGTCGCTCACATGGAGCTCCATGCCACGGCGAACGATGGTTCGCTCTCCGAAGAACCGGGCCGGTTTCACTTGGATGAACCGGAATCGCGCTCCGTCTCCGGTGGCGGGAGCCACACGGGTCGTTGTCACGAGATAGTAGACCCGGCTGGCTTGCGGAAAGAGCCCATCGAGTTCGGCTGCGGTGGCGAACCCAAAGTAGTACGGTTCTACGAGCCGGCTGCCGAGCCGGAGCGGATCCGTGTCCGGTAGGGCGTCCGGACCGTGACGGCCAGGGTTCAGGAGGTAGGTACCCCGGCGCACTCGTTGGAGCCAACCGCGCTTGACCAGGTCGTGGGCGACTTTGCGGGCGAAACCCGGGGAAATCGCGGCCCGGTTTCGTATACCCTGTAGGGTTACGAGTTCGAGGCCTTCGGCTTCCAGCGAAAGGACCACCTTCGCCTCCGTCTTCGATAGCGACCGGGAGTCCATGATGCGGGAACATGTGCGAACTACATCAGTGTTACCATATCAGTAACTATTACGTGGAGAGAGCATTCCGGCCACTCGGGTGACCCATCGGCCTCGGCAGGGGTAGGTGCGCGGCCGACAGCGGCTGTCGAATGGACGAACCGCACGGACCCACTCATCCCTGCGGACCGATGGGCGGGTGTTCCTCCCGGGACCTCGGGCTTTCTCCAACCCCCAGGGTATCCTCTCGGCCGGGTTGTTGTGTGCTGGCCAGACGGACGAGTTGGTGGTCCCATTTCGGAGGGAATCGGGAGGTCATGGTCCGTACCCCCCAGGGTTGTAACTCCAAGGTCCCCCAGGGGAAGCGGGCACCCGCCCCTCACCCTGCCGCCGGACCCGAGGCCAGTGTGATGGCGGTGTTCAAGGATCCGTACGTCTTGGCGAGGCTGAAGTTCGTCCTTCCCGTCATTGCTGGGGACGTGTCCATCTCACAGGCAAGCCAGCAGGCTGGCCTCTGCCGCACCGAGGTGAGGGCTTGGACCGTCCGATACAAGGAGCTCGGTGCTGAAGGTCTCCGCAATCGAACCCGGCCCCCGGAAAAACGTGCCCTCGTTCCCCGGCAGCAGGCGATGCCGCACATAGGCGAACTGGACCGATCGCATTCGAGCGGTCGTCTGCACCTTCGCCAGTCCCCCCGTCCTACTACCCCCGCCATTGGGCGGCCCGCTTCGCTCCCTTCCCTTTCCCGGTGATGCCGAACCGCAGTCCCTTCTGCGCGCCGAGTTGTTCCGCACCGGCCTCCCAGTCCTGACCCAGGCCCGTAGTTCCTCGCCCCGCCCGAGGAGACAGTCCTTCAGCTTCCGAGCCGACACCGCTTCCACTTTTCATCGGAGGAATCGCTCTACCCACAAACGCACCTCGGCCACCTTCCGGTCCCGCTCCTTCTCCTTTCGGAGCCTTGCCGCCCTCAGCACGGCGTCCGCGACCACCTTCTCCGACTTCACCCACCTCCAGTCCGGACCGGCTCTTGACAATGGATCTCAGCCTCTCTAGGTGCAAGGGGCATGTCCCAAGAACCCACCCTGTTCTTGAACGGAGTACAGAACGATAGGGCAATTCAGGGCAACCTGGGTCTGACCCGTTCATGGAGCAGTGTGAGTAGGTCTAAGACCCGATCGGTCGCTGCAATCTCTTCTGCGTAGGACCAGTCGATGTCCTCTGCGTGGGTAGTGGCCACAGCGACTGCGAGATCAAAGTCATCAGACTGTTGCCAATATCTCGATGATATCAGACGCCGCACCATTGCGTCTTCGACTGCCTCGACCCGGACCCCCCCGTAGGGAGTGAGGACCACTTCCGTTCGCTGAAGGCTTCCATGGTAGGCATCGTACCTGCGAACAATGTCGACGACGATCTTCCAGTCCGCCTGGACCCAGACGCGACCGGTCTTCCGAAACCCCCATGACTCCAGCACCGGTTGGACTCTGGTCTTGTCGGCGACGAGGTCGATGTCGCCCGAGACATACCCTCCTCTGGTGTAGATCTCTATTGCGGATCCGCCGACGATGACCATCCCCTCCGGCCCTAGGCCGGCCTCCCGGGCGAGAAGTGCACCGAAGTACAGGACTCGGACACTTGCGTCGACCTCAGAGAGAATCCGGCCCACCACTTCAGTCGCGGTCATCGCCCGCGCTTTGTGTGCCGGGAGGTCCTGAGCCCGAGCGAGGCCAAGACCTGATCTTTTTCAGGCGGCCTGGCAAAGTCTTCAGGGTTTCGGATGGTGAGCGGATCACCCAGAAGCCGCGTGGCGATAGGGTTCTTCCGACGTGCCTTCAAAATCTCTCGGGTAGAGCGCGCCAGTCGGGAGGCTCCCGCTGCCAAGTCATCGACAGACACGATCCGTGCCCTCCGGCGAAGAAGGCGGCGAATGTCTGGGTCGATGAGTTCCCAGTCGGACCGGCCTTTGCCAGTGGGGCGGCCCCTGACGATTCCTGCAGCATCGAGCCGTCGCAGTTCCCCGTAGATCTTCGTCCGTTGCACACCGACCATTTGAGCGATCCGATACGCGGTCAATGGTTCAGACGCGCTTGCGAGCGTCGCTAGCGTCCGAACCCGGGTCTCACTTCCGAAGAGGGTAAGAAGTCCAGTATCGACTTCGAGCGCCATTGACTGTGATGAAAGCGCGGAAGTATTAATAGTGTCCTTAAAGGGCACTATCAGCCCAACCGGGCAAGAATCCTTCGTCTCGCGGCTGCGCATGGAGCCCGAAATGTTCTGCTTCTTGGTTCCGTGGCTCGTGGCATTGACTCAGTGGACAGCGATTTTGACTTCTTGGTAGATTTGCCCCGCGACCACACCTCCTGGACAGAGCAGAACTGACGGCAGAACTTCGGGAGCTTCCCGGGCGTCCGGTAGACGTGGTAACGGAGCGAAATCTGCATGCCCCAATTCGTTCGAGAGTCCTCATGGACGCAGTGTTCCCGTCAACTGCCTCCCGTTTCAACGGGAAGTAGTAGTTGACCCCAAAGAGAGCTCCGGGTGCCCGTGCGGCCACCTCACGGACACTGGCTGGTCACGTGTGGCCCGGTCGGACGAACTGTAATGCGTATCCCCCCTCGCCATCCAGGTCGGCGTGTTACCCGTGGAGTATGGTTGGGGATGACCAATAGGTTGTTTTATATATGTGCAATGAATAGTGCATTATGTAATAATGAGTGCACAGGCTCCCACCCGCATCGACCTCACCGCTCCCGTCAACTACCGGATCCTCCGGACGGTCTTGTTGTCCAAGGAACCTTTTTTGCAACGAGACGTGGCCCGGGCCGCGAAAGCTCAGCCCACTCAGGTCGGGAGGATCGTCCGATGGCTGGAAGCTCACCAGCACGCAACCCGTCGCAAGGAGGACGGCCGGTATGAAGTCATATCCCCCTCAAGCCTAGTTGTCGCCTTACTTCCCTATCAACGCACCATGTCCGGTTCTATAGTGGGAACCGTGAAGGTGCGTGGGAAGATGGACCAGATCGCCCAGATGCTGGTCAAGGAGGGCGCGACCCTCTGTCTCGAGAGCGCACTGGCCGTCTACAGTGAATACTTCCGGGCGGATCGAGTGGCTGTGTATCACCCCAACCCAGAAGCCCTCCTCTCGAAGCTCGCCCCCAATGAGGGGGGGCTTCTCCCTGTTGGAGTGTATGAGGCGGACATCCCGTTGGACGGGGACGTGGAGAAGCCCGACTCCAAGAGTCGGCTTCGTCGTACCACCCCATTCCGTACCCTGATCGACCTCATTTGTGATAACCGGGCCTACGCGGCTAAGGACCTCTTCCTCTCGCTCTGGGGTGTTCGATTTGGCTGATCGCCGTCCCGCAGCCAGCGAAGCTCCAGCCGCCCTCCTGCAAGACTATCCCGCTGAGTTGACTGGTGAGAGTTATCGCGAGATCGAGCGACTGGCCATGTGGGCAAGATTGAGGGGCCCCCGGCTCTACTTGATCGGGGGGTGGGCAGCATGGAGGTATCACCAGGGTCTCGGGAGCCGTGACATAGACGTCATCTTCACGAACCGGTCGATCCTTGACGCTTTCCTTCCAAGGTACTATCGCGAGAACGGCTATCAACGTCAGCCGGGCCTCATTGAGGCCTCCTACCACAAACCCGTGACGACGAAGACCGGGAAGTTCTACATCGAACTGGATGCAGCCCCCATCCAAGAGAGCATCCCTTTCCATGAAGATCCGTCTGTCAACTTGCCGTACACATTGCTGGAGACCCACCATCAGGTCTGACGCGTAGGCAACGAGGAGGTGCTCTTGCCCACACCAGAGCTCCTGCTTCTGCAGAAAGTAAAGGCGTACCGGGATCGCTCATGGGACCTTCAGTCGCTTGTCCTTGATCCGGCTTGGGCGCTCTACTTACGAAACAAGGTGCAAAAGGACGTCTACGACATCCGGAATCTTTTCCCTCACATTGAGAGCTGGGGGATCGTGAAGGGGCTGGCCGACGAGCACTCCTGCAAGCAACTGGTGTTGGAAGCCCTGACCAAGATAGGGGTGAATCCCCCTTCCACGACCTGAACCGCGGGGCGGAGCCGACCGATATTCCCCCCGGGGGTCGGCCTCTCGATGAGAAGCCGGAATAGCTTAACCAATAGCTATCGGCGGTGTGGTCAATTGCACCGACAAATCTTCCGGCTTCCGGTGCATCTGGAGTGGACGGGGCAAGGGGGCACCGGGAAGCAGATGAACCGACTGGGGGCGCTCCTAGCCGTGATGCCGAACCAGAGGAGCCCTTGGTTCCTGGAAACGGTGGTGACCGGGATGAAGGCGGAAGAGTTTCCACGGCAGGGGGTGCGAGAGGTCCCTGGGAGACCGAGGAGGCTCCCGGAAGAGGGCCGAAGAACCACGATGAAGATCCCGCGGAAACAGCATCCGAAGCTCCTGGGCGAACTTCGGGATTTGGCCCTGAGCGGGGACCCTTGGAGGGGGAACTGGAAGCCTGGGCTCATCGCGTTAGGACGGGCCCACCAGGGGAGGCCTGAACCTCTCAGCTTTGCCCCCCGTTGTTAAGGCAGGGGCGTGTCAAGAACGGGGCCCTGCCCGGAACCCTGAGAACCGCTATATCCTGGCGGCGTCAAATCGGGCCGTTGGAGGGAAGGAAGACGGCCGGATCGTCGGAACGGAACGACCCCTCCCCGGAGCTGACCACGAGGTCCCATCCCCTTGGACACCTGGCGCGGGGGATCACCCGGCACCCGTGGTACCCCCTCATCCTATGGATCGTCATCCTCGTGGTCTGCGTCCTTCCCGCAGCCAACGTCGGAAGGGTCATCAGCGGAACTTTCAGCAACCCGCTTCCAAGCAGTGACGCGAGCGTCCAGGCGCAGGATGCCTACACCACCGAGTTCCCCCACGCCCAAGGCCCGCCCTCCTCCTCGATCATCCTCCTGGAGTCCCCAAACATCCTCGGGCCGGTCAACAAGAACGCCACCCTGGCACTGACCGCAGCGCTCCTCTCCGATCCCCATCTGAAGAACGTCTCTTCGGTGGCCTCCCTCTACACCTCGTACGCGACCTACCTGGTCGGCCAGGTCGGATTGGGATGGTCGTTCCTAGGACCAGCACTCAGGGGATCTCCCTCCCTTCCCACCATCGCGGGCCAGGCGGCCTCGGCCGTGTGGGGCCCCGAAGCGGCCTACCTCCAGAACTGGACCCGGATCTTCGCCAGTCAGGCCCCTGGGACGCCAGCGTACGAGGCAGACTGGCCCGCTTACAATCTGACGCGAGAAGGATACCCCTCAGGGTCCCCGTCGGATCTGCTCCTCTCCGACTTCTACAATGGCGACACCGCTTCCGGCAACGGCTTCAACGCGAGCGTTTCAGGCGGATGCCTCGCAACCGAGAACGTGACCGATTGTGCCGACGCTGCCGTGTTGAGCACGCTCCCGTCGGTGCTCCCCGCGCTCTTCCCGTCGCCCCCGGCGCTCACGTCGTCCCTCCTCGCCCTGGGAGACCTCAGTCTCCAGAACTGGAGCAGCCCGTACGCCCAGGAGGCGGTGGGAACCGGCGTGCTCGGGCCGGAGGTGGGGATCGCACCGAGCTGGCTCCTGACGATCTGGAGGGCCTTCCCGGGGACCCTGGCTCCCTCGCACCCCCAGATGGAGGCCTGGGCGGACACCGAGATCCAGGACCACTCGGTGGCCGGTTTCCCCCGGCCCGTGCCCTCCCAGATGTACACCTCGTTCGTGAACCCCGCGCAATCCGCTACCCTGGTCGTCGTCTCGTTCAACGTGCCGGACACCTATCTGGTGAACGGGACCTCGGTCACCTACGCGGATGTGTCCGAGATCCAGACGGTGGTGAACCAGGTGATCCGCTCCTCCCCCGTCTTCGGCGGGATCAGCGCCTACGAGACCGGAGCCGCTCCGCTCGATGGCGCCACGAACTACCTTGCCACCTCGGCGTTGAGCCTCCTGCTGGCGCTCACGGTGGTGGTCCTCCTGGTCATCATGCTCCTGTACTTCCGGTCCCCCTCGGCTCCCGCTCTCGCCTTCGGGATGATCGGGATCGCCCTGACGGCTAGTCTCGCCGTGATCTTCCTGGTGGGCACGTTCGTGACCACCTTCAACTCCGAGATCGAGTCCATCGTGCTGGTCTTCCTGATGAGCATCGGAACGGACTACTCCGTGTTCCTGCTGGCTCGCTACAGGGAGGAACTCGTTCGGGGGGCCCCACCCAAGGAGGCGGTGGAGACGACGGTGCGCTGGGCCGGCCAGAGCATCACCACCAGCGGCCTCGCTGTCCTGGTCGTGGCCGGCGCCCTCACACTCTCGGGGATCAGCTTCCTCAGCGAACTCGGGATCGCACTGCTCATCGCGGTCTCCTTCGCGTTGGTGGTGAACTTAACGGCCCTCCCCGCGATCCTCGCGCTGGTCGGTCCACGCATCTTTTGGCCCAACTCGGGCGCCCGGTTCGAGAAGTACGCTCAGAGTCGGACCCGCCGGGTCCTTTCCCACCGGGACCCGGTCGCCCGGGCAGGCAAGATCGCCACCGAGCGCCCTTTGCTGGTCATCGGTCTGGTTCTGGCCCTGTCCATCCCGGTCGTGGCCGTCGCGCTGGAGGTCCCGGTCTCCTACGACATCACCAACATCGGTCTCCCGGCCTCCAATCCGGCCCAGGTCGGGATCAACCGCCTGACGAGCGACTTTGGAGCGAGCTATTCCTCCCCCAGTTACGCACTGGTGACCGTCGCCGAACCCCTGATGAACGCCAGTACCCCCAATGCCCAGGAGTTCCAGGACCTGGCCGGGCTTTCCGGGGTGATCAATGCCACTCCCGGGGTGGCCGGTGTGACCACGCTCGTCGGCAGCGGCGGCATCCCCTTGGACCTGTGGCTCGAGTTCCCGGTCCTCCCTCCGGCCCTGAAGGTCACCCTGAACGATTCCCTCTCCTCGTATGTTGGGATCGATGGGACGACCGTTCTCTTCCATATCCGAACGAATGCCAGCGGTTACTCTTCGGCTGCCGTGGGCGTCCTCGCCAGCGTCCAGCAGCGCATGAGCGCCTACGATGCGGCCCACGGGGGGGTCACCAAGGTCCTGCTCGGGGGCGCCGCGCCGACCACCCGCGACATAGAGTCCCTGGTGAGCCAGGCCGAGGAGGAGATGCTCATCGGGGCCTCGGTGGGGCTCTTCGTCATCATGCTGGCGATCCTCGGATCCGCCTTTGTCCCCCTCTTGGCGCTGGCCGTCATCGGCCTTTCGATCCTCTGGAGTTGGGCGGGGACCTACTTCGTGGTGGGGATCATCGAAGGGGAGGCCCTGATCTTCCTCCTGCCGTTGATCCTGCTCATCCTCGTTCTTGGACTGGGGATGGACTACAACGTGCTGCTGCTCACCCGGGTCAAGGAGGAGCGCGGCCGGGGGGATCGGGGAACGGTGGCCATCAAGGACGCGGTCACGCATGCCGGGGGTGTGATCACCGCGGCGGCGGTCATCCTGGGAGGCGCGTTCCTCCTTCTCGGATTCACCAGCCCTCTTGGCCTGCTCGCCGCCATCGGCCTCGGCATCGGGTTCGCAGTGCTGCTCCAGGCCTTCATCGTCCAGCTCTTCTTCACCCCGGCTGTCCTCACGATAGGAAAGGACAGGATCTGGAAGGGCTGGCGCCGGTCCCGGTAGACCCCGTTGCTGAGGAGGCGAAACGGCTTGCCAATCCTCCCGGGCGATCCATCCCCGAACGGATGGGATGGAACTGCCCGGTCCGCGAAGGGGGCTCCCCTTCCCCTGTGGAGGGTCGAGACGAGGTTCCCGATGTAGACCCCTTTGTGAAGGGGTACATGGTGATCGTTCCCGGCAGTTCTGCTTGAGTGTGTCCATTGAGGAGGCGCGCTTCGGCGACACCGTTCCTGGGTCTTCTCGCCCTTCTCGCGCTGGATCCTGTCGGGCTTGCGCCGTGACACGATGATGTCGTCCGCAGAATCCTTGGGAGTGAGAAGGGCGCGGGGTTCTCACGGGGCCAAGCTCCTCCGAGATTGGGGAAATGCTCCCCTGACTGTTCCGCTCTCCTGGCAAGGTGGGGCCTATCCCCCGCGGCACCGGCCAAAAGGCCGATCTCCCAAGAGAGCACCGTACCCCTCCCTCACCGCTCCTCGTCCTCCAGGAACGATCTCCCCTCTGACGGGTCCGATGCGGCCACCGTCGTCATGCCCTGGCGTCGTCGACCACCGGGGAGCGTTACCCGTGGGCTTCCGCACATCCCTCACCCCCCCCTCTGACCCTGGGAGGGGCTGAAGACTACCGGCTCAACGCCAATACCTCCACGAGGGGGCAGGTGACTTTCCAATGGGGGGATCGTCCCCGAGCCCTGGGTCACCTTCCAGCGGCTCTCTGCACACCGTTCAGGGTGGGTCCAAAGAGGGCGAAAGTCCCCTGGCGGATTGGGGCCGCAAGCCCCGATTCCTGGGACGGAGAGGGGAACCGCTCGGGCGACCCCCGGTTGGGGCTAGGCTCGGAAGCCTCGTACGGTCTCGTAATGGAGCAGCAGTTCTCCGTCCTCCATGGTCTTTGCCGAGAGAAGTTTCAGGGTCGCCTGCATCTTCATGGTACCCCAGTACTGGGGTCCCTTGCCGTAGACCACGGGCTGCACGATGAGCCAGTAGTCATCCGCGAGCCCCCGCCGAAGGAATTCGAGGATGAGCCGAGGCCCTCCTTCCGCGATGATGTTGCCTCCCTTCTCGCGCTTGAGCTTCGCAACGATCCTGGAAAGGTCGCCCTTCATGATCCGGGAGTTCTCCCAGCCCGGTGACTTCAGGCGGGTCGAGAGACAGATCTTCTCGACTCGGTCGAGCCAACGAGAGTAATCGATCTGGTACTGCGCGTCGGAGGGCTTGCGAGCCTTCTCCGTCCACACCCGTCGGTGACCTAGGAACGAGCGCCGGCCCATGATGACGGTGGTGACATCGTCGAACCGATTCAACCACATCTCGCGCCACATGTCGTTGGGCTCCGTCGTTTCCCGGTCGAAGCCCGGGTACTTCGGGAAGGCCCCGCGTCCGTCCAAGGTCATGTACAGGCTTGCGGTGATCTTTCGGGTCATTGGACTCTCCTCACGCCTCGGCCCGGCCCACCGGCTGCAGGCCCCCTTCCAGGAGAGCCTCCACGTGCTCCCACATGGCCGTGACGGCGCGCTCCATGTCCGGGCCGGCCATCTTATCCCGGTCCTCCTGCCGCTGGTACTTCCAGCGGATCGTCACGCGGGTGAAGTCTCCCACCGGCTCGAACTCATCGGTCTCCACCGCAGAGGCCCCGGGGAACGTGTCCACCTCGAACGTGTTGACCACCCGGTGGGGCGGGTCGACCTCAAGGTACTCTCCCTGGAATCGCACCGACGACCCATCGTCGAGCCTGACCCGGATCGAGTACTTCCCGCCCTTTCGGAAGTCGAGTTTTTCGATGGTGACCGATCGGGGGTCGGGGGCAAAGACGTAGGGGAGGGTGGCCGGATCCGTGAACAGGTGAAAGACTCGAGCCGGGGGGGCCCGGAATATCCGGGTCACTTGACTCTCCACCGGGCTTGGTTGGGAGAACGCGATGGTCTCCGGGACGCGCTTGCGGGGGCCATTGGCTTCGGTCATGGTTCAGCCCCTCCGCGGTTCTCGCATAGGGGATCGTGACCCCAACCGGTCGGCCTCTACGAGTTGCTCGAGCCGGTCAAGCCGGTCCTCCACGAGATCCCGGTAGTCGTGGATCCATCGGTCGATGTCCCGGAACGGTTGTGGGCGTAAGGAGTAGAACCGTCGCTGACCCGCGGGGCGGACTTTGACGAACCCGGAATCGTTAAGGATTCGAAGATGGCGGGAGACCCCGGGCTGACAGACGCCGGTGATCGAGACCAGTTCGCCGACGCGCCTCTCGCCCCTGCGCAGCTCCTCCACAATGCGCAGTCGGGTCGGGTCCGACAACACTTCGAAGGCCAGGTCGAGCGCAGTCACCGCGTATTAATAGTCTGTTTCATATATAAACAAGTCTATATTCTTGCGCCCCTTCTTGGCCCTGGCCCTGGGCCCCACGGGGAGGCCCCAAGGGCTCGCGCCGGGGCTCCCCGGGAGGAGACCTGACGAACGGGCGAAGGTGGAAGTTCAAGCACTTCATACCGCCTGGTCGCACCAGCCATCGGCCAGGGCGCCGACCAGGGGAGCAGGCCGCATGGAGCTCATCCGCATGATGAAGCGGTCGAGTCCTGGAGGGCGGGGGAACACATCCAGAACGGGAGCCATCACCTTCAGCGGCGGGTCGCCGGTGCTGATTTCCCCCCCGGCTCTTTGAGCTCCTCCAGGAAAGAAGTTTCCCGGAAGGAACGGTGGGGGGGACCCCGGGCCGTCCCGCGGCCCCCGCCCCAAGCCGCGAGTTCAGCGGTTCTCTATCCGGGCCAAGACACTGAGGGCCTCCACCGTGGCCCACCGGCTGGGGATGCCGGATGCCGTGAGCACCAGGGGGAAGACCGGATGCTGCAGGACGTATCCGCCATGGGCGGGATCAAGGTCGGGGTGCGCGGCATCCAGGCTCCAGGTCCCGTCCCGGGCTCGCTTGCTCCGTAGCCACTGGACTGCCCGGCCCATCCGGGGGTCCTTCCCGTATCCCAGACGGGTGAGGATTCGAAGCCCTACGAGGATGTCGTAGTAGTAGTGATTGGGGTAATGGATGCGAAACCACGGCGGGTACCGTACCCGTCCCTCGTCCATGAGATGATGGCGCAGGTAGAACTCCGCTCCCCGTTCGATGGCCCGGCGAACGGAACCCTCCCGGGTCTCCTCCGGGATTTCGGCCAGGGCCGCCAACCCTTCCCACCCGTCTAAGGTCCCGGTCCGGGAGGGGAAGCAGTGCCAGCCACCATCCGGCTTCTGGGTACGGACGATCCAGCGGATGCACCGCTGGACCACGGGGTGGTCCAGGTAGCCGAATCGGATCAGGGTCCGGACCGCGTTCCCGGTGCTACAGATCTCTCGGCTGCGGCCCGAAAGGTCCCCTCCACGCCGGCTCCAGCGGTCGATGATCATCTCCGCGGCCCGTTTGATCCGGGGATCAGACTTGGTCATCCCGAGGTCGGCGAGCACAATGGCGAGCCAATTGGTCACGATGTACTTCGGGCGGTAGAGGTCCCCGGCCGAGGTGCCCGGTGTCACCCAGTGCCCGTCGGGGAACTGGTGCTTGAGGAGAAACGCTGCCCAGCCGACCTGGCCGATCCCCTGTAGAGCCTTCCGTACTTCGGGATCCTCACGAGACCGTCCCTCGACCTCCACCCAAAAACGAACCCGGACGCTGGGGTCGGACTCCGGCCCGGTGAGCCAATCGCGTAACCGCGGGATCACTCTCATCGGAGCGGAAATCTCGTGTGACCAAATGGCGCTTTTGGTCCAGCAACGAACGCGTCCACTCTCGGGCGGAGGTGGTTGCGGAGTGCCCGGTCCCGGCCGGTTCGTTTCAAGACCAGGTCGGGATCCGCACGATATCGGTCGGTCCGGGGGCCGGGTGTGGCTTGTTCCGGCTCGTGGTGTCGTTGAAGCGGTGGAATGAATCCCACGATCGAAGCATGGTGACTCGCACCGGAAACCGAATCCCTTGGAAGTGGTGGTCGTATAACCGCATGGTCAGTGCGGGCTCCTCGTAAGTGCCGTCCAACGGGTAACCTCCCACCGTCTCAAACACCTCCCGCCGCATCGCGGTGAATCCGCTCATGGTGAGCCGATATCGGAACACCCGGGTGAGGGTGTTCAACCCACAGCAGGCCAGCACCATCCAGGGACTGCGAACGCTCTGGGCCGGGGAGTACCACTCGGCGATCCCGAAGTCCCACCGGCGGTCGTCGGCCATCCGCAGCACCCTGTCCCAGTCGGCGTCGAGTTGCACGTCATCGTCGATGAAGACGAGCACCTCGCCCCGAGCCGAAGCGGCGCCCACGTTTCGCGCGTATGCAGCCCCACCAGGGACCGTGGACACAATCAGCTCTGAGCCAGCCGGCAGCATCGCGCGGATGCGGGTGACGTTCTTCTCGTCCCACTCCCGCGATGCAACGATGAACGAAACACCGGCGTTGGTCAACGCGGCAACACCTCCTCGCAAGCTGGCGGGACGGTGTGGCCCTCGACCAGGGCCCCTTCTGGTACGGTCGGGGATGGAGGAATCGGCGTTTCCCCTGGGAGGCGAAGGCGGGAAGCGCCCGCGTTCTCTTCGCTACGGAGGAGGGTGGAGGAGGGAAGGCGCCGGGCTCGGTTTGAGCTCGGCAGGGAATCCGATTGCATGGCATTCTCCGATGGGCGGACCGCATGCGGTCTGTAGGCTACCCCAACAGTCGAAAAGTATTAGGTGATTACCCTAACCCGGAGACCTTGAAGCAAGGGAAGCGGTGCTCCCGGCAACCGTGTGCGCTGTCGGGCGAGGTTTTGGCTCCTGTAAGGCAGGGATCTCGTGCGAAGGGGGCCCTCTCTAGCCCCAAAGCAGTGGACATGGCCGCAGCGCCTAAGGACGAATTTCCGTTCGAACAATCCGGCGCGACTGCTGCCCTCGTCCCTTCCCGACCCGCTCCTGGGGCATCGGCCCTGGGCCGGGGTAGCCTGGCAGATGTCCAGGAAGCGGAGGCACCCGTTGGCCCCTCTTGAAATGGGTGGCGGATGCCCGCTTCTTTAGGGCTTACGCGGAAAGGTCCTCACGGGCCCGGCCAGGCCCTCCGCGTCGGGAGGGCCATTCCCACCCGGAGGAGAGGGTAGCAATCCACTACCGGTCATCGTTTCGTCGAGAGGTTTCTCCCGGGGCTTCGTCACAAGCCAGCTCGTCCGGCCGGGCTCGGACCCCCCCTGCTCTGACCGAACGGGCCCTTCCCGAGTGGCTAGGTCCGGCCACGGGAGGAGCCGACGGTAACGCTCCAGGGCATCCCGCTGCCGCCCCGGGTTGGCCTCGAGGTATCGCATGGTGGTGGCGATGTTCTCATGCCGCAGGAACCCCTGGACCACCCGGTAGACCCCATCGACCGGTCCACCGGGTTCCCGGAGAAGTGCCTCCTCCAGGAGCGTCGCTCCGGTGCGACGGAACATGTGCGAACTGACGTGGAGGTCGATCCCGGACCGATGGAGTTTCCTTTCGATGCGAGCGACGAGAAGGTCCAATCCCTGGTCGCTGTACCCTTTCAGTTCCCGCCTGTACTGATGGAGGAAGACCTCTGGAGGAACCGGGCTCCCGGGGAATCGCTCCAAGAAGCGCTGGACAATCTTCTGACGGTGCTGCAGGTAGCGGAGGAAGACCTCCGGGAAGGCCGGGTGGAGCGAACTCCACACGAGCTTGGGAGTGGATCGCCCCTTCCCCCGGACCAAGATCCTTAGTTCCTTCAGGTTCACATCCTCGACCCGGAGACGCTTCCATTCCACGCGCCGGAGCCCTTGCCCGAGTCCCAGGAGCACGACCAGGGCCAGTACCGGGTCATCCGCCGTAAATCGGACCACGGCCTCCGCCTCCTCGCGGGAGAGCCACCGTACTTTCTTCGGGGATCCCGTGGGGGGGATCCCGGCCTCCCGGATGACGGGATTCCCAAAGAACGCCACGAAGTCCGAAAGGATCCCCAAGGCCCAGGAATCCCGGTGGAAGTAGTCCTTCAGGAAGAGCGCATCGGAAAGCCCCCAGGCCCTGGGGTCCGCCGGTCGACCCTGCTCCCGCAACGCCTCGACCGCGCGCTCGCCGATCCTACGGTACCGACGCAGGGTCTGCGGCAGGCAGTTCCTCCGGGCATGTGCCGCCAGCCACCGCTCCAGCGGGTCTACCCTCCGGTGTGGCATGCCTCACGCCGGGGGCTGGGGGATCTTGTTCCTTCCGATGAAAAGTGAGACCGTCGGAAGGTGCTTTCCCGAAAGACCAAGCCTGGACTACTCCCTCAGCGGGACCTGCAGTTCTGTCAGAGAGGGTCCCGGCGCGGGGCAATGGGTGCGCCCCAATCCGCGGGAGGGCGGGGACGTTCCGGGCGAGGACAGCGGCACCCACCCCGTGCGAATCTCTCCTCAGCCGCTCTCTTGTCCCTCGGCAGGTTCCCCAGGTGCGGACTCACGGGTCCTCCAGAAGAGGATCAGACCCCCGACGAACGTTGCAAGGTACACGGCCACGAGCAGGTCGTAGAGGTACCGGATATTCCCTCCATAGTAGGTGATCCCGAAGAGGTAATCCGCGAACGAGCTCGGCGAACTGAAGCCTACCTGACTGTACGTGAGGATGTCCCCCACGAAGACGAGTGCGAGAAGGCCGGAACCGACCACCCCTCCCAGGATCGCCTTCCGCGTGGCCAAGGTGGCCAGGAGGGCGGCGCCGGCAAGGTCCGCCAGGCCGGTGATCAAGACGACGTACCAGTGGAGATAGTAGCCGCTGGTGACGGTCCCGAAATCGGTCCTGAGGTTGTTGTCCGTGGCGAGCATAACAATGCTCAGGACGAACGCGAGAAAGAACGGGAGGCTGTAGATCCGGGCTCCGAGGCGTTTAGCTGACAACTTCCCTCAGGAAGAGCAGCGGGGCCCTGTCCTTATTCTTTCCGTCGAACGCAGTTGGAGGAAACCCAGCCCTCCATCGCACGACGAGGTGGCTGGGAAGGCCCCTCCGGTCTGTACCAGGAGTCCCTGGCACCGGGAAGGAGGTCAATGAACTCGAGGGGGGGCGAGGTAGAAGACGCCCCATCGGGAGACGGTCAGGGGGGTCCGCTCCTGGAGCGAGGTTCATCTTTGCCCCCGCGAGCCCCGCAGCTGGAGGGTCACGCGGTAGGGTCGTGGCCCCCACGGCGCACCTCCCCGGGCAACTCCCCTCGGACCGTCGCAGTCCCGATCCTGCCCGCTCGGCGGCCATGCACCTCAGCACAGGCCATCCATCCGTGTCCTTCCCCCCCCACCCGGAACTCTCCGAGCGGGGCACAGCTGCGCCTCTTCGTCCTGTTGCGCTCCACCGAGGCCGTCCCGGGTATCCAGTCGGGGGTCGACGTTGTTCCCGTCGGGGCCGACGCTGGGAAAAGGAATCGGAACCAACCCTTCCACGGGCTTTTCCCGGTGTCGCCTCTGGGCGCCTCAGGGCCGGTCACCTCCCTGCCGCGAGGGGCGGAGGTGAGCCGACCTCTCCTGGGCGATCGATCAGCGCCGGAGTGGGGTCCAGTTCACCTCGTAGATCTCCTGGTGGTTCGGAGACTGTGGGAACGACCACCGCGTCCTCAACCGGAGCGGGTAGTCGAGGGCCGCCGCTTGGATGTCCGATTCCAGCTGGCGATGGAGGTTCTCCGGGGTCGATCCCGCCGGAAGGGGGACCACCGTCCGCCAACGGATCGGGTGCTCTTGGGTCGGGCGCTCGGGCACGTCGAGCTCCCAGGCCAGCGGCCAGCGTCGAGCCAGGAGATTCCCAATGTGCTCGCGGGCGGGGGCGGGCAAGGTGCCGTCAGAGTACAGTTCCACGCGCAGTTCGATGGGGGTGCTCTCGTTCAAGATGGTCGACCCGGGCCCCCGTCAAGCGTGAAGGCCTCTTCCCCTTTGCTCTCGACCGCTCCCCTCCGGTCCTTCCCCGGTATCCCCCGCTGAACGAGAGGTGAACCTCCCTTGGTCGTCGGGGACCCTCTTTCCTCCCGGATGGGGCGGTGGCAGCACCTTACCGCGGTCGGGCATCTCAGGGAGCCATCCGGTAGTGAGAATTCGGGCTTGGGTACGACACCGCTGTCCTTACGGTGAGGTATCGGGGCGAGTCCCTCCGGCCTCTCTCGAACCGTTGCTACCTGTCCGGTTCCTCCCGAAAGGACGGGGGTGGAAGGGAACTGCGAGCGCTGAGCCTGACTTTTCGCCCGACCCATGATTGCTGAGCTCCGGGCCACCGGTGAGCGCGAGGCGCAGCCGACGCCACCCCATCTCGGAACAGGGGACGTGAGAGCGGATCTCATGCCCACCTCCGGGTTCGGCGCCCGGCCAAATTGTCCCTTTCGGGCATTGAGATCAAGACGCATCCAGAACGGAAAGGTACCGGGTGGGGAGGGGCGGGGGATCGACCCCATCAGCCCGTCCTCCGAAAGGCCGGGACCTTCACTGAAGCGGCGACATTCTAATGGATGCATTGGGCACGGGACGTAATGGATCCCAGACAAAAGGACATATAATGGGAAAGCGTAACTGGTGCCAGTATCCAATGGATCTGATGATGGCACAAGTGTGTGTAAGTGCGCATCAATTCAAGAACCGGTGAACTGGCGTTTGTGAGGGACGGTGGTGGACCTGGGGAGGGGCGGATCCGAAGGAGGGACCCGTCCGGGTCCAGAGCGCCGGCATCCCCTTCCCGAAGGGGATTGCGCCAGGCCTAGATGGTCGTCCGAGGCCCCGAACCCTGCAGGTCGGCCCGGTCCGAGCACCGGAGGGAGGTCGTGTTGAACTCAGAGACCCTCGCTTGGCCAGACGGGGAGGGGACCTTCCCGGTGGTAGCCCTCCCTGGATCGGTCCATGGCCTAGCCCAAGGGCTGCCCGCCGATCTTCCTGCGGTCTCTCCACCGCTCTCCCCTCTTCCGATAGTGTTCTTCCGGAGGAGACGCGTTTGGGTCCTTGACCTCCGGCTGGAGATGGGGGAGACCCGCTCTGGGAACCGGCAGGAACGGCCTGTGCAAGTTCTTCCCAAGCCTCGCCAACCGGAAGGAGAGGCAGTGCCCTCCGGATCCTGTCCGCCCGGTGCCGGAGTCATCGGGGGGTAGACACGCCAAGGCCGACCATTCGGAGCATCGAAGAGAGAAGAGAACTGAGGGAACGAAAATGAGCGAGAAAAAGTGGGCATGGATCAGCATCCTGGTCGCGGTGATCATGGTTGGGGGATCAACCCTGGCCTTCTTGCCCGGATCGGCATTGGCCTCGCCGTCCGCGGCCCGGTCCTCCCCGTCTCCCCTGGCCCCAGTCCAGGGAGCCACCACTCACCCTGCCGTCGCAAGCAGCTCCAACAATGTGGACGGGAGCAACGCTACCATCTCGGTCTTCCTGAACTTCAAGTCTGGTATCGGCCAGTACGCCAGTGACGTGCAGACGGTGGGTAGTCCGTTCTTCCGACAGTACTTGACCCCTGGTCAGATCGGGAGCGTCTTTGGCGTTCCTACCCGGACCTACGACCAAGTCGCCTCCTACTTCCAATCCTTCGGCCTTACCGTGCAGACCTACCCTGACCAGGTGAACCTGAATCTTCTCGGAACCCCATTGCAGGTGGAGGAGGCCTTCCACACAACCCTTCAGGCAGAGCCCCTGCAAGTGGCGGGAGGGAATGCCACCACGGTCTTTGTCAACACCGCTCCCCTTCTCCTGCCGAACTATATCAGCCAGCTCGTGAGCGGTATCACCGGACTGGATGGAGCCTTGGTCCCCAACCAGATCGTGCAATATGGCGCGAATGTCACGGCCCTTGCCGCCAACGATTCCTTGAACGCGCTAACGAGTTCCTCGCCGATCAGCAACCGGGCCGCGCTCAACATCACCTACGGGAATTTCACCTGGGCTCCGCTGGGAGGGATCTTTGGGAACTTCCAGTTCCTCTTCCCGGGGACCCTCCCCTATGTGGTTGGGGCCAACAACCTCTGGAGCGGGTTGGACACCATCGCGAGCGAACCTGACCAGGGCCAGGGGATCACCATCGCCGTCACCGAGGTGGGTTGCGTCCCGCAGGGGGTGATCACCTCCTTTGGCCAGCAGCTCTTCGGGGACGCGTCGCAGGTGACCGGGCGGTTGACCCAGATCGGGGTGAACATCCCCAACTTCCGTTCCTGCGTGAACGACGGATTCGCGTGGGGTTGGACCGTGGAAACAGAGCTGGACATTGAGTATATCGCCGCGATGGCCCCCCAGGCCCACATCGTCCTCGTTGCGACCTCCAACGACCAGCTTGCCGGTTTCGACCCGGCCTACGCGGCCATCACGAACTACCTGAGCACGGGTTCGTCCTGCCAACTCCCCTCCTACATCCAGATCTTCTCCGGTCCGCAGGCAGGATCCTGTTCCATCAGCCTTACCAGCAACTCCCACGGTTTCTATTCCACCCAGACCGCATTCTCTGCCTCGCCCTTTGACGTCCTGGTACAGGAGAACCTGGTCAGTGAGATGTCCGCTCACGGGGTCACCGAGTTCTTCGCTACCGGGGACGGGGCCGGGACCGACGGTGGATCGATCTTGCAGACCGGAAGGCCCAGCGAGGTCCCGAATGTGGTCTCTGTGGGTGGCGGACAGATCACCACGTCGTTCGGAGGGAACCCCTTCCCCATGACCGGGGTCCTCACCCGGTTGGACGGGCTCACCATGGAGGTGGCCCCGGCCCAAGGGATCTACAGTTACACTTACTGGGACTGCGGGGGCCAATGCGGGGGTAGCTACGGCTCTTCCACCTTCTGGCAGCAGCCTTGGTGGCAGAACGGGTTGGATGTCTACAGCTCCGGCACTGAGATTGAACCGGTGGTCTCGAACGTGGCTTCCTTCAACCTCACCGTCTGGGATGGCAGCGGCTGGATCCTTCTGATCGGTGGGACCTCGTTCGCGACCCCGATCACCGCTGGGGAATGGGTCTTGGTGGAGGAACAAGCGGTGGTCGCTGGTCTCTCCCCCTTCATGGGCAACATCAACCCCCTCATCTATGCGCTCCATAACGCCCAGGAAGCCGGTGCCCTCTCCCAGGACGCCTTCTCCCCGATGGTGAACATCGGGAGAGGCTGGGACTGGGGCCCCGCGGACTCCTACGATTGGGCGCAGTTCAACACATCGCAACTCTACCCGCAGGATCAGAACTTGCCCTGGTGGTTCCCCACCCTGTCCAACCCGGCAGGGGTGGGCTTCTCCTATCTCGGGGGATTCGGGGTCCCCCTGGTCACGGTGGTGACGGAGGAAGCGATCGGGCAGTTGGCGAAGAACTCGCTACTGGTCCCTTCCCTCGCGGTGCTGGAGCAGACGCCCGGAGGGTTGGAACCCGTGATCACGCTCACGGGGGGGCAGGAGTACCACTTCTCCGTCCTGACCTCAAGCGGAGCCCCCGCAGACTACGTGACCATCACGGCGTACAGTGGCGGGACCGGGGTGAACGTGTATGGAGGGGGAACCCAGACGGTCATCTCCACCTCCGATGGGGAATTCAACTACACTCCGGTCTACGCCCCCCAGGGGATCAATGCCAATGCCACCGAGTACGGCTACTTCTTGGTGAGCGTGACGGGCTTCCCGTCCCTCTCCGCGGAACAAGCGTTCCAGCAGTTCGCCGTGGCCGAGCCCCTCGCCTCCGGAACCCTGACCCTGGGCGTGGAGACCCCGTACGGACTGCAGACATCGATGGCCGAAGTGACGGCGTTCAATGACCTGAACCTCCACGACACGTACACCTTGGGCCAGCTGGGGGTGGTGGAACTCAACGGGGTTCCGGTGACGAACGCCTTGGTCCAGCAGGTGGCGATCAACATCAGCTACATCGTCTATTCGGGCGATCCCTTCGTCTTTCCCTCCCAGTTCGCTTCCGGGGTCACCATCGGCCAATACCTGACCGACACGGCGGGGCAGTTCTACTATTGGACCAATGCCCTCAACTCGGCGAACAACGGTCCCGTCTACACGCAGGTCTTCGAGCTTCAGGCCACCTACGATGGCCTCACTTCGAACTCGGTGATCGTGTACGTGGAGCCTCAGGCCGGGTTCTTCACGGATAATTTGAACTTGAACCCTGCAGGCACCGCCTTGGTGGGGAACGTGTCGTTCCACGACATGAAGTACCTGAACTCCTTGAACGTGAGCATCGGCAGTTCCCCGGGACAGTACTTCACCGAGACCTTCCTCCCGAACACCACGTTCGAGGGGACCGTCGCGGTGGACCTCGCTCCGCTCCCAGCGGGCCCGGTGGTCGTGACCCTCACGGGGGAGGGGCAGAACACGATCCATCTACCATACTCGTTCTACCTCACTTCCGCCGGTGGCTCCGCTTACGGGAACCCCATCATCTGGACGGACCCGACCGCTTACCTGCCCTCGACCTTGACCGGTCCCACCGGGGTGGTCTCCGGGAACCAGACCTTCGTCTTCCAGGGGACCTCCCTGGAAGGCGCGAGCGCCGTGCTGGAACTGGTCTCCCCGGAAGGAGTCACCGTTCTCGATTCCGGTTGGTCGGGAAGCTATACCCTGGACACCGCCTCCCTCCAGGACGGGTGGTACAGCGTCCAATACGTGGAGTCCTCGGACGGCGCGCAGACCGTCCGGACCGTCACCTTCTACAGCGACAACCAGCAGGCCTCCTCGAACCAGCTCATCGCCACGTTGAATGGAGAGCTGGCCTCGGACCAGTCCGAGATCAGTTCGCTGGAGTCCCAGTTGAAGGGAGACGCTGCCTCCATCAATACCTTGCAACAGGAAGTGAGCTCGCTCGAGTCTAGCCTCACCGTCGCCCAGGCCGCTGCTCAGGGACTGCAGACCGAGGTGACCCAACTCACGGGCCAAGTCTCCAGCCTCGAGACCCAGGCCTCCTCGCTGCAGGCCGAGATCGCTACCCTCCAGCAGGAGCTCTCCAGTTCCCAGAACGGCAACACTGCCCTGGAGGCCGAGCTCCAGTCGGCTCAGACCGAACTGTCCTTGGACAATCAGACCATCGCCACCTTGAACGGACAGCTCTCCTCGGATCGGAGCACGCTCCAGAGCGACCAACAGGTGATTTCCGCGCAGAACGCGACCATCACGCAGCTCAAGACGGAATTGAACGGGAGGTCGGCCGGCGCTCCGGCCCCGGTGTATTCCGGTAACGGGGGAACGACCCTCTGGATGTTCGTAGGGGTGGCCCTCATCGCCGGCCTGCTGGGTGGGGTGGTGATTGGCCGGAGGCGGAAGGTTCCCGACCGGGGAGGCGCCCAGGTCGGGAAGCGAGCGGCAGCCCCAGGCGCAGTTGCAACGGGTTCCGTGGACCCGGCCCTTTCAGCCCCCGATGAGTCCTCCGAGGAGGGAGGGCCAGACGCCCCGAGCTGAACAGCGGTCTCCTACGAGCCTGTGGCCTAACTGCCTCTGGGGCGGCGTAGGACGAGGGGACTATAGGGGGAGGAAGGCAGGCCTCCAGTTCGCTTCCCTGGCTTTCTCCCTGTCCCTCGTGCCTACGCGCGCCCGCCAACAACCGCGCCAAGGGATTGCCGGTCAGGGACCACAGCCTCCCCTCGGCCTGGCCCTTTCCTATATCCCTTAAGCGGGAGGGACTCAGCCCCCACCCCGGTCTCCCCTGGCCGACCACCGGCCCCCCGATGAGGGCAATGGTCCGTTGTCTTCTCGCTCCGGCCCTTACGACGCGCCCTCGTCGACAGCGACGCCCCGTCCCTCTCCGGCCGCCGGGTCCTACCGTCGGTTCACGGGGGGAGGAGACCCTGGACCCGGCGGGTCCACGCCTCGGTCCGGGGAAAGCCGCGAGGGAGGGAGTCCCCCACCGTGAAGAGTGGGGAAAGTCCCCCGTAGACCCCGAAGTCCGCCAGGCCGGGCTCCCCCAGCAGCCACTCCTTGCCGTCGAGCATCTCCTCGATCAAGGCGAGCGGTTCTTTCAGCTCGCGCAGGAACTCCTCCCGGCGGGCCTCCTGGACCGTCCACGGCCCCCGGGCCCGGGTCTGCACCTCCTCGAAGACCCATCGCTCCTCCGGGGAACGCAGCACGGGTGGGACCTTCGTCACCACCGCCTTCCAGACGCGGTCCTCCAGGACCTGGTGTCCCCAGTGCTCCAGGGTGCGGGAGAGGCCCTTCTGCCCGCGGGGATACAGGGTCGGGCTCGGGTGCAGCCCTTCCAGGTGATCCGGGATGGCGTACCAGGGCACGAACTTTCCTTCCTGGAAGAGGGCCGGAACGTAGTCCTGCCCGCTCAGCCGTAGGAGCTCCTGCCGGTCATGGAACGGGGCATAGACCCGCTGGAAGGGGATGCCCTTGAAGGCCAGCATGAGCTCGGCGGAGATACAGTAGTGGCTGGGGGGGAGGCCGTAGAGACGGATGGGCTCGGGCATGCCCACGCAAAGGGCGAGCGGTTCAAGGCCCTTCCCCACCCACCCAACCCACGAGGGACCCCCGGCAACGTCGATGCGCGTCTCCCAACGATTCTCGTATACCCGTGGCATGCCCACCCACGAGGGGAACCCCCGCGCGCCACCCCTGGAGCCCCTTCGCTCGGCTGGACGGTCCCCATGGGGGTCTCCTGCCACCCTTTGGTGGGCCTTGTCTATGAAGGCCACTTGGGGCCTCCTGCGGCCCCGCCCCGTGCCCTTCGGAGCGAACCGATCCGGGGAGGCAACGGTCAATTAGTAAGGGAAGTTGGGGCAGGGCAGCCCTCGGGGCAGGGTGGGGCAGCGTCTTCCCCCTCCGGCCCGGGGCCCGACCCATGTCCCCGGGAACCCTCTTCCGCACCCTTTCCGAGCTGGAGGCCACCGCCGACCGGATCCTCCCCAGCGGGGTCCAGGAATACGTCCAGGGAGGTTCGGAGGAAGAGCGGACGATCCAGGCCAACCGGGAGGCGTTCGCGCACCGCTTCCTCCTACCCCGGGTCCTGGCCGATGTACGGGAGGTCCGCACCGGGACGACGTTCCTCGGGCGGAAGACCCCTCAACCCTTCTTCATCGCCCCCACGGCCTACCAGACCTTGGTCCATCCCGAGGGAGAGCGGGCCATGGCCCGAGCCGCGGCGGCGGAGGGCGTGCTCCTATCGCTCAGCACGCTCTCCAACTTCTCCCTCGAATCCGTATCCGAGGCGGCACCCGGAGGAGAGCGTTGGTTCCAGCTCTACGTCCACCGGGACCGGCAGGTGACGGAAGCCATCGTGCGACGGGCGGAGAAGGCGCACTACCAGGGTCTCGTCCTCACGGTGGACGTCCCCGTGCTGGGGATCCGGGACCGGCAGGAGGAGGCCGCCTTCCACCTGGACTCCGCGATGCCCCTCGGGAATCTGGATCCCGAGGTCCCTCCCCATCGCTCCGGCCCGCTCAGCCAACGCGACCACGCCGAGGACCGCATCGACCCTTCCCTGACCTGGGAGATCCTGCCGTGGCTGAAGGAACGCACCGGGCTTCCGCTGCTGGTCAAGGGGGTCCTCTCTCCGACGGATGCCCGTCGCGCCCTCGATGAGAGAGCCGCCGGGGTCATCGTCTCCAACCACGGGGGGCGTCAGCTCGACGGGGCCCCCGCGACCCTGGATGCGCTTCCGGCCGTGGCCGAAGCGGTGGGGAGCGACGGGGAGGTGTACCTGGACGGAGGGGTTCGCCGGGGGTCCGATGTGGTCCTCGCCCTCGCCCTGGGCGCCCGGGGGGTGGGGCTGGGCCGGCCTCCCCTCTGGGCCCTGGCTGCCGGCGGGGCAGAAGGGGTCCGGCGCTGGGCCCGGCTCCTTAGGGAGGAGTTCCGGAACGCCCTGGCCCTCACGGGATGCCGGGGAGTGGAGGACGTGAATCCCGGGCTCCTCTTCCGGAAGTAGGTCCCGGCTGCCTGATTTGAACAGGCGACCTGAGGATATCTGCGGGGACCGTCGGACCTTCGCCGACGGACCGGACTACAGTCCCCCGCTCTACCCCTGAGCTAAGCCGGGTCAGGGCGCCGAACGGAGGACCCTACAAAGCTTCTTCGGACCGGCCCGGGGGAGCCCCTTTCCCCAGGGCCCCGAGGATGCGCTCGTAGACCGCCTCCACGGAGCCGGAGGCCCGTACGGTCAGGACGAGGTCCCGGGCCCGGTAATACGCCAGCACGGGGGCGGTCTCCGCGTGGTATACCTTCAGACGGACCCGGACGGCCTCCGGCCGGTCATCCGGTCGCTGGAGGAGCGCGGTGCCGTCCTCGTCGCAGACCCCCGGGGCCCGGGGAAGGTTCGAGCGGAGGTTGTAGACCCGGCCGCACTTCGGGCAGCTCCATCGGTCCGCCAGCCGGTCGAGGAGCTCGGGTTCCGGGAGGTCGAAGTAGAGGACCCGGTCCAATGGCGCGAAGGTTTCCAGGGCCTCCGCCTGGACCACGGTCCGGGGGAACCCGTCCAGAAGGAACCCCGGGCGGGTGTCGTCCTGCCGGAGCCGCTCCCTGAGCATCCGGATCACCAGCTCATCGGGGACCAGGTTCCCGGCGCGCATGAACCCCTGGACCTCCCGGCCCAGGGGAGTCTGGGCCCGGATGGCCGCCCGGAGCATCTCTCCCGTGGAGAGGTGCGGGATCCCCCTGGCGGCGCTCAGGCGCTGGGCCTGGGTCCCCTTGCCTGCCCCTGGGGGGCCGAGGAAGGAAAGGCGCATGGAACTCCCCCGGAGCGCCACGCTATATAACCCATCCAGACGAAGGCGACCGGAAGGGGTGGACCCCGGAGCGGGGCCTGGCCCCCCCGCGTCTGGTGGGGCCGGTCCCCATCAACGAGGTCAGCCCGCGGGAGCGACGATGCTCCCCCGGAAGACCTTCCCCAGCAGGGCGTTCCGCAGCTGCTCCACGTCGCGCCCCTGAACCACAGCGAGGGGGATCCGGGCGCGGGCGAGCCGTTCCACCCCGAGCCGGTCAAAGATGAACTCCTGGCCCGCCCGTCCGTCCGTCCCGGCCTCCACCATGGCCCGGAACTGGGGGAAGGTCAGCGACTTCAGGAGAGTGGCTGCGGGATCGGTGGCCGGGTCCCGGTCGTAGATGCCTCCGCTCCGGGTGGCGTTCACCAGCCTCTCCGCCCGCATGCGTTCGGCGAGGAGCGCGGCCACGGCGTCCGTGGTGTGGCCGGCCTCGGTCCCTCCCAGGACGACCAGGGACCAGCGGGAGGATTCCTCCACGGCCTCCCGAACCGAGGTGAGCGGACGGGCCGGGCAGGCCGGGGTCAAGAGGCTGGCGAGGAGCCTTGCGTTCAGCCGGGTCACGTCGATGCCGAGCTCGTCGAGCTCGATCTCCGTGAGCCCGAGCTCCCGCCCGAGGCGGATGTACTCCCGGGCGGTCTTGCCTCCGCCGACGACGACGGCGAGCGGGTGCTGCTTCGCCACCGCGCGAAGGCCCTCCACGAGTTGACGGAGGAACTCGGCGTCCTTCTCCCCGGTGAGGAAGACGGAGCCCCCCAGGGAGAGGACCACGGGTCGTCGTCGAGCCGGCACGACGCGACGCACCGGGAGGCGGAATAAAGGGTTGTGCCCGCGCTTGAGGCCCTGTGGGAGGGGAGATACCGGATCGTCCGGGTCTCCCTCCCCGCCACCACGGCCTCCACCAGGTCCCTCCTCTCGGCCCCGGTGGCCACCCGGGGGTGACCGCCCACCCACGGCACCTTTCCGGTGGCCGTCAGTGGCCAACGCACGACCGGCTCGCCGGCCCGCCACCACGGGGCCGGGTGGTTGAGCAGCCTCGGTGTGGACGAGAGGCCCGAACGACCCGGACGGGTGGGAGGGGTCGCGGACCTGGGCCCCCCTGATGGACAGAGGCCGTTGCGTCCCGTCTCGCTCGGAGCGTTCATCTACCCGCGGGCGCTCCCGATCATAGGGCACCATGGCCGGTCTCTCTGCCTCGGCTCCCCTCGAGACCGCATCTGGGAAGGGGCCGGCCTCGTTGACGGTCCAGGGTCTTCAGGCGGGCTACCGGGGCCTTGAGGTCCTGCACGGGGTCGATCTGGAGATCCCCGCCCGGGCCTTCACGGCCCTGGTGGGACCCAATGGGGCGGGGAAGACCACCCTGCTGCGCGCGCTTGCCGGCCTTATCCCGACCAGCGCCGGCTCCAGCGTGCTCGACACCGACGAGCGGTTGACCGGCCGATCCCCGGAATACATCGTCCAGCGCGGGGTCTCCCTGGTCCCGGAGGGACGGCACGTCTTCCCTCGGATGACCGTGCGGGAGAACCTGCTCCTGGGGGCCTATCTGCCCCACGCTCGGGCCCGTCTCAAGGAGACGCTGGCACAGGTCACCGCGATGTTCCCGGTGCTCCAGGAGAAGGCCCACCTCCAGGCCCGGGCCCTGTCCGGCGGGGAGGCCCAGATGCTGGCCATCGGTCGGGCCCTCATGTCCCGCCCCCGCCTCCTCATGGTGGATGAACCCTCTTTGGGCCTCGCTCCGCAGGTCGTGAGCGCGGTCTTCCAGTGCCTCCACGACCTCCCGTCCCAAGGCGTGACGGTCTTCACGGTGGAGCAGAACGTGCGGGCGATCCTCCGTCTCGCGGACCGGGGCTACGTCCTGGCCCAGGGCCGGATCGTGGACCAGGGGCCCGGGACCGAACTCCTCGACCACCCGGAGGTGCGGAAGGCCTTCCTGGGGGTCTGAGGACCGCCGGGTCAGAAGCTCAGGAAGGAGGGGACCCACCGGAAGCCGAAGACCCCCCGGGGGATCAGCAGCACCGCCGCGAACATGATGACCCCCGTGATGAGGTCGTTGTAGAGGCTGAAGTTCGTCAGCGCCACTTCGAAGACCCAGGCAAAGAGGATGGCCACCACGACGGGGCCGAAGACCTTTCCCCGTCCTCCCACCACCACCATGAGGATGATCTGCAGGTTGTAGAGGAGGTTGAAGGCCGAGGAGGGGTCGATGTAGTGGGCGGAGAGGGCGAAGAGGCCCCCCACGGGCCCCATGATCGCCCCGCTGAGCCCGAAGGCCAAGGACTTGAACCCTCGGGGGTAGACCCCGGAGGCCCGGGCCACGTCCTCGTTCTCCCGGATCGCCTCGAAGGCCAGCCCCAGCGTATTCCGGGAGATCGCATAGACGAGGAGCGTGGCGATGGCGGCGAGCGCGAGGGCCCCGTAGTAGAGGTCCACGGGCGGGATGATGAGGAAGAAGATGGGGAAGCCGAAGGTCCCGCCGGTCAAGGATTGCCAGTTGAGCGTCACCAGTTGCATGAGCGCGGCCGCGGCCAGGGTGGCGATGGCGAAGTACGCACCCCGTAACCCCACCCCAATGTACCCGATGATCAAGCCCAGGGCGAGGGTGACCAGGGCAGCCACGACCATGGCGATCAAGACGTTGTACCCGAAGGTGACGGCCAGGATCGCCGTGGTGTAGGCCCCCACTCCGAGCAGGCCCCAGTGGCCGAAGCTCAGCTGGCCGCTGAACCCCCCGGAGATGTTCCAGCTCTGGGTCATGGCGATGTACCAGGGGATGAAGAAGAGCAGGGTGGAGATCGTGTACGGGTCGGGGAAGAGGATCGGAAGCACGGCCAGGACAGCGAAGGTCCCCAGGAGGACGCTTCGGTGGGAGTTCCAGGTCCGGAGCCGGACCCAGAGGCGTCGGGTCCGAGAACCGGACACCGGCGGGGGGGAGGGGAGAGCGGCCCCCGGGGCGGTCACTCGTCCCTCCTGAGGACGGTCCGGATGGCCAGGGCCCCCAGGATGGCCACGTAGGTCGCCCCGGCCGACCAGATCCCGTAGGCGCCGTTGTAGACGTAGGAGGTCAGGGACTCCGCCACCCCCAGGACGAGGCCACCGACGATGGTGCCCCCGATGTTCCCCATCCCTCCCATCATGATCACCCCGAAGGCCTTCAGCAGGTAATCGAAGCCGAACTCCGGGAAGAAGAGGAACTGCATGGCGACCACCACCCCGGCGACCCCCGCCAGGGCGGCGCTGAGCCCGAAACTGGTGGCGTAGAGCCACCGGACCGGGATCCCCAGCAGTTGGGCGGCCTCCAGGTCCTGGCTGGCCGCCCGCATGGCCCGGCCGGTCCAGGTGTAGCGGAGGTAGGCCCAGAGCAGCACCGTCGCCGCGGCGGCCATCCCCGCTCCGATGAGGACCACCTGGGAGAGCACCGCATCCCCCCAGGGCGACGGGATGATCACCGCGGTGTTGAAGTAGCTCGTGGGGATCTGCCGCTGGTTGTCGCTCCAGAGGCCCACGTAGATGTTGTCCATGATGAGGAACCCGGCGAAGGTGAGCAGCAACGTCGTATCCTCGAAGTAGGGGCGCTTGAGCACGGGCTGCACCATGAGGAAGTGGAAGAGCACCCCCACGGCGAAGAGGGCGGGGAGCACGATCACCAGGGAGAGCAACGGGTTCAGTCCGTAATCCTCCCAGAGGAAGTAGGCGAGGTAGGCCCCCAGGAGCATGAGGTAGCCGTGGGTGAAGTTGATCACCCGCATGACCCCGATGAGGAGGGTCATGCCCAAGGCAAAGACAACGTAGAGGCTGCCGACGCCGAGGCCACCGAGAAGGGCAACGAGGAAAGGGTTGAACCCCACGAACTCCAAGCCTCCGTTCTTGGATCTCGTGGGGTTGTCGGAGCCGCTCCTTGCGCTAGGGCCAGGTGGAGGAGAGCGGGTAGACGAAGCTCGCCGTGGCGAACTGGGACGGGGCGATGATCACCGGCTCTCCGTTCTGGATCTGGACCACGAAGGGTGCCCGGGCGATGTCGAGCCCCAGGGAGTTGGCCTGGAACCGTCCATCCACCGTAGGCATGTTCAGCTGGGAGAGCGCTTGCGCCACGGCCGGCCCGGAGGTCACCCCGGCCTTCTGGATGGCGGCGAACTCCACTTCGGCGGCCATGATGGCCTGGTACGGGAGCTGGTTGATGGCGATGCTCTGCCCGTAGGTGGCGTTCATCTGCTGGTACCAGTACGTGGCGTTGGCGAACTGTCCACTGGCCTCGGCCTTGCTCATGTTCGCCGCCCAGTTGTCCTGCCCGATCACGCCGTTGGCAGTGGCCCCCAGTTGGCTGATGAAGAACGGAGAGTCCCACATGTCCTCGGAGAAGATGATCGGTGGACGGATGTTCAGCGACTTCATCTGCTGGATCCAGGTGATCACGTTCTGCGGGAACTCGTCCGAGAGCATCATCATCTGCAGGCCGGGCTTGTTCGCCGAGAGCAGGTAGCTGTCCGCTGAGGCGGCTGTGAGCGAGCTCGGATTGTAGGTCTGGTTGTAGAGGATGTGGTAGCTCGGTCCCATGAGCTGGATGGTGGTGCCCAGCAGCGTGAGCATGGCCTCCTCGTTGGCGTAGAGCGTGGAGATGTTCAACGGCTGCGGGGAAAGGCCCGCGAAGAAGTTGGCGAACACCTGCATCTGCTGCGCGGTGGTCGGGTAGATGGAGAAGAGGTAGGGGTTGCCCACCTGGAACTCCGGGTCCTCCGCGGCGTTGGCCACCAGCGGGACCTGCAGCTGCTGGATCGTGGAGGCGATGGCGTCCGTGTCCGGGGTCAGGAAGCCGCTGATGAGCATGTCCACATGGTCCCCGCTGACCGCCTTCTGGACCAGCTGGACCGCCTGGGCCGGGTTGCTCTGGTCGTCCATCATGGTCACGCTGACCTTCATCATCTTCCCTTGGAACAGCACGCCGCCTTGGGCGTTCATGGCGTTCGCCCAAACGGTCACCCCGTCGGCCCAGGGCGTTCCCGCCGGACCGAGCGCTCCGGTCAGCGGCCCCACCACGGCGACGGTGAAGGTGTTGGAGCTCGAAGAGCTGCTCTTCTGCGAGTAATAGTAATAGACCCCTCCCCCCACCGCCGCCAGGATGATGACCACCGCGATCGCGATGGCCACCGTGCTGCGGGAGGTCCCCTTCTTCGGCGGGGTCCCACTTGGCATGCTCGGCTGACTGGTCGTCGTCCCACTGGTCGTTCCCATTGATTTCTCCCCTCAATATGGTCCACAGCGCCAGGGCGGCGAACTATCCTTCCCCGACCCGTGGACCATGTTTCAACGCGGCTCAGTGCCCACGGGTATATGGCTTTTCCAGACCCGTTAACGGATTCCCGGGAGACCCCGCGAAAAACTCGGCGCCGAAATTTCTTCGCGCGCTCTTCACCGAAGCCGCTCGGAGCCGGTTTCCCCGAGGTGTTCCCGCTTCAGTTTGATAGCCCGGCACGGCCGAGAACTCCTCCCGGTCCGGCGAGCGAATGCTTCCGGCAGACCCGGAGCCCCCGGTCCCTCTCCCTGCTCTCCAGAACCCCAGCTTCCCACCGGGGGGTTGGCGGGAAGGCCCCCCGCCTGCGCCCCGCCCTCTATCTCGGGGCCGGGAGGACGCGAGGAGGGGTCCTGAGGACCCTCCCGGCAGGAGGGGTCCGTAACTCCCCGTCCTCCATGACCACACTGCCGGCCCGGACGGTGGTCACCGGCATCCCGGTCACCTTCCACCCCTCGAAGAGCGTGAAATCACAGGCGCTGTGCAACCGGTCCGCCCTCAGCGTGGTCTCCCGCTGGGGGTCCACCAGGACGAGATCCGCGTCGGATCCCGGCCGCAGGGAGCCCTTCCCCGGGATCCGGTGGATCCGCGCGGCGTTGGTCGAGGTGATCTCCACCAGCCGTTCCCAGGAGAGCCCCCGCCGGTGGACCCCCTCGCTCAGCAGGATGGGAAGCATCGTTTCGGTGCCGGTGAAACCGTTCTGCTGGGTCCAGATGTCCCCTTGCCCTTCCTTCCGGGCCCTAAGCATGAGCGTACAGTGGTCCGTCCCGATGGTATCGATCCCTCCGCCGAGCACGCCCCTCCAGAGCGCCTCCCGGTCCTCCGGGGCCCGGATGGGGGGCTTCACCTTCCCCAGCCGCTGGATGGACGGCATGCCGTGGTCCAGGGCCAGGTACTGAGGGCACGTCTCCAGGTAGGCCTCGACCCCGCGGGCGCGGGCGTCGGCCGCCACGGAAGGTCCCTCCCGGGTGGAGACATGCACCACGTAGACCGGTCCGGAGAGCGCTTCGACCAAGCGGAAGATCCGCTCCATGGCGGTGACCTCCAACACGTTCGGTCGGGCATCGGCCCAAGCCTTGAGGTCGGTCCTGCCCTGGTCGGCCAGCTCCTTCACCAGAAGGTCCAGGGCCGGAGGGGTCCACTCACAGTGCACCATCGGGGTCCCACCCGCCCGAAGGATCGTCCGGAGGGCCGGGTACAGCAGGGCCTCGGAAATGCCGTAAAAGGCATCTCCGTTGAGGAAGAGCTTGAACGAGGTGACCCCGTCCGCCACCAGCCGGTCGACCTCCTGGACATGTTCGGCGGTGGTCAGCGCCGGGTAGAACACCACGTCGACCCCCGCCTCCTTCTCGACGATCCGTCGCTTCTGGACGAGATGGGCGAGGTAGGGGCCCCGGTCCATCGCGCAATGCATCACGGTGGTGACCCCTCCGGCGAGCGTGGAGGCCGACTCCGACCGGCACTGCCGGGCGAAGGCCCCCAGGTCGGGCAGGTCGAACACCCCCCAGTGGGTGTGCGGGTCGATCAGGCCGGGGAGCACGTACCGGCCCCGGGCGTCCAACCGCCGATCGGCGGAAACCCTGGAGGCGTCCCGGACCAGGGAGAGCACCTTTCCCTCGTCGACGATCAGGTCGGCCTCGAGGGTGGTCCCGTCCGTCACCACGCGTCCCCCCTGGACGATCAGGTCTACGGTCATGGGGCGCGTCCAGAGCGGGCCTGGACCTGTAAGAGCTTTCCCACGGAACGCAGCCCCCGGGAGGTTTCCAGTCCGGCCAGGCGGGAGAAGAGCTTCCGTGCCCCGGTCGGCTCCAAGAGCACCCCGGCGTTCCTCAGGAACTTCCCTTCCAGCTCCTTCTGGCTCAGGGGGCGCTCCGGGTACCCGTCCGCGATGTCGTCCGACTCCCGCCAGGTCCCTTGCCGGGTCCGCACCTCCACCCGGGTGGGTCGCCGTCGGACGTAGGGTTGTCGTTCCGTCACCAGTTGCCGGTAAAGGTCCTTGACCACTTCCCGGTCCGCCCGGACCTTGACCTTCGAGAAGAGCCGCCGGACCCGGGGGTCCGTCAGCGCCGCCGCTGACTGCCAGGCCGGGCCCGGAGGGTAGTACGGGAGCACGGCGAAGCCCCAGGCCAGAGAGAACTGGGCATCCGGTCCGGTGGTGACGGTCCGGTTGGCGAGCACCGGGACCGCCACGATGGGATCGGAGGTCACCACCACTTCCTCGATCTCCTCGGGGGCGGTCCCGGTCTGCCGGAGGAAGCGCTCGAAGAGGTCCAGGCCCACGTGTCCCACCCCTCCGGTGGGGAACCGTTTGAAGACGGTGTCCCGGATCCGCCAGGTCTCCCCCAAGTCCTTCCCCAGGCCCGTGAGGTCGGCCGGGCCGTTGCCGAGGATGGAGAGCAGTCCATTGGGACCCAGGAGGGCCTCTTCGTCGCCCCCGTAGCCGGCGAAGGCGAGGTCGACGCTCACCCGGGCCGCCAGGGAGACCCCGCCCGGCAGGCCATATTTCCCGTCCGATGGCCGCGGGGTCAGGAAGAAGCGCGAGCTCAGGGGGACCGGACAGAGCCCGGCAGCGATCCCCAGGGCACGGTAGGCCTCCGGGGGGCCCCCGCCCCGGAGCCGGACGTCGGAAAGCACCGACCCCACGATCCCGGTGTTGTAGGCGCTCCACCGCTGCCGGAAACGGTAGGTGGGGTGCCGGGCCGTCCCGGCGAGGACCCGGAGACCCGGCATCCTTCCGGCCAACCGGGCCGTGATCTCGTGTCCGATCACCACGCTCTCCAGCACCCTCCTTCCCGGGAGGTCGGCGTACTCCCCGGACACCCAGGACGCCGGGAAGACGAACGGGGAGACGTGGCAAGGCGTGAGGTCCGCATCGAACTCCAGGGCGTTGACCAGTTCACCCCAGGCCAGGGCCGCCGACCAGGGTTCGGCGGAGCGCCCCAGGCCCGGGACGGAGACCCCGGGAGATCGGGGATGGTCCCGGGCTGCAGAGAGCGCCGCCCGCCCCTTGGCCGTGCGGACGCCGCCCAGCGCGCACCCGACGCAGTCGATGGTCAATGACCGGGCCAGGGCCCGCACCTCCTGGGGAAAATCCTGCCACCGGGCCGTCAGTCCCCACTCCACCAGTTCGTGGAGGATGTCCAAGGGACGGGACCCACCCCGGGACCCCCTCATGAGGGAGGTCCCCTCCCTTCAGCGGCCAAGGCTCCTCCCCCCGTCGATGGGCAGGCAAACCCCGGTGACGAAGGAGGAGGCCGGGGAGAGCAGGTAGAGCACCGCGTCGGCAACGTCCTCCGGCTCCCCCAGGCGCCCCAGCGGCGTGGCCTGACGGAAGAAGTCCATGGCCGTGCGGTCCTTCTCGTAGGGCTCCGTCATGGGAGTCCGGATGTAACCGGGGTTCACCGCATTGACCCGGATGCCCGCGGGGGCTCCCTCGGCGGCCAGGGAGCGGACCAGGGCGTCCACCCCTCCCTTGGAGGCGGAATAGGCGGAGCGTCCCACGCCCCCGATGAGGCTATAGACGGAGGAGACCGCCACTACGGCGGGATCGTGTCCCCGGCGGAGGAACGGGAGCGCTTCCCGGCAGATCGAGTAGGTCCCGGTCAAGTTGGTGTCCAGGACCCTTTCCCAGCGGGGGAGGTCCACCTCCTCGGCGGTTCCCCGGTCCGTGATCCCCGCCGCGGCCACCAGGAGGTCAAGGCCGCCGAAGGTCCGGACCGACCGGCGGACGGCCCGGCGCACCTCCGCCGCCCGGAGGACATCGGCGGCGAGGATCAGGACCCGATACCCCAGGGTCCCGAACTCCTGCGAGGCACGCTGCAGTGCCCCCAGGTCCCGGTCCAGCAACGCCACCTCGGCGCCGGCGAGGAGCAATCGACGGGCGATGGCCTTCCCGATCCCTCCGGCGCCTCCGGTGACGAGGGCCCGTCGCCCGTCCAACCGGAACCGCTCGGGAAGCGTCCGCCCGTCCGAAGGGGGCTTCTCCGGGAGGGTTCTCGGTGCCGCTGTTCTCCGGACGCGGGAGGAGCCCATGACCGATGCCCCCAGCAGAACCCCTCCTTAAGCCCTGCCGAAGGAAGGGATCCCCGGCGACCGCTCGTCCCCGGGACGAGGTCCTCCCGGCGGGGATCGCGACCCGACCCTTGGGGTGGCCGACACCGGAGCCCAGGTCCCCGGACCTCCACGCCGTCCTTCCGCGTTCTCGCAAGCGGGTGGGACCGTTCGTCGTTACTGTTCAGCTCCCCGGTCCTCTCCGATAGTTGAGTCCGTGCCACACTTTGTCACGAAAGTACCTTAGCCACGGGTCCCTTCGCCCTCTGCCTGAGGGCGATGACTCTTCGGGCGCTTCGTGTTCTTCTCGCACCTGAGCAGGTCGACGACGCTGTCGACTTCCCGGTCTCGAAGAAGAAGCTCGCTGAACTGGAGAAGAAGGTCG
Organism: Thermoplasmata archaeon; assembly: GCA_021806135.1. Lineage (GTDB taxonomy): Archaea > Thermoplasmatota > Thermoplasmata > Lutacidiplasmatales > UBA184 > JAKATE01. The sequence goes on from JAJZYB010000015.1 coordinate 36,906, forward strand.
AACGCAACGACGTGCTCGAGGAGGAGCTGAAGGAGGCACGGGAGGAGATCCGTCGGCTTCGCGAGAAGCTCACGAAGGTGCAGAACTCCCTACCTTTCCTCGGTGCCGACCCCAGGACCGCTGCGGCCGTTGGCGTCCCCACGAGCAAGGCCTACTACCCGAGACCTCGCCCGTCCCCCGAGGAGAAACGGAAGCCGGGTGGACAGCCCGGTCACCCCGGTGTGACCCGTTCACGCCCAGCCCCCAACGCGCCTCCTCGCCATCTGCGGCTCGTCAGGTGCCCCAAGTGCGGGGCCGCCCTCGGCCAGCCCTGCGATGAGTGGCGACGACCGCTCACCGACCTCGTCGCTCCCCGAACGGAGACCTTCGACCTCGTCGTCCACCGCTACGAGTGCGGGGCATGCGGGGAGCGCGTGCACGCCCCGCTCCCCGTCGGTGAAGGAGAGGAGTTCGGGCCGAACGTGCGGGCGATCGCGGTCACCCTGCGAGCCCACGGGATGAGCCTCGGAAAGGTGCACGACTTCCTCCTCTCCACCTGGGGCTTGCAGGTCAGTGTGGCCACCATGCTCTCCTGGGAGCGTCAGGAGGGGAACGCGCTTGACCCGACCTACCAAGGTCTGCATGAGCAGCTCACGAACGCTACCCTCAACCCTTCGAGCGAGGGGGACGAGACGGGCTTCCCGATCAACGGGGAGAACGGGTGGACTTGGGTCGGGGTCGGTGGCAACGATGGGACCGTCGTCTACTCGACGCTTCCCACGCGGGGCCAGGACGGCGCGCTCGGGATGTGGAAGGGGTACACCGGCGGGCTCACGCGCGACGCCTACCACTCCTACAACGTCCTCCTCGAAGCGCTGCACCAGATGGACCTGGTGCACGTGAACCGGTGGTTGCAGAAGGTGGAGGTGAGCTACCACATCGAGCCGCGGGGCTTCCTGAAGGAGAAGCCCCCCAGGTTCCTGCAGGCGGGCCGGCCACCGGCAGAGTTCCTCCGGTTCGCCGAGGGGATCCGGTCCCGGCTCCGGGAGGCCGTCCTCTGGCACGAGCCCCACGACAAGGTCCAGTCCCCATGGCGGTTCCGCCACTACGAAAGGGCGGTGGGTTCGATGCGACGCTTCGTGAGCCGACTGTGGAAGGACCCGGATGCGGCTCGGATCGCGAAGGACATTCTGGGGCAGCTCCCGGGGCTCTTCCTGTTCCTGAGAGACCCGTGGGTGTCGTGGAACTCGAACGGCGCGGAGAAAGAGGTGAGGGCGTTCGTGGTCCACCGGAAGATGGCCGGTGGCCGCCGCACTTGGAGAGGCGCATGGGTCTTGGACCGTATCATGACGGTCTTCCGAACGTGCCGCAAGAGGGGCGTGAAGTTCCTGGACGTGCTCGCCAAGAAGGTGGACCTGCTTCAGGTCGGGCCGGGTCCGCCGTCAGCTACCCCAGGGGACTGAACAGTAACCCGCCGTGGGGCAGGCTAAAATCCGCCCGGCCCCTCCAAGCTGCGTGTACAGCGACGGACCCCGTCCCCTCCGACGCTTCCGGGCGGAACCTTTGCCGCCCCAGGGGGACCCGGCTCCCCCCTGGCCATGAGCCGGACCCGGGAGGGATCCCGGGCCCCTGAGGACGTACGGCGGCTGGTCCGCAGGTTCACCCGGCTCCAGGCCGATGAGCTACCCCCCCGGGTCCTCCGTAAGATCACCCTCTGCCTGCTGGATGCGCTGGGGAACATGGTGGCCGGATCCACCCTCCCCGAAGCCTGCCCCGAGGCCCGGACCCGCGACGGGGAGGGCCCCGGGAGGGCCCTTGTGTTCGGTTGGCGCCGGCCCACCTCCCTGCTCACTGCGGGCTTCTCCAACGCTGTTCACCTCGACCTTCTGGAGGCCCAGGACGGGCACCGTAAGGCCGGCCTGCACCCGTGCGAGGGGGCCATCCCCGCCGCGTTGGCCCTCGGCGGGGGAGCCGGCCGGACCTGGGAGGATCTCGTCCTGGCCGTCCTGGGCGGGTACGAGGTGACCCTCCGCTTCGGGAGGACCCTCTTCCCGGACCAGGCGAGGGCGGGGTTCTACCCTGACGGGACCTGCTGCCCCCTGGGGGCGGCGTTCGCCGCCGGGAGGCTCCTCTCCCTGGACGAAAAGGCCCTCCTCGGTGCCCTCTGCGCCGCGGCGTTCGCTTCCCCCCTGTCGCTCCGTCAGGGCGTCCGCGGCGGCGCCAAGGCCCTCATTGCCGGGCTCGGGGCCGAGGTGGGGTTGCGTTCCGCCCTCTGGGCGGAAGCGGGGTTGACCGGCGGCGAAGGGGTGTTCGACCCGCCGAGCGGGTTCTTGGAGGTGCTCTCCGGGCATGCGGCCTCGGGACGCCTCTTCCCGCCGGGTCCTTCCCGTTGGGAGACCGACGGGGTCTATCTGAAACCCTACCCGGGCGGCCGGCATGCACACGGCGCTGTGGATGCCATCCGAAAGCTCCTCCGGGATCACGGCCCCCTTCCCGGCCCCGTGGCCTCGGTGGAGGTGACCACCTACCCGGCTGCGGTGGCCTTTACCGGCGCTCCGCCGGCTCGGACAAGCCCGCTCGCGGAACTGACGCAGAGCATCCCGTACCTCGTCGCGCTGACCCTGCTGGACGGTTCCCCGACCCCGGATCGGTTCGGTCCCGGGACCCGGCAGGATGCCGCCGTGCTCCGGCTCAGCCGCCGGGTCAAGGTCCGGCCGGACCCCGCCATGGGCCGGAGGTACCCCGACACCACGCCCACCCGGGTCACCCTCCGTTTCCGGTCCGCCCCTCCGCGCACGGCAGAGGTGACCCATCGTTGGGGGGATCCGGAAGACCCGATGAGCGTGGAGGCGGTCCGGCAGAAGTTCGTCCGCTCGGTACGCCCGGTGGCGGGGGAGCGGGAGGCGCTCCAGGCCTGGGAACGGGTCTCCCGGGCCGGGCCCCGGGAACCTGCGGGGGACGTGCTCACCGACGTCTGGGAACGGCTGCGTCCCTCCCGGTCGTGACCCGGGGGACTTCGGCCCTACCCCGCCGGCGGGAGGGGCCGTCGCAGGTACCGCCCGCTGCCCGGTCGGGCCCTAAGCTCGTTGTGCTCCACAATGAGCTCGCCGCGTCGGAAGACGTACCGGGGCCATCCCTCAAACGTGTGACCGGTGAACCACGAGAAGTCCGAGGAGAGGTGGCCCACCTCGGGGGAATAGCGGACCGAGTGGTTCGGGTCGTAGACCACCACATCGGCATCGGCCCCCGGCAGGAGGGTCCCCTTCTTCGGGTACAGGCCGAACCACCGGGCGGCGTTCTCGCTCACGACCCGGGCCACGGTGGGGAGGTCGAGCCGGCCCCGGGCCACGCCTTCGCTCATGAGCACCGGCAGGATGACCCCCGATCCGGGGTAACCTCCCACTTGGGTGGTCCATACGTTCTCCGTGGCCATGGTCTTCGTCCGGTTGGGGATGTGGTCCGAGCCCAGGCAGCGGAGGTCCCCCCGGGCGAGCGCCTCCCAGAGCGCGTCATTGTCGGTGCGGTGCCGGAGCGGGGGGTTGACCCGGGCGATCACTTCGAAGCGATCGTCCTGGGTGAACTGGAGATACTGCGGGCAGGTCTCTCCGATGACCGGCACGCCCCGGGCCTGGGCCTCCCCGATGAGCCGGGCGCCGATACCGGTGGAGACGTGGACGATGTAGGTGGGGCAGCCTAACCGTTCCGTGAAGTGGAGGGCACGCAGGACCCCATCCTCCTCGCAGAACGCCGGCCTCGCCTCGCAGTAGGCCGCCTGGTCCACGCGCCCGGCCTTCATCATGCCCTCCCGGAGGTAGGGGAAGATCTCCCAGTTCTCGGCGTGGACGAGGGCAGAGGCCGGGGGACCGAGCTCACGGATCTGCTGGAGCGCCTGGTACAGCAGCCCGTCGTCGATCCCGTACACGCCCGGGTAGATCTCCGCCCCGTGGGTGGCGGGGTAGAACTTGAACGTGGCCACCCCGTGGGTGGAGTAGAGCTCCGGGATCTCGGCGGCCTGCTCCGGGCGGCCGATGATCGGGTGGAAGCCCACGTCCAGGAGCGACCGCTCGTTCACCTCTGAGATCAGCTCGCTCATGGCCGCAGCGTACGGCTCCTTCCGTCCCACGAACGTGAATCCGGAGGTGATCCCCCCCACCGCCATGGACTCCGTCTCCGAGAGGATGTTCTGGGAGAAGGGCCGCTGCCCGTAGGCGATGTGGGTGTGCGGATCGATCCCCCCAGGAAGGAGGATGCAGCCGGAGACGTCCAGGACCCGGGCTCCGCTCGGGGAGAGGTCCTTCCCCAGTCCGGCGATCCTTCCCTCCCGGATCCCGAGGTCGGCCTCCAGGACCGTCTGCGAGGTGACGACCTTCCCGCCCCGGAGCAGAGTGTCGAACTCCATACCCGGGACCCGAGCCCGGGCCCATCATAGCCTTTCCCCCAGGACCGGGTCCCTTCCCCCGGTTCCCGGTCCCCGGCACGCGAGCCTTTAAGTCCGGGGAGGCGATAGCGCGAGCGCATGGACCTGCTCTCGGTCCAAGGTCTCACGAAGAAATACTCCGGGGTGACGGCCCTGTCGGACGTCTCCTTCACGCTCTCTGAGGGGGAGATCCTGGGCCTCATCGGACCCAACGGCGCGGGCAAGAGCACGCTCTTCGGCCTCCTCTCGGGAATGATCCTTCGCACCAGCGGCCAGATCCTCTACCGGGGGGTGGACCTCTCCCGCTGGCCGCCCCACCGGCGCTGCCACGAGGGCCTCGTGCAGACCTTCCAGCTGGCGCGGGGGTTCCCGGACCTCACCGTGGAACAGAACGTCCTCGTGGGGAGGACCTTCGGGGTACGGAGGCTCCACCGGCACTCCGAGCCCTTGAGCGTGGACGAGATCCTGGAGATCACGGACCTGTCGGACCGCCGGTCCCAGCGGGGGAACGAGCTCACCCTCGCCGGGCGCAAACGGTTGGAGGTCGCCCGGGCCCTCGCCACCGCCCCCCGGCTGCTGCTCCTCGACGAGGTCATGGCCGGGCTCAACCCGACCGAACTGGAGGGCGTGGTGGCCATGATCCAGCGGATCCATGCCCGGGGGATCTCCCTCCTCGTCACCGAGCACGTGGTGGAGTCGCTCTTCCGGCTGGTCCACCGGGTGCTCGTCCTCCATCATGGGCAGCTGCTCTTTTCCGGGAACATCCAAGACGCCGGCCGGGACCCCGCGGTCCTCGAGGCCTACCTGGGACGGGTGGAACCGGCCGCCCCCTCCGTGGCTTAAAGAAGGGGACCGGGCTGGCATCTCCCATGCCCGGACCCGTGGAACCCCCGCAAGGCTACACCCTGCCCTTCTCCCCGGGGGGGAGGGCCGCCCTGGTCGACCATCCCCCCTGGCACTTCGCCTCCGATGTGATCCAGGTGGTGCTCCGGGTGGACGCCGGGGAGGTGGCCC
>JAJZYB010000047.1 GCA_021806135.1 Thermoplasmata archaeon
GATCCCTACCAGGGCGGTGACGGCGGTCACGAGCACGGTCTTGGGGGCGCCGATCCGCCAGTCGCAGGCGAGGACGAGGGAGAAGCCGCCGCCGGCGGCGACCCCAGGGAGGGCGGCGATCACGGGCTTGGGCATCTCCACGATCTCCCGGACGCAGCGTTCCTGTTCCCCGACCAGGTCATGGAACATCGCGGGGAGGTCGCCCTGCTCCAGGCTCTCCGCCATGGCGGAGACGTCTCCTCCTGCCGTGAAGGCACCCCCCGCCCCCGTGAGGATCAGAGCCCGGATGGTACCCTCCTGGGCAATGCGCTGAAGCTCGTGCCGGAGTCGGCGCAGCTCACCCGGCCCGAACGCGTTCAATCGTCCAGGCCCGTTGAAGGTCAAGGTGGCCACGGCCCCTTCCAAGAAGCAGGTGAGCCCTGGCGTCGCGGAGCCGATACTGGCTTCGGTCATGCCCGGGGGAGACAGACCGGTTAATTATCCATTGACCCCCCTTGCCGGGCCCAGCCACCCCGAACCTCCACCAGAGGACCGGGTGCGGGCCCTCCGACGAGTATGGATGCCGAACGGGTGACAGTGGCCATCGTGACCCGGGACCGCCCGTGCGCCCTACGACAGCTCCTGAAAAGCTTGCTCCAGGCCGGTGGAAGCGCACTGGCCAGGGTGGTCATCGTGGACGACTCCTCGGTCCGAGTGGATCCCCGACGGGAGTTCCCGGGGTTGCCCATCGACTATGTCCCGGTCCCGAACCGGGTCTTCATCTCGAAAGCGAAGAACCTCGCGTTGGCAAGGGTCCCCAGCGAATGGGTCTGCTTCATCGACGACGATAACCTGGTACCCGAGGACGGTCTGTCGATCCTCGCACGGGATCTCGGGGCAGATCGCCACCGGGGGGGACTGATGCCCTCGGTGGCCTACGCTCGACGTCCGGATCTCATCTGGGTGTATGCCTGCCCATTCCGTCCAGGTCGCTGGGACTTCGACCTAGTCGGCCGGAATCGCCCCCGGAACCCTGCCTGGGAAGGGCGCCTCCTCCCAACGGATGCCCTACCCAACGCCAGCATGCTCCGGACCGACCTGCTCCGTAGGCTGGGAGGTTTTGAGGAGCGGTTACCCGTCAATAGTTCCGCAGAACTCTGCTTCCGGCTGAAGCGGGAGGGGTTCTCCGTCCTCGCCGATTCCCGGGTCCTCTTCCTGCACGACGTGGACCCCCCGGGAGTCCCGGGTTACTGGGCACAGCACGCCTTGGATCCGGGCCGGGTGTACCACGAGGTGGGGGACTGGTTGCTCTTTCGACGGGCGATGCATCCGGAACTCTCCCCCACCAACTGGAGGTTCGCGTACCATGCGCTCCCCTTTCTCCTCGGCGTGGGCGTAGGTCTGGCCCTCCGGAGAGGCAGACCTTTCTTCCCGCCGCTGTTAGCCCTGGCCCGAGGGTACCGTCGGGGTCTTCGGGACGAACCCCTTGGGATAGGGCTGGGCACGGTTTCTGGGCCAGTGCGGCCTCCCGGCAGCCCCGCTGCGAAGGGGCCCTGACACCCCCGGAACCCTCCCCTCCTCCCGTCACCGCGCGGTCCCCGGGGGAGAGCACAGGGGGTTCGGTACCCCGGAACGCCATCGCCGTTGCCCCGTTTTGGGGGAGGGGCCAAAGCACACCACCCCGGGACCGGGGTCGTCCGATGACGGACCGGAGGCCTACGCGGGCGACCCGTCTCTTTCCACCACGTAGATCCAACCTTCGAACTGGTCGGTGAGGACCAGCGTCGCCCCCCGCCACACGCGTTCGAGCACCCCCGGTCTCCGGCCAGGGAATTGTTGGCCCCGGTCGAGCGGGAGGGTCCCACTGCGCTCCAGCAAGCGTCCGCCGCCGGCCTCGAGCGCTTTCGCAACTTCGGAGGGGTCCACCCCATAATTCAGGGTGGTGTACGCTCCGTATCGGATCCGATTGTAGGTGGCGATGACAAAAGGGGCCCACCCCCTCCGGACCCTCCGGCCGGGAAGGAAAAAGACCAGGATTCCCCTCTTCCGCAAGACCCGGAGCATCTCACGGACGTAGCCGAGGGCGCATGGAGGCCTGAGATGCTGGAGGACGATATCCGAAACGACAAAATCGACCGAACCATCGGCGAAGGCGCGAAGGTCGTCGGTCTGATTCAAGAGGTAGCGACACCGGTCTCCATGTCGGTTAAGCGCACGAGCCGCGGTCAGCATCGACGGCGCCACGTCCACCCCGTAGACTTGGGCAAAACAGTCCGCGAGGGCCTGTGTCAGGCGCCCCGGCCCGCATCCGAAGTCCAAGGCCACGGACCGGTCGGGCCCATGATGGTACGTGGCCAGATGCGTCAGGATGGTCTCGATGCTCCGGCGGCCCGTGGCGAAGAAGGCCTCCGCATCCCACTGCTCATGCCGCCCACCTGGGGAAGGCAAGACGAATCCCATCGGGTTGCGTCTCCCGTGCTGCTCCCATATCTCCCGAAATTCGGGAAGCCCGGCTTGCCCCCCTGGGGGGTTTTCGCCAGCGGCGGACTCCATCCAGCCTGAAGCAGTTCCCCTCTCCGAGGCGACCGATGGATCGCCGAGGGAGGGACCAGGGAGCGACGGGCGACGGCCCGACGACGCCTGGGCCGCAGGCCCGCTCCCCTCTAACGGTGCCACGGGGTCCTTCCCTGCCGCACGGCGGCGGAGTAGGAAAGACTGCGCTTCCCCAAATGCCTTCTCACGACCTTAAGTTCCTCCGGGACTCAGGGGGGCGCGGAAGTTGGTCCGCCGGGGTCATTTCCGTTCCGAGGCTCTCGTGGGTTCCGGTGGCTGGTGGCACGGTCGGGCCCAGGAGGTTCTGTGTCAGCGTTCGACAGAAAGACCCCCTCATCGAGGGCTTTCCGAGCCGTGGAGGGCGGGCTTTCGACCCTGTCGGTGTTCCCCCCGAGGGGTCTCGGGGCCTTTCCCCGGCCGCGAACCCCTCCGGTAGGCTGAATGTCGTCCGACCTCACCCTCCTCTGTATTCACCGGAACTCGCTGTCGGGCCTGCTCCGGCTCGTCGGGAGGATGAAGACGGTAACCGGCCACATCCTTGTCGTGGACAGTTCAGACACTGCACAGCATGAACAGTTGAAGGACAGCCTCCGATCCGACCCTGTAGAGATCATCCGGGTCCTGCCACTGGGTTGGGGAGATGCCTACCGGGCGTACGGGACGCTACGCACCCGGACCAGCGAAGTCCTCCAGGTCGATTCGGACGAATACCCGAACCCGGAACTCGTCCATCGCCTCGCCCAAGGTTTGGCCCCGTCAGGAGCCATCATTCCTCGGCGAGAACTCGATGGTGAGTTCACTTACCATCTTCGGTGGTACCGCAAGGATTCGGTACGCTTCGAGGGGCCAAGTTTCGCCTACCCCACCGTCGCCGGGGAGGTCCTCCACCTCGGCCGCGAGAGCTTCCTGGACCACCGCTCTCGCCAGGAAGACGGAAAATCCCAGCTCGATCGATGGAATCGCTACGTCCGCGTTGATGCTCTGGAGCGTCCACTCACCACCCAAGGGCTCCATCATCTCCTGCTCCCCTCACGGACCTCTGGGCGCTCCGAACGGGGGTCCTATAGCCTCTGGGCAGGAGGCGAGGGCCTGGACCGCCCCCAGAGCGAGGTTTACCTCGCTCTGGAAGCGTTACGAACCCTTCTGAGGGCGGGGAGCCCCCACCTCGCCTGGGACCGGTACCGATACGGGCGGTTCCGGCTTCGTTGGGCCGAGGAGTTGCCCCTCCAGGACCACGATTGGCTCCGGCAGACGGCTCGAGCGGTGGTGGAGGCCGGAGGCCTCCTGCGCTACCTGAACCTCACCGACCCTGACTATCTGGACGCGTTGACGGCCACCTTCCCGTGGAACCTCGACCCGGGTGAGGTCCTCATCCGGTTGGTCAAGGCTCGGGCGACCTCCGGCGTTCCGGCGGGCCCTGACATTTGGGAGGCGGGGTCGGATCCGTAGCGGTCGTGGTCCCCGGGGCCTTGCGCGACGGGCTCCGACCAGAGCGATAGCGACTAGGGCCCTCGAGGGTAGAGGCGACTGACGAGTTCCAACGTGCCGGGGGCGGAATATCCAGCCCGGGCAACGACCCGATCGGCCGTTCTGACCCGTCTCCATCCGACAAAGCCGCCGGTGAGGAAGAACAGATACGAGTAGGTCTTCGTGGTGAGTGCGAGGATGGCCCCCCGGGGCTCGATCAGGACTTTCACGATGTGGCGTTCGGAGATCCAACGCCGGGACATGGTAGGAGTAGTCCTTCGAGGACAAAAGCTCACCCAGCGTCCAAGAGGGGGACCGTAGACCGCCGGAAGGTGATGAAGCTCCATTCTCCGAACTCTTGGAAGGGCCACCGTTGGGCCAGCCAAGCATCCCAACGGGCGAGGGTCGCCCGACCCGCCGGGCTGGTAAAGGCCCACAACCGGGGGGAGTAGTGGGTGGGGGAGAGCAGGGTCACCGCCTCCACCCCCTCCAAGGTAAACCAGGGGGTCAGGCGGCGCTTCAGTTCCCGACGAGTGAAAGGATGAAGAGCCAAGGGGTACCCGATCCCTTCCGCCGGAACAGGGTCCAGGAACCTTGCACGGATCTCCCCGACCCGTCCCTGGAGCGCGGAGAACACCAGCGGAGGGAGCCCATGGCGGTTCAGCACCGCCAGGAAGAGGGGGCTCCCTGGAGCCATTACCCGGGCGAGGGCCCGCGGTACACGTGAAAGGTCCGGCTCCAGGTTGAACGCTCCGAAGGTGCTGAAGGCTCCCCTGAAGTGTCCGCTAGGGACGTCCGAAAGTAGCCCCTCAAGCCCTCCAAGCGGACCCGTCCGTGTTTCTAGCGCTCCTCCCACTTTGTGTTCCGCTGCCCGAGTCCGCAACGCCGACAACATCCCGGGAGAGAGATCCACGGCCAAGATCCGATGTCCCTCCTTAAGGAGCGGAATGGTCTCGATTCCGGTCCCTGGCCCCAGCTCGAGCAAGGGGTCCCTACCCTGGAAGGTTTCCCGCAACCGTTGAAGGGATCTCCCCTTCGCGTACCGGTCGACGGCGTCGGTACGGTTATGCTCGAAATAGGTCGGAGCGGCGGCGTCGAACTCCCGTCGGATGGAGGTCCAGGGGTCCGCGGGGTCATCGGGGCCGTCCACCGAAAGGAACAGGATGCTGTCCGGGGAGGACAAGTGCTCCCGTACCAGAGCTGTTCCGTATCGGTCGTGGAACCCTTGCATGATCTCAGGGAGCGAAGAAAGCTCGGCAGGGGACAGAGGGCGCACCCCGCAGCGGATCCACCGCCCCGGGGAAACGGAGAGCGACGCCCGGCCCGAGAGCAGCGCCTGGAGGGACCAGGGCGGGGACCCGGTGGTGACCAGGATGACGAAACCCCCGTTCCACCGACAGAACCGGACCACCACCGCAGGGGATGGGGAGGACCGGAACCAGGCGAACTCGCCCCGCCCGTCCACCCACCGGGCTGGCCGACGGCGCTTGTTCTTCGATCCGGCCACGGGTCCTCCCGCCCTTTCCGGCCAAGGGAACCGGGCGTTAAAGGGGCCGGAACGGGACCCACCGGCTCGGCTGCGTGGAGCCCGTCCAGTCCGTGAAGGCCGGTTGTCCAGCCCGGGGCAGGTCCGGGGACCGGCAATGGGGCTTAAGGGAAGGGGACGTTTCTCGCGGAGCGTGGCGCTTCCCCCCGGGCAACCACCCCCCGTCTCCCTACCAGCGCTCCAAGGGAGAGGTCCCGGGGAAGTCCTTTCTGACTACCGGGGGTACGACCTGCGGCAAGAGTGGGAGGGCCGGGAACGGACCACCCGGTTGGAGGAAGAACTCCTCGCCGGCCTGGCCAAGGACCTCGATCGTCAACGATGGTTGGAACTTGGATGCGGTTACGGACGGGTGACCCCGGTGCTGGCCAGAGCGTCCCGGGAGTTCGTGGCTCTGGACCTGAACGCCGAAGCGTTGGTCTCGGTTCCCGTGCCCAAAGGCCCCGAACACTTCCTCCGGGTGGCGGCCAACCTCCATCACCTCCCCTTCGAGCAGGATTCCTTCACAGTGGTCTCCCTCATTCGTGTCCTCCACCACCTGGAAGACCCGAGACCGGTCCTCCGGGAGATGCTGCGTGTCCTGGTCCCCGGGGGGTCCTTGCTCATATCCTACGCCCCCAAACCGACCTTGGGGACCCTGCAGCAGGACATCCTCCGTTGGATCCGGGGAACCTCCCCAGGGAGGACCTACACGACCTTCTCCCGGAGGGAGGTCGACTTCCTCGGAGAGCTCCCCTTTCCGATAGTTGTGCCGCGTGCAGCGTACGTACATCGGCTCGTCGAGGAAGCGGGAGGCCTCCCTGCAAAGGAGTGGGGTCATGGACCGGAGGCCCTCGAGCGGGTCCTGCCTTTGGCCGCGAGTCGGGCTTTGAGCCGCATTTTCGGGACCACGGTCCTGGCTTCCACGAGATTCCTTCTCTGCCACAAACCCGGGGGGCCCGCGGGGTCCCCCATTGGGATCCCCCTGCGGTGGTCCTGTCCCCGCTGTCATTCCGGCCTCGACTCCGGGACGTTGGAACGGGAGGGCACGATGAGGTGCCCGCACTGCGGTTTCCCGTTTCGTCGCTTTCCCGGTCTCATCGACGCGCGGTATATCCCGCCCCACTCCCGTCGGGTGGGACCAGATCCTGGAAGGGGGAGGGATCGGGACGGGCCCTTTCCCGACCCCTGGGAGGACCCCCCCTCATGAGACCCCGAGAGGGGGACCGCTCTCGGGATCTCATCGGCTCTGGGGCTTCCCCGAACCCGGTCGAGCCGGGACGACTCTCCCCTCCAACGGAGGGGGCGTCGGCCGGGAACCCCCTCTTTGAGGAGGCGTTCTGGTACCCCCGGATCAGGACCGTGCTCACAGTGGCCCAGGCCCTGGGAAGGCCCCTCTCACGGGGTGAGTTGCTGGACCTTCTGCCGCGGGCGCCGCCGGCAGAACGGGAAGGGTTCCTCGACCGGATGCTGGGAGCGCTCAGTCCCGGTCCGGACGGGAGCGTCCCCGGAATTCAACGGGAGACGGTGGCGGACCTCGGAGCACGTCAGGAACGGACCCGTACACGCCTCCGGGAGGCCACCGAGTTTGTGGAGGGGTTGCCTCCTTTTTTCCAAGCGTGCCTGCGCTTGGCGGCCGTGACCGGGTCGACGGCCTACGGCAACCCTGCGCCGGAGGACGACATCGACCTCTTCTTGGTCACGCGGGAAGGGAGCCTCTGGATCTTCCTCCTCGGAGCCTTCCTCTACCTGCGGACAAGGCGCTGGAAGTCCAGCGCTAGAACGGCTCCGGAATACTGCCTCAATTTCGCGCTCGAGGAGAGGGTCCTCCCCGCCGAATTCACGGAGCCGCAGGGATTCCTCTTCGCCCGCGAGACCTTGATGATGCGCCCGGTCCGGGGCGATGGACTCCTCCGAGCAGTCCTAACGGAGGCGCCGTGGTTGCAGCGGGAGATCCCGGGGCTCTACACCCGCCGCCTCCAAGAGCTTTCTCCCTCGTCCCCGACGACGCGCCCTCTCGGGTGGACGGTCCGGATCGCCAATGGGGTCGTCTTCCCGTGGTTGGCTGCCTATCTCCATGGGAAGAGGCTTCTAAAGAACTATGACCACCGCCGGCGCGGCCGGCCCGATTCCACCTTTCGGCTCGAGACCACGCTCCACCGGTTGGCGGTTCGCTCGCGGAAGTACGATCGTCTCATTGCACTCTATGGATCGGGGATAGAGACTCCGGGCGGATCCGGACCCAGCGGACATGGTCGTGCTCCGGGGGAAGCAGGTCCCAGAGGACCAACAGCCGAGCCAGGGCTTCTAGGACGCTCAACCCCAGGAGGGCCCTCACCGGATGAGCGCTCTCGCTCAGCGCCTTCCGGAGGATCCGAAACGCCTGCCTCGGATCCGTGACCGCAGCCCGCTGGAACGTCGTGGGAGCCCTCCGGAGCTTCTTGGCCACCTGTCGGTGACCCACGTGAATCCGCCGGCGCTGGGACAGATGGTCCGCCAAGGAGGTGGGAACGCTCAGCACCACCTTCGCGCAGGGGGCGTAGCGCAACTCCCCGCCCAGTTCCCGGAGACGCACCCCCAGGTAGGCCCCATCATTGATGACGTCCTCTGGGAGCGGTTGGAGGCAGCTCCGCGAGAGCAGAAGCAAGTTATCCGACAGATGGGCGGCTTGCCCGTGCAGAACGAGCTCTTCATGGAAGCAGTGGTGCAACTCCCACAACAGTCCGATGATGTCCCTCACGGCGGAGGGAGCCTTAGGTCCCGGCAAGGGACGGCCCATCACGGCGACGGGGCCGGCCGCACCCGCTGCCTCGGAAAGCAAAGCCCGAAGCGCTCCTGGCTCGGCACAGTCGTCGGCGTTCAGGAGGGCAAGGTAGTCCCCGGCTGCCTGCCGAAAGATCAGGTTCAGCGCCGAAACCTTCCCCTTACGCTCCGGCTCCGTCAAGACACGTATTCGCGAGTCCCGAGCGGAAAGCTCCCTCAGGATCTCGACCGTTCCGTCCGACGAGGCGCTCGCCACGATCCACAGGTGTTCCCAGCTCACCCCGTCGGGAAGCTCTTGGCCCAACAACGAGGCTACCGCCCCCCGGATCGTGGGCGCGTCGTTGAACGTCGCCATCCCCCCGCTGATCCGGCAAGGGCCCGGGCCGGGGGAATTCCTCCCGTCCGGACCCCCCAGGGGAACTTCCGAGTCGCAGGAGGATGCACCCCTGTAACCGTTCCCTTCCCCCATCATACTCCCATCATCCCCCCGGGGCAGCTGGAGGCGCCGTTAACCTGTCCCAGGACGGTGGGTCTGCCGTACAGCCCGTGGGGCCCCCTGAGGAGTGCTCGTGACCGCCGAACTCGAAACACTCCGGCAAGGCCCCCACACCCTAGGGATTCGCCGGCTTCTCCGAAGCTGGGGAACCCTTCCTTCCGGTAGACGCGGGGTTGGGTACGCCCCCCGGAACGGAGGACCGGGTCGTGGTGGGCTGGTCCGGATCGCCGTCGATGGGATCCAATGAACCACCCGGGCCCACCGCAGCAATTCCCGGCGCCGCACTGCGGCTCCCCGAGATCATCTGCTCGGTGCTTCCGCTCTCCGCCTTGATCTCGTTCTCGATGGTTTGGATCTCGGTGGTCAGGTCTTCCTGCTTCGGGATCGGCCCGAGGACGTCGTTGATGGACCCCATGCGCTTCTCGAGGTCGTCCAGGCTGGACAGGGCCCGCTCCGGCACCGTGCGCCCCGCGCCCAGGTAGTCCGAGGCCCCCTCCATGAGCCGGCTGAACTCGAAGGGGAAGATGATCTTCGTCGCCTGGCCGGAGGCCATGTTAGTGGCCGTGTCCAACGAGAGCACCGTGAGGGCCTTCGCGTCGAGCGTGGCCGCCCCCATGGAAAGGATACGCAGGCGCTGCGATTCTCCCTGCGCCTCGAGAATGGTGGCCATCCGCGCCCCCTCGGCCTCCAGGATCCGGGACTGCCGCAATCCCTCGGCCTGCAGGATCCGCGCCCTCTTGGCCCCCTCCGCCACCAGGATCGCTGAACGCTTCTCCCCGTCGGACCGAAGGACCGCGGCCCGCCGCTGGCGCTCCGCCGCCGTCTGCTCCTCCATGGCGGCCTTGACCGGGCCCACCGGGTCCACGGTCTTGATCTCCACCGCCTCGACC